>CAZUES010000029.1:0-49198 GCA_964619465.1 uncultured Gemmatimonas sp.
CAGCACTGCGCACCGAGCAAATGAGCGGGCACGTCTTTCATCCGGGGCACGAGGAACTGCATGGTGTCACCGTCATAGTCGGCGGCGCGTCGGGCAAGACCTACCTCGGTCGCTATCACGAGCGGCGGCCCCGTGGGGTCGTGCTGCATGACGTCGGCATTCACGATCCGGCGACGTCCGATCTCACGCTCGAAGCGTGGCTCGAGCGACAGCGGAAGTTCGGGGTTCGGATCGAACAGCGCACCATGATCGTTCCGGAGGCCGAGGCCGGCGAGATTACCCGCTTCGCTGATCGCTGACCCTCTCTATTGCATCGGCCCGTCCTGACCGGACGGGCCGATGTCGTTCTTCTGCGCTTCTCACCATACAGATCTGAGTTAGGTGCCCAGCAGACTGAAACACGACTAATCGCTATTCTCGCACCTCCGACTTCTGGGCTTGAGCATCGAAGTCTCAGTTCAGGTTGGGGCCCGGTGCCGAACCCGATCCTTGACGTGATGCTGCGCAAGGACCGCGAGTTGTACTCTGACCGCTAGTGCTGACCAACACAGGAAGATACGGATAAATCCTCAGGCAATCGTCCCATTTGACATTTTGCAGCAACGTTGCTACACTGTTGCTACAACTTCTATTGGAAATCGTAATGTCGAACGACGTGGAAGCAAGTCAAGCAGAGATTGGACGCCTAATAATGCAGGCCAGGGACCGTGCGGGCATCAAGCAGGTGGACCTCGCGCGTCGAATCACCTGGAGCCAAGCCGTGTTGTCGCGAGTTGAATCGGGGGAGCGAGCGCTCGCACCGGACGAGTTGACTCTCCTCTTGGATGCCATTGGAACCTCTGAGGCGTCAGCGCTCAAATCGGCGTTATCTCACGACTGGCAAGTGCTGTCACGTCCCGCGCTCGACCACCCGGACTACTCCCAGCTATGGGACGCAGAGGTCGTGGCGCAAGAACTCAGAGAGCGACAGGAGGATCCAGAAGTTCGGAGCGCCTTCCAGCGACGGCTCGTAGCTCTTTCAGATGAGCTTCGCGAGGCGGCGCGCAAAGTTATGTCCCGCGACTTCCAGATCGCGTTCATTGGTGGAATCGGAATTGGCAAGTCGACGGCTATCTGCCGTGTCACCAAGCTTGAGATTCCGAATCCAGAGCGAGGCCTTCCGACGCCCGTACTGGAGGCTGGCGCGGGTGGCATTACGCTCTGTGAAGTCCACGTACGATCTGGCCCAGGTGTCGGTATTCTGGTCGAACCCCGAAGTGAAGATGAAATTCGCGCAGATGTCTACGATTTCGCAGAGTATCTGCGCGAGGGCGTACTTGACGACACGGAGGGCATGGATCGATCTGAGGGAACGCAGCAAGGCGTGTCACGCGAAGTAGAGCGCGCGATTCGCAACATGGCTGGTCTGCGCATCCTTCGAAATCGGAAGGACGAAGATGGCAAGCGCCTACCGACACTCGACGAAGCACGCGAGCTCGCAAAGTCTTTTGGTAGTACGCGCGAGCTTGTTGTGGAGATCCTGTCCCGAATGACGCTCCACCGGCGTGATCGCCGGGATATATGGCATGAGGTCTCAACTGGTAAGAGCGCGTTCGCATGGCTGAAGGAGACATTCGAAGCGATTAACAACGGTCGACATGCGGAGTTCACGATGCCAAAGCGCATCGAAGTCGTGGTGTCGGAAACCGCCTTGGCTGCGGCGGGCGCGACGCTCAGGCTCGTCGATACGAAAGGTATCGACGGAGCCGTCATGCGAGCCGACTTGGAGGGGCACCTCGACGACTCACATACCGTTCCCGTGCTCTGCACTCGCTTCAACGAAGCTCCAGGAGAGGCGGCGCAGCGTTTGCTCGAACGAGCACGTGACGCGGGCGTTCGCGGCCTTGAGGATCGGGCGCTGCTTCTCGCACTTCCGCACAGCGGCGAAGCGCTTGAGGTAAAGGATGAAGCAGGCATTCACGTCGGATCGACAGAGGAGGGATATGAGCTGAAGGGGGAACAGATCCAACTCCGCCTTCGATCGCAACACTTGCCGAACATCGCGATAGGCTTCTTCAACGCCCGCGAGGACTTGCCAGAGGTTCTTCGCACCCTACTCCTTGAGCGTGTTGCACGCGCGCAGTCACGCAGGTGCGAGCAACTTCAAGCGGTTACGGCGAGCGCCCGTTCGGTGTTAGATAACCACCAACAGGAGCAGGTGCAAGCAGTACAACGGATGGCTGCGCGCATGCTCAGAACATCGCTTTCGCAGATGCGTCACATCGCTCCTACGGCGGATCATGTGCATCAGGATCTGCTCGATGCACTAGGCCGAGCACATTGGAGCACCGTGCGAGCCGCTGTTCGACGCGAGGGTGAATGGCCGAACTTGAGCTACACGCATCACCTTGGATATGGGGCGCGCCGTCTCGCCATGCTCGCGTGCAACGCGAAAGTCGCCGGGTTCTCGCAAACCTGCGGAACTATGTCCGGCACCACAGACTATCTTGAGGCGGCTGCTCTCATCGGACAGGCGGAGCGTACGCTTCAAGCAGCCTTCGATGATCTGCTTCGTAAAGTCCAGTTGATGGGCCAAACGTCGTACGGCGAAGAGCTGCGTCGAGACATTGCGTTCTGGGTCGAGTGCGAGAGCGAATCCGGGCGAGGGTATAAATCCCGCATCATTGCGAGAAACCAGGGCTGGTTTGGTGCAGAACAGCGCGGAAACCTTGAAGCCGAGCTGTGGCGCTTGATTCAGCGGGAATGGGACGCCGCGCTTGACAGGGTGGAGGCGTTGCTTGATCCGGAGAGCTGAATACCTCTGGGTAGCGTGTGGGGGCAGCATGTGCCTCAAGGCGCCTAAACACTAGTTAGGTGCACCTCAGACACCTCTTACAGGTCGAGATTATAACGTGGCTACCAAGAAGACTACTCGCAACGGCTCCAAGACAGTGTCGGCCGCCCGCACAAAGGTTAGCCAAACTGATGTCCCCGCGTATTCGCTTGAGGACGCTATTCGAGTACCCCGCGCGATCGCGGAGCACTACGGGTACAAGCCGACGAAGCCTCTGAACGTCGCTGCGGGGATGGGGATTCAGCCAAACTCAAGCCAGTTCCGAATGCTTGCGGGAGCAGCCATCGCCTACGGCCTCACGGCAGGCGGCCCCAACGCAACGGAGATCTCAATTACTCCTCTCGGGATGCGGATCGTACGACCGACGGCTGAAGGGGACGATCTCCGCGCAAAACGAGAGGCACTTGTCAAACCCCGAATCATCGGCGAGTTCCTCCGTAGGTACGCGGATGCCCCGGTTCCGCGCGACGACATTGCCCTCAACGTCCTGGTCGAAGTCGGGGTTCCGCAAGACCGTGCGCAAACGGTACTCAGTCTGATCGTGGCAGGGGCATCCGCTGTTGGGTTCTTTCGCGATATCAAGGGCAAGCGCTACGTCACGCTTGAGGGCATAGACTCAGCCCCAGAGCACGACTCCGATGACGAGGCGGATCCAGACATTAGCCGGGCCCCAGAAGTGAGTACCGGTTTCCAAGCGGTTCACGCTCCCAATGCAGCAGGAACTGGGTATGAGGCGGCGGCCAAGCGGGTCTATATCACCCATGGGAAGAACCGCGCATTCGTTGACCCTGTCAAGAAGCTCCTGAGCTTTGGTGAGCTTGAACCAGTTGTGTCCGTAGAGCGGCCGTCTGTGTCACAGCCTGTTCCCGAGAAGATCATGGGGGAAATGCGAAGTTGCGGCGCAGCGATCATTCATGTCGATGCGGAGCAGAAGTTGCTGGACGCGGATGCCAATGAGCACATCGTGCTCAATCCAAATGTTCTCCTGGAGATTGGTGCAGCCATGGCGTTGTTTGGACGCCGGTTCATCCTGCTTGTTCGCGATGGGGTCAAGCTGCCCTCCAACCTCCAAGGAGTATTCGAGGTACGTTATTCGGGCGACACTCTGGATGGCGATGCGACGGTCCGTCTTCTGGAAGCAATCCGCGACATCAAGAACCATCCAATGCCGCAGCGCTATCAGGCATGACGGCGGCGTTGGCGCCTAACAAGGGGTTTTGCAGCGGTGGCTGGGCGAGGCTCCTCTTCCGAAGTCGCGACCGGGGCCCCCATGTTAGTTGGGAGGATGGCGCAGCCGCTCAGCTCCGCGCCGGCCGTCGCTGAAACCCAAAGTCGTTAGGCGCCAACATGACACCGTTGACTGTCCTTAGGGCATCAATTCGATTGGCACGCCTGGTTGAGCGCACTCTCCCACAGAGTCGTCTTAATAACCGGAAGGTGCTGGTTGGCTTCGGATTCCTAGTGCGACAACGTCGCCTAGCGCATGCCATTGCCACGTTAGGGGCACAGCATGCATATGAAGGCCGTATGCTGTTGCGGTCAATGATCGAGATCTTATTTAATCACTCATGGATTCGGTACGGAAAGGGTCCGTCGCGAGCGATCAGGTTCTTACGCTATGAGCCTCTCGAGCGTCGCGTGATCCTGGCGGACGTTGCGGCCGTGATGTCTACACAGGATGCCGCGACTGCTCATGCAACCTACACAAAGGACCGTACTGACACTCGGCATCTCTTTCGACTCAAAGACTCCAGGACTGGCGAACGCCGTTGGGCGAAAAGCTGGGCGACGCAGCCGAGCCTTGAAGCTCGGCTAATCGCCAATCTTGAGTATGAGGCAAAACGATCAGGAAAGCCACGAACCGATAAGTTTCTATACGGGCTTTACCGTTGGACAAGCTCTTCGATTCATGGTGGACCTGTATCGCTGTCCGAAGTACTTCGACCTATTCCTAACGGCGTAGCAGCCAAACGTCAGCCTGAGCGCGACCCCACTGCACAGCTTAAGGCAGCCGCACTCATACTACTCGCAACCGTGGATAGATTGACGACTGATGCGAGGAACCGACGTCCGTTTCGCTTAGATCTTGAACGACTCCTCAGCGTCGTGATGAAGAGGGGCGCCTAACAAGGGTTTGCGGCGGGCGGGGTTCCTCTTCCGAAGTCGCGGCTGCGCCCCATGTTGGTTGAAGGAAGGTGCGGCCGCTCGGCTCCGTGCCGGCCGCCGCTGAACCCCCAAAAGTCGTTATGCCGCTTTTAGCTCCTCGGTGCCCATCGGATTACCCTCGATGAGCTGAGCCCGCCGAGTTCGACCGACAGTTGGAGCAGCGTAGTCACCGACCTTCAGTCGTTGCGATGACCGATCAACGTGTAGAGTCCCGCCGAAGCGTCCCCCGATGTCCTTTTTGGTCGTAAAGATGACATTGCTGCCATGGCCTTCTTTTCCCAACTTGTGGGAAACGGAGCCGAGCCATGACCACACACGCCCTCGCTACCATTCTCTACGAAGGCGTCAACGCCCTCGATGTCGCCGGGCCGCTCGAGGCCTTCGCCGCCGCGCGCCATGACGACGGGACGCCATGCTACACCCTCGACGTGTGGAGCCTCGGCCCGCGCGACGTGGGGACCGAGTCGGGACTCCGCCTTCGCGCCTTCCGGCGTGCCCCGGTGCGTCCGTGCGCCGATCTCTTCCTCCTGCCGGGCGGGGCCGGCGTCCGCGATCCGCGTACCCTGAAGGCGCTCGGCGAGTGGCTGCGCCGCCATCACGCGTCGTTCGGGCGTATCGCCAGCGTCTGCACGGGCGCCTATGCCATCGCCGAATCGGGGCTTGCCGACGGGCGCACACTGACCACCCACTGGGCCCACGCCGACGATCTGCGGCGTCGCTATCCGAAGGTGTGCGTGGAGTCCGATGCGCTCTATACGCAGGACGGCACGCTCCTTTCCTCCGGAGGCGTGACTGCCGGCATCGATCTCGCCCTCTCGATTATCGAAGGGGACTTCGGCGCGCGCATCGCCGTCGCTGCGGCGCGCGAACTTGTGGTGTTCCTGCGTCGCACGGGCACGCAGGCCCAGTTCTCCGAGCCGCTGCGCCTGCAGGCTATCGGAGACGACGGCTTGCAAGAGGTCTGCCTCTGGGCCACGAACCATCCCCACGCGGACCTCTCGGTCGAGGCGCTGGCCCGCCGCGCGAACATGAGCCCGCGGCAGTTCGCCCGCCGCTTCCGCGCCGCGTTCGGCATGCCTCCCGGACGCTTCGTGGTGAAGCTGCGGCTCGACTGGGCCCGCACTGCGCTGAGCGGAGGACGCGTCAGCGTCAAGCGCGTCGCCCACAGCGCGGGTTTCCGCAGTGTGGACGGCTTCCGCCGCGCCTTCGAACGGGAGCTTGGCGTCACGCCGAGCGAATACCAACAACGGTTTGCCAACCGGAGGTCGATTGTATGACCACCAGACGCGAGTTCGTCCGCCGCGGCGTCGCCCTCGGAGGCAGTGCGGTTCTTGCCCCCTGGCTCTTGCCCGCTGCCTCGGCGAAGGCATTGGGCTACGTCTGCCCACCTTGCGGCTGCGCTATGGACGGCCGGGTGTTCGAGGCCCCGGGTACGTGCCCCGCCTGCGGTATGACGCTCATCGAGCGGGATGAGACGCCTCCTCCCTTCGAGCCGCCGACGCTCTCGACGGGACGGGGCGCGTTCCTGACCGCGGGCGGCGTGGGGCACGAGGCCGACCGCATCACGGTCGCCTATTACATGCCCACACGCTTCACGACGTCGTCGCGCATCCTGCTCGTGCTCCCCGGTGCCGGCCGCAACGCCGCCGAGTACCGCGATGCCTGGGTCGAGCGCGCGGAGGCCATGAACGTCCTGGTCGCAGCGCTCGGCTATTCCGATGCGGACTATGATTTCGCGGCGTACCAGTTGGGTGGCGTCATTACCAACCTCCAGATTCGCAACGCGCCGAAGCCCGTGAACGGAGCACCTCCATCCGTCTGGCATCTCCGCGACGAGGACATTTCGTTCACCGTCAACTCGCAGCGCGAGACATGGATCTTCCCCGACTTCGACCGGATCTTCCAGTTCCTCGTCAGCGTTACGGGCTCCGCCGAAACGCGCTACGACTTGTTCGGTCATTCCGCGGGCGCGCAGATCCTGCATCGCCTGCCGCTCTTTCATCCCATCTCCAAGGCACGGCGCATCGTCGCCGCCAACGCGGGGCTCTACACGATGCCCTCGCTCGATGAACCGCCCATCATCGGGCTCAGGGGTACCGGGGTGACCGAGCGTGAGCTCGCTACGGGCCTTGGCGCGCAATTGCTCGTCCTGCTCGGCGAGCTCGACAACGACGGCGAGCGCGGCGGCATCCAGCTCCACACGCCCCTGCTCGACCGGCATGGTGCCGACCGTCTCTCGCGCGGGAAGTATTTCTTCGCGCAGGGCGAGCGCCGTGCGCAAGCCCTGGGCGTGCCATTGGAGTGGTCGCTACGCATCGTTCCAGGCGTGGGGCATGACTACCGGCGGATGGGAGAGGCCGCAGCACGGGAACTCTACGGCGGGTAGGAACGCACGAGTCGATCACCTTGTTGTAGCATGGTAGCCGTGCTATCATGGTACCATGATCCGCACGTTCCGCGATCCCGGCACGGAAGACATCTTCAACGCGCGGGATAGCAAACGGGCGCGGCGGACCTGTCCGAGACTCCTCTGGACCGGTGCCCGGCGGAAGCTGGAATTGCTCGACTCGGCGAAGGGCTTGCTGGATCTCCGTATCCCCCTTGCGAACCGGCTGGAGCCGCTCAAAGGGGATCGTAAAGGGCAGCACAGCATCCGCGTGAACGATCAGTACCGGATCTGTTTTGTCTGGACGGAGTTCGGCCCGGAGCAAGTCGAAATCGTCGACTACCACGACTGACGTACTGGAGGTTCGCCATGGTTCGGATTCCTACTCATCGTCCCCCGACGCATCCTGGCGAGATGCTGCTCGAGGAGTTCCTGAATCCGATGGGCCTTTCTCAGCGCGAGTTGGCCGATGGGATTCATGTGCCCTACCAGCGTGTCAATGAGTTGGTTAACGGCCGGCGCGGTATCACGCCCGCGACGGCGCTACGCCTGGCCAAGTATTTTGGGACGTCGCCTGATCTCTGGATGAATCTGCAGCTCCGTTGGGATCTGTATCATGCGCAGGCCTCGGAGGCCCGGGATCTGAGCCGAATCCGCCAGGTCCGCGCCAGTTAGCCGGAGGGCAGTTTAACGACCTAAGTTTCAGCGGCAGCCATCATGGAGCTGAGCGGCCACGCCACCCACCCACCCAACATCCGACCCTGCCTCCTGGATTTCCCTCCAGATAAGTAGTATCACAAGCAACCACTAATTGCCTGTTCCTAAGGGAGGGTTGCGTAAACTGAGATGTAAAGTAAGATTGACACATCGTAAATGATGCTTGACGAGATCATTCACCCGGATGCTTCAGTCATGGGTCAGCGTAACTCGGATTTCACCATCAGGATGATCGGCCTGGCGCTGCTCTCGGCGGGGCTCATCGTCGCCGTCGCAGTGCTCGATCGTGCCGGCCTGATCCCTTCGGGGCTCCGGGGGGTCGCGGGGCTCATCCCCAACGTGCCACTGGTGCTTTGGTACCTGCGGATCAGTCGCTGGCTCAAGGAGATCGACGAACTCGAGCGCACCATCCATCTGGAAGCGCTGGTCGTCCAGTTCGCGCTGACCGGTATTCTCGTGATGTCGTACGGAATGCTGGCGCGGTTGAGGGTGGTGCCCGATTTCCGGGTCACAGAGGTCTTTCCATACCTCTGGCTCGGCATGTTTGCGTTCTGGTACTTCGGGTTCCGGGCCATCAGGCGCAAATACCAGTGATCAACCGGCTGCGGGTGCTGCGAGCTGAGCGCGGCTGGTCTCAGGCGGAGTTGGCAGAACGGCTCGGCGTCTCGCGCCAGACCGTCAATGCCATCGAAACCGGGAAGTACGATCCGAGTCTGCCCCTCGCGTTCGGGATTGCGCGCGTGTTCGGGCAAGCGATCGAGAAAATTTTCGATCCCAACGGCAATGGCGCGCCGTCGGATCAGGTTGGTGAGAGCAGAGAATAAGTGCGGTTGGAACCTTATCAGGGAAGGACGGGCCGATGGCCGAGGCGGTGATTTCCGTCAACGGAGTGACCAAGAGGTTTTCCGGTCACGTGGCGGTTCAGAACCTTACGCTCAGCGTGCCGAAGGGCGGGATCTTCGGTCTGCTCGGGCCGAATGGAGCGGGCAAGAGTACCACGATCCGGATGATGATGAACATCATCGTTCCAGACGAGGGGCAGATCAGTCTCTTTGGCAGTAAGGCTGGCGCCAGGGATCAATCGGGCCGAATCGGCTTCCTGCCGGAGGAGCGGGGACTCTACAAGAAGATGAAGGTGCTCGAGCACCTGATCTTTCTGGCGGAGACCAAGGGGCTTTCGCGCCGCGCCGGACGGGATAAGTCCATTGAGTGGCTTCGGCGACTGGACCTTTCGGACTGGTCGGACCGCAAGGTCGAGGATCTCTCGAAGGGGATGCAGCAGAAGGTCCAGTTCATCGGTACCCTGCTGCATGATCCGGAACTGGTGATCCTGGACGAGCCGTTCAGCGGACTCGATCCGGTCAACAGCCGAACCATGCGTGAGGTCGTCGTGGCGGTGGCGCGGGCCGGGCACACGGTGCTCTTCTCGACCCACATCATGGAGCACGCCGAGCAGATGTGCGATCGGATCGTCATCATCGCGCATGGCAAGAAGGTGGTCGACGGCGGCTTGGCGGAGATCAAGCGCGAGTTCGGCGGCAAGCACATCAACCTCACCTTCAGTCGCGATGGTGACCGGGCGGCGCCGGTGCTTGCTGATCGAAGCCTGGTAAGCCGCGTCGAGGATCGCGGAGCCAGCGCCGAAGTCGAACTGGCCCCCGGTGGTGATCCCGATGCGCTGCTTGCTTCGCTGGTTCGTGCCGGGGTAGGGCTGTCCCGGTTCGAGGTCGCCGAGGCGTCGCTGCAGTCCATCTTCATTGCCAAGGTCGGGGTTGAGGGTGCGCGCCCCTACGCCGTTACCGAGGAAAGCTGAGGAATCGATATGGGAAAGATTCTCGCAGTCGTGCGCCGGGAGTTCGTGGAGCGGGTCCGGACCAAGGCGTTCCTTCTCGGTACCGTTCTGGGCCCGGTCTTTTTCGCCGCCCTCGCGGTCCTTCCGTCGTTGATCTTGAGTCGCCAGAGCACCGGTCAGCGGATCGTCGTCGTCGATGGCGCTCCGGGCGACTTCGGACTACGGGTCGAACAGACCCTGGCCGCCGTTCAGGGGCGCGAGTCTGATGAACGGCTCTACGCTCCGGTCCGGATTCAGGCCGTCGGCCGGATTCAGGATGTGGTCGACTCGCTGGTGCCGCTCACCGGGGTGTCGCGGAAGCAGCATGCTGACGCGCTGGACGGGTTGCTGATTCTCGATGAAGGATCGGTTACCACGGGCAAGGTTCGGTACTTCGGGAGAAACGTCGGCAGCATGGAGGATATGCGCGGTCTGCGCACCAATCTGACGCCGGTCCTGGTGTCGGAACGGCTCAGTTCCGCCGGGGTGGACCCTGTGGTGGCCATGAAGGCGTCGACACCGGTCAACCTCGAGACCAGGAAGGTGACGGAGGGACGGCTGACGGAGGAGAGCGGTGCGTCGACCTTCATCCTGGCCTACGCCATGGGCATCATCTTGTATATGGCGCTGGTGCTCTACGGCACCCAGGTGATGACATCGGTAATCGAGGAAAAGACCAATCGGATCGTCGAGGTGCTGGTCTCGAGCCTGACGCCGTTCCAGATGATGCTGGGCAAGGTGCTCGGCGTCGGCCTGGTCAGTCTGCTGCAACTGAGCATCTGGGTCGGGGCGCTCTTCCTCTTTCAGAAGTACCAGGCGCAGCTGGTTGGGCTCTTCGGCGTGAGTGCGGCAAGCGGCGGCGGCATGGGGTCGATGCTTCCGACGATGGATCCGATGCTGATTGCCGTGTTCCTGATCTTCTTCGTGCTGGGCTTTCTGTTCTACTCGTCGGCCTATGCCGCGATCGGCTCGATGGTCAATACGGTTCAGGAAGCGCAGCAGCTGCAGACCCCCGTGGTCGTGCTGACGCTGGCAGGTTGGTTCAGCGGCTTTGCGTTGCTTCGCGATCCGACCAGCACCTATGCGCAGGTGGCAAGTCTGATTCCGCCGCTCGCGCCGTTCGTGGTGCCGGTGCGGTACTCGATTTCCCGGATTCCGCTGCCGGAGTTGTTGCTCTATATCCTTACGATGATTGCGGGCCTGGTGCTGATCGTGTGGCTGACCTCGCGGATCTACCGGGTCGGTATCCTGATGTACGGGAAGCAGGCCTCGTTCAAGGACATGTGGCGCTGGATCCGGACGGCCTGACCTTGCTGGGCGGAATCAGGTCCGGTGGAGTAGTGACAAGACGAGAGCTGGAGCAGGGGGCGTCGGTCTCGGCGGCCCCTGGCAGGGGGAGTCCTTCACGTCAGCCGAGGATGTAGCTGTGTCGACACGTTTTCTCTGTAGTTCCCTGTTGCTTCTCGCAGCGGCCGCCCCGGCCGTGGCGCAGCGTAACACCTTCGTGCTCCGGAGCGCCGCCGACACCATTGCGGTCGAGCACTTCTCGCGAACGGCGCAGGGCCTGGAGGCCGAGGTTCTGGTGAAAGCGATGGGACTTCGAATCGGGCTGTCGGCTGCGTTCGGCTCGGACGGGTCGGTGAGCACGTTGACCAGTCGGGCCTGGAGCGCGTCGGACGCGCTGGATGCGCCGGCGCGCCAGGTCGCGGTGCTCACCTTCCGGGGTGATTCGGTGGTGGCGGACATGACGGCGGGTGAGCAGAAACAGCAGCAAGGCTTCGCCACTCGTGCCGGTGCGCTGCCGCTCGTCAACCCGACCTTCTCCCTCTTCGAAGTCCTGCTGCAGCAGTTTCGGCGCGCAGCAAGCGACTCGGCCCAGTATCCTGGCTTTATGGTGGCGGGGGGGCAGACGCTTGCCGTCACGGTCAGGCGACAGGGCGCGGATTCGGTAGTGCTTTCGATGGCTGGCGGTGACGTGCGGCTCCGGGTCGATCCGCAGGGACAGATTCTTGGTGGAACGATTCCGGCCCAGGGGCTGGTCATCGAACGGGTCCAGGGAGCCGCGGGCGCGCTGACGGTCGAGAAGCCGGACTATTCGGCTCCTCCGGGGGCGCCGTACACGGCGGAGGATATCGTGATCACGACGCCGATGGGGCATACCCTGGCGGGAACTATCACGATTCCGAAAGGGGCAAGTGCGCGCGCCCGGGTGCCGGCGGTGATCACCATTACGGGCTCGGGCTCGCAGGATCGCGATGAGGCGATTCCGATGTTCAAGGGTTACCGCATCTTCCGCGAGATCGCCGACACCCTGGGTCATCGGGGCATTGCCGTGCTGCGGATGGATGATCGCGGTTACGGCGGCTCGGGTGGTAATGCGGCCATCTCGACCAGCGCCGATTTCGCGAAGGACATTCAGGCCGGGCTTGCCTACCTGCGCACGCGACCGGAGATCGATCCCACCAGGTTGGCCCTGGTCGGTCACAGTGAAGGTGGTATCATCGCGCCGAAGGTTGCCGCGGCGGAGCCCGAACTCGCGGGGATCGTGCTGCTGGCGGGCACGGCGTATTCGGGCCGACCGATTCTGACGTTCCAGCTATCGAACGCCATCAAGAACGACACCTCGCTGACGCCGGCACGGCGGGATTCGGCGCTGGCGGGCGTATCGGCAATGATCGACTCGATGGCGGCGGGGTCGCCGTGGATGCGCTACTTCATCGATTACGATCCGAGTGTCACGGCGCGAACGGTCAAGACGCCGGTGCTGATCTTGAACGGGGAGACGGACCTGCAGGTCACGGTCGATCACGTCCCGCTCCTCGAAAAGGCGTTCAAGGAGGCAGGGAACCCCGACATCACGGCCAAGATCCTGCCGAACCTGAACCATCTGTTCGTCTATGATCCCGATGGTTTCCCGGGTCGGTACACCCAACTGCCCTCGTTTGCGGTCGACAAGGAAACGCTGGGCCTGGTGGCCGACTGGCTGTCCAAGCGGCTGATCAAACCGACCAGTTGACGCGGGATCCAGGGCTGGCGGGTTTTCCAGCCAGTTCAGGGAAAAGACGGGGGCGCCCTTCTGTTTTGGGAGGGCGCCCCTAGTTTTTCCGGGATGGACAGGATCGACGTTCTGGTGATCGGTGGCGGACATGCGGGGGCCGAGGCGGCTGCGATGGCGGCCCGCCTGGGCGCCCGAGTGCTGCTGCTCACCCAGAACCTGGAGACCATCGGCCAGATGTCGTGCAACCCGGCCATTGGGGGGATCGCCAAGGGGACGGTGGTTCGCGAGGTCGATGCGTTGGGCGGCATCATGGGGCGAGCGACCGATCGGGCGCGGATCCAGTTCCGGATGCTCAATAAGTCGAAGGGGCCAGCGGTCTGGTCGCCGCGGGCGCAATGTGACCGGGGGCTCTACCGTCGGGCGGTGCGCAGCGAGTTGGAGCGGTTGCCGGGTTTGCGCTTTGCGCAGGGAACCGTGGCGCGGCTGCTGATGGAGCAGGGTCGGGTGACTGGCGTGGTGACCACAGATGGGCGTGAGTATCGGGCCCGGGCAGTGGTTCTCACGGCGGGCACCTTCCTCCGAGGTCGGATTTTCATGGGCCTCGAGACCCAGATTCCAGCCGGAAGGGCCGGGGAACCGCCTGCGGTCGACGTCGCGCAAGATATTGAGGCACATGGACTTACCGTCCAACGCTTCAAAACGGGTACTCCGCCCAGGATCGATGGCCGTTCGGTGGATCTCGGCGCGTTCGACCGGCAGGACAGCGATGCGGAGCCGTACTGGTTTTCCTACCATGTGCGCCATCCGCACCCGGTACAGCTGCCGTGCTACCTGGCTCATACCGGAGATCGCCTCAAGGAGATCATCACCACCCAGCTGATGCAGTCCGCCCTCTACGGCGGGGCGATCAGCGGGCGGGGCCCGCGGTACTGTCCCTCGATCGAGGACAAGATCCAGCGCTTTCCGGACGCGGCTCGGCACCAGGTCTTTCTCGAGCCGGAGGGTCACGACACGCACGAGATGTACGTCAACGGGCTCTCGACCTCCCTCCCGCCGCAGGTCCAACTCGAGTTTCTGCGCAGCATCCGGGGCCTGGAGCGGGTCGAGATGACGCGGCCGGGCTATGCGATCGAGTACGACTACTACCCGCCGACGCAGCTCGATCGGACCCTGGCGGTTCGGTCGATCGGCGGGCTCTACTTCGCGGGCCAGATCAACGGAACCACGGGGTACGAGGAGGCGGCGGGTCAGGGAATAGTGGCCGGTCTCAACGCGGGACTGTACGCACTCGATCGTGATCCGGTGATCTTCGGTCGACAGGACGGCTTCATCGGGGTTCTGGTAGACGACCTCGTCACGCGGGGAGTCGACGAACCGTACCGGCTGTTTACGTCGCGATCGGAGTTCCGCTTGCTGCTCCGACAGGACAACGCCCTGCGTCGACTACTGCCCTTCGCCTCGCGGCTCGGTCTGCTGAGCGACGACGAGCGTCGAGGTGCCGAAGAGCGCTTGGAGACCGAAGAGCAGGTGCTGGCGACCGCGATGGGAACGACCATCTATCCGAGTGGAGCAAATCCAGTCCTCGAATCGGCTGGTGAGCGGCCGATCACGGAGGCGACAAAGATTGCTGAGCTGGTGAAGCGTCCGGGCGTGTCCTTGCTGGATCTGCTCGAGAGTGCTGACGTGTCGTACAGCGCCGCCCAGGTTGAATGGGCGCAGATTGAACTCCGCTACGGCGGGTATCTGGAGCGTGAGCGCGAAATGGCTGGTCGCCTCTCTGAACTCGAGTCGTTCGAGCTTCCCGGTGACCTCGAGTACCGCGGGTTTGCGTCGGTGTCGTTCGAGGCCAGGGAAAAACTGTCGGATCGGCGGCCTTCCACCTTGGGGCAGGCATCCAGAATCCCTGGGATTTCGCCGAGTGACCTTCATTCTGTCGTCATGGAGGTTACAAAGCGCCGCAGAACCTCGTAGCTATGTCGTTTCGATGGTCATAGGTTTCGCATTCATCATATCTGAGACTCGGGGGTGTTTCACGTGAAACACCCTTTTTCAAATCTGGGATGTCGGTTTCGCATGCCACCAGGCGAACGGGGCTTGCCTGGGCCGCTGTCCTTGGGGTCATCTATGGTTGCGATTTGAGCCAGCTCCACCGACTCTGTGTTTCACGTGAAACACCCGTTACCCCAACCTGACCCTCCTACTTCGTATAGTTAAGACGCCTGGGTGTCTGGTCGCAGTCCTTGTAGGCCGTGCCCGTGCTACACGTACCAGCGTTTCACGTGAAACACACGGAAGTAGCAAGGTGGTAGAGAGTCGGTGTCGATACCGGTACGATACCGTACACCAGCTTTTCAATACTCGCGAAAACGAGCGTCGATTCGAATTCGCAACCGAGAGGGGTTCGATTGACAGGGAAGACGGCTGAGCACTACATCGGGGAACGTCTGGTGGTTCCCCGAGCCACGATTCTGGCCTGGGCCTGGCCGTTTTGAGCACGCTCTGATGGACCTGCCATTGCGGAGGGGATCCCAAAGGTGGTCAGGTAAGTGGGGTGGTGCTTTATGCTGACGGGTACCGAATGGCTGACCTGCCTATTCCTATCATTACGTGGCTCGGGTGTGGACCTCGAACCGCCGGTTATCGAAATGCCTCCGGACGATACAACCACGATTACCTGGGAAAATCCCGTCGTTACGGAGGGCGCCGGTGGGTGACGTCGGGCGCTGCGGTTGCCGATGCGGATAGACGTTTGCTCTTCTTGGAGAGTCCCTCGCGGGACCTTCATAAAACTTCGTGTACCTTGGTTCATTTACGGATGGTCTGCTGCGGCGTATATTCGGTGTCCCACCTGGGGCTACATGTTGTGATGTTCTGTCGTAAGTAATTTAATCGCAACGACTTGAGAGGTTATGGCGCGAATCATCGCGGTCGCGAACCAGAAGGGTGGCGTCGGCAAGACGACCACCGCAGTCAATCTCGCGGCCTCTCTCGCGATTGCTGAGCAGCGGACGCTGCTGATCGATGCCGATCCGCAGGCCAACGCTACCAGTGGTGTCGGCCTCGACAAGAATGCGGACCGACCTTCTCTCTATGATCTCCTGGTCGAGGAGCGCTCGGCGGCCGACGCGATCGTGCGCGACACCGAACTGCCCTATCTCGCGACCATCCCGTCGAACCAGGAACTGGTCGGCGCCGAACTCGAACTGGTCGGCCTGCCGCGCCGGGAAACGCGGCTGCGCAGCGCCATTGCGCAGGTAGCAGGCGACTTCGATTTCGTGCTGGTCGATTGTCCCCCGTCGCTGGGCCTCATCACACTCAACGTGCTGACCGCGGCCGACGGCGTGCTGATCCCGATCCAGTGCGAGTACTATGCACTCGAAGGCATCTCGCAGTTGCTCAATACCGTCCGCCTGGTGCAGCAGAACTTCAATCCCGACCTCGCCATCGAGGGCGTGCTGCTCACCATGTACGACTCACGCCTCAATTTGTGTCGGCAAGTGGCGGATGAGGCGAAAGAGTACTTCGGCGCCAAGATGTTCAAGACGGTGATTCCACGAAATGTCCGGCTCGCAGAAGCGCCCAGCTTCGGCAAGCCGATTCTGATGTACGACGTGCAGTCGGTTGGTGCGAAGAGCTATCTCGCCGTTGCGCAGGAGCTGCTCAAACGCGCCCGGAGCGCGGCGAGCACTCGGGAGGACGTATGAGCGAAACGCCAGGCCGTCGTCTGGGGCGAGGGCTCGAGGCCCTGCTCGGGCCGATTTCGAAAGAAGAGGCGCAGGCCGAAGGGGCGCTGCGAGAGCTGCCCGTTGGTGTGATCGAGCCCAATCCGTACCAACCGCGCAGGATATTTGTTCCTGAAGCCATTCAGGAACTCTCCGATTCGATTGCCGCCTCGGGACTGCTGCAGCCGATCGTGGTCCGTTCGAAGCCCGGTGGCCGCTATGAACTGATTGCCGGCGAACGGCGTTGGCGCGCGGTGCAGCGGCTCGGCTGGCAGAAGGTGCCTGCCGTGGTCAAGGAGGTCGACAACCAGGCCCTCCTGACACTCGCGCTGATCGAGAACCTCCAGCGCGACGATCTCTCGCCGATCGACGAAGCGGTCGGCTATGAGCGACTGGTGCGCGAGTTCGATCTGGGACAGGCCGAGATTGCTCGCTTGGTGGGTAAGAACCGGGCGACCATCGCTAACGCACTCCGCTTGCTCAAACTTCCGGCCGACATCCAGGCCCTGGTCCAGCGCAAGGTGCTCACTGAGGGGCACGCCCGCGCCCTGCTCGGCCTTGCGGACGAACGCCAGATGGCACGACTCGGCCAGGCGGCGGTGCAGGGGGGATGGTCGGTCCGCGACCTCGAAGCCCGTGTCCGAGGTGAGGTGCCCGGCGGACGGAAGCGGGCCGCCAAGACGCCCGAACGCCCGCAATCCGCCGAAACGCGGCGGATCGAAGAGGCGCTCCGGGAACGGTTGCAAACCGAAGTCAGGGTCACGGCCCGGCGCAAAGGGCGCGGCTTCGTGACGATCAGCTATTTCTCTAACGACGATCTCGCACGGGTGCTCGAGAAGGTTCTGGGCGAGCCGTTCGGCGGATGAAGGCGCCCCGCCGTGGAGTGACGGTCAGCATCCTCCGGGATGGTGACCTCACCTCCACGACTTATCGCCTGTCGGCCCTGGGGTTCCGGGCTGTCGTCATCGGCGCGATTGCGGTGGGGATCGTCCTGGTGCTGGGCATTGCGCTCTATGCCCCGATTGCGCGCCAAGCAGCTCGCGTGCCCGGCCTCGAGCGAGAGGTCGGGCGGTTGACCCTCGAAACGGGGCGGATTCGCGAGCTGGCCGCCGCGCTCGAGGCGATGGACGCGAGCTATGCCAAGCTGCGAAGCATGGTCGGCGCCGACGTGGTGCCCGACCCGGTAGGATTCGTCGGCGCAATTCTGGTCGCGCCCGCAATCGAGGTCACGGTCGGCGGCCCGCGCCGCCGCTTCGAACCCGGTCCCTCCGCGCCGGCGCATTGGCCGCTCGATGAGCCCGGGTATCTCACCCGCGGCCAGGTGCCGGCCGGATCTCCGGATGAGGCCCATCCGGGCATCGATCTCGCAGTGCCGGTGGGGGCGCTGGTCCGAGCGATTGGCGGGGGCACCGTCCGACAGACGGGCGAAGACCCGCACTACGGCCGGTTTGTGCTGATCGAGCACCCGAACGGGTATGAATCGATGTACGGACACTTATCGCGGATCACCACCGCCATCGGGCGCCAGATACCGGCAGGGGAAGTGATCGGCCGGAGCGGCAACACCGGACGGTCCTCGGCGCCACACCTGCATCTCGAGATCCGACGCGAAGGCGCGTCGGTCGATCCGCTGACGTTGATTCGGGAAGGACGCTGATGATGGGGATGTTCTCGGCCAATGGAACCGATCCAGGCACCTCGCGCCGGCGCGCGGATTCTGCCACCGTATCCATCGTGGCGAGCGATCTCGTCATCACCGGGGATCTGCGCTCCGAAGGCGTGATCCGGGTCGAAGGACGAGTGGCCGGCAATGTGAGCGCCGGCCAGCAGGTTCTGGTCTCGAAAGGGGGCGTAGTCGAAGGTGGACTGGAGACCCGCGAAGCCGTCATCGCCGGTACCGTGCTTGGCCCCGTCATCGCGGCCGAACGGGTGGAGGTACAGGCCACGGCCCAGATCCACGGCGATATCGTCGCGCCCCGGCTCCTCATTCAGGAAGGCGGGTGCATCAATGGCGGCATCCGGATGGAAACCGCGACGACCGCCGCCCATGCGTAGCTGGGCGCTCGGGGCCGTTGCTCTCCTGCTCGCTAGCTGCGGACGGACGTCAGCCGGCGACGGCCTGACCGTCGCGCTGGTGACACCGGGCTCGGTTGCGGACGCGTCCTGGAACGCCGGCGCCTATCTGGGTCTCCAGTGGATTCGCGATTCGCTCGAGGTCTCGATCAGCCATCAGGAAGCCCGTACGCCAGGCGCGCAGGAGGAAGCGCTCCGGGCCTACGCCGCGTCCGGCTATCGGATCGTCTTCGGCCATGGCTTCGAGTTCCAGCAGCCGGCGGAGCGGGTCAGCCGGGAGTACCCGAACACCATCTTCATCATCACGTCGGGTGAGCGGGTCGAAGGGAACGTTGCTCCGCTGGTGTTCCGGATCGAAGAAGGCACCTTCCTGGCCGGGATGTACGCCGCCGGGCTGTCCCAAACGGGCCGGATCGGTTTCGTCGGGGGGATCGAGCTGCCCCCGATCCAGCGCGGCTATCAGGGATGGCTGCGTGGTGCGCAGCGGATCAATCCCGCCGTCGAGTCACGGGTGACCTACCTCAATACCTTCGACGACGCGGCCGCCGGCCGTGAGGCGGCGCTCGCGATGATCCGACTTGGCATCGACATGCTGCACCACAATGCGGACGAAGCGGCCAAAGGGGTCTTCCAGGCGGCGCGAGAGAGCAACGGCGTCTATGTCTTCGGCGCCAATGCCGATCAGGCTGAGCTGGCACCCGATCGGGTGCTGGGCTCCGTCATTCTCGACTTGCCGCGGGCGCTCCTCGCGGTTGCGCGGGAGGTGGCTGACGGTACCTTCGTGCCGAAAGTCGAATCGTTCGGCCTGGCGAGTGGCGTGATCCGTTATGTCCCCAACTTAGCGCTTGCCGCGCAGGTTTCGCCGGATCTGGAAGCGCGGGTCCGGGCGGCAGCCGACTCCATCTCGACCGGTACGCTGGTGCCGGTACCGCCAGGCTGACCATGCCACGGATCGCCCTCGACACGCTGACCGACTATCTCGACCGCTACCTGCGGATCCGCGAGGTTCCCGACGAGAACGGCGCCGTCAACGGGCTGCAGGTTGCGAACGCCGGCTGGGTCGGCGGGATCGTCGCGGCAGTCGATGCCAGTCAGGCTACCATCGATGGTGTGGTCGATATTGCCGACCGGTTCGAGGTTCCTCCGCTGGTCCTGGTGCATCACGGTCTCTTCTGGGACGGCAATCAGCCGGTCACGGGCCGGCGCTATCGCCGCCTTGCCGCACTCCTCGGCCGCGATATTCCGCTCTACTCGGCCCACATTCCGCTCGACGTGCACGAGGAGGTCGGGAACAATGCGGTGCTGGCCCGCCAGCTCGGCCTCGAGAACCTCGGCCCGTTCGACAGCTACAAGGGTATCCCGATGGGAGTGCAGGGGGTCTTGGCCGAACCTGCCTCGCGCGATGTCCTGGTGCAGCGGCTCAATCGGTTGCTGGGCACAGAGGCGCGGCTGATTCCTGGTGGCCCGGAGTACGTGCAGCGGGTCGGCATCATCACGGGCGGCGCCGGCGGGCGGATCGGTGCGGCCAAAGACGCCGGCCTCGACCTCTTCATTACAGGAGAAGGGGCGCACTATACCTACTTCGATGCCACCGAGTTCGGTGTCAACGCGATCTTTGCTGGGCACTATGCGACCGAGCAGGTCGGGGTCAAGGCGCTCGCTGCGCATCTGGCGGAGCGGTTCAAGCTGCCTTGGGAGTTTCATCACCATCCCACCGGACTGTGACGCCCGTCCTCGAACTCGCCGGTATCGGCAAGCGGTACGGCTCCGTTCAGGCTCTGGACGGGGCCGATTTCGTTCTGGCTCCCGGTGAGGTCCACGCGCTGCTGGGAGAAAATGGCGCGGGCAAGTCGACCCTGATGCAGGTGGCGTTCGGTCTGGTCCAGCCTGATACCGGCGTGATTCGGATCCGGGGCGAGGCGGTGCGTCTCGACGGTCCGCGCGATGCCAAGGCACGCGGGATCGGCATGGTGCACCAGCATTTCACCTCGGTTCCGGCCATGACGGTCCGGGAAAATCTGTGGCTCGCGGCGGGGCAGATTCGGGATCCCGTGGGGAGTCCTCCGTCGTCGGCGTCGACGTCCGACCGGCTCCACAACACGCGAGCCCGCCTCTGGCAGGGGCTCGATCCGGAGGTGCGCGCCGGAGATCTGCCGGTCGGTGCCAAACAACGGCTCGAAATCCTGCAGGCTCTGGCTACCGATGCCAGCGTGCTGCTCCTGGACGAGCCGACCGGCCTGCTGACCCAGGAAGAAGCAACGGAGTTGTTACAACTACTCCGCGATTTCACCGCTCGAGGCGGGGCGGTGGTCCTGATCACCCACAAGCTCGCTGAGGCGCTGGCGGTTGCGGATCGAGTGACCGTGCTGCGGCGCGGCCGAGTCGTCTGGTCGGGAGCGGCGGCCGAGCAGGACGCCTCGACGTTGGCTGTCGCGATGCTGGGCGCCGGAGTCGATCGATCCGAGCGACCTCCGCCGGATCAGGCGACGGGTGCCGCTGTGGTCCGTGTTCCCGGGCTGGTCGTTCACGCTGGCGAGATCGTGGGCATCGCCGCGGTCGAGGGGAACGGCGAACGGGAGCTGCTCAGGGCGGTTGCGGGCGTCGCGGCGCGAGCCGATAGCGATGTGGTTGCCGCGCCGGTCGTCTTCATCCCGGGCGATCGAACCACCGAAGGATTGATCCCCGGATTCAACCTGACCGAAAACCTCGTGTTGGGCCAACTCGATCGCTGGACCCACCGGGGCTGGATCGACTGGAAGGGAGCAACCACACACACCGAGGCTCTGCTTGGTGTGCATGACGTGCGTGCCCCGAGCGCCGGCTCTCTGGCGCGAACGCTCTCCGGCGGGAATCAGCAGAAACTGATTCTGGCCCGGGCGCTCGATCTGGCGCCCCGTGTCGTGGTCGCCGAGAACCCGACGCGGGGGCTCGATCTCCAGGCCGCGGCCGCGGTGCATGCGCGGTTGCGTGAGGCCGCGGGCAACGGAGCCGGTGTGCTGGTCTACTCGACCGACCTCGACGAAGTGCTCGAACTCGCCAGTCGGGTCGTGGTCGTCCATCGGGGCGTGGTACTACCGGTTCCTGCGGATGCGAGCCGCGACGTGCTGGGACATCTGATGCTCGAGGGACGCCTGTGAGATATCTGCGTCCACTCATTGTCCCGATTGCTGCCGTGCTGGCCGGGTTGCTCGTGCTCATGCTGGGCCTTGCCGCATTGGGATACGACGCGCCGCTCGCGCTTGGCGCGCTCTGGCGCGGCGCCTTCGGATCGTGGTACGCCTTCGGATCGGCGACTCTGGTCCGCGCTGTTCCCTTGATCCTGATTGGCCTCGGCTTGGCCGTCGCCTTTCGCGCCGGAGGACTCAACATCGGCGCCGAGGGGCAGTTCACGGTCGGCGCGGTGGGGGCCACCTGGATGGCGTTGCAGGTGGGCAGCTGGCCCGGCCCCCTGGCAATCACTGCCGTGGCGCTCACGGGATGCCTGGCTGGCGCGCTCTGGATCGCGGTCCCGATCTGGCTCCGGCTTCGTTTCGGCGTTCTCGAAGTGATCAGTACCCTGCTGCTCAACTTCGTGGCGGAGGCCGTGGTCAGCTACATGGTGCACGGGCCGCTCCAGGAAACCAGCCGGATCTATCCGCAGAGCGATCCGATCGCCGCCGCTGCGCGGCTGCCGGTGCTGCCCGGTTCTCGGCTGCATCTCGGCCTGCTCGTCGTCCTCGCGCTGGGGGTACTGCTCTGGCTGCTTTTCACGCGGAGTGCCTGGGGGTTTCGTCTCCGCGCGGTCGGCGAGTCGCCGCAGGCGTCGTGGGTGTCCGGGCGGATCGCGGCGCCGCGGGTTCTGGCCGTGGCGCTGGCCATCTCGGGGGGACTGGCCGGTCTGGCCGGGGCCTTCGAGGTTTCGGGAGTGACCTACGCACTGTATGCCAACCTGTCGCCCGGGTACGGCTTCACGGCCATTGCGGTTGCCCTGATTGCGCGACTGCATCCGCTGGGCGTCATCGTGGCCGGCCTTGGATTCGGCGCGCTCGAGGCCGGGGCTGCGGGCATGCAGCGTGAGGCGGGGGTGCCGGCGGTTGCCGTCTATGTGGTGCAGGCGGTGATCATCGTGGTGGCGTTGCTCAGTCTCAGCCGGTCGCGCTTGCTACGTGCCGAAGCGGGCGGGTGACCGCCATGGATCCGATCATCGGCTTCGTCGCCGCGGCCATCCGGATCGCCACACCGCTCACCTGGGCGGCGTTGGGCGAGGTGCTGGCCGAACGGGCCGGGGTGATCAACCTCTCGGTCGAAGGCGCCATGCTGGCCGGTTGCCTGGCGGCGGCGATCGTGGCCTCGTCCACCGGCAACCCGTGGGCTGGTGTAGTGGCCGCGATGATGGCAGGGGGTGCCGTCGCGGCGGTCTTCGCGGCAATTGCCATCTGGGCCCGGACCGATCAGATCATCGCGGGCACCGCAGTAACGCTGGCCTCGATCGGGGTCACCGGGATGTGGTATCGTCAGGCAGCGCACGGTACGGCTGCCGGGCTTTCGGTTCCAACTTTCTCCGTCGCCGGCATTCCCGGGCTCGAAGCGATTCCCTGGCTGGGGCCCGCGCTGTTCCGGCAGCCGTGGCTCACCTATCTCGCCGTGCTCGCTGCGCTGGGCATGACCTGGTATCTGTTCCGGTCGACCTCGGGGCTCCAGCTCCGTGCCGTGGGTGAACTGGCCTCCGCGGCCCGCGCGGCCGGGGTCGCGGTGCGCTGGCGACAAACGGCGGCCGTCGTGTGGGGCGGCGTTTTCGCGGGGATCGGCGGAGCCACGCTGGTGCTTGCGCAGGTCGGGGCATTCACCGAGCGGATGACCGCCGGGCGCGGGTTCATTGCGATTGCCATCGTGGTGCTGGGACGCTGGCATCCGCTCGGTGCGCTCGCGGCGGCCGGATGCTTCGGTGCGGCCACCGCGCTGCAGTTTGCCTTTCAGGCCATGGGGCTCGCGGTGCCGTACCAGGTCTTTCTGATGCTGCCCTACGTGCTTGCCCTGGTTGCTTTGACCGGCGTGGTGGGCCGAGCCCGGGCGCCGGCGGGGTTAGGCCGGAACGCTTGAGCGGCCGGCCCGCCTGCTTCACATCCGTCCGTACTTCTTGAGCGCAGCAAGCAAACGATCGTGGGGCAGGGCGTAAACCCGGAGCCCGTTGGCCCCCGTCATCGTCTCCGCCGCGAGCATTGCGTTGAGAATCGCCTCGGCGGTGGCATCGATGGTCGCTTCGAAGACCGGATTGATCACGTCGTTCGGAATAGCCTGGACGGTCACGACTCGATCGCCGGCATCGGCGCCGGTATTCGCCGTCGAAAAGGCGACGAAAATGTCGCCCGAAGAATTACCGCCAGTGCCGCCCATCCGTCCGATGCCGAGCGAGGCCCGTTTGACCACCCGCTTGAGCTGGTGGGGCAGCAGTGGCGCGTCGGTTGCGACTACGACGATGATCGAGCCCACGTCGCCCAGATCCTGTCCCGGGCTGGCGTCGCACCTGGGTCGCGGATTCCCGCGCGCATCCGGCAACGCGATGGTGTAGCAGGGGAGCAGGTCGCGAAGCTCCTGCCCGACCGGCGCGCCGGCAACGCTCAGTCGTGCGCGGCCGCCGTAGTTGCACTGCACCAGCACACCTACCGTGTACTCTTTGTCGAGCACGGTGATCCGTCGCGACGAGGTTCCGGTCCCGGCCTTGAACTGGTGACATATCATCCCGGTGCCGCCGCCGACATTCCCCTCGGCGACCGGACCGCCTTTGGCGGCGCTCAGCGCGGCCAGCGCGTGCGCCTTGGTCACATGGAAGCCGTTGATGTCGTTGAGGCTCCCGTCCCACGTCTCGGCCACGACCGGAAGGGACCAGGCAAAATCGCGCCCGCGGTTGACGGCCCAGTCGATCACCGCTTCGTGCACGGCGCCGACGCTATGCGTATTGGTGATCATGACCGGCCCGCTCAGAAACCCGGACTCCTCGAGCCAGGTCGTGCCGGTCATCTCGCCGTTGCCGTTGAGGGTGAACCAGGCGCCGTAGACCGGGCTGTTGCTCGCTTGGCCGCGGGGCAGAATGGCGGTGACACCGGTGCGGATCGGTCCCTTGCCGCGGACCAGCGCCCCTTCACCGGAGATCAACGTCGTCATGCCGACTTCGACACCCGCAACGTCGGTGATTGCGTTCAAAGGACCGGGGCGCCCCTCGAGCGGAATGCCCAGCTGTCGGGCGCGCGGTTTGGTTTGGCCGGCGAGCACGAGCGGGAGGAGGAGCGAGACCAGGGCCGCGAGGCGGAAGGCGCGGTGGAGCAGCATCGGAACCTCATTCGCGAGGGATGGTGCGCCAATCGTAACTGACTCCGCCCCATCCGCGCGAGGCATGATTCAGCGGGATCTGGGCACCATGGCGACGATCTGCACTCCGGCGCCCTTGGCGCGATCGATCACCCGAATCACCTCCTGATAGGAGCGTTCGCCGGCGGCCTTGATGAACAGAACCTTCGAGGGCCGATCGCGGTAAATTGCCATCAGGGTTCGCTCCAGGTCGGCGTCCGGAACGGTGTGGCCGTTCAGGGCGAACGATCCATCGGCGGCGATAGTCAGGACGATCTGATACGGGCTCCCTTGGGCCTGGCTCGCGGCGGGCAGCTGCAGTTCCGTCACGGTTCGAACCTGTTGGGCCATGAAGAATGCGATCACGAGCACCAGCAGGATGTCGATCATGGGCAGCACGTTCATTTCGGCGGTGACGGCGGGTCTGCCGGACCGGGGTGCGAGCTGAGGCATCTCAAGACCTCGAGGCTGGGGTGTACAGCTAGGTTAGGATAGTCGAATGGCAGGCCGGTTTCCCGAACGTGGCAAGATGATGACGGTGCGATGACGACTTCGACAACGGTGATCGAGCATCGGGTCACGCTCGGCGACGGGCGCCTGATGAGCTACGCCGAGTCGGGCGATCCGGAGGGGGTCCCGGTGGTGCACCTCCACGGGGTGCTCGGGTGCCGGCTCGAAATTGCCGCGCCTGCCATCGATCTGGCCGCCCGGCGCGTGGGCGTGCGTCTGCTGGCTCCGGACCGGCCGGGCATCGGGTTGTCCGATCCCAAGCCGGGGCGGACCGTGCTCGACTGGCCGCTCGACCTGCTCGGCTTTGCCGAAGCGCTCGGTCTCTCCCGGTTCTCGCTGATCGGCTGGGGTGGCGCGTCGCCGTTCGTGCTGGCGTCGGCCCTGCGGGTGGCGCACCGCCTTCGCGCGGTCGGCATCGTCTCGGGGATTCCCTCGCCTGAGCGGGCGACCGTCACGGGGGGCGGAGTCGGCGAGCAGATCAGGCGCGTCTCGGCGCGGTACTTTCCGTGGTGGCTCAACCGCTGGGTTCGCACGGTGGCGGCCGCAGTGGTTGCCGAGCCAGAGCGGACTATGGATCGGCTGCTGGGCCAGGTCGAGGGGCCGGATCGATCGGTGGTCCGGGATCCCGATTGGCGGGAGCACTACCGGAGCGTGCTGCGTGAAACCTTCCGTCGCGGTCCCGAAGGGGCAGTCGAGGATCTATGGGCGATCTACGCCGATTGGGGATTTCTGCCGAGTCAGGTTCCCATGATCGTGAACCTGTGGTTCGGGCCGGCGGAGAGTCCGGGAGGCGCGGCGGGCCTCTGGCTTGCTCGGGCGCTGGAGCGGTCCGAGGCCCGGGTCTTTGGGCAGGACGGCTGCCATTCCTTCCTGGTCAATCGGTATGAAGAGCTGTTGCACGGACTCCTGGTCACCGCAGACCGGGAAGAGGGACGATCGGTGGGTTGAGGTTTCCCTCTGAAACAATCTGCGAGTAGCTTCGTTGTTTCTGAGACCGGGAGCGTCTGTCTGATCTTCGGCAACGCTTTCGGGCCCGGACGTGTCTAATAGATATTGGGCTCACATCGTCAATCGATCACAGTAACTCCCTCGGCGGGAGGGTTTCCTATGTTGAAGCTTGGCATACTGTTAGCGAGTGCGGCCGTGGCAACGGTTCCGGCGACGTCGGACCGGATTGCCGATCTCGACGGTCGCTGGACTGGCGAACTGGTCCGGGCCAATTGCGATCCTGCCGTGGCTCGGCGGGTGCTCTGTCTCGATATCCGAATGGTCGAAGGCACCGGGCGGAACGCATCCCGCTGGTCCCTCTCGGTGCCGGTAGCCGGGTTGAGTGGACTCCCGGCCACCAGTACCGGTTACACCGGCCGGCCTCTGCGCTTCGAACTGGTTCGCGAGAGCGGCACCATCACCTTCGAGGGCGAGATCGAGGCTGGTTGGGGTGACGGACGCTTCGGCTTCGCGGCCGACCCGGCCTACGTCGAGCGCGCCTCCCGGGCCGGCCGACCGAAGCCGTCGCCGGTCGAGTTGCTCTCGCTCGCGGTCGGCAGCAAGGCGCGTGGCGAGGGCCGGCGGTATGCCGGTTACGATCTCGATGTTGGCGTGGGCGACATACCGGATGTGTCGGCCATCGTCGAGCACGCCACGCAAGGCGCGCAGATCGGTGTCACGACGGCGATGCGGGTACTCGACGCGATCGACTTGGGCGGAATCATTTCGCAGTCGTTGCGTGTGGTGAACCCGCAGTTCATCGGCGATATGACCCGGCTGGGTATCGAGGGGGCGCAGATCGGCGTGTCGGTGGGCGGCGCCGTGGCCGGGCTCGACTTCTCATGGATCGACGACGTGGTGTCGCAGAGTCTCCGGGCAGCGGACCTGCCGAGATTCCACCGCGACGACTACGACCGGCGCTATCGGCACGACCGCACCAAGCGACTCACGCCGCGGGAGCGCGACGAACCGTAACGCGCCCCGCGTCGCTCTTCGTTCGGTCCGGTCTCGCCATGGCGGGACCGGACCGTTTCATTTTTTCGAACCGCCTTCATCGCAGAGGTCAGGGCCCGTCCGGGATCTCCGGCTCGACCAGGTGCGCGAGCTGGCTCAACGACTCCTGCCAACCCAGGTAGCAGAACTCGAGCGGGATCGCGGCCGGAATGTTGGTCTGCACCACGTGGAGCTCGGTGCCGATCGAGACCGGCGTCAGCGTGACGGTGACTTCCAGGACATCCGGCATGGTCGGATCCTCGAATTGGTCGGTGTAACGGATCCGCGAATTCTCGACCAGCTCGACGTATTTTCCGCCGAAGGATTGGCTCTTTCCGGTGCCGAAGTTGGTGAACGACATCCGGTAGCTGCCGCCGACACGGATGTCGCTCTCGTGGACCTTGCCGATGAAGCCGTACGGCGGGAGCCAGCGGGCCATGGCGTCAGGGTCGAGGAAGGCGCGATAGACACGCTCCGGCTGGGCACGGAGCACCCGGTGCAGGCGGACGGTCCGGGCATCGTTGGACATGGTGGTTTCTCCTCTCATCGTTGGACCCGCCCCGCGTATACGGGGCGAGAAGTTGGTCATCCGTTGACGGTAGCGGGGTCCATCCAGAACGGCTCCCAAGTGTGGCCGTCGGGATCACGGAAGCTCCAGCCGTACATGAAGCCGTGGTCCTGCGGGTCGCCTGCGTGGCTGCCGCCCGCGGCGACGGCGGTCTTCACCATCTGGTCGACTTCCTCACGGCTCGCGACCGAGATCGCGAAGAGGGCGTGGGTTTCCTTGCTGCGGTTGCCAAGCGAGCGCTTGGCGAACTCCTTGAACCGCGGTTCGGTGAGCAGCATGAAGTAGGCGTCCTCGCCCACCAGCATGCAGGTGGCGGTGGCGTCGGTGAACTGTGGGTTGAAGCTGAAGCCCAGCGTCTCGAAGAAGGTGATCGAGCGCTGCAGGTCGGTTATCGGGATGTTCACGAAGAGCTTCCGTGAAGTCGCCGGTGCGGTTCCGGCGCGGGTGATCACCGGGGCTTTGCTGGTGTCGGTCATGATCCATCTCCTGCTCGTCTGAGCTGTTTTCGGTCCGGAAAATCGGGTCGCTCGGGAGCGGCGATCCCGGTCCGGGTGTGTATGTACCCTCTTAGACGACCGACCGACCCAAACTCATCGGTCGGCCTTCGGCCAATTTGTAAACTGTTGTTGTAGCGTGTTTTAGCGAGCGAGTTCGAGGGGCAGTCCGAAGCGGGGAAAGAGGGTCTCGACGTCGAGGTAGGAGGTCATCCCGGTGATTTTGGTCTCGTCCAGCTCCAGAAGAATGAGGGCCCAGGCCTGGGCCCCGTGCTCGCGATACTGGGCAAACGCCGGCGTGCCGCCGCAGGCCTGGACCGGAACCAGCACCGAGCCCCGGCAGCCGATGCCGTGGCCGAGGAACCACCGCGCGACCGAATCGTGACCCCGGAGCCAGAGGTCGAAGGGCGGCATCGACAGGGTGACCTCGTCGTGGAGCAGCTCGGTCAGTGCCGTCACGTCATAGGCCTCGAAGGCAACCAGGTAGCGCTCGAGGAGCGACTGCTGCTCCGTGCTGAGCTTGCGCGGCACCACTGCCGGATTGCGGGTGGCCAGCGTGGCTCTGGCGCGTTGCAGCGCGCTGTTCACCGCGGCTACCGTCATGTCGAGGGACTCCGCCGTCTCGGTCGCCGACCAGTTGAGCACCTGGGTCAGCAGCAACACGGCGCGCTGTCTGGGCGGCAGGTACTGCAGGGCTGCTACGAAGGCCAGCCGGATGCTCTCCTTGAGGATCGCATGCTCCTCCGGGTCGGTGATATCCTCGGTGGGGAGCGCCATGGTGTCGGGAATCGGCTCGACCCAGTGCTCGGGCGGCTGCCGGGAGAGGGCCATGTCGTCGCGGACCGATGCGGGCGCTGGAGTGGTATCGACCGGTCGATAACGCCGCCGTTCGGCGCGACCTAGCGTGTCGAGGCAGACGTTGGTGGCGATCCGGTAGAGCCAGGTGCGCGTCGACGACTGCCCGCGAAACGACTCCCGGTGCTTCCACGCCCTGAGCAGGGCTTCCTGGACCGCGTCCTCGGCGTCGACCACCGAACCGAGCATTCGGTAGCAGTGGCCGATCAGGGCCGGGCGATGTTCCTCGAGCGCAACGGCAGTCATCCCTGGAGGCTAACAGCACCAGGCACAGTTGCGGTAGTCACGCATCTCGACTGATGGCGCGTTTTGCTCCTGATGTATCGTCGTCAAGGGCGTCGAGCCGGCGTCAACGGGTTCAAGGCGCGCGACGGTCCGGTGCGCCGCGCCTCGATCCGCAGGTACTCACGCTCCCACGAGCGGCCGTTGTCGGGGGACCGATCCGCCGTCCAGGAGAAGCGGTCCGGGCGAATGTCGTAGTAGCGAATCCGCCAGAGCCAAGGCGACCCGGTCGCGACGCCGAAGCGTTGCTCGATGTGCATCTCCGTGCCGGTTCGGCGTGCCGTGCCCAGATCCAGCAAACCCTCGCCGGGATTGGCGCCGATCAGTTCCCAGCGATCCATGGCACTGTTGTAGTTGCGCAGCGTCGTAGTGACGTGGTACGTCTCGCCGTTGTCGCCCAGAGCACGGTATTCGTCGAGGATCTGCCCGTCGGCCAGCCGGACGGCGCTCCAGACTCCTCGAAAACGTCCGTGGACGCGGTTTTCAGCGGTGAACTCCCAATCGCCCAGCAGATAGTCGAAGTCGCCACGATGGGTTTCGAGCAGCGCCGCGCGCTGTTCGGCGGTTCGCAGCGTCTCCGTCTGGGCTGGCAGCGATGATGCAAGCGCCAGGAGCGCGATGACGACTCCAGGCAGGACGATCCGACGGTGCACGATGACCTCCTTGGGACGGAAGGGCTTGACGCCGATATGACGATCGTCGCGCAACCTACGGAACGCCACGGGGGTGGTCAACGGAAATGCGGATAGCAGACGGTACGGTTTTGGTAAGGGAGCGGTAAGGAAGGATGTGTCGCAGTGGGCACCCTCGGGCGAAGAGCGTCACCCGTGCGTCTTCGAGTACTGGCGTACCGCTGCCGTCAGCACGAGCAGCCCCAGCGCACCGAGCGCACCGAGAGGCGTCGCGATCCCCGCCAGGTCGGCACCGCGGACCAGGACCGCCCGCATGATCACCACGAAGTGTTTGACCGGATTGAGCTCCGCGAGCCACTGCGCCCAATTGGGCATGCTGTCGATCGGGGTGAAAAGTCCGCTCATCAGCAGGTAGATCACCAGCACGAAGAACGACACGAACATGGTCTGCTGCTGGGTCGATGCGATGGTGGCGATCCAAAGGCCGGTGCCCAGTGCCACGGTGAGGTAGACGGCGGCGGAGAAGAAAACGAGCAGCAGGCTGCCGCGCATCGGGATCCCGAAGACCAGCTTGCCGGCGATCAGACCCAGGCTGAACATCACCAATGCCAATAGCCAGAAGGGCAGCAGCTTGCCTGCGATGAACTGTCCTTTGGTAATCGGGGTGACGTTGAGCTGCTCCAGGGTACCGGCTTCCTTCTCACGGGCAATGTTCTGGGCGGTCAGCAGCATCCCGATGATGGTCACGAGGGAGACCAGGATCCCCGGTACCATGTAGTGCTTGTAGTTGAGCGTCGGGTTGAACCAGCCGCGGGCTCGGATGTCGAATCCCACTGTTGCCGTTGCCGGAGCGGGGTCGATGCGCGGGTCGGTGGCAGGCCGGAGCTGGACGCCCAGTTGGCGACCGTAGTCCCCGATGATCTGCAAGGCGTACGACTGGGTAATGCCGGCAGCGGCGCCTTCCTCCGCGTTGAGTACCAGCTGCACCGGCGCGGTGCCCTGGCGGACCAGGTCGCGCTCGAATCGGGGCGGGATGGTCAGGATCATCGTCGCGGTGCGGTCGAGCAGACTCTCGTTCGCGGCCTCCTGTGACGGCACTGCGGACGCGACAACGAACCGTCCCGATGCGGCAAGATGCTCGACCAGGCCGCGCGACATGGTGCTCCGGTCCAGGTCGACGACGTGCATTCGCGCGTTGCTGATCTCGAAAGTGGCCGCGTTCGAGAGCAACAGGAGCTGCACGATCGGAATGAAAAAGATCTGAAAGACCGTGGCCCGGTCCCGGAAGATCTGGAGATATTCTTTCCGGATCAGGAACAGAAGTGTGCGCATGGTTACCCCAGCCGCACGGCGAGCCGCCGGGCACTCAAGCCCAGCAGCGCGGTGGCCATGCCGATGAGAATGAGGGTCTCGCGCCAGAGATGCTCGATCCCGACACCCTTGATCATCACGCCGCGCACGACGATGACGAACCACCGGGCCGGGACGATGTTCGCCAGGGCGCGGAGCGGTGCCGGCATGCTCTCGATTGGAAAGATGAATCCCGAGAGCATCATGGTGGGCAGCATCAGCCCGGCCAGCGCTGCCATCATGGCAACCCGCTGCGACGGCGCGACGGTCGAGATCAGCACGCCGAGCGCGAGCGCGACGACGATGTAGAGCAGACTCTCCGCCAGGAGCAGGGCCGGGTTGCCGTTGATCGGGACGCCGAAGACCAGGCGTGCCGCCGCGAGGACCAAGAGGACGTTTGCGAAGCCGAGCACAACATACGGAATCACCTTGCCGACCACGATCTCCCAGGGGCGGAGCGGGGAGACCAGCAGCACCTCCATGGTGCCCATCTCCTTTTCCCGAGTGATCGAAATGGCCGTCATCAGCGCCGACGTGAGGGTCAGTACGAAAGCGATCAGTCCCGGCACGAAGAGATTGACGCTTTCCAGGGTGGGGTTGAACCGCATCTGGACTTGCGGCACGATGCGCACGCGAGGGGCGGCCTGCGCCAGCTCCGCTTCGTACTGGCGGATCACGGACGTCGCATACGCCTGCATGATGCTGCCGGTGTTCGGATCGGTGGCGTCGGTGATCAGCTGGATGGCCGTCGCTTCGCCGCGGGCAATCCGTTCAGCAAACCTCGGTTCGAACACCACCGCCTGCCGAACCTTGCCGCTTTCGAACAGCGGCTCCAACTCGGCGGTACTTCCCACGGTAGCCACGATTCGAAAGTTCGACGTCGCGCCGAGCCGGCTTTGGAGTTCGGTGGTACGATGGTCCGGCGTCGGGTCGACGAACGCGAGTCGAATGTTGTCGACCTCGGTGCGCACGGCGAAGCCGAAGAGCAACACCTGGATCAGCGGCATCAGGATCAGGATGCCGAGCGTCTGGCGGTCGCGGAGCAGGTGCCAGGTTTCCTTCCGCACGAAGCCGCGCAGCGCGCTCATGCGGTACTCTCGGCCGGGCGCGCGAGGCGCACGAACAGCTCATCGACCGACCCGACACCGAACTCCCGTTTGAGATCGACGGGCCTGCCCATCGCGCCGATCCGGCCGTCCACCATGATCGAGATGCGGTCGCAATACTCCGCCTCGTCCATGTAGTGGGTGGTGACCAGAACAGTGGTGCCGGCCGCCGCCGTCTGGTAGATCGATTGCCAGAACTGTCGTCGGGTGATGGGATCCACGCCGCCGGTGGGCTCGTCGAGAAAGACGATCTGAGGGCGATGAAGCAGTGCCACCGAGAAGGCCAGTTTCTGTTTCCAACCCAGGGGAATGGCGCCGACCAGCTCGCGAGCGGCGTGGCCCAGCTCCAGCGTCGTGAGCATCTCATCGGTACGGTCGCGGATCACCGCATCCGAGAGACCGTAGATGCCGCCGTACAGCTGGATGTTCTCGCGCACCGTCAGGTCTTCATAGAGCGAGAAGCGCTGGCTCATGTACCCGATGCTGCGACGGATCTGCTCGGTCTCCTTATAGACGTCGAACCCGGCGACACGGGCCTGGCCCGACGTCGGCGCGAGCAGGCCGATCAACATCCGAATCGCCGTGGTCTTCCCGGCGCCATTGGCCCCGAGAAAGCCAAAGACTTCGCCCCTGGCGACCGAGAACGAGATGGCGTCGACCGCGGTAAAGGCGCCGAACTTCCGGGTGAGTTCATGGGTCTCGATGGCAGGTCCGGTCATGATGTGATTCCTTCCGGCTCACCCATCAACTCCATGAAGCTGTCTTCGATCCCCGCCGGAATCGGCTCGATCGTGACGTCGGTCAAGCCGCGCGTGCCCAGATAGCGCGCCAGCTCGGCACGGATCTGGTCCGGGGCCGCCTCCGCACGCGCGTCGGTGTAGTGCAGCTCTTCGCCGAACGGATAGACGCTCCGCGCGTGCTCGAAGCCTCGCAGCGCGGCAATCAGCTCGATCCGTCGGGGATCACGCACCGCAAAGAGCGGCAGCGGATACTGCTCACCGATCCGTTCGGGGGCCTCGACCATCAGGATACGGCCCTTCTGGATCAGGGCGACCCGATCGCAGCGGTCGGCTTCGTCCATATATGGGGTCGAGACAACGATGGTCATACCCGATGCCTTGAGATCGTCGAGCAGATCCCAGAACTCCCGGCGGGAGACGGCGTCGACCCCGGTGGTCGGCTCATCGAGCAGCAGGATATCGGGGCGGTGGACCAGTGCGCAGGACAGGGCGAGCTTCTGCTTCATCCCTCCGGAGAGAGCGCCGGCCCGCCTGGTGCGGAACGGTTCGATCTGCCGGTAGATGGGGGCGATGGCATCGTACTGAGCAGCCACGGTGGTGCCGAACACGGCGGCATAGAAGTCGAGATTTTCCTCGACCGTCAGGTCCGGATAGAGCGAGAAGCGGCCCGGCATGTAACCGATCCGACGTCTGAGTGCCCAGAGATCGTCGACTACGTCGAGGCCGAGCACCCGGGCCGAACCCGTATCGGGGAGCAGCAAGGTGGCCAGAACTCGGAATAGCGTCGTCTTACCGGCACCGTCGGGACCGATGAAACCGAACAGTTCGCCGCTCCGGACCGATACGCTGATACCGGTCAGGGCCGATTGCTCGCCGTAGCGCTTCGAGACGTCACGAATCTCGACCGCAACGCCGCCATCCGGGTGGCTTGGTGCGGAACTCATCGGTTCGGGTCTGCGGCAGCGACGACACCCCGAAGGACCAGCTCTCCGGGCATCCCGATCTTGAGACTGCCATCGGGATTGGGGACACGGACTTTGACCGCGTAGACCAGATCGACCCGCTCCCGACGTGTCTGAATCGGCGTCGGCGTAAACTCGGCGCGGGGCGAGATCCAGCTGACCCGTCCGGTGCGCTCGGCCAGCGTGCTTTGGCCGTGATCGAACTGCACCGTGACGGCTTCGCCGAGGCGGACAGCAGCGAGCTGATCGCCGCTGACGAAGGCGCGCAGCGTCAGCGTATCGAGACGGGCCACCTTGTAAAGAGGTTGTCCGGCCTGCACCATTTCGCCCTCTTCGACGTAGGTGGTCAACACGGTGCCGCCGATCGGGCTCGACACCGTACTCCGGCCGATCCGGTCGTCGAGGATGGCGATGCGGGCTTCGATCGCGTCGATCTCTCCCCGGGTGGATCCGAACGAGGTGCGCGTGGCTGCGATCTGGTCGGTGAGCGACTGGTAGTCGCGCTCCGCCCGGTCGAGCTGCTGGGCTGTGGCAGCCTGCGCCGCGGCCAGGCGCTTGGTACGAGCCAGTTCCCGCTCCGCCACATCGCGTTGCGAGGAGAGCAGGGTGATCTGGGCGTTGACTTCGGTGGTACGCGATCGCGCCGCCGCCAGCCGCGCGGCCAGCTCCCGCCGCTCGAGCGAGAGCGGCACGGTGTCGACCTGGCCGAGTGCGGGGCCGAGGGTGAGTTGGTCACCCTCACGGATCTGGAAGCGGAGCAGGCGGCCGGTTGCTTCGGATGCCACCACGACTTCGTCCGCTTCGAAGGTCCCGTAGGCATCGGGCTGCTCCGACTGACATGCGGCGAGTACCAGGACGGCGGACAGTGTGAGCGTCGAGGCGCGGAACGGGTTCATGGCGGTCACCGTGATTCGATGCCAAGGGTGGTCAGATAGCGCGCGCGAGCCTGGGCCAGCTCGACGCGATGGCGCTGCGCGGCAAGTCTGGCCTGCAGCACGTTCGTGCGTGCTTCGATGTAGTCGGCGGCGGTAATGACGCCTTCGTCCAGCTGCACCCGGGCGCGCCGTTCGACCTGTTCCTGCAGCGCGATGATCCGGTCGTCCGACTCGACCGTTGCTTCGAGACGGGTCATCGTGGCGAGGTCGTGCTGCACGGCGCGCTCCAGGCTCCGGGCGAAGGCGGCTTGTTCGGTTTCGACGATTTCGCGTTGCAGCGACAGAACCTCCCGTTGCCGGGCGGTGGTGCCCCAGTTCCAGGGGCGCCATTCGAACCGGACGCCGGCCCGCCAGAATGCGTCGGGGTCGGGGCTGAACTGGTTGAGCCCCGGATTGCCGTAGCCGCCGGTGCCGAAGGCGACGATGCGGGGCCGGCGTTCGGCATCCAGCGCCGCGGTTTCACTGGCAATCCGCTCCTGGGTTCGGCTGAACTGGGCGAACTCGGGACGTTCGCGGATCGAGTCGCGGACCGCAGCAGCAGCGGTCGTCGCGGCCAGATCGGGCAGCGTGAGGACGGCCGCGCGGGCGATATCACGATCAGTAAGCCGGGCGAGCACGGTCAGGGCGGCGTCGCGCGAGGTGAGGGCCTCGGTGCGCGCCTGACCGATCCGAAGCTGCTCCGCGGCAAGCGATGCCGTGTCGGTGGGGAGTGCCGCGCCTTCGCGGATCCGGGTCCGGACCACCGCCAGACGGCCTTCGAGGTCGTCGGAGGCAGCTGCAAGCTCCGCATCGCGTTCCTGCAGCAGAAAGGCGGTGAAGAAGGCGGCATCGACCTCGTCACGCAGCCGGTACTGGGCGATGCGCACCGACTCCTTCGACTCGGCCAGCCTGGCCTGTTCCACGGCGCGGCGTGCTCCGATCGCACCGCCATCGTAGAGCAGCTGATCGGCCTGGATCGTGGCCATCCACTGTTCTTTGGGCGGCATCGGCGGCTGAATCGGCGACCCGTCGAGCGTGATGTGGGTGATATCGGACTGGGCCGTGCCTTCACCGGCAATGGTCAACCGTGGCAGCCGTTCGGAACTCAGATTGCGGAGGCGAAGGGCGGTTTGGGATTCCAGCAGCTCCAGTTGCCGGGCTCGCGGGTCGCGATCGCGGGCGGCGGCGTGGAGTGTCTCCAGGCGGAGCGTGTCCTGGGCGGGACCGGCCGCCGCGGTGCCCATCAGGGCGAGCGTGGCAAGCAGTATCATGGTCTGAGTGCGCTCTGGATGAAGCCGGGCAGGCTGTGTTGCCGCTCGGTCAGGTAGGCATCGAACTGGTCGCCGCCGATCCCGAAGATCACGTCCAGCATGGGACGGATCAGGAACGGAAAGATGATCATCGAGACCATGTTGATGAGAAAATGTTCGGCGCGAATCGGGCGGAGCGTGCCGCCCAGGGCGCCGGCGTCGAGCTGCTGCTGCAGCGCAGCAAGTGCATCCAGCCCTGGCCTGGGCAGCAGCAATGCAGCCCGTTCGGGGTCGGCGTGGAGTTCGCTGATCAGATAGCCGGGCAGATAGGGGCGAGTTCTCAGGAACCCGATGTACCGGTCGACGATGGTTTCGATCTTCCGGTCGAGCGGCAGCGCGGACCCGACCACCTCGAACACTCCGGGCAGCAGGTTGGATGCGGCGGTTCGGAAGACCGCGTCGGCCAGCGCCTGCTTGGTGCCGAAGTAGTAGTGGAGCAGGGCCTGGTTGACGCCGGCCTCCTTGGCGATTTCCTGCATCCGGGCGCCGGACGTGCCGCGTCGGAGGAAGACCGTATGGGCGGCGGTTAGGATCTGCTCTCGAGTGGCAATTTCGGGTTCCATATGCATCTTTAACTTTACAGTTAAACTATACGATTAAGTTGAAGGTCGAGGTGCTTCCTGTCAACTGGCGGAAATCGGCAGGGTGGTTTTTCGGTGTTTGTGCGGGTTTCTTGCAGGTCGGAAAGCGGCCAGCTGAACGGTGCGCCGCTATCACGGCTTCGGGGGTAATTGCATGTCAGATCTGGGGTTGGGGTTAGTGGTCGGCCTGGCGATCGGGATCCTGATCGGGTTCGGATTGCTGTTGCTGGGCCGCGCGAGCCACGAGCGAGAGGTCAGACGGGATGCGGTGCAGCGAAGCCAGGCGGTGGTGACGGGCAAGGTGACCGAGCAGCTGCTGCCCTACCTGCCCGGATTCGAGTTCAATCCGAAGGACGTCCGGTTTTTGGGGTCACCGGTCGACCTGGTGGTGTTCGACGGTCTTTCAAATGGCCAGCTCGAGCGGGTGGTCTTCATCGAGGTCAAGACCGGCGAGGCAACGCTCACCGGGCGGGAGCGCCAGGTGCGCGACGCCGTCATGGCGCGACGAGTCGATTGGCGGGAATGGCGAGTCGGGATCGGCACGCAGGGGTAAGGGTAACGACAGCTGTAGGTAGCCAAGATCGCTGAAACGCTGGAGGAAAGCGCGACACCCGTCTCACCTGATTGACGCAATCCCCACATGGCGTTGTCATCGAAACGCCATGCACCGGTCAGGGGCAGGACATCTTCACTTCGCATCTTGAAAGAGACTCAACTGCGAGGTGGTCTGTGTTCACTCGATTGGTCGAATCAGGGCGGCGGCGGCAGCGTCCGCTGCTGCAGGGCGCGGTGTCGCTGGGTCTTCACGTCGGTATTGCGGTTGCTGTGATCGCTGCGACGAAGCGGATTGCGACGGCGGAGGACAGCCGCCCCTACGTCCATGCGCAGGCGTATCATGTTCCGCCTGCGACCGCGACGCCGTCAACCGAGAGCAACCCGTCACCTGCGGAACCGAACCAGCTCGTGTCGCCCCTTCCGGCGGACGTTCTCGCGATTGCACCCCCGACCGGGCTCGAGTCCTCGATACCGCCGATCGAATCCGGTGTGCCGATCGATCCCCGTCGGTTCGTAGTCGGACCGGCCCCGCTCGCGTGCGCAACCTGCTCGGCCGGTGAGGTCGGCCCGGGGGACATCCTCGAAGCCCATGCAGTGGACCAGCCGGTCGATGTGCTGGTTGCTCCGGAGCCGGTGTATCCTGCGGCGCTCAAAGCAGCCGGTATCCCCGGGCGGGTCGCGGTGGAGTTCGTGGTCGATACGGCGGGACGGGTCGAACGTGAATCGATCGTGGTGTTGGAATCGACCGCGGACGGTTTCAGAACGAGCGTGATGACCGCACTGATGGGAGCGAAATATCGACCGGCGCTGGTGCGGAACCGTCCGGTTCGGCAACTGGTCCGGCAGGTGATGAGCTTCCGGATCGATTGAACACGGGCAGTATCGCGAGGGCAGCGCAGTCCGAGCCGCCCTCGCGATTGCTGCGCTACAGGCGCCGAAGCCGGTCGACGGCGGCGTGCAGCATATCCTCCGTCTTACAGAACGCGAACCGGGTGTAGTCACGCCCCGTGTCCGGGTTGGAGAAGAAGCTGGTGCCGGGAACGGTGGCAACGCCTCCTTCGATGGTCAGCCACTTGGCGAACTCGTCGGAGCGCAGCTTCTTGATCGCCGTGAAATCAGCAAGGATGTAGTACGCGCCTTGCGGCGCTTCGCACTTGAAGCCGGCCTCGTTGAGGGCGCCGACGAGCAGGTCGCGTCGCGCCCGGTAGTCGCGCTCGAGGCCCTCGTAGTAGTCGCGGCCCAGCGTTTCCATCGCGACGGCGAGACCTTCCTGCAGCGGAGCGGGCGCACCGACAGTGAGGAAGTCGTGCACTTTCCGGATCGCATCGGTCACACTCGGCGGCGAAATGACGGTGCCGATCCGCCAGCCGGTAATGCTGAAGGTCTTGGAGGCGCCACTGATGGTGATGGTGCGGTCCCGCATCCCGGGCAAAGTGGCAATCGGGATGTGCTCTCCCTCGTAATAGATGTGCTCGTAGATCTCGTCCGTCACGGCCCAGACGTCGTGCTGCTGGCAGAGGTTCGCAATGGCGGTCAACTCGGCGCGGGTCAGCACCCGACCGGAGGGATTGCCCGGTGTGTTGACGATGATGGCGCGCGTCTTCTTCGAAAACGCCCGGGCCAGCCGGTCGAGATCCAGCGGTTGTCCCGGCATCATCGGGACGAAGACGGGGGTGGCTTCGCAGAGGATGGCGTCGGGGCCGTAGTTCTCGTAGAACGGCTCCATCACGATCACCTCTTCATCCGGATCGACCAGCGCCAGCATCACGGCCGCCATGGCCTCTGTCGCTCCGCAGGTGACGGTGATCTCGGTTTCCGGGTCGACGGTCATGCCGTACCAGTCGGCGTACTTTTTGGCCAGCGCATCGCGAAGGCGCTTGGAGCCCCAGGTGATGGCGTACTGGTTGATGTCCTCATGGATGGCCTTGGCAGCGGCCTCCTTGAGCACGTCCGGGGTAGGGAAGTTCGGAAACCCCTGGGCCAGGTTGATCGCGCCGTGCTGGGTCGCGAGCCGAGTCATTCCGCGAATGACGGATTCGGTGAAGGTCCGTGTGCGCCGAGCGGGCATGAGATCTGTGGGGGAAAGAGAGGCTGAGTAAGTCTGTCGTGGACGCGGGAAAGGTAGACCTGCCCCCCGGCTGGCACGAGGGGGCGTACCATGGTTTCGGCCCGCCTGCCCGATTGCGCTTGCACTGGGCCCGTCGGTCAGGTTTACGTTTCACCCGCTGGACCCATCCTCATCCTCGGATCTGCCGGATGCTGTGCCGTAGTGCCGTCGGTGTCGTGAACCGCTGACGACGTCGACCATCGATCGGTGGCCACCTGCGATTGACCCTGACGACCAGGGGCATCGCACGGTCACGCCATATGATCCCATTTACGGCAATGTTCGAGGTGTTCACATGTCATCTGATCACTCCCGGCAAGCAGCTGCGAGTCCTCCGGCTCTGTCTCTGATTCCCCTGACTTCGTCGCTACTGGCAAAGCTGCAGGCTGATCTCGAGCACGAGCTAGTCAAGCTCGGCGTGGATATTGGCGCTCACCGCGATCTGGTCGGTGCGCTGATAGCCCAAACCGCTGCCATGCCATGCCCGCCGCCGCAGCCCACACACTGGGGCGGTTACATGGCCCTAGATCCTTTCCGAATGCTCGTCGGGTTCTGCGCCTTCAAAGGCGCACCGACCGGGGCGGGCGCCGTCGAGATTGCCTATATGACGGTTCCGGATCGGGAGGGTCGGGGTATCGCGACGGCCATGGCGGCGGCCCTGGTCGACCTGGCGCGGGCCGACCCGTCGGTCGGCAGCGTGCTGGCCCATACGTTGCCGGTCGTGAACGCGTCAGGCCGAATTCTGACGAAGCTCGAGTTCGTCCGTCTGGGAACGGTAACCGATCCGGAGGACGGCCAGGTGTGGCGGTGGGAGTTGCCGATCAGACGCTAGGTGAGAGGCGGGGAGGGAAGTCGGCTCCCTCCCCGCTTGCTCCGAACCTGTCAGGGCGTTCTGCCCGTCTCCGGCATCAGCGTGACCTTCACGTAGTTGCTCTTGTCGAGGTAGCGGATGGCGGCCTGCTTGATCCGCTCCGCCGTGAGGAGCGGCAGCAGATCCGCAGTCTCCAGGATGCCCCGGAAATTCTCGCCCGTCTGTTCGTATCCGGACAGCTGGCCGAGCCAGAAGCCGTTTTCGCGCAGGCTCGTTTCCCGGGTACGGACGGTCGACTCGCGCAGCTTGGTCAGTTCGTCTGCAGTGGCTCCGTTTTGCCGGAGCGAGTCGATCTCGGCAAAGACGGCCGCCACCAGTTCATCGACCCGGTCGGGTGCGGAGCCGAAGCCGACATTGATCGAGTACTCCTCGCGAGGCACCTTGGTGGGCGAGGCGCTGACCGACGCGCCGTAGGTTCCGCCCAGATCCTCGCGCAGCCGTTCGCGCAGCCGGATGTCGAGCACATCGGCCAGGCTGCGAATGACGAACCGCTCCTCGCGCGAATACGGAAAGGCGCCCGAGAAGACCATCTGAGTCTGGCTGCGCGGTTCCAGGCCGCGGACCACCTGGCGCTCGACCACTCCGGTCGGTGGCCGGATCCCGACGTCACGCCACTGCTCGCTGCGCTGGCGCGAGGGGAGATTGCCGAGATAGGTCTCGACCAGCGGCTTGATGGAGTCCAGTGCGAAGGCGCCGACGATCACGAAGGTGAAGTCGCCGGCGTCGCCGAAGCGGTCGCGGTAGACGTGGAATGACCGGTCCAAGTCGAACGAATCGACGATGGCGGCGCTAATCGGCCGCGTGCGCGGATGATGCTGGGTCAGGACGACCGTCAGCGTATCGCGGAACGCGGTAGCCGGGTTGGCGCTCCGATTGGCGAGCGCGGCGCGGGCATTGGTTTTGAACGCTTCGAAGGCATCGCGGTCCTGCCTGGGTGCCGTGAACTGGAGGTAGATCAGCTGGAAGAGCGTTTCCAGATCCTGCGGCGATGCCTGGCCCTGCAGTCCTTCGTAATAGCTCCCGATATAGGGCGAGACCGAAACGGCCTTGCCCGCCAGCTTCTTCTGCAGGTCGATGACCGAGAATTCACCCAGGCCACCCAGGCCGATCAGCTGCGTAGCAAACGCGGCCGCCGTGTAGAGGCTGTCGGGCACGACTGAGGTGCCGCCCGGGCTCGAGGCGGTGAGCAGCACTTCGTCGGCCTTGAAATCGGTCGGCTTGAGCAACACGCGGACGCCGTTGGGGAGAACCCAGGTCGTGATATCGAGAGCGGAATCGGTGGTGGCTTGTGTAACCGTCCGCGGAGCCAGGCTCGCGGCGACCAGCGGCTCATCGGAGACGTTCTCCTCATAGGCCGCAACCTCGGCGCGCTGAACCCGATCGAAGAGCGCCAGCAGCGCGCGCTCGTCCGGGATCTGGGCAGCCGTTTTCTCCGGCGCGTTGACCAGGAGGACACGATCTTTGCCGTCGAGCCAGGTCCGGGCCGAGCGGTTGACTTCGGTGAGTTCGATGGTGGGCAGGAAGCGCTTGACCAGATTCAGTTCGTGGCCGATGCCGGGCGCCGCTTCTGCGGTCAGGAAGTGTCGCACATACTCGTCGGCATAGCGCGACGACTCTGTGTTGCCTCGCTCGGCATAGGCCCGCTCGTAGCTGCGTAGCAGATCCTGCTTGGCGCGATCGAGTTCGGTGGCCGTAAAGCCGTGCCGCTCGACCCGTTCGGCCTCGGTCAGCACCGCCTCGAAGCCGCGCGCGATCCCGGTATCGGATACGGCCGCGCCCAGGAAGAAGGCCCGGGTGCCGCGGACCAACCGGCTGGCGCCGCCACCGGCGCCCAGGTAGGGCGGATTAGGGCGCTGGGTCAGCTCGTCCAACCGGGCGTTGAACATCATGGCGTAGAGCGCATCGACCAGGGTGCCGCGATAGGCGGCCTCCGACGGATCGATGTCACCGGGTTCGAGATAATAGACGCTGATGCTGGTGCTGGTCGCTTCGGGGTCGGTGGCGATGGCCACGGCGGTCGAATCCCGACGCGGGATCCGATAGTCCACCCGAGGACGCTTAGTCCGCGGACTGGGGATCTTGCTGAAATGGGTCTTGATCAGATTGGTCACCGTCGCCACGTCGAAATCGCCGACCGCCACGACGGCCATCAGATCGGGACGATACCAGTCGCGGTAGTAGCGGTTGAGCGCACCTGGCGCGAACCCTTCGAGCGATTCCTTGGTGCCGATCGGGAGCCGGTCGCGATAGCGTGAGCCGCGGAACAGGACGGGAAACTGCTGCCGGAACATCCGGTTCGAGGCGTCCTGGTCGAGCCGCCACTCCTCGATGACGACACCGCGCTCTTTCCGGATCTCGGTGGTGTCGAAGGTGACGCCGTGGGCCCAGTCCTCCAGGATCTGCATCGCGGTGTTGAGCAGGTGGGCGCTGTCGGTCGGAACCTGGAGTTGATAGATGGTTTCGTCGAACGAGGTGCTGGCATTGAGGTCGGCCCCGAAGCGCATCCCGATCCGCTCGATGTAGTCGATCAGTTCGTGCTTCTCGAAATTGACGGTGCCGTTGAACGCCATGTGTTCGACGAAGTGGGCCAGGCCCAGCTGGTCATCGTCCTCGAGCAGGGAGCCGGCGTTGACGACGAGGCGCAACTCCGCCCGTGCCGCGGGACGACTGTTCTTCCGGACGAAGTAGCGAAGGCCGTTGGGCAGTGTCCCCGCGGCCACGGCCGAGTCGAGCGGCAGGGGCACGGCCTCGGCCCGTTTGGGCGCGGCCTGGGCAAAGGCGCTGGTGGCCAGGAGCGACGAGAGCAGAACGAATTTGAGCATGACGGCGCGCTGGTATCTCCGGTAGGATGGGCCGGCATTGGGGGCCGGCACGAGGTTGCCTCTTTAGAAGATACGTCGGAGCCGGGGCGAGGGGTTTCTAACCGGGATTTGTGCTCGGTTTTTGATCAACGGGCTGGCCCGGGCGGGTATGCGGCGGTAGTTTCGCTGCATGCTGCCATTTTCGCTTGTCGTCCGGCGATTCGTCGCCCCGCTGTTGGTGCTGTTCGTCGCTCTCGGTTCGGCGCTCCACGCGCAGGCTGCCCGCCCGGTTCCGGGCCAGAAGGTGATCCTGGTAACCGGGGCCACGAGCGGCCTCGGTCGAGAGGTCGCGCTCCGGTTGGCGGCGGGCGGGGCGCATGTCGTGCTGCATGGTCGCGATTCGGCGCGTGGCGCCGAGGTGCTGCGAGAGATCCAGGCGGCGGGCAAGGGCAGCGCACGTTTCTATACGGCGGACCTGTCGGTCACGGCGGACGTTCGTCGCTTCGGTGAGACGATCCTTAAGGATTACGACCGTCTCGACGTCCTGATCAACAACGCCGGTATCGGCACCGCGCCGGATGAGCGCGAGGTCACCGCCGAGGGGTATGAGTCACGCTTTCAGGTGAACTATCTCTCGGGGTTTCTGCTGACCCAGATTCTGTTGCCCCGGCTTCTGGCCAGCGCGCCGTCGCGGATCGTCAACGTCTCGTCGCTTTCAGCGGCGCCGATCGATTTCGACGACGTGATGATCGAGCAGAACTTTACCGGCCGGCGGGCCTATGGGCAGAGTAAGCTGGCACAGGTCATGTTCACTATCGATCTGGCGGCGGAGTTAGAGGGGAAGGGTATCACGGTCAACGCGCTGCATCCCGCCACGCTGATGCCGACCGGGATGGTGGCCCGGGGCGGTTATGCCCCGCGGTCGACGGTCGATGACGGCACCCGCGCCGTGCTGCAGCTGGTCCTGGAGGACGTCGGTACCGGCAAGTTCTACAACAGTATGGAATTGGGGAAAGCGCATGCGCAGGCGTACGACGCCGAGGCGCGCGCGAAACTCAAGCAGGTCAGCGAACGGCTGACGGGACTCGGCACCCGCTGAGGCTCCGATGGTCGGCGTCGCGCGCCATGCCGCGACGCCGCTCGGCCCCCCGTCGTTGAGCTGAGCGATTGGAGGCAGGTAGATGATCCGCAATCATTGGTGGCCGTATGCCGTGCTGCTTGGCAGCACGGTGCTCACGGCATCCGAGATAGCTGCGCAGGCGGTCAGGGTTCGTGCCACGGAAGGGGGCCGCGCGGTTGCGGGCGCCCTGATCTCCGTGCGTGACGGGGACGCCACCGTGGCCCGAATGCTAACCGACGATGGTGGCCGAGCGCTGCTGCCTTTGTCCCGCTCGGGGCGGTTCGAGTTGCGCGCCGACCGGATCGGTTACGCCGGAATCTCCGGGATCGGATTCGAAGTGTCCGGCACCGACACGGTGTCGGTGACCGTCGAGATGCCCAGCGATCGCGTTCTCCTTCCCGAGATTTCGGTTGCGGCTCGCTCTTCGACCTGCCGCCTCGACCGGGAAGAGAGTTCCCAGCTGAGCGTGCTCTGGGCGGAGGTCACCAAGGTGCTTCAGCGCACCGAGGTGACCCGGACCTCACTCGAGCCGCTGCTCGAGATCACCCGGTTCGAGCGTGATCTCAACCCCGAACTGCAGATCCGCGCCGAGCGATCGACCCGCCAGCAGACCCGGGCGGCGCGGCCGTTCATGTCGGTCGAGCCGGCGCAGCTGATCAAGGATGGCTTCGTAGTGAAGCAGGACGCCACGACCTGGTTCTATGGTCCGGACGCGCCGCTGCTTCTGTCCAACGAGTTCTTGGAGACACACTGCTTCCGGGCGGTGCCGAGTAAGACACCGGACGACGGGCTGGTCGGTCTTGCGTTCGAGCCAACCCGCGGACGGCGAGTGCCGGAGATTACCGGGGTGCTCTGGCTGCACCGTGAAAGTTCAGAGCTGCGCCTGCTGGAGTTTCAGTTCGTCGAGTTCAAGGGGCGCACCGGCCACGAAGGCGGCCGAGTCGAGTTTGCCCGCCTGCCGGGCGGCGGTTGGATCGTGAGTGACTGGGTCATCCGGATGCCGGTGCTGGTCGAGGCCCGTGGGAATGCGCCGTTTGGTGGCGTCGACCCGGTCGTCGGGTTCCGGGAAACTGGAGGAACGGCGCAGCTGCTCGATCTGGCGCCGACCAACCGCGCCATCGTCGCGGGGGTCGTCTATGACTCGATTCTGGGTCGTCCGCTGGCCGGGGTCGAAGTCTCGCTGGGCGGAAGTGCCTACCGCGCCACGACCGACTCGGCGGGCGTCTACCAGATCGAGACATCGACGCAGGGCAGCTTTCTGATCACGACGTCGCATCCGCGCTTTGCGGCGCTCGGCATCGAACCCAAGGGGTCGGCCACGCTGACACGCGGTCGGACGGCCACGGCCGATATTGCGACGCCCTCCGCGGTCACGTTGCTGCAGAGCTGCGCAGCCACTACGATCGATTCGACCTCGCGCACCATGCTGAGCGGCGTGGTGCGGGACAGCGCGGGGCGGGCGATGGCCGGTACCCGGCTCGATCTGTCCTGGGGACCGAACGCGGCCCGTCGTTTGGCGGTGCAAACGGATGGCGAAGGACGCTACCGGATATGCGGCTTGCCGTCCGATGGTGATATCTGGTTCAGGGGGCCTGCTCCGCAGGTTGCCTCGCCGCACTGGGTTGCGGTGCAGCAAGGGGCCGTGACCCTGCATGACGTAGTGCTGCGCGGTGCCGACGCCGCGACCGGCGGCAGTACCGTGCAGATCATCGTCCAGGCCGATTCGACACCGGTTGCCGATGCCCTGATTCGCCTGCATCCGCTTGGCGACACGGTGCGGACCGACCGAGAGGGACGCGCGCAACTGGGGCAGGTGCCCTCGGGTCGGTTCCTGGTCGACGTCCGTGCGCTCGGCTATCAGATTGCGGCGGCGCCGCTGGAGGTGGCCGAGAGTGGCAGCGCCGAAGTCAGAGTCGGGCTGGCGCGGGTTGCGCAGCATCTGGCGAACATCGAGGCCACTGCAGTCGCGACGTCGGTCGCGACCTCGCTGCGGATGGCCAACCTCGAGGCCCGGCGGCGCTCGGGGACGGGGCGGTTCATCATGCGCGAGGAACTGGCCCGGCGTCCCGAGTCTCAGGTCACTGATGTGATTCGACGGATCCCGGGAATCAGGTTTATTCTGCTGCCGCTCCCGTGCATCGGATTCGCGCCTGCTTCGATGCGACGCGGGGTTGCGGAGAAGCCCGTGCCATGCCAAGGATCGTCGGCCCATGTCGTGGCATGTCTGATGTCGATTTATGTCGATGGGATACCCTTCTGGCGCCCCGGCCAGGGCGATCCAGTCAACCTCGACGAGTTCCATTTGCAGACCATCGAGGCCGTCGAGGTTTACGCTGGCTCCGCAGCGATTCCTGCGGAGTTTTCCGGGGTCGGATCGGAGTGCGGGGTCATTGCTCTCTGGATGCGCTGATCGGAGCGCATCTGGTCCAGGGGAGACGAGGCCCGCCCCGGGCGCCGCCTGGCGCTGCGGGCGCGCGAGGCGGGGGGAGATGGTGGAAGGGCTGAGGCGCCGCCCGACGCGCTGGCGGCGGCGCCCGGGGCGGGCCTCGTCTCCCCTGCGGTCAGTCGGTTTTTAGGCCGTTCTTCCGCTAGCTGCGGTTGCCGAACAAGTTGCCGCCCAGTTTCATGATGTCACCGATGCCCAGCTGGCCGTCGCCGTCCTGATCGAGAACGGCGGCCAGCAGACCTCCGCCGATGCCGCCCTGTTGGCGGACTTGCTGCTGCTCTCGGCCCAGCATGGAGCCCAGGATGTCGGCGCTGGGACCGGCTTGAGCCGCGTTGTTCTTGCCTTGGAGCGTCTGCTTAGCCAGGAAGCCGAGGACGATCGGGGCGAGCATGCGGAGCAACTGTCCTGACTTGTCGCTGCCCAGACCGGTGGCCTGGCCGAGTCCGGCTTGGGCGCGCTCCTGCCGGGCGCCGAAGATGTGGCCCAGGATGCCGGCGCCGTTGGTTTGCCGGGTCTGGGCGCCGCCTAGGATGCTGCCCAGCAGGTTGGTCAGGTCGCCGGCCCCGCCGTGGTCTTTCTGGAGGGCGCCGAGCAGGGCCTGGGCGCCCTGGGGTTCGCTGGCGTTCCGGCCGAGTGCACCGAGCAGGAGGGGGAGTGCGGCGCCGACCGCGGCGTTGGCCTCGGACTGGCCAATGCCGAGTTGCTGGGCGATCTGTTGAAGGGGCGCGCCCTGCAGTTCGGCGGCGAGGTCGTGAGTCAGGGACGTCGGAGAAGTCATGGCGAAGTCCTCATAATCAGCGGACGAAGGTGTCGAGCCAGAGGATGATGATGGTGGGTTCCACGTCGGTGTTGTTGATATGGAACCTTCCGAGGCGGAGACGATACGCCTTGCCCGTTTCGAGTGGTACGGCCACGGAGTCCTGGCTGCCATTTTCCGGTGGTGTTCCGTATCGGATGGGCGAGACCATGGTGTTGTCGATGTTACTGACCGTCCAAAGCGAGGTTGTGTCGTCTGTCGGATGAATGCTCAGGATGCCGACGCCGCAGTCAGGCACCCAGGAAAAGCTCGGGGTCAACCCGCCTCCGGTATTGACGGTTGAGACGCTGCCGCAAGCCGTGACATCGCCGCCGCCGGGGGGAACCACGGAGGTAGGATTGATGCATCCGCCGGCCGCTAAGGCCAGGCCGAGGACCGCAATTCCGTTCAGGTACCGCATGAGACACTCCCTGCGTTTCGGTGCATCAGATCTCCGGGCAAAATGCCCCCTCGCGGGCCGAAGCCCGGGTCACGAGGGGAAGTTTGGTCATTTCCGGGGCGACACACCACCCCGAAGATGCCCTGATGCCGATTTCAGTCCTGAGCGGGGGCTGGACCAGTCCAGCGGGCCACATGGTCCGGTACCTCGATCCCGGGATCGAGCCGCGGGTCGGGCATCGGGGTACCCGCGGTGAGGTCGAACGGGATCACCCCGGCCCAGATCGGCAGGGCGTAGTCCTCCTCGTCGTCCTTGGGCGGGCCGTTGCGGATCTTGGCTGAGGCCTCGTCGATCTCGAGGCGGAGCACGGTGGTGGCCTTCTGTTCCTGGGCCGTCATCGGCCGGAGGGTGGCCCAGCGGCCGGGCAGCAGGTGTTCGACGAAGCGCTCGAGCGCCTCTGCCAGCTCCGCATCGTCGTCGACCCGGTGGGCGGTGCCGAACAGCATGGCGGCGCGGTAATTGATCGAGTGGTTGAAGGCGGAGCGGGCCAGCACCAGGCCGTCGGTGTGCGTCACCGTCAGGCAGCAGGGCACGCCAGCGGTTCCCAAGTTGCGCAGCATGCGGCTGGCGGAGGAGCCATGGAAGTAGACGTGATTGCCCTGGCGCCAGTAGGAGGTGGGGGTGACGACCGGCTTGCCGTCGATGACGTAGCCGACGTGGCAGATGAAGCCGGCGTCGAGGACGGCATGGATCGACTCGCGGTCGTAG
>CAZUES010000030.1:0-10064 GCA_964619465.1 uncultured Gemmatimonas sp.
ACGGTGAAGTAGTCGACGCCCTGCTCCGCCTGTTCGATCAGCGTATCCCGATAGATCTCCCAGGTCAGTTCTTCCGGAACCCCGTCCACTTTCTCCAACGCCTGGTAGATGGGCACGGTTCCGATCGGCACGGCCGAGTTGCGGACGATCCACTGGCGCGTCTCGTGGATATCCTTTCCGGTCGACAGGTCCATCACCGTATCGGCGCCCCAGAGCGTGGCCCAGCGCAGCTTCTCGACCTCGTCCGCAATCGAACTCTTGACCGCCGAGTTGCCGATGTTGGCGTTGATCTTCACGTGGAAGGCGCGGCCGATGATCATCGGCTCGAGTTCGGGGTGGTTGATGTTGGCGGGAATAATGGCTCGGCCGCGCGCCACCTCGCTGCGCACGAACTCGGCGTCCATCCCCTCGCGCAGTGCCACGAACTCCATCTCGGGCGTGATCTCGCCGCGCCGAGCGTAGTGGAGTTGGGTGACGGGGCCGGTACCGCGAAGCACCCTGCGGGTCAGGCCGGCCGGCATCGAGATGCCTAACGCCTGGTCCTTGTCGGGAGCTTCAACCACGGCGCGCTCGCGGATCCAGGGGAGCCGAATGGGAGGCAGGCCGGTCTCGACCGGGAGGCCGTGCGGGCCGCTCGGATCGTAGACTCGGACCGGGGGCTCGCCGCCCGAAAGCCGGATCTCGCGGATCGGGACACGGATGCCCCGGCTGCCTTCCAGGTAGACGCGATGCGAGTTGGGGAATGCGTCGCCGTAATCGGCGACTGGAAGGACGGCGGTGGGCGTAGCCATGGCGGTCTCCTCATCGAGACCGGGCAGGAACGACGACGCGGGGCACACCCTGGCCGCCTCCCTACGCCGGTCTCAACCGGGTCAGGTTCCAAGGGACTCTCTCAATCCCGGCAACTCCGGGATACCCCTGGCGGTTCAAGTTCAAGGATAGCGCGAACCGGGGTGAAAGCCCAGACGCGCGTCGACCGCTCTATTTTGTTCCCCATGGCCTCTCCCCGTGACTCACTCGCCAGGCTCTGGAATCGGTTCAGCCCGCTACCGGGCGGCACCTGGCTGTTCAGCCGCGCCTTCGGACGTTTCGTGCCCTATACGGGGACGGTCGGCGCCATCGTCCGCGTGCTCGAGCCGGGTTACTGCCGGGCCACACTGCGGGATCGCCGCCGGGTCCGCAATCACCTCGGCTCCATTCACGCGGTGGCGCTGGTCAATCTGGGCGAGCTGACGAGCGGGCTCGCCATGACTATGGCCCTGCCGAGCGAGATCCGCGGCATCGTGACCGAAATCGGTGCCGTCTATCTCAAGAAGGCCCGCGGCGATCTAACCGCGGAGGCGCGCGTCACGGTTCCGGAGGTCGGTGCCGATCCCGTCGAGATCCGGGTCGAAACGGTAATCACCGACGCGCAGTCTGCCTCGAGTGACATCGTGTGCACGGTGCACACCGTGTGGCGGTTGGCCCGGAGCCCCGCATGAGCCGGAGCCGGATCGCGACAATCGTCTTTGCCGTACTTCTCACCGTCGCGACGACGGCAGGCGCGTCACAAGCGCAGGTACCGGACTCCCTCGCGACCCTGCGGGTGCGGGTTCTCCACGACTCGATCCCGATCGAGGCGGCGATGGTGCGGAGCGGGCGGGTCGGCAGCATGACCGACCATGACGGACTTGCAACGCTCCGGCTCGCAGCGGGGGCGCATCTGGTCATCGTCGCCCGGATCGGCTTCCGGCCCGATACCGCGCGGCTCGATCTGCGCGCCGAGCAGGACACGTCGCTGACCGTACGGCTGGAGGCCCGGGAAGCCGTGCTCGAGGAGGTGGTGGTGAGTGCCACGCGCAGCGAGCGACGAGTCGAAGACACTCCGCTCCGGGTCGAGGTCATCGACGAGGAGGAGATCGGCGAGAAGGTGACGATGACGCCCGGCGACATCGTCATGATGCTGAACGAGACCTCGGGACTTCGGGTCCAGACCACGTCGCCGTCGCTGGGCGGGGCCAACGTCCGGATCCAGGGCCTCTCGGGCCGCTACTCGCTCCTCCTGGCCGACGGGCTGCCCCTCTACGGCGGCCAGGCCGGCGGTCTCGGCCTCCTCCAGATTCCCCCGGTCGATCTCGGCCGCGTCGAGATCATCAAGGGCTCGGCGTCGGCCCTCTACGGCAGCGCCGCGCTGGGCGGCGTCATCAACCTGATCTCGCGCCGTCCGGGACACGAGCCCGAGGAAACGCTGGTGCTCAACCAGACTTCGCGCGGCGGCACCGATGCCGTCTTCTACGGCGCGGGACCGGTGTCCTCGCGCTGGGGCTACACCCTGCTCGCGGGCGGCCACCGGCAGACGCGCAACGACCTCGATGCCGACGGCTGGACCGATATGCCCGGCTACCGGCGTGCGGTGATTCGCCCCCGGTTCTACTTCAGCGACGAACGGGGCCGGAGCGCGTTCGTCACGGCGGGCCTCACCACCGAGCAGCGGGATGGCGGGACGCTGCCGGGCCGGATGGCTCCCAATGGCGAGGCGTTCGCCGAAGCGCTGCGGACCCGCCGAGTGGACCTGGGCGGACTGGTCCGGTGGCTGGTGCCCGACGGCGGCTGGCTGGGCGGTGCGATCGTCTCGATCCGCGGCTCCGCGATGGAGCAGCGGCACGACCATCGGTTCGGCACGGTCGAGGAGCACGACCGGCACCGTACCGCGTTCATGGAAGCGGCCGTGACCGTTCCCCGTGGAGCGGCGACCTGGGTGGCCGGCGCCGCATTCCAGCGCGATGCGTACCGGGCCCGCGATGTCGCGAGCATCGACTACACCTATTCGGTACCGGCAGCCTTTGCCCAGCTCGATCTCGATCCGGCGCCCTGGGCATCGCTCTCCGCCAGCGGGCGCGTCGACGCGCACGACGTCTACGGCACGTTCGCCAATCCGCGAATCTCCATCCTGGTGCGCCGGCCGGGCGAGGGTGCCGCCTTCGCGGGGTGGACGGCGCGGCTTTCGGGCGGCACGGGCGCGTTCGCGCCGACGCCGTTCACTGAGACGACGGAGGTCACCGGGTTGGCGCCGTTGCTGCCGCTCGATGGGCTGGTGGCCGAGCGGGCTCGCAACCTGTCGCTCGACGTCGGCGGGCCGATCCCGACGGCGCTAGGTGCGGTAGAAGTGAACGGAACACTGTTCGGCTCGACCGTCCGGCACGCGCTCCAGGTGCGAGAGGCGCCCGGAACCGGACCGGGCGGGGCCGGGCGGCTCGAGCTGGTCAACGCACCGGGGCCGACCCGCGCCTGGGGTGCGGAGCTGCTGGTCAGGCTGGTGCGCCCGCTTGGCTCCGGCGAAGACGAGCACGATGACGATGATGACGACGACGCGCCAGGCGGACATCATGGACGCGCCGTTCGCGTCACCGCGACCTATACCCATCTCCGCGCCAGCGAGTGCGATCCGGAGCAGGCGGTCGGCACCGCCTGCCCGCGGCGCACGACACCGCTCACGCCTCGGCACTCGGTGGGCATGGTCGCGAGTTTCGAGGAAGAGGGCAAGAGCCGGCTCGGCCTGGAGCTTTACTACACCGGGCGGCAAGCGCTCGATCGCAATCCCTACCGGAGCGAGAGCCGCCCGTATCTGGTGATCGGCCTGCTCGCCGAGCGGCAGCTGGGGCCGGTCCGGCTCTTCGTGAACGCGGAGAACCTGGCCAATGTCCGGCAGACGCGGGTCGATCCGCTGGTACTGCCGGCGCGGGGCGAGGGCGGCCGCTGGACCACGGACGTCTGGAGCCTCCTCGAAGGGCGGACGATCAACGGCGGCTTCCGGCTCTCGCTCCGCCGGCCCTCCGACGCGCACTAGAACATCCAATCCGAGCGTGATCCCGGTACTTTAGGAGTTCATGAACCTCCAGACTGCGCTGACGCAACACGCCGGGATCACGCTGCCGATCATCGGCGGCGCGATGTATCCGTGCAGCAACGTCGAGCTGGTCGCCGCGGTGTCGGACGCCGGTGGGATCGGCATCGTCCAGCCGATCTCGCTCACGTATGTGCACGGGCACGAGTTCCGGGCGGGGCTCCGGGCCATCCGGCAGCTCACGACCAAGCCGTTCGGGATGAACGCGCTGATCGAGGCGTCGTCGCGGTCGTATCACGAACGGATGGTGGGGTGGGTCAACACGGCGCTGGAGGAAGGCGTCCGCTTCTTCGTGACCTCGCTCGGCAATCCGCGCTGGGTGGTGGATGCGGTGACGCCGTTCGGCGGTGTGGTCTATCACGATGTCACGGAGCGCAAATGGGCACTCAAGGGGCGCGACGGGGGCGTGCAGGGCCTGATCGCGGTCAATCGCCGGGCCGGCGGCCATGCGGGCGAGCGGACGCCCGAGGCGCTGCTGGCTGAGCTGGCGGATTTGGAGCTGCCCGTCGTCTGCGCAGGCGGCATCGGCTCCGGCGCCGAGTTCGCGGCCGCGCTCCGGATGGGGTATGCGGGTGTCCAGCTCGGTACCCGGCTCATCGCCACGACGGAGTGCACGGCCAGCGACGAGTACAAGAACGCGATCCTGGCCGCGGGCGAGGACGACATCGTACACACCGAGCGGATCTCCGGCGTTCCGGTCGCGGTGATCCGGACGCCCTACATCGAACGGGTCGGCACCCGGATCGGCCCGATCGCACGCCGGATGTTCCGCAGCCGGCGGACCAAGAAGTGGATTCGTGCCTGGTACGGCCTGCGCGGCTTCTACCAGCTCAAAAGGACCTCGATCGCGGGCGAAGCGCGGGCGCACGACGCCGGCCAGGCCATCTGGCAGGCGGGCAAGAGCGTGGCGACGATCGACCGGATCCGGCCCGTCGCCGAGATCCTGGCGGACTTCGCCGCCACGGCCCGCGCCACCTAGCGAATCGCCCTCTCCATTCCGTGAACCCGTCGGTCGGCTTCGATTTGGCGGTACACCCGACGGGAAGCCATATTAGCATCATGCGCCAGGCCCTGTTACCGGTCGTATTTTTGAGCATCCTCGGCTGCGGCCGAAGCACGGAATCACGACTTGCCGTCGTCGACGAATGGACCGGCCCGCCCGGCAGCCGGACGCCGTTCCTCAGCGAGACGCCGAGCGGTAGTCTCCTCCTCAGCTGGTTCGAGCCCCGCGGCGATACGGCGTTCGCACTCCGGATCGCAGAGCGGGGCGAGGCCGGCTGGTCCGAGCCGGCCACGGTGGCTGCGCACCGCGACTTCTTCGTCAACTGGGCCGACTTTCCGTCGGTGGTCGAGACGAGCTCCGGGGCCTGGGTCGTCCACTGGCTCGAGAAGACGGCCGCCAAGCCGTACGCCTACCATGTGATGCTGAGCCGGTCGGCGGATCGAGGCCGGAACTGGTCGCCGCCGGTCACCGCGCATCTCGATCTGAGCCCGACCGAACACGGCTTTGCCGCGATGGTGCCGGATGGGGCGGACGGCGTCGCCATCACCTGGCTCGACGGCGGGCAGATGGTCGATTCGGCGGGCGCCATGGCGGTACGTACCGCGACGTTCCGCCCCGATGGATCGATGGGCGACGAGCGCGTGCTCGATCCGCGGACCTGCGAATGCTGTCAGGTGTCGATGGCACGGGCGGCGGGCGGGCTGGTTGCCGCGTATCGCGATCGGTCCGACGGTGAGGTACGCGACATCGCGGTGGTGCGGGAAGTGGACGGACAGTGGACTGAGCCCGCGCTCGTGGCAGAGGACGGCTGGGAGATCCGGGCTTGCCCGGTCAACGGCCCCGCGATTGCTGCGAACGGTAACGGTGTGGCCGTGGCGTGGTACACCGGCGCCCACGACACCCCGCGCGTCAAGCTGGCGTTCTCGGCCGACGGCGGCGCCAGCTTCGGCGCACCTATCGTGGTCGACGACGGGAAGCCGCTGGGCCGCGTCCACCTCCAGCTCGTCGCACCCGATCGGGGCATCGTGACCTGGCTCGAGGACGGCGACAGCACGGCCACCTGGCGGCTGCGCACCGTCGGCTCCTCCCGCGGCGCGAGCGCGGTCACGTCCGTCGCCGTGACCGATCGCGGCCGACGGGCGGGATTCCCGCGAACCGTGCTGGCCGGCGGGACGCTCTTCATCACCTGGACCGACCCCGGCACGTCCGCCGCCGACGGACGGGTTCGCGTCGCGACCGTCTCCCTCGACCGATAGATGAACGCCGGAACCTCGCTTGCGGTGCCCGGAACGTACCCGCGCCCGTGCCCACCTGTTCGCCCACATCGATCGTGCCACGCATGACTCCCGCCGACATCGATAACGACGGACCCTGGGAACCTTATCCCGGCGAGGACACGCCCGGCGTCCGGCTCGTGATGCGGCGACAGGTGCTGAGCCGCGAGCTCCGCAACTACCGGGACGTCGTGGCGGCGCTGCCGCCGTCGTACGATCAGGCTCCGGATGCCGCGTATCCCGTCGTCTACATGCAGGACGGCCAGAATCTCTTCGATCCGGCCACCAGCTACGCCGGTGACTGGCGGCTGAGCCAGACACTCGCCGACTTGGGGCACGAAGGGACCGAGGCGATCGTGGTGGGCATTGCGAATGCGGGCAAACATCGGCTCGACGAATACAGCCCGTTCCAGCACCCGGGCAAGGGCGGCGGGGCTGGCGACCGCTACCTGGCGTTCGTGGCCGAGACGGTCAAACCGATGGTGGATCGCGCGTTCCGCACCATGCCGGCGCGCAGCCGTACCTTCATCGCCGGCTCGTCGATGGGCGGGCTGATCAGCCTCTACGCGCTCTACCGCTACGCCGACGTGTTCGGCGGCGCGGCGGTGTTGAGTCCGTCACTCTGGTTTGCCGATCGCGCCATCTTCGACTACGTCGATCGCCATGCCGACCTGGCGGTCGGCCGGCTCTACCTGGACATCGGGTTGAACGAGCCGGAATCGGCCGTGGCCGACGTTCGCCGGCTCCGCGATCTCATGGTGCGCAATGGCTTGGTACCGGGAGACGATCTCGACTATGTGGAGGACGAAAGGGGCACCCACACCGAGGAGACCTGGGGCGCCCGGGTGAGCCGAGCGCTGCCGTTCCTGATCGGGGACCTGCCGACGTCCGAATCTTGATGGATCTCCCCCGCCCCGCCGGAGCGGGACGGGGGATCGACTCTTTCCAGCGGAACGAGCGTTTCGTCGGGAGCGAGCGGGACCGGGGGCCCCGCCCGCCTCCATCCTCATCCTAGCATGTGGGATGGTTAGAATAGACCAGGCCAGTCTTGATACGGAACAGGGCTCCGCCAGGATTGACCGCGGAGCAGGATACGCCCCCGTTCCAGATGATCATCGCGTAGCCGCCGGTCCTCGCGAAGGTGACGTTGGAAAGGCTGGCGTTTCCGTCGTCATCCACCCACACGGTGGAGGCCGCATTGCCTCCACCGTACCATTCCCTGGACCCGCCGTTGAGGAAGTCGACGTACTGGAGAGCGTTGTTGGCCGACAGGGTGTTGTACCGGATTCCACCCCAGTAGCCCACGACGTCCTCGCCGCCGCGGAAGATGACCCGGTTGTCGGCGGTACCCGCCCCGCGCAGCGAACCGCTTTCGCGCGTTTCGACACGCGCATTCTGCGCGAACTCCACGATGGTCCCGGGCGCGATCGTCAGCGCCGCTTCGACAAAGACTGGGTCCGTCACATAGAACGGCACACCGATGGCCTGCCAGGTCTGGGCGGTGGTCACGGTCGGAGCATTCAGTCCAGGTATGGCGACCCTCACCTTGTTCTCGCCGGTGCCCGTGCCGGGCAGGAACTGGTTGTTGGCAGCGATGTGACCCGTGCGGTTGGCGTGGACGAGCATGGCGCGGCCGTTGTTCTCGAACGTGTTGTTCTCGAACCCCGAGATATCGGCACCCTCGGGCACCCAAAGGCCGTAGTGACCGCTGGCCCTGAAGCTGGTGTTGGCGAACACGGCCTTGCTCTGGCCTTCCAGGTACACCATGGCCCGCGAGTCCGGGACTCCCGTCCATTGTGCGCTGCCCCCGGAGCGGAAGTCCACGTGCTCGAATCGGTTGTTCGGGGAGGCACTCCTGATCCTCACACCCTGCCAGTAGCCGGGCAGGAACTGCTGACTTCCGGTGCTCGCGAAGCTGTGCATGAACGTGATCCCGTTGCCCGATACCGGTTCGCCGACTGCGGTCAGGGACCCGGACGGTTCCACGGTCAAGCCGACATCCTGCGCGAACATGATGATGGTGCTCTTGTTGATCGTCAGCGCGGCCTGGACGCGCAGCGGGTGCTGGATCTCGTACGCCGCGAAGAGCGGTTGCCAGGTCTGGTTGGTGGTCAGGGTATTGGTGTTGTCGAAGCCGACCCGCACGATGTGCTCTACGTTGTCCCTGAAGCGGGTGCTCGGGTCAAGATTGTGCACGGCGTTCGGATGGACCCAGATCGGGACCACGGTGTTTTCGATGCGGTTGTCCAGGAACGTCATCTCCGCTTCGGCGTTCTGGATGAAGAGGCCCTGACCCCCGCTCCCGTCGATCATGCTGTGCTGGATGTCGACCAGGGTATTGCCGACGATGAACAGCGCGGCGCGGGTGCGCGTGTCGCCGGTCCAGGCGACGGAACCGCCGTTCTTGATCGTCACATGGTGCAGTAGGTTGCTGGCGCTTCGACTGTTGGTGAACTGAACGCCCCGCCACGCGCCAGCGGGATCGACGCTGGTAAAGAGAATCGGCTTGGCCGCCGTGCCCGCCGCGTTGAGCCGGCCGCCGGTGTTGATCGTCAGGGAACCGTTGTTCCCGAACTCGATCCGGACGCCCGGGCCGACCACGAGGACACCATCCCTCACCACCAGCCCGAACTGGACTCGGTAGCAGGTGTCCTCCGGCAAGGTGGCGCCGTTCGACACGTCGGGAGGCTCGAGAGGTGCGCAGCCGGTCACGGTGAGCTGGAGCGTGCCGGTACGCGACGGGTCGGCGGTGCTGGTGGCCGTGATCGTCACCGCCCCGGGCGACAGGGCGCTCACCAGCCCGGAGTTGCTGACGGTGGCGCGGGCGGTGCTGCTGGTCGACCAGGTGACCGCCTGGGACGCAGCCGCCGGCGCGACCGCCGCGGTCAACTGCAGGGTACTCCCAGCCGCGACGCTCGTGGCTGCAGCCGTGACCGTCACACCCGTCACAGCGGGCGGCCCCGGAGGCGGCGGGGGAGGCGGGGGTAGAGGCGGATCGACGGAAGTCGTCTCACAGGCAGCCAACGCCAGGACAGCCCCTAGCAGCGCATACCGGACCCCGGAACGAACGACACGACGGATCATAGAGCACCCCTTGAAAAACGTGGTGTCAGCCTGCTGCCGTGACCGTTGTCCCCCAACATCTCGGCCGGCTCGAACGCACTCCGAGAACGCATTTCGCCGGCATTTCCCGCCATCGGGCCCGGTGCAGTACTTGTTGCCGGTACGCCATCAGCCGGATGGATCCGTCGAACGCGACCAAATCGCGAACTTGCTCGACTTCGAGCGGAGGGTAGATTGGCAGGGAGGCGTTCCGAGTCTTCGACCGGCAGGCCATCGATGTCCCACGACCCTGGAACCATTACAGCTCTGCTCTCCCGCTGGAGCGACGGCGATTCCACCGTCTTCCCGGACCTGATCACGTTTGCGTACGACGATCTCAAGGCCATTGCGCACCGGCGCCTGATGGTGGGTGCGAGCGACGACTTGGCCACCACGGCCCTGGTCCACGAAGCCTATTTGAAGCTCGCGGGCAGCCGGGGCGGGCATTGGGAGGGCCGGGCTCACTTCTACGCCTTCGCAGCACGCGCGATGCGCCATATCCTGATCGACCACGCCCGAAGGGAGCATGCCACGCGCCGGGGCGGGAACGCGGTTCGGATCCCGCTGGAGGAAGGGGCGGTCGAGGCGACCGACAGCGGCACGGCGGATGTGCTGGGGGTCGAGGAGACGTTGCAGCGACTGGCGAGCGTGCAGCCGCGCATGGCAAAGGTCGTGGAGCTCCGCTTCTTCGGCGGGCTGACCGTGGCCGAGGTGGCCGAGGTGCTCGACACGTCGCCGCGCACGGTGGAGCGGGAGTGGACGCGCGCCAAGGCGTACCTGCTCGAGGCCCTGGGGCGCGACG
>CAZUES010000030.1:10164-18738 GCA_964619465.1 uncultured Gemmatimonas sp.
GAGCGGGAGTGGACGCGCGCCAAGGCGTACCTGCTCGAGGCCCTGGGGCGCGACGACTTCGCGTGAACCCTACTTGAGAAAGCCGCTCATGAAGCAGCGCCCGGCGGCTGCGTAGAGCCGGTTGGCGTTCTCGAGCGCCGTGATCGCGCCCTCGAAGGCATCGCGGGCATCGGTGCTCCGGTGGTACGCCGCGCTGATCAGCGCCCAGTGACCCCCCTGGGAGATCCACTCGAACGTGTAGCGGGTCATCTCTTTGATTTCACCGCCTTCGGCGTAGGTGGTCACCGCCGGGTCCGCCACCTGCAGTTTCGCGACGGCCTCCTTCATCCGATCGGCGGATCGCTGCAGGAGGTCGCGGGCATTGCGCGCCGCCACCGCGTAGCTGCCGCTGGCCCCGTTCTTCGTCGCGTCGCGCCGGGCGGGTCCGAGCGCTTGCTCGAGCAACCGAACCTGCGCCGTCACACTCTGCGGCGTGACCGCCGCGCAGGCCGATGCCAGCGGCGCCTGTGCGGCAGCCGGCGTCGAGACGAGCAGCAGCAGCACCGCGAGGGAGCCGGTCCATCCGTGCGCAGCGAGCGTCGGGCGCGGTCCGCGGGTCATACGCAACCTCCGTGGAGAGGGCCGCGCAGTCGGCGGCCGTTCACGGGCTTGAACGCAGAATCGCCGGCTGATCCGCCACGCCGGCGGCCGAGCGCTCCAGGCTCAGTCCGGGAGCAACCGCCGGACCTGTGCCGAGCGCTCCCGGTGGCCGGTGGCGTCCAGCAGCGTTGCGATGCGACCGAGCTGCAGCCGGTTATCGGCATCGAGTGCGGCGGACCGCTCGCGCAGCACGGCCAGCGCGCGGTCGAACACGGCGCCGCCCTGCGGGCGGTCGGCGATGAGCTGAGCCGCTCCCAGATGCGCAGCTGCCAGGGCGGTCCAGGTATGGCGGGGGCCGAGCGTCTTCTCGTACGATCGCGCCGCAGCTTCGAACGGTGCCAGGGCCTCCGTCTCCCGCCGGTTCCGCAGCTGAAACCGGCCCAGCGCCGCGTAGGCGGCGCCCACCCGCCAGTGCCCTTGCGGCCACTCGCGCTCGGCGGCGGCGATCTGCACGCGGGCGATCTCGACCACCTCGTCGAGCTTGCCCTGAAATTCCAGAACCGAGGCGAGGTTGTTGCTGTACATGGTCGTCGTGGGATGGCCGGCGCCCAACGTTCCCTGGACCAGCCGGATCGCTTCCCGATAGGAATGCTCGGCGCTCGCGAAATCGCTCCGGGTTCTGAGCAGGTAACCCAGATTGTTGTGGATTCCGGCGATGGCATTCGGGTCCGGTACGGCGGCTTGCTCATGGTGGCGGAGCACCTCGCGATAGACGGTCTCCGCCGAATCGAGCTGGTTCGCGCCCCGCAGCACGTAGGCCAGCGCACCAAGCGCGTCGGCGAACCGTTCTCCCACAGTATCCCCGGTCTCCTGTCGCGCCACCACCGACCGGTTCGCCAGGGCGATGGCCGAGTCGACGTCGCCGAGCTCGCGGCGAGTCGTGCTCAGCGCGCTCAACAGGCCCGCCACCGCGGTATCCGCCCCACGCCCCGCCAGACGATGCAGGCGCAACACGTCGTGGTAGACCGAATCGGCGGCCTTGAAGTCGCGGCGGGACCGGTGGTTGCGCGCGATCGAGGTCAGCACGCCGGTGCTGGCCGGGGCGCTCGGACCGTACAGGTCGTTGTGAAGCCGGAGCGATTCCCCGAGAAGCGTATCGGCCGTCTCGTACCGGCCGAGACCGGTAAAGGTGCGGCCGATCGCTGTGAGCACGGCAGCATGGACGCCGGGCTGCTGCTGGAGCTCGGTCGCAATGCGCACCCGGCCGCGGTGGAGCGCGTCGACGACCGTGATATCGCGATTCCCGGCTGCACTCGCGCCGGTCGTGGGATCCGGGCTTCGCAGAAGGTCGACCAGGAACGCCTGCGTGGCCAGCGCCTGCCGGGACGCCGCCTCGGCCGCGTCGCGCTGGCGCCCGACCCGACGATTCTGCACTTCGAGCATGACGATGAAGGCCGCCAGCGCCACGGTCACGGCGACCGCACCCGGCAGGAACAGCGGGTGCCGGCCGATGAACTTCCGTATCCGGTAGCGGGCCGACTCCGGATGCGCCCGGATCGGGTGTCCTTCCAGGTAGCTGCGTAAGTCCGCCGCGAACTCGTCCGCCGAGGTGTAGCGGTCGTCGGGGACGGGTCGGAGCGCCGTGTCGATGATGAGGTCGAGATCGCCGCGCAAGGCGCCGGCGAGCTTGGCGGCGGTGGTGCTCCGCGCGGCGGCCCGCGCCTCCGGGGACGGCGCCCCCTCCGCCTCCAGGCGGACGACGCGACTCGGCCGGGAAGGGGGCTCGCCCGATGGCCTGTCCCCTATCACGGACGACAGGCCCGTTAGCAGCTCGCGGAGCAGAAGCCCGAGCTGATAGACGTCGCTGCCGGTCGTGATCGGATCGCCCCGGATCTGCTCCGGGCTGGCGTAGTCGGGCGTGAGGACCCGCCACCGGCTCTCGGTCACCGCGCCATCGGCTTCGAGCAGCTTGGCAATGCCGAAGTCCAGCAGCTTGGCATGGCCGTCGGCGTCGACGAGGATGTTGGAAGGCTTGATGTCGCGGTGAACCACGAGCCGCCGATGCGCCGCGCGGATCGCATCGACCACCTGGAGGAACAACTCCACTCGGCTGCGCAGATCGAGTTGCGCAGCATCCGCGTAGGTCGTGATCGGCCGGCCATCGACCAGCTCCATCACCAGATAGGGCCGCCCGTCCTCCAACGCGCCGCCGTCGAGCAGTCGCGCGATGTTCGGGTGGGCAAACGACGAGAGGATCTGCCGCTCGGTGAGGAAGCGCCCGATCAGATCCTCGGTGTCGAGCCCCCGCCGCAAGACCTTGAGCGCCACCTGTTGCCGGTAGGTTCCGTCCGATCGCTCGGCTTCGTACACCGTCGCCATACCGCCCCGGCCACGGCGCGCGCCGATGATATAGCGACCCACCACGGTTCCGGGCACGAGATCCTCGAAGGTCGCGTCCTCGCCGCCGGGGCCGAACGCCCCCAGCACCACCGATTCGGACGGCCCCGTGATCCGGTGCCCCGCGTCCGCCAGTCGACCGAGCAGCCGAAGCACCAGGTCTCGAAGGGCCGGATCGTCGGCCGCACGATGCCTGATGTGCGAGACCTGCTGTTCGGCCGGCAGGTCGAGCGCCTCGTCGAGGAGGCGATCCACTTCCTCCCACCGTTGCCAGAGGAGCGCGTCAGTCACCGGACTCGTCTCCCATCATCTTCGAGCGGGCCGGTCTTGGCCGCTCGGCTAACGTACCTCACGGCCGCCCTCATCGCGACTCCATCGGTTTCGTCTCATGGCGGCGGCGGGTTGGCCACGACGATCCCACCTGCCTCAATCCGAAACGTAAAGTCGGCGTCCAATCCGCCACTCGGGTATCTGCTGGTGGCGTGCCGGCTGGCAACCGTGGCCTGATCCGGTCCCGGTCCGGCTTCCACTATGCAATGCATGTGCATTGCATCTGCATTGCATTCGCGGTATCCTGGACGGATCGAATGGGTTGGACGAGTTTGGACGGAGGTAGACCATGGATGAACAGCTCACATTCCGGCTGCCGCCGGAGCTCGCCAAGCTGCTGGCCCGCAAAGCTCGGGAGCGACGGGTTCCGCGGGCAATGCTGGTCCGTGAGGCCATCGCGGCGTACTTGACGGGATCGGCCGCGGTGCCCAACCCGGTCGACCCGGCTGCACGGCTGGCGCCTTTCCTGGGGGCTGTCCGGCTCGATCGTGCCCGGACCGAACGCGACGCGCTGGCCAGCCGGATCCGGGAGCAGAATTGGCGCGAGTAGCGATCGGGGCGGGCCGCGATGTCCTGCTGGACACCGGCCCGCTGGTCGCGCTCCTGGACGCGGGCGACCAGTGGCATGCCACCTGTGCCGCGATCTGGCCCGAGCTGCTCGACCGGTGCCTCACGACGGACGCCGTCATTACCGAGGCCTCGCATCTCGTGGGACGGGGCGGAGGCCCGGCCGTACTTCCGCTCCGGTTCCTGCTGACGGCGGAGATTCCGATCGTGCCGCTGGAGGCGGACCTGCAGCACCACATGGCGGCGCTGATGGACCGCTATGCTGACGTCCCGATGGACTACGCGGATGCGGGCCTCGTCGCCCTCGCCGACATGTTGCGGATCGGCAAGGTCTTCACCGTCGACCGGCGGGGCTTCCGGACCTACCGAGCCAGCTGGATGCGGCGAAACGACCGCTTCGGTCTGCTGCCCGAGCCCTGAGGGCGACGGCGCGGATCGTCGGCTTCGTCTCACGGCGGCGGCGGGTTGGCCACGACGATCCGAACGAGCTGGTCGCGCAGCTGCTCCGGCCAGTAGGTTTCGTTCCTGTCGTCCTTCGCCTGGTTCGTCATGATGGCAATGACGAGGTTGCGGTTGGGCAAGACCGTGAGCTCGGTCCTGCCGCCGCCGGCATCCGTCGTGATCCCGCCGTGCCAGGCGTTCCCTGTGGTGGTCACATTCCAGGCGAGACCGACATCGTGGCCCAGCCTGCTGCGGGTCTCGCCCGCCGGCTTCCACACCATCGGATTCGGCGCGATGGCACCCCAGAGGCGCGTCCGGCGGACCGAGTCGGTCACGATCCGGCCGGTGAGATGCTCCCACCCGAATGCGGCCAGGTGGCGGGCGCTGGACTCGAGCCCGCCACCCAGAATCTTCCAGGCGCTGTTCTCGTGCCGACCGATCACGGACCTCCGCTGCAGGGTGTCGTAACGGTAGGCCTCCGCGTGGTGGTAGGTGCGGGGCCCTCCGGCGTAGGCGCGCCGCATGGTATGCAGGCCGAGATAGCTGGTGACCTCCTCGCGGAGGAGCTGGGCCAGGGTCTTACCCGTCGCCGCCTCCAGCGCAGCCCCGAGGTAGGTGTAGCCATGGGTCGAGTAGTGGTAGGTCGTTCCGGGCGTGCAGTCCGGGAGCAGCGTGGCGTCCCAGATCCTGGTCCCGGCGCGCTGGTCGACGACGTGCTTCAGCACGTCGATCTGCAGCGCATAATCCTGCTCAGGTGGCTCGGTCGCCTCGTCGTAGTGCCCCAGACATGCCGTTTTGGAGAGGAGTTGCTCCAACGTGTGCGTATGGTGCGCCGGTAGACTGTCGATGAAATCGGAAGTGGGGCGCGTCAGGTCGATGAGGCCGCGGGCTTCCAGCCGCGCCGCGAGCGTCCCCCCGATGGCCTTCGCGATGGATGCCGTAGGGTAGATCGTCCCCGCGTGCGCTTCCCGGCCTCGCGCGCTGTCCGCCCAGCCGAATCCCCGCTGGTAGATGACCCGGCCGCGGGTCCCCGTCCCCTGCATGATCACGACCGACATCCCGGCAATCGCATGCTCCGCCTGGAACGCTGCCACGGAGTCATCCACGATGGTACGGAGCGCGTAGCGATAGCGGGGATGGTTCTCCGCCCAGACGCCTGCGTACCGGAGGGAGCTGGTGCCCGAGGCCGGGTACGCCTCGAAGTCCACCAGGCGCATGCCCTGGTCGCTGTAGCGGCGATGGAAGTTGAGGAACTCGGCCAGGGTTCGCCCGGAGCGGACCGCCCAGGCCGGACCGGCAACCCGCTCCCAGATTGCCGTGTAGCGTTGTCCATCCGGCGTGCGGTACGACTCGAGGTCGACGACACGATAGCCGCGCGGAGACAGGCTGTCCGCGCGCGCCTGATATTCCTCCGTTGTCATGTCGCGCCATTGCCGCCAGTTGTCGTTGTCACAGCTCCGCGACCAGATCACCGCGTAGCGGGTTCCGTTCGGCGTGCCGTACGCCTCCACGTCCACCAGTCGGAATCCCATCCCGTGCCGCTCGGTGACGGTGTCGTCGTACTCCGCGCCGGTCAGGTCGTGTCCCGCCCACCAGTCGATGCCTTCGACGTTTGTGACCCAGAGCCCGGCGTAGCGGATGCCCTGCGGCGTTTCGTACGCATCGATATCTGCGGGCAGGAAGCCGCGCGCCCGATACGCGACGTCGGCCGAGGCGAGCGCGGCTGTGGTGAGGTCGCGCCGCTCCTCCCAGGTTCGCGGTGCATCGGCGTCGCGGAAGACGCGCGCCACCACCGTGCCCAGCGAGGGGACCTCGAACCGTTCGATGTCGGTGACGAGAAACCCGCTTCGGTCGCCCGGCGCCTTGTAGTCCAGCAACCCGAGCCTTTCCGCCACCGAGTCACGGCCGGCGCCCCAGGCCAGGTCGATACCCACCCCGCTCAGGCCCATCGCGTGTCGAAGCAGGGATGACGCTGCGCAGGCTGCACCGGTTCCCCCTGGTGTGATACCCGTGGCACTGTCGGCGGGTCTCAGGAGCTCGGCCCGCACCCCCGCCGCCACCTCCGGACGTACCCAGAGCTGTCGCTCGCCTCCGGAACCAGTGAGCAACAGCCGATCCTCGCTCTCCAGGCTGATGGTTCCGCCGGCGTAACGTCCGTCTCCACCCAGGATCTCGACCTTGTCCCGATCACGGATGTTCTGCCAGAGCCGGCTCCCCACCCGAAGGTTGCGCGGCGCCGCGGGCGGCAGGAAACGCACCTCGGCCTGGCCTCCGCTCACCCGGATCCGCATGCCGTCGGCGGCCGCGTTCCCCGCCGCGATCCGCACCCACTCCCCATCCACCGACGGGCCGGCCCGCCTCCATTGTTGCTCATTGCCGGCGCCGCCGTGCTGGACGCGCAGCCAGAGGTCTCCGTCCGCGAGGCGCAGGCGGGCGGGATAGTAGTTCCCGTCGCTGCCGCGGACCTGGAGACTGCCGTCGCCGCTGATGTTCTGCCACAGCACGTGCCCGACACTGAAGGAGGAGGCCGTGCGCGGCACGAAGGTCAGCGTGGCCGTGCCCGTCGCGATCCGCGTGCGCATCCGATCGTTGGGATCGTTGTTGCTGTCGATCCGAACCCAGTTGCCGTCGAGCGAGTTCACCGAGATGACCACGGCCTGACCCCGGACCTCGTGCGTCTGGCCGGCGAAACCAAGTGCGAGCGTCAGGAGCGTGCGCCGGGCCCAGGTACCCGGCTTACGGGACTTGGTCCTATCCATCGTGACCTCGGCGTGAGGGGGCGACGATCCCACCGGACTCTCTCCGAAACGCAATGTCGGCGTCCAATCCGCCACTCGGGCGTCCGCCGGCGCCGTTCGCCCGAGGGTTTCTCGGCAGGCCGTGAGATCCCGTGCCGGAGGGCCGATGGCGGAGTCCGTTCCGATTCTTCGTTTTGTGGGGAGTAAAGAACGACACCCTCGACCCGCCCGCGCGCGGAGGGAGTTCCCCATGTACACACGCCCGATTCGGACCGTCCTGGTGTCGCTCCTGATTTCGCTGGCCGGCGGCCTCGTCGTGCCACTGCCGGTCGAAGGCCAGATCGTGCGGCGGTTACGTGATGTCGCGAAGTCGGCGGCCGAGGATGAGCTCGCGCGGCGAATCGACCACCTGGTGCGCTCCGCCGTCCGCTGCGCGACCGGCGACATGGACTGCTGGAAGGACGCCCGCGCCGACGGCAAGGACGTGATTTTCACCGACGAGCAGGGCGAGATCATCAAGGACGACAAGGGCGTCCCGATCACCGACCCGGAGAAGGCGGCCAAGCAGGCGGGGGTGGATCTCAATGCCCCGCAGCGGCCCGGCGAGGGCGTCTGGGCCAACTACGACTTCGTGCCCGGCGACCAGGTCCTCTTCTACGAGGATTTCACGAACGATCGGGTCGGCGCATTCCCGCGCCGCATGGAATTCGTCGCGGGCAACTGGGAGGTGGTGGAGTGGCAGGGACGCCGCCTGCTCCGGAGCACCGGGCCCAGGGCGGCCGCGCTCAAGATCATTCTACCGAAGGCGCTGCCCGAGCGGTTCACGATCGAGTTCGAGGTGTACATCGGCTACGGCAACGGGGTGATTGCCATGGCCACGACACCGCCGTCCGGCGTCAAGAACGCGACCGGCATCAAGGGCAACTACTTCCAGATCTACCGCAATGCCACCGGCGTCAACAGCCGCGACCGCAGCGAGCCGACATCGCTCAACCCGGCCGAGATCGTGAATGATCGTCTCACGCCGGTTCGAATCCACGTGGATGGAGAGTATGCCCGGGTCTATGTGGGCGAGCGCCGAGTGGCCAACATACCCAATGCGCAGCTGGCGCGTTCCGAGGAGCTCTGGATCGAGGATGCGGACGGTGCGGCGGCCGATCGTCCCATTTACATCGGCCCAATCCGGATTGCCGAGGGCGGCGGGGATCTCTATGACCGGCTGGTGGAGGACGGGCGGGTCATCACCCAGGGGATTCTGTTCGCGGTGAACAGCGCCACGCTGCGCCCCGAGTCGACCCCGACACTCAATGAAATCGGGGAAATGCTGGCGAAGCACACGAGCCTGCGACTGCTCATCGAAGGCCACACCGATTCGACGGGCACCGCCGACGGCAACCTGACGCTCTCCCAGCAGCGGGCCGAGGCGGTGCGCGCCTACCTGGTCGAACGGCTCCAGATCGATCAGGCGCGGCTGGAGGCCCGGGGGCTCGGCCAAACCCGGCCGATCGGCGACAATGCCTCG
>CAZUES010000030.1:18838-48991 GCA_964619465.1 uncultured Gemmatimonas sp.
GCGGCTGGAGGCCCGGGGGCTCGGCCAAACCCGGCCGATCGGCGACAATGCCTCGTCCGAGGGACGCCAGAACAACCGGCGGGTGGAGCTGGTCCGCCTGGAATGAGGCAACGGACGCGCTGCAGAGCTGGCGGAGTCGGGGTACCGGAATCCGTTCCGGTGAAAGCGGACGCTCCTTCATCGGAGGCAAGATCATGATGCACAGGTACCGACGTGGTGCTCTCGTACTCGGCCTTCTTGCCCTGCCCGGGCTGACCTTCGGGGCTCGGATCCAGGCCCAGACCCAGGGCGGCCCGACCGCCCAGTCGGTGCTTCGGACCGCTTGCGAGATGCAGAAGGCGCGGTTCAGCACCGTCACCAACTACTCGATGGCCGTCTCCATGACCGGCATCGAGACGCCGGAGTACCAGGAACGGATGAGCGAAGGTCCCTGCGCCACGTTCCGGGTCGTGCCCATGACCGAATGGACGGAGCGGGGCGGCATGTCCGACGAGGAACTCAAGGCGATGACCAAAGGGATGGCCCAGGGCTACCGGATGCTCGCGGGCGCGGCCCGGTCAGGCCAGATGGGGACGGCCCCGGGCCCGCTCGGGGCCATGATGAACGCGCACATGGCCGGGATGCTCGACAGCGCGGCCATGTTCATGGAGTTCACCTCGGCCGCCGTCGACTCGATCAGCGACGGCCGCGCCGAGGCGCGCGAGGGCCTGCAGGGCGCCGCGCTGTTCGCCGCCCGGGCCCGGCTGGTGGGCCGGGAGCAGGTGCACGGCCGCGATGCGTACCTGCTGCGCGCGGAGGGCCTGGCGGACCTGCCGATCGAGCAGGCGGACAGCGCGCCGCCGTTCTTCCTGGACGTCGCAAACGTGTGGTTCGACGCCACCGAGCACGTCCAGCTTCGTCTCAAGATGGAGGGCCGGATGGTGGCCGATGGCCGGACCACGCCGGTCACGATCGAGCTAGACGAGCTGGACTACCGCCCGGTCGGCCCGCTCTACATCTCCCACCGCCAGGTGATGCGGATGACCGGGCTGATGGACGGTCTGGCGATGGACCCGCGGCGGCAGAAAGAGATGGAGAAGAACCGGAAAGATATGGAGAAGGCCAAGGTCGAGCTGGAGAAGCTGAAGCGGCAGCTCGAGCAGATGCCAGCCGCGCAGCGGCGCATGGTGCAAGGCCACGTCGACCGGATGGAGGCCCAGATGAAGGCGTTCAGCGGCGGGGCAATCGAGGTGGAGCTGACGCGCCGGGTACTCGGCGTCAACGAGGGGCCGCCCCGCAACTGGAAACCGCGCGTTCGCTAGGTCCCCGCCGGCCGCGATTCCGACACCGGCGCGAGACAAATCGTTTGACAGATAGCCATATATGCAATATGGTTATCCATATGAAGACCACGTTGAATATCGACGACGCCGTCATGGCCGGCCTTCGGCAGGAAGCTGCGCGAACCGGGCGGACCATGTCCGAACTGGTCGAGATGGCGTTGCGGCAGCTGCTCCAGGCCCGGCGCCGGGCCGCCCCACTCGACCCGCTGCCCGTGTTCGACAGCGGCGGCGCCCTGGTCGACATCGCCGATCGCGACGCGCTGTACCGGGCAATGGAGGGCCGGTGAGTGTTCGTCGTCGACACCAACGTCCTCGTCTACGCAGCCGATAGCCGCGCGGTCGAGCATGACCGGTGCCGTGCCTTGCTGGAACACTGGCGGCACCAGCCTGCCGCCTGGTATCTAACGTGGGGCATCTGCTACGAGTTCCTGCGGATCGTGACCCATCCGCGGGTGTTCCGCCACCCCTGGTCGGCCGACCAGGCATGGCGGTTCCTCGCCGGCGTGCAGGCGGCCCCGGCGCTGTCGATCCTGGTGCCGACCGATCGGCATGCCTCCGTGCTGCAAGAGGTGATCACGTCCATTCCCGCGCTCGGCGGGAACATCATGCACGACGTCGAGACCGCCGTCCTGATGCGGGAGCATGGCATTCGTCGCATCTGCACCCGGGATACCGACTTCTATCGGTTCCCGTTCGTGGAGCCCCTGGACCCGTTGACCGCTGAGCCGTAACGAATCCGTCAACGCCCGGCATGAGCTGACGTCCGATCCTGGGACAGCCTGTCCGGAAGCAGTCCGTTCGCGCCGGCTGGTGCCTTCCCGGTTGCCGGGAAGCACCGTACATTCGCTCTATCCCTGTCTCTCATCCCACAGGACTATTGCATGTCGTCGGATCCCAAAAAGATCGGCCTGATCGTCGGCCGCGAATGGAGCTGGCCGCCGGCCTTCATCGAGGAAGTCAACAATCGGGACCAGGGCGTCGTGGCAGAGTTCGTCACACTCGACGCCCCTCGGATGGACGGCCCGGTGCCGTACCAGGTCATCATCGACCGCATTTCCCATGAAGTGCCCTTCTACCGGACCTATCTCAAGTACGCCGTGCTCCAAGGCGTCACCGTCATCAATAATCCGTTCATGTGGACCGCCGACGACAAGTTCTTCGGTGCCAGCCTGGCGACCTCGCTCGGCCTTGCCAGCCCCAAGACGGTGGTGCTGCCGAACAAAGAGTACGTACCGGGCATCGTCCACACGGAGAGCCTGCGCAACCTGGCGTTTCCGCTCGACTGGCAGGCCGTCGTCGACTATGTCGGGCTGCCCTGCGTCCTCAAGGACGCCCACGGCGGCGGGTGGCGGGACGTCTACATCTGCCGCACCCTGGAAGAACTCCTCTACAACTACGATCGCTCGGGTCTCTTGACCATGATCGTGCAGGAGTTCATCGAATGGGATGACTTCGTGCGCTGCCTGGCTATCGGCCAGGAGGTGATCTATCCGATCAAGTACGATCCCAAGGAGCGCAAGTACCATCAGGAACTCGATTTCCTGCCGCAAGCCGTGCACGATCGGGTGGTCGCCGACTCGCTCCGCCTGGTCCGCGCACTCGGCTACGACATGAACTCGATGGAATGGGCCATCCGGGACGGTATTCCCTACGCCATCGATTTCATGAACCCGGCCCCGGACATGGACATCTACTCCCTGACCCCCACCCATTTCGAATGGGTGGTCAGTGCCATGGCCGACCTGACCATTCGGCTCGCCAAGACGCCGAGCCCCGCGGGCCGACACAGCTGGGAGCAGTTCTTTCAAGGACGACCGGTCCGTCCCGGCCCGCGATGACCGGAGCAGCCATTGCGGCATGGCATGATGCGCTGACGCCCGGACTTGCGGCCGAGTCGGGCGAATGGCTGCACGAGGAGCTGCGCAAGCGGGGCCTCTTCTTCGGAGACCGCCCGCTCTGCAGCGTGCTTCGGCCCCGATTCCTGAGCCGAGCCCAGCATGCCACCATTGCCACCCGGGTTCCCATCCTGCTCGGCGCGCTGCAAGCTGCGCTCGACGCCGCGCTGGTCGATGCCGGCGTCCTCGATCAGTTCCGGCTCGAGCCCTGGGAGCGAACCCTGGCACTCGAAGATCCGGGCATCAACGCAACGCCGCTGACTCGGCTCGATGCGTTCTTTTCGCCCGGCGACGGCGAACTCCGGGTCACCGAGTACAACGGGGAGTGTCCGGCCGGCCCCGCGTACAACGACGCCCTGACCAGGCTGTTTCTAGCGCTGCCGGTGGTGCGCAGCTTTCGACATCAGTTTACACTGACGCCGCTTCCTGCCCGCGCCAATACGCTGCACTCGCTGCTCGACGCATACCACCAGTTTGCCGGGACCTGGTCCAAGCCGACCATCGGGATTCTGGATTGGAGCGACGTCCCGACGATGAGCGAGTTCCTGCTGTTTCAGGATTACTTCTCATCGTTAGGCTACACCTGCATCATCGGCGATCCGCGCCACAGCGAATATCGCAACGGCCGGCTCTATGTGGACGGCGTGGCGATCGACCTGATCTACAAGCGGGTGCTGATCAGCGAGCTGATCGAACGGGGTGGTCTCGATCATCCCATCGTCCGGGCGGTGCGCGACCGCGCGGTCTGCATGGTCAATCCGTTCCGCTGCAAGATCCTCCACAAAAAGGCGAGCCTGGCCGTGCTCTCCGATGAGCGGAACGAGCGTCTGTTTTCGACGGCCCAACGCGCGGCGATAGCGACGCACATTCCCTGGACCCGGGTGGTCGAGGAGCGCACGACGTCATATCAGGGCGGCACGGTCGACCTGCTGACGCATATCGCCGATCGGAAAGATGAGTTCGTTCTCAAGCCGAATGACGACTATGGCGGCGCCGGCGTCGTGCTGGGCTGGGAAGCCACCCCGGAGGTCTGGCAGTCGACCATCCGGCGCGCGCTCGACCATCCCTACATCGTACAGCAGCGCATCGAGCTGCCGTCCGAACCGTATCCAAGTTACGTCGACGGAAGCCTCGTCTACGCCGACCGGATTACCGACATCGCGCCCTACTGCTTCGATGGCACCGTCGTCGACGGCTGCCTGTCGCGCATTTCTTCCGCATCTCTCGTCAATGTCACGGCGGGGGGCGGCTCGACCGTGCCCACCTTCGTCGTCGACCCACGCACCTGAACCTCTGCCGAGCAATCGACGTATGAAAGCGCCCAGCCTGACCGTCGGCATCGAAGAGGAATACCAGATCATCGACCCGGAAACGCGGGAACTCCGGTCGTACATCACCGAGATCCTGACCGAGGAATCGGTCATTCTTGGCGAGATCAAACCGGAACTCCATCAGTCGATGGTGGAGGTGGGTACTAAAGTCTGCCACACTCCGACCGAGGCCAAACAGGAGCTGGTACGCCTGCGCCGACTGGTGATCGACCTGGCGGCCCGGCGGGGGCTCAAGGTGGTTGCCGCCGGCAGCCATCCGTTCTCCAACTGGCTCGATCAGGAAATCACCCCGCTCGATCGGTACATGGGGGTCAAGCAGGATCTCCAGGAGCTTGCCCAGCGCCTGCTGGTGTTCGGAACTCACGTCCACGTCGGGATCGAGGATCCGGAATTTCGGATCGAGGCGATGAACGCGGCGCGCTACATGATGCCGCACCTGCTTTGCCTCTCGACCAGCTCTCCCTTCTGGCTGGGTCGGCGCACCGGCCTCAAATCGTACCGGAGCATCATCTTCCGCAGCTTTCCGCGAACCGGGATTCCCCGCAGTCTGACCTCGTGGGGTGAATTCGAGTCCGTGGTCAACATGCTGGTCGGAACCGGCAGTATTCCCAACGCGTCGAAGCTCTGGTGGGACGTGCGTCCGAGTTGGACCTATCCCACGCTCGAGATGCGGATCTGCGACGTCTGCACCCGCGTCGAGGAGGCGGTGTGCGTCGCGGCCATTTTCCAGGCCATCGTCGCCAAGGTGTGGAAGCTCCGGCGCGACAATCTCAGCTGGCGCCAGTATCCGGCGGCGTTCATCGAGGAGAACAAGTGGCGCGCCTGCCGCTATGGCCTGGATGGCAAGATGATCGACTTCGGCAAGAGTAAAGAACTGCCCACCCGTGAGTTGATCCGCGAACTGATCGAATGGTTCATCGGCGACGTGATCGACGAGCTGGGCAGCCGCAAGGAAGTCGAGTACGCCTACCGGATCCTCGACGAGGGCACCAGTGCCGACCGGCAGCTGGCGGTGTTCGATGCCGGCGGCGACCTCAAGGCGGTGGTCGACCACCTGATCAGCGAAACGGCTGAAGGCGTGATCCCGTAAGGATTATCTTAGTCCCCATGAGCTACCGACCGACCATCGGAATTCCGACGCAGACGCTGCATGCCATCGACGGCATTCCCGAGGGACTGCCGCCGTCGTGGGTCATGAACCAGCGCTACTATTACGCAGCAACCGAAGCCGGCGCGGTGCCGTGGATGGTCCCGCTGCTGCACGATGACCTGGAGACGCTGCGCTGCATCTACCAGCGACTCGACGGCCTGCTGATCGCCGGCGGGGTCGACCTCGATCCGGCCACCTACGGCGAAGCCCCGCACCCCAAGCTGGGCAACATCGACCCGGCCCGCGACACCGTCGAACTGACGCTGGCCCGGTGGGCCATCGAGGACGGCAAGCCGGTGCTGGGCCTTTGTCGCGGCCATCAGATCATCAATGTCGCCCAGGGCGGATCCCTCTTTCAGGATCTCGAGGCGCTGGTGCCCGGCGCGATCAAGCACGACTTCTTCCCCACCGCCGGGTTTGCACGCGATCACCTGGCCCACGACGTAGCCCTCGAAAGCGGTACCCGACTGGCCCGGATTTTCGACGCCCCCTCGATCGCGGTTAACAGCATGCACCACCAGGGGGTCGACCGCCTGGGACGGGATCTCGTGGTCTCGGCCCGGGCCCCAGACGGAACGGTGGAAGCCCTGGAACTCGATGCCGCGCCTTTTATAGTGGGCGTCCAGTGGCATCCGGAAACCCTGGAAACCAAGGATCCGAGGACGGGGCGGTTGTTCGACGAGTTGGTGGCGGCTTCCCGGGCTTTCGCCGGGCACTGATCAGGGCAGTTTCCAGCCACAAACGTCCGGACCGGATGGCACCCCTCTTGCGCTGCGTCGAAGCGGCCAAGAGGTGTCTTCCCAATGACGAAACAATCAGAAACCCATCCCGTAACTGCGGCCCGGCCCGGCGTCAGCCGATGGTCTGTCGTGGTCGCTGCGCTGATGCTGCTGCCGACGGCGCGTCCGGCGGTCGCCCAAACCATTGCGGCCGCAACGACTTCCCGAGCAGCTCCCGTGGTGGAATACAGCGCGAACGAGAGCGGCGGGCGGATCGCCCTGTCTCTGCTGCGGCCCGACTCGGCCGGCCTGGAGGGGCTTCGGGTCCATCTGATCGAAAGCGCGGCCGCCATCCGGCGAGGGGACTATCGCAACGTTCGCTTCATTCCGAATGATGCAGCGGCGCTGCAGGTACTCTCAGGCAATCGGGGAGCCCTGCGCTGCACCGTCCGTTCCACCACCCGGGGCGCCGAACTCGTTCTACTGAGTGACGACGACAGCGTCATCGCCGCGATCCATCAGATCCTTGCCGCCTCGCCCCCGCCGTCGTTCAAGCTCTAGCTCTATCCCGGAACTCATATGCCGGACTCCCTCTCGAGCAGAGCACGTTTGCGTTCCACACCCCAGCGATAGCCGGAGAGCGCGCCGTCATTCCTGATGACCCGATGGCACGGGATTGCGACAGCGAGCTTGTTGGCACTACAGGCTTGGGCAACCGCCCGCATTGCCTTGGGCTCTCCGATGCGCTCGGCGATGTTTGCATAGCTTGCGGTCTTACCGGCCGGGATTTCTCTCAAGGCTTGCCAGACACGCTGTTGAAATGCGGTGCCGCGTATGTCGAGCGGAAGATTGAAACCGACCTGCGGCGCTTCGACGAAGCCGACGACTTGGGCGACGAGTTGCTCGAAGCCGGGATCTCCGCCGAGAAGATTGGCTTTCGGAAACCGATCCTGAAGATCATGTACCAGCGTTTCAGGGTCGTCACCAAGCAGGATCGCGCATACCCCCTTGTCACTGCAAGCGACAAGGATGGAACCGAGCGAGCATTCACCGATGGCAAACCGGATGTCGGCACCGTCCCCGCCGTTCCTGAATGCGGTCGGGGTCATGCCAAGTATCTCGTTGGACCTTTCGTAGAACCGGCTGTTCGAATTGAAACCCGCCCCATAGATCGCCCGCGTCACAGTGCTTGGCATATCCACCAGCGCCTTTCGGACGTTCCTGGTCCGGTGGGCAATCGCATAGGCTTTCGGCGTGAGTCCGGTGATCGCCTTGAACTGCCTGTGGAAGTGGAAAGGGCTCATGCCCGCTGCGGCTGCCAGATCGCCGAGCTTCGGCAGATCTTTTGATGTCTCGATCAGACGGCAAGCCTCACCAACCGCCGCAACATTCTTTTCTGCTAAGGGTGCACCGTCGGGGCGGCAGCGTTTACAGGCCCGATAGCCGGCTTGCTCCGCCTCCTTCCACGTTGCGTGGAATGCCACGTTTTCCCGCTTGGGCGTTCGAGAAGGGCACCCTGGCCGGCAGTAAATCCCTGTTGTCTTGACCGCATAGACGAACGTGCCATCCGCGCTGGCATCACGCCCAACGATACGCTGCCAGCGGGAATCTCGTTCCGTTCGGAAATTGCTTTCAGACATGGTGCGTCACTTCAATGTTCGGGCGAGTTAGGTTAGCCGAATGGACATACCGCCATCCGCAATCATCGGACTTCCCGTCATGAAGCTCGACCTGTCGGAAAGCAGAAACAGGGCGGCCTGAGCAATTTCCTTCGCGCTCGCCATCCGCTTCATCGGATGCAGGTTCGCGATGAACTCCATGACGCCTGGATTTCCTTCTCCGCCTGCCGGCGTGATCGTGCCTCCCGGCAACAACGCATTGACGCGAATGCCTTCCGCCGCATGATCGGATGCCAGCGACTGCGTCAACCCAACTAGTCCGGCCTTGGATGCCGCATAGGCCCCCATGCCCGGCATACCGCCATTGCTATAGCCGACGAAAGACGACGTGAAGACGATTGAACCACCTTCTCGCTTTTTCATGGCCGGTATCTGGGCCTTCGCGGCGAAAAAGGCAGCCGTCAGGTTGACCTTGATGACATCATTCCAGTTGCCGATTTCCATATCGGGGACCGGACCCATCGTTCCCACGACGCCGGCATTGTTGAACGCCCCGTCTAACCCGCCGAACTCGTTTGTGGCGAGATCGACAAGGGCGTCGGCGTAGCCCTCATCCTTGACGTCGCCGGCCAGACACACGGCCCTGCCGGTGCCGCGATTGATCGTGTTCGTAAGGGCTTCCAGTTCCGCCGAGCGACGTGCGCCGAGAACCACATTGGCGCCTTCGGCCGCAAACAACAAAGCTGCTGCTGCGCCGATTCCGCTGTTCGCCCCGGTGATGATGATCGACTTGTTTTCCAGTTCCATGACGTGCCTTTCTGAGCGTTGCGTCACGGATATTTAGCTGTGAGGCGAATAGGGCGACAATCCGTTTCTTGCGCTAAAACTGCCGCTCAATTTGCCGCCGTTCGCCGCCGATGCCCTTACCCGGCTCCAGGGTTACACTTAGGGGATGTGGATCTACGTCCTGATTGGCAGCGGCTTGGGGGGTCTGGCCCGCTATCTCGTCACAACGGGCGTTCAGCGAATGACGGGCGGCTCGTTCCCGTTGGGCACTCTGGTCGTCAACGTCACCGGATGTTTCCTGATCGGCGTCGTGCTCCGTTATGCCGTCGGCTCGCCGGGCCTGAGCGCAGAAGCCCGGATCTTCCTGACCGTGGGCCTCTGCGGCGGCTACACGACCTTCTCGGCCTTCAGCGCCGAAACGATCGAATTGCTGCGCACGGGCGCGTGGAGCAGCGCGGCCATCTACGTTCTGGCCAGCGTGCTCCTGAGTCTGGCCGCGACGGCCGCCGGGTTCGCATTGGGAGGCCCTCAGCGCCTGGCCGCGCCATAGCGCGTTAGCAGCTCCCGCACCCGTTCGATCGGCAACGCCTCGATCGTGCCGCGGCGGGTGGTAACCGTGGTCGCCTTGAGGAGGGAGTTGTAGATCGCTTCCTCGGTCGCCTCGACGGTTGCCGCGAAGAGCGGTGACAGTTCGGGGTTGGTCAGCAGGCGTCGCCCGGTCTCGACCGAATCGCGCCGCGCCGCCTGGTCCGGATGGCCACGGCGGACCGACGGGTGGGTGGCGAAGGCAATGACGTAGTCGCCGGAGCCGTTGCTCATCGAACTGCCGGTGTTGCCCAGGCCCAGCAATGCGCGGCTTGCGATACGCCGGAGGCTCCGATCATCGACCGGCGCGTCGGTGGCCACCACGATCATGATCGACCCGTCACCCGACCCCTCTTCGACATTCCGTCGGTAGGCATACTGGCCCAGCTCTTTGCCGATGGGGACACCGAGCATCTGCAGCACGCCGCCGTAGTTGCTCTGCACCAGGACACCCACGGTCCAACCACCCAGCGATGCCGGCAACCGGCGCGACGAGGTACCGATGCCTCCCTTCCATCCGAAGGCGATGGTCCCGGCACCGGCGCCCACGGCCCCTTCCTCGACCGGACCACTGCGGGCGGAAGTCAACGCGGTGCGCACCTGCCCTGGCGTGATCGGCCGAAGCCGAATCGCGTTGAGTCCGCCGTCGTTGGTTTCGCCCACCAGGGCGTTGATGGATCCGACGCTTTCCATGCCCGGCTGTTCGAGCATCCAGGCGACCATGGCGTCGGCCGCCTTCCAGACACAGAGCGTACAGGTCAGCAGGATCGGAGTTTCGATTTCACCCAGCTCGGCGACCTGGGTCACACCCAGCAGCTTGCCGTAGCCGTTCCCGACCGCGATGGCGGCCGGGACACGATCGAGGAAGACGTTCCCTTGGTGCGGCAGGATCGCCGTCACACCGGTGCGCACCGAGTCGCCTTCGATCACGGTGGTCTGGCCGACCCGAACGCCGCCCACGTCGGTAATGGCGTTGTGGGTGCCGGGCGCAAAGATGCCCGGCGCGACGCCGAGTTCGCGTGCGCGGGGTCTGGCCCCCTGTCCCGACAATTCTCCCGCAACCCCGGCCAGCAGGATGCCGAGTGCCCAGCGGATGGTCATGAATCCCCCTCAGTCGTACGGCGTCGAACCCGAACCACACCATGGCGGGAACACAGCGACAATACCGACCAGACCCGGTCAGTCTCTCTTTGTCGCCCTAATACCTAAGGCATTGCAATACATAGACTTGCAGACGAATCTGTGAACGGACAGAAATCGGCACATCGCTTGCCTTTCACTCGGGCGAGCGCGGTTCGTTGACCCGACGCTCGTCTTCCCGGGTTCGTTCCCGTCCCCCCGGGGCCGAGCCCAACTTCCCCTGGCGACGCGTCGGATCCCCCGGTCCGGCGCGTCGCTGTTTTACGGGACGAGGACGATCTTGCCGTAGGCGCCTGATTCCAGCACGGCATCGTGGGCTCGGGCCGCTTCGGCCAGCGGGATTTCGCGGCCGACCACCGGCACCAGCACCCCTTCCTCGAGACCCCGAACCAGCTCCTGAAAGACCGGCGCCAGCGCTTCGGGCGAGTCGTTCCACAGCATCACGCCGCGCACGGCAGCATCCTTTGCCATGATCTTGCGCGGGTCGATCTCGATCCGACCCCGACTGCCGATGATCACGACCCGTCCCTTGGGAGCCAGCACATCGAGGTCGTGATCGAGGTTGACGTTGGCGAGCATTTCGAGGACGATATCCGGTCCGCGCCCCTGGTTGGCGGCCTCGCGAACCTGATCGAGATAGAGCGCCCCTTTGTGGCTCACCGCCAGGTGCGCACCGTTGGCCCGCACCAGATCGAGCCCTTCGGAGCTGCCGGCCGTGCCGATCACCTGCAACTGCTTCCAGCGGGCCAGCTGCACGGCGGCAATGCCGACACCGCCGCTGGCGCCGTGTACCAGCACGATTTCCCCGGGCTGCGCAGCCGCCTTGCCGAACAGCGCCTGATAGGCCGTCGCATAGGGAATCGGTACGGCCGCCCCTTCGGAAAAGCCGACGTTGGCCGGCAGCCGGAAGATCTGATGGCCGTCACAGACCACCGCCTCCGCATACGCACCAAGCGAACGTCCTGCGGCGGTACCGTGAAAGAAGACCCGGTCATTTTCTTTCCATTCGGTCACCCCCGGCCCGACCTGCCGGACGATGCCGGCGCCGTCCGACCCCGGGATATATGGCAGCGGCGGCAACAGGGCGTACCGCCCGCTACGCATGTAGGTTTCCGCGGGGTTTACCCCGACCGCCTGCACCGCGATCAGCACCTGCCCTGGCCCCGGGACCGGCGTGGGAACCTCGACCAGCTTGAGCACGGACGGATCCCCGAACTGGTGGACCTGGATCGCGCGCATAATGACCTCCCAAAGACAGATGAACATCGGCGGATGATTCGAGCCGACCAGCCCGCCGGCGCAGCCGGTCGCCCCTTCGGGCGACGGTCTTCGCTGATACGGACGTCGCGGATAGTAGGGGGACGCACGGGAGCGGCGCAAACCCGTCCATGGCCTTCCCCGGCCCGGCGACCGGAGCGGAGGCACAGGGATAGATTCCCGGACCATGCGAACACCCTTCTGCCGTCAACTGGGCATTTCGTACCCGATCATCCAGGCGCCGATCGGCAGTGCCACCACCCCCGCCCTCGCCGCGGCGGTATCGAATGCCGGTGGACTCGGCATGCTGGCGCTGAGCTGGCGCTCTCCCGACCAGATCCGCAGCCTGATCCGGGCGACTCGGCGGCTGACTCGACGCCCGTTCGGCGCCAATCTCGTCCTGGCCTGGGATCAGCAGGAACGCCTGGCCACTATCCTCGACGAAGGGATCAGGATCATCTCGCTGGCCTGGGGCGACCCCGCACCATATATCCCGGTCGCGCACCGGGCCCAGGCCACGGTGCTCTGCACCACCGGATCGGTAGCGGAAGCGGTCCAGGCGCGTAACGCAGGCGCCGACGCCATCGTTGCGCAGGGCTGGGAAGCCGGTGGCCACGTCTGCGGAGAGGTGTCGACCATGGTCCTGGTGCCGGCGGTGTGCGATGCGATCGACCCGACTCCGGTCGTGGCCGCCGGAGGGATTGCCGACGGGCGCGGCCTGGCCGCTGCCCTCGTGCTCGGTGCGCAGGCCGGATGGATGGGAACCCGGTTTCTCGCCTCCGATGAGGCCGAGTTGCATCCGATCTATCGCAATCGAATTCTGGCCGCCGCGGAAACCGATACGGTGTATTCGATGCTGTTCGATCTCGGCTGGCCCGATGCACCGCACCGCACCCTGCGAAACGAGACGGTCGCGCGCTGGGAAGCAGCCGGCCGGCCCGCCGCGCCCGGTCGTCCCGGCGAAGGCGACGTGGTAGCACAAACGGACGGACGGCCAGTCCACCGCTACGAGGACGCCATTCCTCTGTTGACCACCAGCGGCGACCCCGGCGCCCTCGCGCTCTATGCGGGACAGAGCGCCGGCCTGGTCCGGGAGGCGTTGCCGGCCGCCGGCATCGTGCAGCTGATTCTCGCCGAGGCGAGAAAAACCCTGTCCCAGAGTCGGCTTCGCCCTAGACGAGGGTAGCCTCCGATTGCCGGCACCATCAGATTGATAGGCTCAATGGTTTCATCGCCCGCCCGCACTTTCCATTCGGAGCCACAGTCCCCGACGATGTCTTCCCACGATCAGTCTCGACTCACCCTGACGCTCGACGACTTCAAAGCGGCCCGGGCGCGGATCGCACCTCACATCTACCACACGCCGCTGCTGGGCTCGCGCCAGCTATCCGAGCTGTCCGGCTACGAGATCCGGCTCAAGGCCGAGATGTTTCAGCGGGTCGGCGCGTACAAGATCCGTGGACCGCTCAACAAGTTCACCTTCCTGACCGACGAGCAGAAACGCCGCGGCGTGGTCTGCTCCTCCGCCGGCAACCACGCGCAGGGCGTCGCGCTGGCTGCGCAGGTTCACGGCATCCGGGCCGTCGTCTGCATGGCGGAGAACGCCACGCCGGCCAAGATCGCGGCCACCAGGGCGTACGGCGCCGAGGTGGTGCTCCACGGCAAAATCTGGGATGAAGCCAACGAGAAGGCGCTCGAGCTGGTCGAGCGAGACGGCCTGACCTACATCAGCCCCTTCGACGATCCGGATCTGATCGCCGGCCAGGGTACCCTGGGTCTCGAGATCGTGACCGACTGGCCCGACGTCGACGCCATCGTAGTGCCGATCGGCGGCGGCGGCCTGATTTCCGGAGTGGCCATGGCCGCGAAGAGCCACAATCCGAAGATTCGTATCATCGGCGTCGAGTCGTCCGACGGTCCGGCCATGCAGCAGAGCATCGAGGCCGGGGAACTCGTCACCATCGACTGTCGAACCATCATCGACGGTCTGCGCGTTAAGCGAGTCGGAATCAACACCTTCTCGGTCTGCCAGCGCTTCGTCGATGAAATCGTGACCCTGCCCGATCGGCAGATCTTCGAGGCCATGATCTGGCTGATGGAACGCTGCAAAGTGGTGCCGGAAGCGGCGGCGGCAGCGGCGGTAGGTGCGGTACTGCAAGGGCTCGTCAACCTGCCGGCCGGCTCCCGTGTGGCCTGCGTGCTGAGCGGCGGCAACCTCAACCTCGACCAGATCCGGGGACTGCAATGGAACTGATTCGACGCACCGCGCTGGCCGGACTGCTGGCCGTCACCGCGGCGGCCTCTCTCGCTGCGCAAAACCCGCGCTACGACATCGTGATTCACGGCGGCCGGATCATCGACGGCACCGGCGCACCGTGGTACTGGGGCGACCTGGCCATCAAGGACGGCAAGATCGCCGCCATCGGCCGGATCGCGCCGACCGACGGGCGCCGCGCCGTCGATGCTACCGGGCAGGTCGTCACGCCGGGGTTCATCGACATGATGGGGCAGACCGCCGCGCCATTCATTCAGGACGCCGGCTCCGCCTTCAACCTGCTTTCGCAGGGCATCACCACGATCAACGCCGGCGAGGGCTCCAGCGATGCTCCGCTCGGTGAGGACGCTGCCAAAGCGCGCGGCTGGCAGACGATGCGGCAGTTCTTCAACCGGCTCGAACAGGCCGGGATGCCGATCAACATGGTGCAGACGGTGGGTCATACCCAGATCCGTCGCATCGTGATCGGCGACGTCGACCGCCAGGCTACGCAGCCCGAACTCGACCGGATGCGCGGCATGGTGCGCGAAGCGATGGAAGCCGGCGCCATCGGCGTCTCGACCTCGCTGATCTACCCGCCGGCCATCTATGCGTCGGAGCAGGAAATCGCCGAGCTTACCAAAGTGGCTGGCGAGTACGGCGGTCGCTACTTCACGCACATGCGGAACGAGGGCGACCAGTTGCTCGAGGCCATCGATGAAGCGCTGCGGATCGGCCAGGCCGCGGGCACCCCGGTCCACATCTACCACTTGAAAACCGCGGGCCAGGCCAACTGGGGCAAGATGGATCTTGCGCTGGCCCGGATCAAAGCGGCGCGCGCCGGCGGCCAGCACGTGGCCGTCGATGTCTACCCGTACATCAACAACGGACTCGGCATCCGCGCCCTGATTCACCCGCGGCACGCCGCGGAGGGTCAGGCCGCACTGCTCAAGAAGCTGGACGACCCGGCCATTCAAGCGGAGATCCGCCGTGAAATGGAGTCATTGGGCGGCTGGGAAAACTGGTTTGCCCACGCGGGCAAGGACTGGGACCGGATCGTGATTTCACGGATGAACCTGCCGGAATATCAGGCGCATAACGGTCAGTCGCTGGCGGCGATTGCGCGGGCGGTGAACAAAGATCCCTGGACCGTCTTCTTCGAGTTGGCCCGGAGCAACGCGGCCGCCATGCCGCAGAGCATGTCGGAAGCCAACAAGATCAAGGCGATGCGCGAGGAGTTTACCTCGTTCGACACCGATGCCGGCCCTGCGGCGGCGGGCCACTCGACCCACCCGCGCGGGCATGGTGCCTTTCCTCGCGTCATTGCGCGATACGTCCGGGAGCTAGGCGCCCTGTCCCTGGAGAGCGCGATCCAGAAAATGACTGCGGTCGCTGCGAACCAGGTCATGGCGTATGATCGTGGTCGGCTGGCTCCCGGCCTGGCCGCCGACATCGTGGTGTTCAATCCGAATACGATTCGGGATCGCGCCACTTTTGCGGAACCGATGCTGCCATCCGAAGGGATTGCGCAGGTTATCGTCAACGGCGAAGTGGTCTTCGAAAACGGCAAGTACACCGGGGCCAAGCCCGGCCGGGTGCTGCGCGGACCGGGCAATCGTCCCTGAGCCGTCGCGACCCGACCGGTGCGGCTCACCCTAGTGAACCGGTTGCCGCATCCGGACGTCAAAGGAAGTACGCAAACAAGGAGTCCGAGCATGGCGCTCGATCGTCGTGAATTCTTGTCCCATGCGGCGCTGGCCGCGGCCGCCGTCGGATTGCCGGGCCAAGTCGTGGCGGAGATCCGTTCGCACCGGCATAAAACGGCGCGGCCCTATCTCGAGTTGGCGCTTCGTTGCGCCCGCTGGATCGACCGCAGCACCCAGACCACCGAACACGGCCTCGCCTGGCCCGCCGATCCGCTCAAACCCGACTCCGTGAGCCCCGACTTCTACAACGGCATGCCCGGCGTGGTCGCGTTCTACGCCGCGCTCCACGCCGCATCGGGCGACGCGCGCTGGCTCGAGCGCGCCAAAGGCGGCGCCGACCACCTGGCCAACCGGATGGAGAACGATGAGTTGGGCGCCGGGCTCTACACCGGGCTGGCCGGCTTGGGGTACACCTTCCGCACCGTGGAACAGGCCGGAGGCGGCGCCCGCTACGGCGACCTTGCCCGCCAAGCCGCTGCGCAGATTGCCCGCACGGCCAAGGAGGCGAACGGCGCGGCCCAGTGGTCGGACGTCTACGACATCGTCTCCGGCGCCGCCGGCACGGGACTCTTCCTGCTCGACGCCGGCCGCGCCTGGAACGATCCCGCCCTGACCGCGCTCGCCGTGAAGGCGGGCCGCCATCTGCTCGCTGCCGGCGTGCCCGCTCAGGGCGGCCGCATGTGGCACTTCGGGGCCTCGCGACGCGTCAACTTTCCCAACTTCTCGCACGGAACCTCGGGTGTCGCCTACTTCCTGGCCACCCTGTACCGCCATACCGGCGACCAGACTTTCCTGCGCGGGGCGATCGACGGCGTGACGTACCTGGACGCCATCGCGAGCCGCCGCGACGGCGCGACGCTCATCTTCCACAATGAAGACGGCGGTCAGGACCGCTACTACCTGAGCTGGTGCCACGGCCCGACGGGCACGGCACGCCTCTTCTACCAACTACACCAGGCCACCGGCGAAGCCCGCTGGAACAGCTGGGTCGATTCGCTCACTAAGGGTGTGATGGCCTCCGGCATACCGGAGCAGCAAACCACAGGATACTGGAACAATATCAGCCAGTGCTGCGGCCACATCGGAGTCGCGCAATACTGCATCGATCTGGCGCGCTACCATCGAACCGAAACGGCCAACGCCTTCATGAAGCGCCTGGTCGATGATACCATCCGTCGCGCCGGCCCAACCAACGACGAAGCGCTCTATTGGGTTCAGGCCGAGAATCGTACACAACCTGAGAACCTGGTGGCACAAACGGGGTTCATGCAGGGCGCAGCCGGCGTTGGTACTTTCTTCCTGCAACTGGATGCCCTGGAACGCGGTGAGCGTTGGCGCTTTCCGCAACCTGATACGCCGTTCGCAGGTTAACCTCAGACCGTTTCGCAGTGCGACATGCAGTGCGACATATCGAGCGGCCCCGTCAGCAGACCTTGCGGGGCCGCCCGTTGCGTTCCGGCACCCTTCTAGCTGCATCGATTCGCTGTTAGGTTCCGCCAATCGCTCACGTGCGCACCAGAGAACTCGTCGTCGGATGAACGCCACACGCACCAAGCCCGCCCGCCGGCGGTGGCTCTGGTACGCCATTGCCATCGCTGCCGTGATGGTCCTGCTCGGCGGCATTGCGGCTGCAATCGAATTTCGAACCTCATTTCTCCAATCCCGGTTCTTTGCCGACCGCGGGCGGGAGATCAGCTTCGCATTGGACTCGGGGCCCAGCCCCTCGATCCGATTCCCCGGCCAGGGCCCCTACGACCTCCGCTACGGTTACACTCGGATTCCCGAGCTGACGGAGGCATTCGTCGCCTCCGGATTCGCGGTCGATAGCCAGGCACGGGTCTCCGAGCGGTTTGCCTCCCTGATGGATCGCGGGATTTCGCCGATCTACCACGCCAAGGATCGCGCCGGGCTTAGGATTCTCGACCGAAGCGGCCTGGTCATGTTCGACGGGCGTTATCCCGACCGCGGCTATCTCGCCTTCGACTCGATTCCCGAACTGGTCTGGCGGACGCTGCTCTTCGTCGAGAACCGCAGCCTGCTCGATTCCGCGACGCCGCGCCGGAACCCCGCGGTCGACTGGCAGCGCCTGATTCGCGCTACCGCCGGTCTCGGCAGCCAGCGCCTCGGCCGCGACGGCTCGGTCGCGGGGGCGAGCACGCTCGCCACGCAGCTGGAAAAGTTCCGTCATGCGTCGGAGGGGCGGACCCTGTCGCCAACCGACAAACTGCTGCAGATGGAGTCCGCCTCGTATCGCGCCTATCTGGACGGCACCAATACGATGCACGCGCGGCGGGGAATTGCCACCAGCTACCTCAACTCGATGCCGCTCGCCGGTATCGCGGGCTACGGCGAAGTTACCGGTCTCGGTGACGGTCTCTGGGCCTGGTACGGCGCCAACTTCGACGACGTCAATCGCTACCTGCGCGAAGCGGCCGATTCGACGGTCGCACCGCACCCGGCCCGGCACGGTCGCGCCTATCGCCACGTGCTGGATCTGGTCATGGCCGTGCAGCGACCGTCCTACTTCCTGACCGATCCATCGGGCATCGAGGCGCTGGAACGACGGGCCGACCGGTACCTCGACCTGCTGGCTCGTGAAGGCGTGATCTCTCCTGCGCTCCGCGATGCGGCCCGGGAAGGGGCAGCCCGGCCGAACCTCCGGGCACCGGAGCGAGCGACCGCATCATTCGTCGAGCGGAAAGCGGTCAACGCGGTTCGCACCGAGCTGCTGACGACCGGTCGGATCCCGGCGTTCTATCAGCTCGACCGGTATGACGCCACCGCTCGTACCACCTTCGATGGCCCGGCTCAGACGGCCGTTGCGGAAATGCTGACCAAGCTGCAGGACAGCGCCTACATCGCCTCCGCAGGACTCTCGGGGTACCGTCTGCTGCAGCGGGGCGACCCCGCCAAGGTGCAGTACGCCTTCCTGCTCTACGAACGGACCCCCACCGGCAACGTGGTTCGCGTGCAGGCGGACAACGTCGACGGTCCCTTCAGCCCGATCGAAGGCGCCAAACTCGAGCTGGGGTCGACAGCCAAGCTGCGCACGTTGATCACCTATCTCGAGACGATCGAGTTGCTCCATGCCGACCTGTCGTCTGATTCGGGGCGGACGGCTGTCCTTCAGCCCGGCGACCCGCTCACCGTCTGGGTCCGACAGTTCCTCGCCGCTAAACCGAAAGCGACGGTGTCGGAGCTGGTCGAAGCCGCGATGGACCGGCGCTATTCGGCCAGCCCGCGCGAGCGCTTCATGACCGGCGGTGGACTGCACACCTTCCGAAACTTCGAGTCGAGCTTCGACCATCAGTCGGTGACCGTCCGCGAGGCATTCCGGCATTCGGTCAATCTGCCGTTCATCCGGATGATGCGGGACATCGTCCAGTACCATACCAATCGGCTGCCGGGCCATCCGGCCCCGGGGGTGCTCAGCGATCGCTCCGATCCGCGGCGTCAGGACTATCTCGAGCGCTTTGCTGACCGGGAAGGGCGGCAGTTCCTCGACCAGTTCCTGCGCAAGCACGGCTGGACGACCCGCGACTCCGCGCTCGCGACGCTGGTCCAGAACCGTTCCCTTTCCCCGCAGCGCCTGGCCTGGATCTTCCGCGTCGTCGCACCCGGCGACGATGTCTCGGCCTTCACTCGATTCCTCCAAGCCACACTCGGCGAGGAGATGCGCCTGTCACCGGCGCACATCCGCGAGATCTTCGACCGGGCCAACCCCGAGACGTTTTCGCTGGTCGATCGCGGCTTCCTGGCCGGCATCCACCCGCTCGAACTCTGGCTGGTCGAGTTCCGGCTTCGGCACCCCGAAGCAACCCGGACGGAAGTGATGGACTCGAGCCGAACCGTTCGCCAGGATGTGTATCAGTGGCTGTTTTCCACCCGACGAACCCAGGCCCAGGACCAACGGATCCGATCGATCCTCGAGATCGAGGCGTTCTTCGAGGTTCACGCCCGCTGGAAACGGCTGGGCTATCCGTTCGCGTCCCTGGTTCCTTCGTACGCCACCGCAATCGGCAGCTCGGCAGATCGACCTGATCAGCTGGCCGAGCTGGTTGGGATCCTGCTGAACGACGGGGTACGGCAACCGTCGACACGGGTGGTGGAACTCCGCCTGGCGGATGACACGCCGTTCGCCACCGTGCTGCGACGGCCGGCGGTCGAGGGCGAGCGACTGCTGTCTCCGGTCATCGCGAACGTGGTGCGGCGGACCATGATCGACGTGGTGGAGCGCGGCACCGGTCGCCGCGCCTTCGGAACCGTCAAAGCGCCGGACGGCACCTCGCTTCCGATCGGCGCCAAGACGGGAACCGGCAACAACCGGTTTCGCGTCTTCGGGCAGGGGGGGCGAGTCATCGAAGATCGCGCCCTCAACCGCACCTCGACGCTGGTCTTCTTCATCGGCGACCGCTTCTACGGCGTCCTGACGGCGTTCGTGCTTGGTGCGGAAGCGGACGATTTCAGCTTTACCAGCTCACTGCCGGCGCACATCTTCCAGCAGCTGGCACCCGCCCTCTCCGCCCTGGCCGCCGTTCCCGCCGGCTGATCCTTACGGCACGGCAGGCTTGACGTACCGCTCCCACCAGCCGAGATACCGATCGATGATGTCGACCCGCTGCCCTGGGGTGCGGGGACCATGGAACATCCCGGGCCAGACCACCAGTCGGCTCGCCACATTGTTGCTCTGCAGCGCCTGGTACATCTGCTCGGACCCGATGATCGGCACGTTGAAGTCGCGCTCGCCACCCATGAACAATGTCGGGGTGACGATCCGGTCGGCCTTGAGAAACGGATAGGAGACCTTGAGCCACGGTTCGATATTCTTCCAGGGCTGGCCCAGCTCCTGCTCGTACTGGTAGACGTACTGATCGGTGCCGTACATCGAGAGCTGCAGCGAGCTGCCGGCGCCACTCACCCCCGCCTTGAAGCGGGTGTCGGTTGCAATGGTATAGTTGGTAAGGATGCCGCCGTAGCTCCAGCCGCCAAGCACCAGCCGATCGGGATCGGCAATGCCCTGCGCCACCGCCTGGTCGACCGCACCAAGCAGATCGACGACTTCCTTGTTGCCCCAGTCGGCAAAGATGGCGGTGCTGAAGCCCTCACCGCGCCCCGAACTGCCGCGATAGTTGACCGCCAGCACGGCGTAACCCCGCGCAGCAAAGACGCGCCGCATGAAGTCGAAGCCATGCCCGTCCTGGCCGAACGGACCGCCATGGATGTGCAGCGCCATGGGATACCGCTGGCCCGCCCGATAGTCGGGCGGCAGGTACAGCATGCTCCCGACCACCGTCCCGTCTTTGCTGGTCGACGTGAACCGCTCGGCGCGCCCCAAGTCGATCAGGTTCAGCAGCGAGTCGTTGTGGCTGGTGATTCGCCGCAAGGCACTCCGCTCGAACGCCGCGACTTCAGTTGGCCTGGTATCCGTCGTGACGCCAAGCGCGATCCGGTCGCCCACGATGCTGAGGCCGGAAAGCCTCTGTTCCTGGCCGCCGACTCGCTCGATTGCACCCGTGGCCAGACCGACTCGACCGAGCACCCCTTTACGGTCGTCATCGAACAGAAAGTAGATGTATCTGCTATCCTGAGACCACGTCGGCTCGGATGTGTTCCGGTCGAGGGTTTCCGTCAACACGCGAACGTCACCACCAGCCGACGGCACGATGGCCACTCGCGGATTGGCGTAGGCCCAGTACTTGGGATCGCCGCCGCGCAGGAAAGCGATCCACTTGCCGTCGGGACTGTACGTCGCACGCCGACCTTCGTTGTTCGGCGCCGTGGTGAGCGGACGCGGCTCCGCACCCTCCCGCGCCTCGATGACGTAGAGATCCCAGTTGTCGGTCCGCTCGCTGCCTGGCGCGCGTTTCGAGGTAAAGGCAATCTGCTTCCCATCGGGTGACCACGCCGGTCCCGCATCGTCGTGATCGCCCGAAGTCAGCTGCACCTGCTTCCGAGCAGCCAGGTCGAACAGATACAGATGAGTGCGTCGCCCGTCGAGGTATCCGACATAGTCCCGCTTGAAATTCCAGCGATCGACCTCGACGGCCTTGGGCGGCTTCTGATCATCAGCTTTGGCAGAATCCGGATCGGGATCCCGAATCACGAAGACCAAGCGGCTTCCATCGGGCGACCAGGCATAGTCATCGATGCCACCGCGGATATCGGTGACCTTGATGCCCTCACCCCCCAGCCGATCCATCAGCCACAGCTGCGCACCGCGGCTCTCGCCGCCCCGCGAACTGAGGAAGCTGAGGTACCGGTTATCCGGGCTCCACTGCGGGCTCGACTCGCCGTCCGGCGATGACGTCAGCTGCACCCGGCGGGTACCGTCCCAGCTGGCCATATAGATGTCGGTATTGGAGCGATCCTTGACCGAGTCGGGCGTCGACAGCGTGTAGGCAATCCACTGGCCGTCGGGCGAAATCTTCGGCGCACCGACATTCTTGATCCGATAGAAATCGGTGGGCACGAGCCGTCGAAGCGCCGGACTCTGCCCCGCAGGTTCCGGTGTCTGCGCAAGGACCGGGGACGATACCAGCAGAGTCAGCAACCAGAGATTGGATCGCATGATTGAGTATCACCTGAAAGCGGAAATCGAACTGACTTGCCGGAAGGAGGCCGGACGGAGCGCACTCCGCCCGGCTCGGTGAACTAGCGCGTCACGACCGAGACATCGATCCGGCTCGGCTGCGTTGCCGATCGATAGATCCGATGGGTCGCCTTGATATAGTCGGCATCCCGCGCCTCGAAGATGTTCGGCACGAACTTCTGCGGATTGCGATCGATCAGCGGGAACCAGGTGCTCTGGACCTGCACCATGATCTTGTGACCCGCCTTGAAGGTATAGTCCGCAGCAAGGAGGCTGATGTCGTAGGGCGTGACACGATTCGGCACCACCGGCACGGGCTTCTCGAAACCGTTGCGGAAGCGGGCCCGGAAGACGTCGTTGGCCACCATCAGCTGATAGCCGGCCATCTTCGGATCGTCGGGATAGGACTCGGGGTACGCATCGATCAGCTTGACGACCCAGTCGGCATCGGTTCCGGTGGTCGAGGCAAAGAGTCGCGCCAGGATCCGGCCCGAGATGGTCACGTCCTCGGTCAGCACTTCCGATTCGTAGGTCAGCACATCGGGACGAAGGTGCGCATGCCGCTGGTCATCGACCAGCCAGATCGACCAGGTCGAAGGCACCGCGCCGCCATAGAGCGGATTGATCGGCCGCTGGCGATAGGGCACCGGCCGAGCCGGGTCTGAGATCCAGCTGTCGAACCCGGCAGCTGCGGATGGCTGGTCGAAGCTGAGCCGGCCGTCGGCCTGAAAGTAGAGCGACTTAGGCGTCACGTTCCGTACCGGAGGCCATGTGTCGTGACGCTGCCAGGTGTTCGACCCCGGACGGAAGGTCATGGCCTCGGGCAGGTCGAGCTTGCCCTTGTCCTTGAGCCAGTAGGCAAACCAGGGCGCCTCGATCTGCTCACGGAACAGCACGGAAGTATTGGAACCGAACTGGATCGGACCGAGATTGGTTCCCTCGCCCCGTGCCCAGCCACCGTGATTCCAGGGACCGATGACGATGTAGTTGAGGCCCTTGCTGTCGTTCTTCTCGAGCGCATCATAGATGGTCAGCGGACCGTAGAAATCCTCCTGGTCCCACCAGCCCGCCACAGTAAGGGTCGGGACGGTTACCGGCTTATTGGCAAAGACCGGACTCACCTTCCGGCGCTGCCAGTACTCATCGAAGTTGGGGTGCGACGCAAAGTCGGTCCAGGTCGGACGCTTCCCGTGGAAGTACTTGGCATCGACGTTAGCCAGCCCGCCCAACCGCAGAAACCACTCGAACGTGTCGGCCCGATCGAACTGAAACGGCTCGCTGACCCGTCCGGCCTCGAGACTGGCGACATACTCGAACCCGAAGCTCAAGCGGAACGCGCCGTTATGGCGGAAGTCGTCGCCCTGGAACATGTCGTCCGGCGAAGCCTGAGGCGAGGTTGCCTTGAGGGCCGGATGCGGGTCGATCAGCGCCATCATGGTGAGCCAGCCGCCATACGAAATCCCGAGCATGCCGACGCGACCGTTATGCCCTTCGACGTTGGCAAGCAACCAGTCGATGGTATCGTTGGCATCGGTGGTTTCGTCGACCAGTTCACCCCGGGTGGTGTCTCGGGGCGGCCGGATGATCATGAAGGTGCCCTCGGACTGGTATTTCCCGCGCACGTCCTGAAAGACGAAGATGTACCCCTCGTCGGCCAGCAGCTGGTACCGGTTCGACATCCGCGGGGCGATGTTCGCGGCGTTGTAGGGCGTCCGTTCCATCACGAGCGGCAGCGGGCCGGATCGGGCCGTCGGGGTCCAGATTTCGGTATAGAGCGACACGCCGTCACGCATCCGGACCATCTCGGTCCGTTTGGCATAGTCGGATCGAACCTGGGCCGTGAGAGAACCGGTCGCGACAAGAACGACCACGGCCAACGACACCAGGGCGCGGGCCGTACGCAAAAGTGTATCCGACTTCACAGGGGGCTCACTTGATGGCGGGGAATGACGGGAACACTCGAATCTCCGGCCCCGCCATCGTCTTCGCAAGTAGGCCGGCGCCCCGTTTCCGCAGGCGCTCCTCTCGGCAGCGCGACTACGCTGCCTGGATTTACCGTCCGCTTGGCGAGCACGAATTGGAGCCGCTGATGCAGCCCTACACCGACGGTCAGGTGTCGCCGCGATCGAGCAAAGAGGTGAGATCCTGCACCAGCTGCGGCACGATGGTCTTCCGGCCCGTGGTATCGAACTCCCCCACCAGGGAATCGACCAGGACGGCGATACGTTCCCGCACCAGCTTGGGTGTGCCCGCCTGCCGCAGATAGGCCGCGAACACCTCGGCGGCCGCCGCGATATCTTCGGCACCGATTCCGGCCTTGGAGCGACTCTGCAGGATTGCGTACCAAGCAGCCAGCCGTCGGCGCGTCTCCCGATGCGGTTTGCCACCCTGCAGAAATGCCCGGAAGCCGGTGTAGCTCATGCCGATCTCGGCTGCCGTGGCACGGATCGAAGTAGCCTCGGCGCGCTTCTGAGCAGCGGAACGGAGCACCGCGACGCTGATGGTCCGCTTACCGGCCATGGGAAAGGGCCGGCGCATGAGCGAGACGGGCTAAAAATCGGGCTATTTCAGCGAAGGTACACTGAACAGAGTATGCCGGTCGGCGTTGCGATGCAACGCCTACCTTCCAACTCGTGTGTCCAGCTGCTCAGGATCTCGTTGCCGCAATAGCCGACGCCCCCGATTCGGCCAGCCACTCCGGATCGGGGGGTCGTTATGTCGTCGCGAGACTACTGCTGTGGATAAGGTGCCATCCATCCATCACACACCGGCCTGCTTGCCGTCACCGTCGCGTAACGCTCCATACCGCGGGATACCGGTCGGTATGCGGACGGGCGAAGGCGCTCGGGCCGGCGGACGCTATTCGATCCGGACGATCCCGGGCGCCACGCGAGGAAAGCGATCGAGCACTGCGGGGTCGTGACCGGGCACGATCAGCCGAAGCGAGCCCGCCAGCCGCCGCATCCGGTCGTGCGCCGCCAGGTTGGACACCGTGTCCCAGGTCGCAGCGATGGGTCGACGGCGATCGAGATTGTGATAGAGATAGAGATTGTCCGACGCGATCACGACCTGCCCCGACACGGCAGGTACGCTGACGTACTGCGACTCCTTGGTGTGCCGCCCACCGGTGTACACGAACACGCCCGGCGCCACTTCGCTGGAGTCGCCCGGCACGAGGCGAAGCCGATCCTCCGATCGAGCCCGTTCGAGCGACGCCATGGTCGAAGCGAATACCCCGCTCCGCGGCATGTTGGTCGAATCGCGATAATGCTCATACTCGGTGCGCTGGACCCAGATTCGCGCGCGCGGAAAGAGGTCGACACCGTCGGCGTGATCCCAGTGGAGATGAGTCACGATCACATCGGTGACGTCGCCCGGAGCAATGCCTAACGGAGCGAGGGCGTCGGACGGACGGACCAAGTCGACGGGCAACCAGCTCTTGATGAACTCGTCGCGATAGAACCCCGCGTCCACCAGGATGACCCGGTTCGCACCGCGGAGCACCCAGACCATCATGGCCAGGTCGGCCCGCGCCGTGCTGTCGGCGCCGAGCACCAGCGCGCGGAGCGGAAAGCCGCGGAGTTCCCCGTACTTCACCGCATAGACGTCGTACGCGGGGCGCTGAGCCGAAGCACCCCGCGTAGCGAGCATCAGCATCACGGCAAACAGAAGGACAATGCGAGTATGCATGAGCAGAAGGATACGGCCGGGTCGCCGCCCGAGCCAGGCGACTGGCCGCCGTCTTCAGGCCGGCCAGCCGCAAAGGGGCTGCTTAGAGTTCCTCCCGCTCGAAGATCCCAAGCGCGGCCAGAAGGAACACGGCGATCAGGACGGTCGTCGATATGACCGGAAGCCACACCTGGTAGCTCAGCGGCTGCCAGAGCGCGATGTTGACCGCGGCATTAGTCAGCGGCCACGGCAGGAACGGCGTCAGGAACGCAAAGGCCTTGAGGTTCGGCAGGATCCCGCCCGAGATCCAGAACCCGAGCGCAACGCCGGCAACCGGTACGCGAGAACGGAACAGCACACCAAGCATGATCGTCAATGCGATGTAGAACGTCTGGTGTACCGCGAGTATGCCCACCGCCTCGGCGAAGTGGACCGCCGCGGGCGCGGGCGCGCCCCAGAAAACCTTGAGGATGACCAGCGCGGCCACGGCCGGCAACACGAGCGACAGAAGCAGAAAGGTCGGCGCAATAGCCACGAACTTGGAGAGGATGAAGGCCGACCGGCTGGTTGGCTTGGTGAGCACCCAGGCTGCGGTGCCGGACTCTCGTTCGCCGACGACGGCCCCCTGAGTCACCAGCACCGCGCCGATCAGGCCGAAGAAGCCGCCCAGCTGGAAGAACATCTGAATCAGTTCTTCGATGTCGCGGGCCGGATTGGTCGAGCTGCGGTACTGCGACAGCGTCCCCGCCAGCACGAACCCGGTGGTCACGGCCGGCCACAAGATCAGATGAATCAACCAGCGCCGAGTTTGCCACCAGGCGCCAAGTTCCTTGCCAAGCAGATTGCCGAAACCGGTGGCCCACCCGGATGATGCCGTCGGTGTGAGGCTCACGAGGCCGCTCCCCCTTCGATCATGGTGACGAAGACATCTTCGAGCCGATGGCGCCGGCGGCCGAAGCTGCGCACCATGACCGAGTCGTCGGCCAGGATCGTGCGCAGCAACCCATGCTCGGCGGCCGCGGTGTCACCGGTCGAGATGCGCCACTGGGTGCCGTCGGGACCGGGCGTTTCCTCGAGTTCGGTAACCCAGGGCAGGCCGACGATCCGCCGGCGCGTCGCATCGGTGGCGCCGACCAGGTCGACCAGATAGGTGCTGCCCGACTGGTCCGTCAGCAGCTCACCCATCGAGGCATGCGCCAGCAACTTGCCGTGGTGGAGGATGGCCGCCGTATCGCTGATGCGCTGGACGTCTTCAAGGATGTGGGTCGAGTAGAAGATCGTAGTGTACTGGCGGAGCCGCTCCATCACCTCCAGCACGTCGCGACGGCCCATCGGATCGAGCGACGCGGCCGGCTCGTCGAGGATCAGCAGCTCCGGTTTACTGATCTGCGCCTGGGCAATACCGAGCCGCTGCCGCTCGCCGCCGGAAAAGCCGCGGATCGGCCGGTCGGCCTTGTCGGTCAGGCCCACCAGGTCGAGCGTCTCGTCGATGTGCCGATCGAGCCCGGCCGCCTCGAAAAAGAACCGGGCCGTAAACCGCAGTGTCTCCCGCGCGGTCATGTAGTCGTAAAATCGGGGATCCTGAGCCAGGTATCCGATCCGGCGGCGCACTTCGAGCGTATCGCGCTGACTGTCGAAGCCGAACAGGGTGGCACTGCCGGCGGTCGGCCGGGCCAGGCCGAGCAGCAGTTTGATCGTAGTGGTCTTGCCGGCACCGTTGGGCCCCAAGAATCCGAAGATCGAGTTGCGCCGGACCTCGAGATCCAGCCCCTGCAGTACGTTGACGGTTTTGAACGATTTGGTGAGCCCGCTGGTCCTGATGACCAGATCTTCCTGCTGCAACGGCACGCACGCCTCCCTATTACGGAGAGTCGACCAGAAAACCGGTATATGGACGTGTTTCGCTGCCACATACGGAACGGATCACGGCAAGTTTCGACGTGGAACACAAACATGTCGGCCGATATATCTTGACAGACCTGGAACACTATCGTACGATATGTCGTACGATAGTCATGAGCAGGTAGTTCTCCCGGGTGAGCAGAAGAGGTCGACTATGGCTAAGCGCAATGATGACTGGGGTTTAGGGAATCTCTTCGGGTTCTCGTTCGATCCGGCCCAGTTCGAGGTCAAGTTTGGCGTTGGCGGATCCAAGGGTCGCCGCCGCCGGCAGATCTTCGAATCCGGTGAAGTGAAGTTCGTCATCCTTCGGCTGATCCGGGAAAAGCCTCGCCATGGGTACGAAATCATCAAGGCGCTGGAAGAGCGGCTGGCCGGGTGTTACACCCCGTCGGCCGGGACGGTCTACCCGACCCTGCAACTGCTGGAAGACCAGGGGTATGTCCGCGCGGTCGAGCAGGACGGGAAGAAGGTCTATCACATCACCCCCGAGGGTGAGCAGTTCCTCGACGACAACCAGGGCGTGCTCGACGACATCTTCGACCGGGTCCGCGGCACGGTGCGCGACTTCGCCGGCGGCCACATGGCCGATCTCAACCAGGCGTTTGCGAAACTGGCGGCGTTGACCTTCAAGCGCGCCTGGCGGCTGGGCCCCGATCACCCGTCGGTGCAGCGGATCGTCGAGATCCTGGACCAGGCGGCGCGCGATATCGAAACGGAGTGGGAGCGAACCTCGACCGGAGGTGGGCGGTGAGCATCGATTTTTCTGGCGTCCCGTGGTTCTGGCTGATGGTCTTCGTGGCGTTCGTGGTGCTGCCGTCGATGCGTCAGATGAGCGGCGGGCGCGGGGCCAAACGCGACCTCGGTTTGGCCAACTCGGAACTCGATCGCTCCCGGCGCGAGATCGCGATGCTCCGCCATGATCTCGAGGACCGCCTGACCGAGGTCGATCTGCTGAGCGCTCGAGTGGCCGAACTCGAGAATCGGCTCGACTTCACCGACCGACTGCTGGCGCAACATCGGCCGACTGCCACCGACCGTCAGGGCATCTCGCTTCAGTAGGAAATGGGGCCGGGTGCGCGATGGCCTGCACCCGGCCTCTCGATTACCGTTCATGCCCGTTTGACCGGCGCAACTGCTCATGGTGTCATCGAGTAACGGGCCCGCGTTGTCGATTCGCGGTCTCGTCAAGCGTTATCGCGATGTAGTGGCCGTGGCAGGCCTCGATCTCGAGGTGCCTCGGGGCGAGTGTTTCGGCCTGCTCGGGCCTAACGGCGCCGGCAAGACGACCACGATCGAGATCTGCGAAGGCTTGAACGAGCCCGATGAGGGCGAGGTTCGCGTGCTGGGCATGACCCACCGCGAACACCCGCGCGCCATTCGCGCCGCCATCGGAATCTCACTGCAGGAAACCCAGCTGGCCGAGAAGCTGACGGTGGTGGAAACGCTGGAGCTGTTTCATAGCCTCTATCCGAAACGGCGTCCGGTCGAGGACGTCATCGCTGCCGTCCAGCTGGGCGAAAAGCGGAACGCCCGGGTCGGCGGCCTGTCCGGGGGACAGAAGCAGCGGCTCGCGATTGCCTGCGCGCTGGTAGGCGATCCGGAACTGTTTTTTCTCGACGAGCCCACCACCGGGCTCGATCCCCAGTCGCGCCGGCAGCTCTGGAGCCTGATCGAGCAGTTCAAGGCCGAGGGGCGCACCGTGATTCTGACCACCCATTATATGGATGAGGCCGAGCAACTTTGCGACCGGGTCGGCATCGTCGACCACGGCCGGATCATCGCGCTGGGCACGCCGCGCGAACTGATCGGGTTGCTGGGCACCGAGCACGTGGTCGAGTTCGGGCTCGAGCATCCCGCCACCATGCCCACCGATGCGGAGCTTAGGTCATTGCCCGGGGTTACCGCGGTGCGCGACACCGAGGGGCGCCGGCAACTCGACGTGACCCAGATCCACGAGGCCATTCCCGCGCTGCTGGGCTTGCTCGAACGGCGCGGTGCAACGCTGACGGACCTGGCAACCCACAGCGCGACCTTGGAAGACGTCTTTGTCCACTTGACCGGAAGGCACCTGCGCGATGGCTGACGGCTCCGCACCTCGCCGCTGGCGTGACCGCGCGCTGGTCCAGCTCACCCTGGCCCGCTATCGCGAGTTCTATCGGGAACCCGAGGCGGTTTTCTGGACTTTCATCTTCCCGCTCATCATGGCGGGCGCGCTGGGCATCGCCTTCA
>CAZUES010000031.1:0-47702 GCA_964619465.1 uncultured Gemmatimonas sp.
AGACCTCGTATGCGGTCTTCTTGATCAGCGTCGCGCGCGGATCGTACGACTTGTAAACCCGATGTCCGAAGCCCATCAGGCGGCCTTCGCCCTGCTTCACCTTGGTAATGAAGCCGGGGATGTTCTTCTTGTCGCCGATCTCGTCCAGCATCTGGAGGACCGCCTCGTTGGCGCCGCCATGCAGCGGGCCGTAGAGGGCAGCGGCGCCGGCCGAGACGGCGGAAAACGGGTCGACCTGCGAGGACCCGACCGCGCGGACGGCGCTGGTCGAACAGTTCTGCTCATGGTCGGCGTGCAGGATCAGCAGGATCTCGAGCGCGCGCTGCAGCACCTTGTTCGGCTGATGCTTGCCGCCGATCGAGAACATCATGTTGACGTAGTTGCCGATGTAGTCGAGGTCGTTTCTGGGGAACTCGTACGGTAAGCCGCGCAGGTGGCGGAAGATGAACGCCGCAATGGTCGGGAACTTGGCCAGCAGGCGGACCCGCTGAATGTACCGGTTGTCCGGATCGTTGATATTCTTGGCTTCCGGATAGAACGTCGAGAGCGCCGCCACCGCGCTCACCAGCATGCCCATCGGGTGGGCGTCGTACCGGAAGCCTTCCAGGAACTTGGTGACGTTGGTGTGGACGTAGGTGTGGTACCGGATCTGGTTGGTCCACTTGTCCAGTTGCTCCCGGTTGGGCAGCTCGCCCTCGGCCAGCAGGTAGGCAACTTCGAGGAAGCTGGCCTGCTCAGCAAGTTGCTCGATCGGGTAGCCCCGGTAGCGGAGAATCCCCTTGTCGCCGTCGATGAAGGTGACCGCGCTGCGGCAGGCGGCCGTATTCATGAAGGCGGGGTCGTAGGTCATCAGACCGAAGTCGTCGTCGCCCGTCTTGATGTTGCGGAGATCGACGGCCCGGATGGTGCCATCGGTGATGGGGACCTCGTAGGCCTGCCCGGTCCGATTATCGGTGATGGAGAGGGTGTCTTTGGCCACCACAAACCTTCTTTCAGCTGGTTGGAACGGCATCTGCGCGAGCCGGCTCGCACGTCGAATTGTCGGCTGCCCAAACATAGTTGAAGAGGGAAGGATCGGCCCGTCGTGCCGCGAAAATTCGTGCTGTTTTTCGCCCTCAGCGAAGATACGCGCCGCTGCCATTATCTTCCGCCGTGCCTTCGATGATACCTCCCCAGGATGCCACAGCCCGGGCCGACGCCTTGCGGACCGCGCTCTTCCCGCCGGCATTGCCGCGCCCCGGCGAGGCCACACTGGCCAGAATTCTCGACGACGAGATGGTGCGGTCGGCGCCCGATTTCGGACGGGTTGCGGCGCAATGGGGCCAGGTTTCGGAAGGCTTCGAATGCCCCGTCGTGGCTCGCGCCACCCGTTGGCTGGGAGAGCAGGGCCTGCCCGCCCCGGACGATGCATTCGGCCCGGGACTCGGCGCCGCCGTCGTCACCGTCGGCCTGGCTGCGAGGCTGGCGCATCAACCCAGGAATCTCTATTCCGGGGTGTACCATGCGGCCCGGTTGCTTGACCCGAGCGCCCTGGGGTGGTTCGCGGCACTGGTGGCGTCGGCAACCGCTCGTTGCTTCCTGCAGGGCAGACGCGATTTCGTTGCGGATGTGCTCGACGTATTGCTGTCCAACGATGCCCCGGGCGAGCTGGTGGCACAGGTGCGTCAGGTCCCCGTCTGGTCGCGACCGTCGGATCCCGAGCCGACGCACGAGATCATCGGAGACCTGGACCACCTCTTGCGCACCTTGTACCACCAGGGACTGACGGAGCGGGCCCGGCAGGAACTGGAGCGGCTGTCTCCCTCTGCGCGCCGGCTGGGGCGAGGCCTGCTGGCTGCGCGCGACGGCTGGCCGGCAACTGCAAACCGCGCCGAGTCCTAGCTGGGGAGCGTGACCGTACAGGTCGTTTCGAAGCCGCCGCGCACATTGTACACGGTGCGGACCGAAAGCCGCTTGGGGGCCAGCACTCGAAAGAGATCCTCGGCAATCCGCGCCGTGGCATGCTCCTGAAAGATGCCGACGTTCCGATAGCTGGTGATGTAGTACTTGAAACTCTTGAGTTCGATGCAGCTGGCGCCGGGGATATAGCTGACCGTCAATCGGGCGTAGTCCGGCAGCCCGCTGTAGGGACAGACCGCGCTGAACTCGTCCGTTGCGGTGACGATGTCCTGGTCCGGGCCGTTATATCCGAATGTTTCGAGCACCGCCACGTCGATGTGCTCCGGTCCGACGAACGGGATGGTCCTGCCTTCAGCTGTTGCCATGATCTGCTCCTTTCGTCGCGACACAATCCAGTCAGGCGGGGTGCCGGTCGCTCGGCACCAAACCGCCTGCGCCTATCGGCGCGAGAACTCAGGTCCGCTTCCGGCCTTCCCACCCGGCAATGCCTTCTTCCAGCCAGACGTACTTTCGCTGCATCACATCCTGGGCCAGCCGGTAGGCTCGGTCGTCGTCGTTGCCGAAAATTTCCTCGAACCGGACGGTTACCCGCCAGCTGGTCTGCCGGCAGAAGAGGTCGGCGAGTTCGATCGGCCCGCGGTTGCTGGGATCTTTCCTGGCCAGGAGCTGCGCCTTGGCAACTGTGGCACTCATGGCAAAGAGGTCGGCTCCGATTTCGACCACCCGGAAGAGGACGGACTGCTTCTTCTCGAGACGTGGCCCGAAACGGATCATGGCGTGGAACAGGCTGCGCGCCAGACGGCGTGAGGCGCGGTTGACGAACCGCAGATGCTTGGCCAGCGTCCCGAACTCGCTGTAGCGCGGCGGCAAGGCCCAGCCGAGGTACTGCTTGGGGTACCACCAGGCGTAGAAGAGGCCCGCCTTGACCAGCGCGCCGAATTTCTCGCCGATCGAGGAGCGCGGGTCGATCAGCTTGCCGGCGACCTTGAGATGGGTGTCGACCGCCTCGCGGGCAATGAACAGGCGCATGATTTCCGAACTGCCCTCGAAGATCAGATTGATACGCCAGTCGCGCAGGGCTCGTTCGACCGGATCAGGCCGCTCTCCCCGGGACTTGAGTGACGCGACCGTTTCGTAGCCGCGTCCGCCCTTGATCTGCAGCGTATCGTCGACGATGCGCCAGCCGGTCTCGGAGTTCCACATCTTGGCAATCGCGGCTTCCAGCCGGATGTCCGTCTTGGGGCGATCGGCCAGGAGTGAGCACAGGTCGCTGACCGCCTCCAGCGCAAAAGTCTCGGCGGCCATGCGCCCGATCTTCTGGGCAATGGCATCGTGTTTTCCGATCGGCTGGCCCCACTGGACCCGATCCGCTGCCCAGCGGCGGGCAATCTCGAGCATCCGCTTGGCACCCGTGACGCACGACGCCGGCAGGGTCAGCCGGCCCGTGTTGAGCGTGATCAGAGCCAGCTTGAGCCCTTTGCCTTCGCCCCAGAGCACGTTCTCGACGGGAACTTTGACATCGTGAAACCGGAGGATGCCGTTTTCCAGCGCGCGCAGTCCCATGAAGTGCAACCGCCGGACCACTTCGACTCCGGGCCAGTCCGCCTCGACGATGAACGCCGTGATAGCCTTGGGGCCGGTGCGCGCCATCACCACCATCACGCCGGCGACGGTGCCGTTGGTGCACCAGAGCTTCTCGCCGGACAGGATCCAGTGGGTGCCGTCCTCGCTCAGCCGGGCCGAGGTGGACAACCCCGCCGGGTCGGAGCCGGCGTCGTTCTCGGTCAGCGCGAAGGCGGAGATCTCACCGGCTGCCAGGCGCGGAAAGTATTTCTGCTGCTGCTCGGGCGTGCCGAACAGCTTGAGCGGTACCGGAACACCGATCGACTGACTGGCTGAGAGCAGCGCGGTCAGATTGCCGCAGATACTCGAGGTCATGGCGATGGCGCGCGTGTACATCAGCTGGCTCAGGCCCTTGCCGCCAAACGCTTCCGGCACCTTGATGCCGAAGGCGCCCAGCTTGCGGAGGCCATCGACCACGTCGGGCGGAACCTGTTCGTCTTCGTCGATCTGATCGGCATCGACCTTGGTGAGCAGGAACTGCTCCAGCGCCTCTAAGAACGGTTCCGCACGCGCCACGTCTTCCGGCTTGGGCTCGGGGTAGGGATGGATCAGATCGAGCCGCAGATTGCCTTCGAAGAGTTCCTTGACGAAGCTGTCATTCCATTCTGTTTCGCGGGCCGCTTCGGCAGTGTCGCGCGCGGCCTGTTCGGCCTCACGTCCGGTGGCGGGGCGCTCGGTGGAGCGGGGCGCTGCAGTCGCGGTCATGGCGATAGTCTCCGGTCTGCCTAACGGGATGGGATGCTGGCTCGGCGCGCTGCCAGCCATCCGGCGATGAGTTCGGTCACGTGACGCTTGCGTTCGTCCGGGAAGTCCGGGGCTTCGGTGTCGATGCCCATGGCGCGGGCCAGAGTCGAACTCTGGTGCGGGAACCAGCTCAGTGCAATCAGGCTGAACAGCATGTGCGCAACCTCGCCGGGCTCGATGTCCTCGAGGCCCAGTTCCTGGGTCAGCGCGGAAATCATCTCTCGACCGACCGCGAGCCCGAGCGGGAACGTTTCCAGCGTGGTGCGCCCGCTCAGTGCCTCGCGTTGGATCAGTCGCACAAACTGCGGCCGCGCCGCGACGAAATCGATGTAGTCCGACACCGCACCGGCCAGCACGACGTCCGGCGGGTGGCCGCTGGCCAGTGCCCGGTCACGCCCTTCGCGCACCGTGCGCCGGACATCTTCGAAGCATCGTTCCAGTACGGCGCGGTGGAGGTCGGCTTTGGCGCCGAAGAAGTATCCCGGTGTGGCCCGGGACAGGCCGGCGGCCCGTCCGACATCGCTCAGGCTGGTTTCTTCGTAGCCCTGGTCGGCAAATAACCGCTCCGCCGCGTCGAGAATCAACTCGCGCGAGCGAACGGCGTTGCGTTCTCTGTCCCGGACTGACAATGCGAAATCGGTCATAGTAACTTGCTGGCTGACAAGCAAGTCTATATCTGTTTGCCTGGCAACGCAATAGCCTTGGCAGCGCAGGCTATAATTGGGAGGCCATCTCCCGACCTCGGTTTCGGCGACGGGGTTTTCGGGGGGAAACCGGTTCCAACCGACGGAGCAGTCAGGAGGGAGCATGACGGAGACCACCCGGGCACTGGTCGCTCTGGTTCTGCTGCTGGCGGGCCTGGCGTGGTGGCTGTTGGCCCGTCCCGCCTCGGTCCTGGTGACCAACCGGCTCACCGTTCCTGCCGTGGTCACCCTGCCGAGCGGCGACAGCCTCACCATTGAACCCGGCAGCGAAGCGACCGTCCGCCTTGCCGAGCCCGGCTTTGCCCGTCTGCTCTGGCGGACCGATCCGCTGCGCAGCCAGGGCGGCGCGGTCCATGGACATCCGTTGTCGGGCGAAGTCGGCGTCGAGGGTGGCCGCGGAACCACGCGAGTGGTGCTCTCGCTGGCCCAGAACCGGGTCCCGATGTTCAGCCCCTTGATCACCAATCAGACCGACGGGCCGCTCCGCTTCGTCGTCAATGCCGGCCTCGATGGGGCGGCCGATTGCTGGTGTGAGGTGCCGGCGGGTGCGGTTCGGATGCCGATCGGGTTCTATCCGCTCTATCGCAATACCACCGTGCGGGCCGTCGATCCGGCCGGTCGAACCGCCACCTTTGTCGATCTGGGGACGCAAGTGGATCCGACCGGGACAGTCGGACTCCGGTTCGAAGCCGCCAGTTTCCGTTGAGCATGGTTCTCAGGGTCAGTCGCTTTGGCCGCTGACTCAGCGCCGTCGGATCACGCCGCTTTATATTGAGGGACACAGTTTCCAGGAGAGAAATCATGCGCATGTCGGCCAGCATACAGAAAGCGCTGAACGATCAGATCAACAAAGAGTTCGGCGCGGCGTATCTATACCTTTCGATGGCCGCGTACTTCGCGGAAAAGAGCCGCAACGGTTTTGCCAGCTGGATGCGGATGCAGGCGATGGAGGAGGCCAAGCACGCGATGCGCATCATCGATTTCGTCGAAGACCGCGGCGGGCGCGTCGTGCTCGAGGCGATCGATCGGCCGCCGCCGGACTTCCCGTCGTCGCTTGCAGTGTTCGAACTGGCCCGCGACCACGAGAAGAAGGTCTCGGCCGGCATTTTCCAGCTCTACGAACAGGCTGCCGCGGAGAAGGACTGGGCCACCCAGGCCATGCTGCAGTGGTTCATCACGGAGCAGGTCGAGGAAGAAAAGACCTCGACCGAAATCGTCGATACCTTGAAGCAGATCGGCGACAACGCCTCCGGTCTGTTCATCTTCGACCGTGAGCTGGGCAAGCGGGAGTCGGGCGATTGACCGCTGTTGCCTTTCTCGGACTTGGCGCCATCGGGCGACCGATGGCGGTCCGCGTCGCGAGTCGCCACGAGCTGACGGTCTGGAACCGGACAGCGGAGCGAGCGCACGCCTTTGCCCGGTCGGTCTCATGCCGGGTTGCCGCAACGCCGGCGGAGGCGGTCCGCGACGCCGAGGTTGTGATGACCTGTCTCTCCACCTCGGCTGACGTCGAGAGCCTGCTCGACGGGCCGGACGGCCTGCTCGCGGGTCTTCGCCCCGGGACGCTCTTTCTGGATTGCACCTCGGGTGATCCGGCCACCTCCCGGCGGATTGCCGCGCGGCTCGCTGAGCAGGGAGTCGGATTTGCCGATTGCCCGGTGAGCGGAGGGCCGCCTGGTGCGGAGCAGGGCACGCTGACGGTCATGGTCGGCGGTGACCCGGACGTATTCGCGCGGGCCAAGCCGTTGCTCGAGACGTTCGGCAAGCTGATCGTCCCGATGGGACCGGTGGGCGCCGGCGATGCCATCAAGGCGATCAATCAGGTGCTGCTTGCCACCCACATTCTGGCGCTGTCCGAGGCGCTTACCGCCATGGTCAAAGCGGGGGTGCCGGCGCGCGCGGGGCTCGAGGTGCTCAACGCATCGAGCGGCCGGAGTTTCGTGAGTGAGAGTCTGGTGCCCGACCGCGTCCTGACCGGAACCTGGCCGCGGCTGTTCCGTCTTGCTTTGCTCGACAAGGACGTCAGGATTGCCCTGGATCTGATCCGGCAACTCGAACTCGAGTCGCCGCTGCTCGATGTGGTCGCTGAGCATTCGGCGGCAATGCGCACCGAACTGGGTGAAGCGGCGGACTATCTCGATCCGATCCGGTTGCGCGAGGAGCGGGCTGGGGTCGAGGTTCGCGGATGAGCGAATGGATCTCGACCCGGCGGCAGCAGGTCGCCGTGCATCTTTCCGACCGGCGGGTGCTGACGGGCAACATCCACCTGCAGATGATCGCCCGACATCACACCGGGCCCGAGACGACGGACGACCTGCTCAATCGGGAGGAAACGTTCTACGTTCTGATTCTGGACGGCGAGCAGCCGGTCTTCGTGGCAAAGAAGCAAACGATGTATCTCGAGTTACCTCCGCAGCCGGCAATCGACGATCCGGACCGGGCGTCGGCCGCGCGGCGGCTGGAGTTGGAGATCGAGTTGGCTGATGGAACCCTGCTGGAGGGTTTGGTCATGATCGAGTTGCCGCCGGATCGGCTTCGCGCCCTGGATTTCCTCAATGCGGCGCCGACCTTCTTCCCGCTTTGGACGGAGGATGCAGTGCGCATCGTCAATCGCGATCACATTCGGGCCGCCAGTCCGGTCGTGGGTATCCGACGTGGCCAGACTTGATCGTTTCCTCGGCGTGATGAAGGCCCAGGCGGGTGAAGCCATCCGCCTGGTGCCTGGGCAGCCCGTTGCCCTCAAGAAGAACGGCTTGGTCCGCTCGATGACCAAGGAGTCACTCTCCGAACAGCAGGTCGTCAGCCTGCTCCGGGAAATCGTTCCGGCCCAGCTGGGCGATCGGCTCGGCGCGGCGGCGGAGTTTGCCTTTACCTACGACGGCCCCGACGGCGCCGTCGAAGTGCAGATCGCGCCGTCGAACGGCAGTCTCTCGGCGACGTTGCGGTCGCTCTTCCCGCCGATGGGACGTGCCGCGGCGGAGGAGTCCGTGGCGGCAGTCGACCTGTCGGGGCCACGCGAACGGATCGAGCGACTGTTCCGCACCCTGGCGGAGCGTGACGGCAGCGATCTCCACCTTCGAGTCGGAAGTCCCCCGACCCTGCGCGCCTCGGGGTCGCTGACGCCGCTCGAGGAACCGGCGCTCACCGGAGAAGAGATCGAACTGATGCTCCGCGCCACCATGGCGCCGCGCGACCTGGCCGCCTGGCGGGAAGACGGCGATGCCGACTATGCCTACGAACTCGCGGAGGTCGGCCGGCTGCGCTGCAACGCGGCCCGTGACCGGCTTGGGCCCTTCGGCGTCTTCCGTCTGATTCCCACGCGAATCCGCACGGTGGAGGAACTCGGCGTGAGCGCCGAAGTTCAGGCGCTGTGCCAGCTCACCAAGGGGCTGGTGCTGGTGACGGGACCGACCGGATCGGGCAAGTCGACCACGCTTGCCGCGCTGGTGGATCTCGTCAACGCGACCCGGAACGATCACATCCTCACCATCGAAGATCCGATCGAGTTCGTCCATCAGAGCCGGCAGTGTGTCGTAACGCAGCGGCAGGTGGGCGTGCACACCAAGACCTTCAAGAGCGCGCTGCGGGCCGCCTTGCGTGAAGATCCCGACGTCATCCTGGTTGGTGAGCTGCGGGATCTCGAAACGGTAGCGATTGCCCTGGAGACGGCCGAAACCGGGCACCTGGTATTCGGAACCCTCCATACCACGACGGCCGCATCGACCATCGACCGGATCATCGATCAGTTCCCGGCCGATCGGCAGGCCCAGATCCGCGTCATGCTGGCCGAGTCGTTCCGCGGCGTGATTGCGCAGACCCTGTGCAAGAAAATCGGCGGCGGGCGGGTCGCGGCGTACGAGGTGCTGCTCGCGAATCACGCCGTTTCGAATCTGATTCGGGAAGGGAAGACCTTTCAGATCCCGTCCATCATGCAGACCAACCGCCGTGCCGGCATGGTCACGCTCAACGACGCGCTGGTCGAACTGGTCGAGTCCCAGCAGGTCGAGCCCCAGGAAGCCTACCTCAAGGCGGTCGACAAGGCCGGTTTGCTTGCGATGTTCAAATCGCGAGGGGTGGCAACCGGGTTCATGGGTAACGGGTGACCGCGCCGCCCATTCTGGTCCTGGTCGAACCGCAGGATCTCGTCAATATTGCCGCCACGGTACGGATCGCGAAGAACTTCGCCATTCCCTATGTCCGGCTCGTCAAGCCGGCGGTGTTCGATCCCTACCGGATCGAAGGGATTGCCCACAACACCGGTGACATCGTCGAGCGGATCGGCCATTTCGAGACGTTGACCGATGCCATCGCCGACTGTGTCCACGTCGTTGCGATGACGGCCAGGGAGCGGGCGGCCAAGCGCAGCCTCCTGCGCCCACCCGCGGCGGCGGCCTTGCTGACCCAGGAGGCCCAGGACGGGCCGGTGGCCCTGGTTTTTGGCCGGGAGGACGCCGGCCTCACCAATGCCGAACTCGACGCCTGTCAGACGCTGACGACCATCGCGACCAACCCGGGTCACCGCTCGCTCAATCTGGCGCAGGCGGTGGCCATCATGAGCTATGAGTGCTGGAATGCGCGGGAAGGGGCCGAGCAGACCCGGAAAGCTCCGCGCCGCCGGGCAACCCGCGCCACCGCAGAGGATCTCGACAAGACCTTCCACGACTGGCACCGAGCGCTGTGGGCACTCGATTTTTTCAAGAGCCGGAACGCCGAGAACGTGATCCGGGCCTTCCGGGAAGTCGTCTACCGGGCCGACCCCGATTCGCGTGAGGTCAAGCTGCTGCGCGCCATGGCGCTCGAGACGGTACACTATCTCTCGCGCCATCAAGTGCTTGGCGAGTTGCCAGAGGCGCTCCGGTGGCCGGCCGGGATGACGCCGCCGATCGAGGAAGAGGCGGGCGAGAAATAGGGAGTTTTGAAGTCGCATATCTTATTGCCGGGACGGAAGTTATCCCGAGCCATCCGTTCCCTTTTTTGCAATCTCAAAGCCTTGTTTCCGAACCCGGTGCGCGTATTTTTCTCGCGTCGTTGCGCCTTGCGCTATATGCACTTGCGCGCGTTTTCTCTGGTCGTGAAAAGTTTCACATACTTCGTCACCATGGATCGGCGGATGCACACGCATGCGTAAGCTCTTGGTTGCTGGAGTTGCGGTGGCAGTAGCCGGCGCAGCGGTCTTCTTCACGTTGCCCTTGCCCTCCATTGCTCAACAGCAGGCAGCCCAAGCGCCGGCCGACTCGATTGTCGCTCCGCGACTCACGGTCGCCGACTCGGCCAATCTCAAGGGCCCCAGGCAACCGATCTTCTTCCGGCACGACATTCATGCCGGGCAGTTCAAGATCCAGTGTCAGTACTGTCATTATTCCGTGGCCGACGCCAAGGAGCCGGGCATTCCATCGGTTCAGACCTGTATGGGGTGCCATCTGGCTATTGCGGGCACGGACAGCTCGGATCGCGCAGAGATCCGTAAGGTCCGCGAAGCCTTCCGTGAGAAGCGGCCGATCGAGTGGGTCCGCATTCACACGCTTGCCAAGCACGCGCACTTCCCGCACAGTGTCCACGTCAAAGTCTTGGGGCCGAACGCCTGCTCCACCTGCCACGGCGACGTGGCGCGGATGCCGCAGGTCTACAAGGCCAACAACGTGAACAACATGGGTTTCTGTATCAGTTGCCACGTCGAGCGGGGCGTCTCGCGTGATTGTACCGTGTGTCACTATTAGCGGGTAAAGCGTACTGCGGTTCGCAGATAACTCAGACGATTGCGCCGGGACGCCGTACCGGATGATCACGGCTGGACGAAGCAACGGAAGCAATCCGGGTCCGTGCCGATAGGAGAGGGAATGGCAGACAACGAAGCCTTGGATCGACGCCGATTTCTGAAAGTGGTTGGCGTAGCCGGTGCCGGCTCCGCCGCGCTTTCGGGGTGCTCCACGGGCAAGGTCGAGAAGCTGATTCCGTACCTGGTGCAGTCCGAAGACCAGGTGCCCAGCATTCCGACGATCTATGCGAGCACCTGCGGCGAGTGCGCCGGGGGATGCGGCATTCATGTGCGGACGCGCGAAGGGCGGGCCATCAAGCTCGACGGCAATCCCGAGCATCCGATCAATGGGGGCGGGTTGTGTTCCCGGGGCCAGGCGTCGCTCCAGGGACTCTATAATCCCGATCGCCTGAAAGGCCCCTCGCTTCGCAACCAGGCCGGCAAGCACGCCGAGATCCTCTGGAACGAAGCCATCGACCATCTGGCCGGTGAGTTGCGGTCGGCGGGGTCGCGGGTCGCGGTGGTGAGCGGCGCGGGCGCCGGTACCATGTCCGACCTGGTCGCCCAATGGGTTTCGACGCTGGGTGGGCGGCTGGTCCGTTACCAGGCCTTTGATCACGAGCCGCTCAGGCTCGCTGCGCAAAGGGTGTTCGGAATCGACGAGGTTCCGACCCACGACTTCGGTCAGGCCAAGTACATCGTTTCCTTCGGGGCCGACTTCCTGGAAACCTGGAACGGTCCGCTCGAAAACGAACGCGGTTTTGTCCGTGCCCATGGCTTCGTCGATCGGCAGATGGCCAAGTTCGTCTACGTCGGTCCGCGGATGTCGCTGACGGGCATGAACGCAGATCAGTGGCTGGCGCCGGTTCCGGGCTCGGAAACCTCGCTGGTCCTCGGACTCGCCAATGCGGTGGTGAACACCCGCGGCGGCGCTGTTCCGGCCGATGCCGCGGCACTGCGACCGCTGCTCGAAGCATACGGCCTGGAGCGGGTTTCGGCCGACACCGGACTTCCGTCCGATCAGATCCGACGGCTCTACGACGAGTTCGTATCATTTGCGCCGAGCCTGGCGGTGGCGGGCGGTATCGGGACGCAGCATCGCGGGGCGGCCGATTTGTGCGCTGCGGTCAACGTCCTCAACTACGTCGCGGGCAACGTCGGTACGACGGTCCGCTTCGGAAGCGGCAATGTCGGCGGCGACGGCTATGGCGCGATGCTCGGTCTGGAGCGCGCCATGGAGGCGGGTGAAATCGATGTCGTGATTTTCCACGACGTCAATCCGCTCTTTTCGCTGCCCAAGAGCGGCGGATTCCGCGCGGCACTCGACAAAGTTCGATTCAAGGTTTCGACCAGTCTGTACTTCGACGAGACGGCCGCTGCCTCAGACCTCCTGATCCCCAATCTGCATTCGCTCGAGCGGTGGGACGATGCACGCCCGCGGGCGGGGGTGCGCGGCTTGATGCAGCCGGTGATGGAGCGAGTCTTCAAGAACGTCGCCACCGGCGACGTCCTGTTGCAGACGGCTCGCAAGATGGGCGGCAGCATGGCGGCGACCTTCACGGCGCCGACCTTCGAAGCGCACCTGAAGAGCGTCTGGGCCGACTTCGCGCGGAGTCGTGGCGCGGCCGATACCGAGGCCTTCTGGCGAGCCTCGCTGGCCCGCGGTGGGGTCTATGATACGACGCCGTCGACCCCGGTTCGTTTGGCCAGCACGGCCGCCGATCTTACCAATCCGAAGCCGACACTCGATGGCGACGGCGAGTTCTACTTCGCCCCGTTCCCGAGTCTGCATTATCACGACGGCCGGGGCGCCAATCGCCCCTGGTTGCTCGAGATTCCTGATCCCGTCACGAAGATCACGTGGCAGTCTTGGGTTGAGCTGAATCCCGAGACCGCTCGCGAGATCGACGTGCGGGAGGGCGAGATCCTCCGTCTGATCTCGCCCGCCGGCTCGATCGAAGCGCAGGTCTATGTCTATCCTGGCATTCGCAAGGATGTCCTTGCCATGCCGCTCGGACTCGGACACACCGAGTTCGGACGCTACGGAACGGGGCGGGGCGTCAATCCGCTCGACCTGCTCTCGGCGGCCGATGGTCAGGGCTTCCTGCCCTACCTCTCGACCAAGGTGAAGGTCGAGAAGACGGGCCGCTATCGGAAGGTCGCCAAGACCGAAGGCAATCCGCGCGAACTCGGCCGCGGTATCACGGAAGCGATGCCGCTGGCCCTTGCTGCGCGCGGCCTGACCGTCAAGCAGGCCTACCACGAACAGGGTCACGAAGAACACCACATCAACACCGACCAGGAACTCGAGGCGATTGCCGGATTCCGCGAGGCTCAGGTCGAAAAGCGCAAGTTCGGCGACTACCGCGGTCACAACCGGCAGTGGCACCAGGTCATCGACCTGGCCAAGTGCACCGGCTGCTCGGCTTGCGTCACCGCCTGCTACGCCGAGAACAACATCCCGACCGTCGGCGAGGAAGAGATCTTCCGCGGTCGTGAAATGAGCTGGCTGCGGATCGAGCGGTACTATCACGGCGGCGAAGACGGCGAGCCCTTCTCGGCCCGCGTCATCCCGATGATGTGCCAGCATTGCGACAATGCGCCCTGCGAGCCGGTCTGCCCGGTGTACGCGGCGTACCACACCTCGGACGGGCTCAACGGCCAGGTGTACAACCGTTGCGTCGGCACCCGGTACTGCGCCAACAACTGCCCTTACAAGGTGCGCTACTTCAACTGGTACGCGTACAACCAGCGGGCCTTTCCGGAGCCGCTCAACCTGCAGCTCAACCCTGATGTCACGGTGCGGGCGCGCGGCGTGATGGAAAAGTGCACCTTCTGTGTCCAGCGGATCCGCTCGGCAGAGCATCAGGCGGTTTTGGAGGACCGGTCGCTTCGTGATGGGGACGTGCAGTCCGCCTGTGCCCGGGCCTGCGCGTCGGGAGCCATCACGTTCGGTGATATCAACGATCCGAACAGCAAGGTTAGCGCGGCGGCACGCGACCCGCGTGCGTACCAGGTGCTCGACCTCATCAATGTGCGGCCGGCCGTGACCTATTTGGCCAAGGTCGTGGCGGGATCGGAGGCCTAATCAATGACCGCGATGCCACACGGAATGCCGCATCAGGAACTGACGCACGCCGAAGTCACCCGTGACGTCGTCAAGACGCTCGAGACGCCGAGTCGCGGCTATTACATGGCGCTCTTCGGCGCCATCGCGATGTTCCTGGTCGGGGCCGTCACCTTCGTCGCGCTGCTCAAGGAAGGCCTCGGGTTGGCCGGCTATCAGCCGCCGATCTTCTGGTCCGTCTACATCACGACCTTCGTGTTCTGGGTCGGTATCGGCCACGCCGGCACCCTGATCTCCGCCATCCTGTTCCTGTTCCGTTCGCCCTGGCGAACGGCGGTGTACCGGTCGACGGAAGCCATGACGGTGTTTGCCGTCATGACCGCGGCACTCTTCCCGATCATTCACATCGGCCGTCAGTGGATCTTCTACTGGCTGCTTCCGTATCCGAACCAGCGCTTCCTGTGGCCGAACTTCAAGTCGCCGCTGATCTGGGACGTCTTCGCCATCTCGACCTACTTCACGGTCTCCGCCACCTTCCTCGTGGTCGGTCTCATTCCCGACATCGCGGCGGTCCGCGATAAGGTGACGGGCTGGCGCAAGAAGATCTACAGCGCGCTGTCGCTGGGCTGGACCGGCGCCGACAGCCAGTGGCGTCACTACGTCCAAGGCTACGGCTTCATGGCGGCGCTGGCCGCGCCGCTGGTGCTCTCGGTACACTCCGTCGTGTCCTGGGACTTCGCCATGTCGGTCATCCCCGGCTGGCACGGCACCATCTTCGCCCCGTACTTCGTGGCCGGCGCGATCTACTCCGGTATCGGCATGGTGCTGACGCTGGTGATTCCGCTGCGCAAGGTGCTCAAGATCGAGCATCTGATCACGGACTACCATTTCGACAATCTGGCCAAGCTCACGCTGCTGACCGGAACGATCCTGTTCTATGCCTATGCGATGGAGTACTTCATCGCTTGGTACAGCGGCAACACCTTCGAGCAGACCAGCTTCTGGCTCCGCGCCTTTGGACCGCTCTGGTGGTCCGGATGGACCATGATCATCTGCAACGCGTTCGTGTCGCAGTTGCTCTGGTTCAAGAAGATCCGTCAGAACCTGACGGCGCTCTTCGTCATCTCGATCTTCATCAACATCGGGATGTGGTTCGAGCGCTACGTCATTATCACGTCGTCCCTGGCCAATGACTTCATTCCGTTTGCCTGGGACCGGATGAATCCGACCTGGGCCGACTGGGGCATTCTGCTCGGGTCGTTCGGGTGGTTCGGGATGTATTTCATCCTGTTTGCCAAGACCTTCCCGGTCGTAGCGATCCAGGAAATCAAGGAGATGATTCCGATGCCGCGCCGGAAGAAGGGGGGGCATTGATGGCTACCAAAACCCTCTCGGGTGTGCTCGCTGCGTTCAAGTACGAGGACTCGGCGATCGACGCGATCAAGGGGCTCAGGGCTCGGGGGTACCGGGATCTGACCGTCTATACGGCCGCGCCCAATCACCACATCGAGGAAGCGCTCGAGCACAAGACCAGCTGGGTGCGCGCCTTCACGCTGATCGGCGGGTTGGTGGGCTGCGCAGCAGGCTTCGGGATGACGCTCTGGATGTCGTACGACTGGCCGCTCCTGGTCGGTGGTAAGCCGATCGGGGCGATTCCTCCGTACGTGGTGCTCGGTTTCGAGTTGACCATTCTCTACGGCGCGCTGTCGACTGTGGCGGGTGTGATCATTCTGTCGGCGCTCAAGTCGCTCAAGGGCCGGCCGTTCAAGCCGGAGTTCAGCGACGACACCATCGGCTTGTTCGTACCGTGTCCGCCGGATCAGCGGAACGGCGTCCGGAAGTTTCTGGAAGAAGTCGGCTCAGACGAGGTGACGGAACATGGCGCGTAAGCGACTGCTCGCGACCCTCGGCCTTCTGGCGGGTCTGTCGGGCTGCAACTGGTACTACGACACGCTGCCGTCGCCGGACGATCTGATGAAGGCGGTGCCGTGGTTCGACCACATGGTCAAATCGCCCACTCCGTCGCCGTATCAGCGAGCGGACATTCCGCGCTATACGCCGAAAGGATCGGTGCCGATCACCGGCGGCGAAGCCGATTGGGGACTGCTCAATTTTTCCGGTCCGGTTCCGATGTATGGTTTCGACACGCTCGCGGCCAATAACGTTCGTAACCCGACCGTCGCGGAGTTCCAGCAAACCCTCGCGCGGGGTGAAGAGGTCTACCGGAATTTCTGCGCGGTCTGCCACGGCGGATCCGGCGCGGGAGACGGTCCGGTCGGTGTCCGGCTGGGTGCCCAATCCCTGCTGGCCGACAAGGCCAAGGGGTATACCGACGGCTACCTGTACAGCGTCGTGCGGTACGGCCGCGGCGTCATGCCGATGTATGGTGACAAGATCTTCCGGCAGCGTGATCGCTGGGCTGTGGTGAACTATATGCGGCATCTGCAAGGGATTACGCCGGCGGCGCCCGTTGCCGCGGCGGAAGGAGCCAGCCAATGAGCCGAGCGGCACAGCGCGAGCGCATCATCGTTCGCGGCAATGCGGGGCGCTTCAACCTCTTGTGGACCGTAGGGCTCGTGCTCGCGGTGGTCGGTGCTGCGATCTTTGCGCTGTCCCTGTTTTCGGGGGACAGTCAGCGCGCCTGGCACCTCTTCCATGTCAACTGGATCTACTTCACCGGTCTGGCCGGTGGTAGTCTGGCCCTGGTTGCTGCGAACAAGCTGTCCAATGCCAAGTGGTCGGGCTTCATCGTGCGCTTCGCAGCGGCCCACGTCTTCTTTGCGGTAGTGTCGCTGGTCGGATTGATCCTCATCTTTACGGTGGGATATCAGCCGATCTACGGCCATATGTACGAGCAGCTGCATTCGCTGCCGCACGGCAAAGCCGTCTGGCTGTCGAAGCCCTTCATGTTCGGTCGGTTGCTGGTCGGCATCGTGGCGCTCTTTTGGGTCGGCTGGAAGATGATCCGCTCCGATATGGTGGGCGACATGTTCCTGGCGCGGAATACGGTCGGGGCCGATCGTAAGGCGCGCTACGAGGCCGCTACCCGCGAGTTCGACGGCTCCGACGCGGCTATCGAGGGCCAGCGGGCGTCGACCAACCGGTTTGCCGCGGGGTATGTGGTGCTGTACGCCTTGGTCCTCACGATGATCGGGTTCGACGGCATCCAGGCGCTCCAGCCGCACTGGTTCAGCAACCTGCTGGGCGGCTGGTACTTCATGGGCTCCTTCCTGGGCGCTCATACCGTGCTCGCGCTGCTGATGATCTACACTTCGCGCCACCTGGGCATCGCCGACCTGGTCACACCCAAGCAGCGGCACGACCTGGGTAAGCTCTGCTTCGGGTTCACCATCTTCTGGGCCTACCTGATGTGGTCGCAGTTCCTGGTCATCTGGTACGGCAACATCCCGGAAGAAACCGGCTTCGTCTTCCAGCGTCTCTGGGGCGAGTGGATGCCGGTGGCCCGGCTCGTCTTCATCGGCATGTTCCTGCTCCCCTTCTGGGGACTTCTCTTCATCGCCGCGAAGAAGTCGCCGCTCGTGCTCGGGCTCTTTTGCCTCGTCAGCACGAGTTCGCTCTGGCTGGAGCGCTATCTGCTGGTGTTGCCGTCGATCACGGCTGGAAGCGGCCCGATCTTCGGACTTCCGGAACTCGGACCGACCCTGCTGATGCTCGGCCTCTTTCTGTTCTGCTACGCCTGGTTCGGCCGGACCTACCCGATGGTCTCACCGCGTTTGGCACAGATCGCGGCCGAGCATGAGGCCCGCCACGGCGGTCATGGTGCGCACGACGAGGACGACGCGCACGGGCACCCGAGCGAGCAGCCCGCCTGATGGGGCGCCGTCGGTAACCGGGTTCTCATCCGGGTAGAGAGGGGCGAGTCGATTGTGTTCGACTCGCCCCTCTACGTTTGGCACCACCCGAGCTTCCGGGTCGGGCCATGCTCCTGTTGACAGTCGAGAGAAGTTGCGGCATTATATCTCGACTGTCGAGAGGAACGCTATGCTTGGATCATCATCCGAACAGCGCGTGGCGTCGATCGATGCAGTCGTCACCTTTTCGGACCGGAGGCATCGGATGGCCGACGAACGCGCCGAGCTGCTCCAGGGCACTCTCGAGCTCCTCATTCTCAAAACGCTGTCGGTGGAGCCACAGCACGGCTGGGGAATCACCCAGCGCATCGAGCAGGTCTCCCGGCAGGTGCTTCAGGTCAATCAGGGCTCGCTCTATCCGGCGCTCGAGCGGCTCGGGCGCCGCGGCTGGATCAGCTCCGAATGGCGCACCACCGAGAATAACCGCCGGGCGCGGTACTACGAGCTCACCGACGACGGCCGGCGGCAGCTCGAGCTTCAGCGGCGGGGCTGGGAACGGTCGTCGCAGGCGGTGAACTGGATTCTGTCCTGGTCGGGCACGGCGCCGTGACGGGCGCGTGGCGCGCTGCGCGCTGCGCGCCTTTCGTCGACACCGAGTGCAACGCGCGGTCGAGAATAGAGGAGCGGGGGGATGAGCCTCTGGAGCGAAGTTCGGGCCCGGTGGCGGGCGCTGCGCCACGGTGCCGAGGCCGACGGCGAGACCGCCGAGGAGATCGGCTTCCATCTGGAGATGGAAGAACGGAAGTATCGCGAGCGCGGCCATAATGCGGAGGAGGCGCGCCGCCTCGCCCGGGTGGCGTTCGGCGGCGTGACCCAGACGCGCGAGGACGTCCGCGCCGCCCGCGGCGTGACGCTGCTGGAGGATCTGGCCCGCGACACGCACCAGGCCTTTCGTCAGCTTCGCAGAGTGCCGGCCTTCGCGGCCGTCGTCGTCGCCACGCTCGGGCTCGGCATCGGGGCCAACACGGCCATCTTCAGCGTGCTCAACGGCGTGCTGCTGCGTCCGATGCCGCTTGCCGAGCCGGATCGGCTCGTCATGCTCTGGGAGACCCACCGCCAGAGCGGTACCACCCGGGAGCCCGCCGCCTGGCCCGACTATCTCGATTTCCGGGCCGGGCTCACCGGCACCTTTACGGACCTTGCGGCAATGATGGGCGCCACCGTGACGTATACGCCGGCGGGTGCGGAGCCGGCGCGACTCCGCGGGCTCGCCGTCACGGCCAGCTTCTTCGGGACGCTCGGCGTCCAGCCGATCGCCGGGCGGCTCTTCACGCCGGAGGATACCGAGCCGGGCGGGCCGCGCGTCGTGGTGCTCGGAGAGCGATTCTGGCGTGCTCGGCTTGCGGGAGACCTGTCCGTCATCGGTACGCCGATCTCGCTTACCGACGTGCCGTATACCGTGATCGGAGTCGTCCCGGACGATGCGAGTGTCGGGATCGACCAGATCCATGGACGCGCCGCGTACCACGCGACGTATCAGCGCGGCGGGTCCGTCGAAGCGTGGCTGCCGCTCCAGGCGAGCGAGGCGACCTTCCCACGGTCCACTCATCCGCTCCTGCTGCTCGGGCGGCTGCAGCCGGGGACGGGGCTCGCAGCTGCGCAGGAGGCGACTGCCGCGCTGGCGCTGGATCTCGAGCGCCGGTATCCCGTCAACGCGGGGCGCGGTGTCTTCATCGAGCCGTTCGAGCGCGTGGTGCTCGGGCCCATCGAGCCTATCGTATGGCTGCTGGTCGGAGCGGTGGCGCTGGTGCTCACGGTCGCGTGCGTCAATGTTGCCAACCTGCTGCTCGCGCGCGGGACGGTACGGACCCGCGAGGTCGCCATCCGGGGCACCCTTGGCGCCGGACTCGGCCGGCTCGGCCGCCAGTTCGCGGTCGAGGCCATCGTGCTGGCGCTCGCGGGCACCGCCGTCGGGCTCGTCCTGGCGTACGGAGGCGTTGCGGCCTTGGTTGCGCTAGCGCCGCCCGACGTGCCGAGACTCGACCAGGTGAGGATCGACGGACGGGTTCTGGCGGTCTCGATCGCCGTGGCGATGACGGTCGGCCTCCTCTTCGGCCTGGTGCCGACGCTCCAGGCGTTCCGGCTCGACTTGCTGGCCGCGCTCCGTGGCGACACGCCCGGCGGTGGTACCCGGCGCGTGGGCAGCCTGGTCCGAAGCGGCCTGGTCGCGGCGGAACTCGCGTTTGCCGTCATGCTGCTGGTCGGGGCAGGACTGCTCGTGCGCAGCTTCCAGACCGTGCTGCGGGTCGATCCCGGCTTCCGCACCGACGGAGTGCTCAAGGCCCAGTTCGTGTTGCCGAACAGTCGATATCCGAGGGACTGGTCGCAGGTTCCGGACTCACCGACGATGCGGGCGTTTCATGCGAGCCTGCTCGAACGCGTCCGCGCCCTGCCCGGCGTCGTCGCCGCATCGATCGCCATGGCGCATCCGCTCGACCGGGGCTTTAGCAACGGCTTCCTCGTCGTCGGCCGCGAGGCAGAGGCGGAGCATTGGCCGGAGATTGCGACACGGGTCGTTTCGGACGGCTACTTCGCCACGGTGGGAGTCGGGCTGCGCACTGGTCGGCTGCTCAATGCGTCGGACGACGCGGCCGCCCCGCCGTCCGTACTCATTAACCGGGCTGCCGCGGACCGGTTCTTCGCCGGGCGCGACCCGCTGGGCCAGCAGGTGCAGTTCTGGGGCTCGGCACGCAGCATCGTCGGCGTCGTCGAGAACGAGCGCATCTTCGGGCTCACCGAGACACCACCGCCCGCGCTCTACCTGCCGCTGGAGCAAACCGTCCCGAACACGGGCGTGCTCCTCGTTCGGACAGATCGAGCGGTACCGCAGCTTGCCAATCCCATACGGCAGGCCATCTGGAGCATCGACCCCGCACTGCCAGTCTATGGGGTCGAACCCCTGATCGAGACCCTGGCTGACTCCGTGGCCGAGCGGCGCTTTGCCATGACGGTCCTCGGCGTGTTTGCCGGGCTGGCACTGGTGCTGGCGCTGGTGGGTATCTACGGCGTGGTGAGCTACACCACGGCGCAGCGCACCCGGGAACTCGGCATCCGCTCCGCGCTCGGCGCAAGCCGGCACGAGCTGACGCGTCTCGTCCTTCGGCGTGAGTTCCGCATTGCCGCGATCGGCGTGGTCGTCGGAGGGGTTGGTGCGCTGGCGGCAACGCGCTTGATGGCGGGACTTCTCTTCGGGATCGGCCGGGCCGATCCTCTTACCTACGCAGCGGCCGTCACCCTCGTGCTGCTCGCCGCGCTCGGTGCGGCATGGTTGCCGGCCAGGCGGGCTGCGCGGGTCGCCCCGGTCGATGCGCTGCTCGAGGACTGAGGGCTTCGCTTGCTCGACTGAAAGGCGGCCTGAACTTGGATCTGCGGCCGGTCTGAGCGCGCTGCAGGGTCAGGTGGGCGGCCTAGCTGAGCAGCATGGGAACCGAAAACGACGAAGGCCGATCCGTCACCGTGACGGATCGGCCTTCTGACGCGCGGGAACCGATCACTCGCGGATGTCGATTCCTCGCGCCATTGCGTTGAGCGAGTCGGCCGGGAAGTTCGCGATGACGCTGAGAATCCTGAGGCGTCTCGGCGTTCCGGCGCCGCTGCTCACGTAGTCCGGCGGGGTAAGGGCAGGGCTGCTTGCCCGTACCTGACCGGGGGTTCGTGCTGCGTAGCGGTCGAGCAGCTGCTCGATGCGCTCGATCGGGCCCTCCACGGTCCGGATCACCCGGCCGGAGGGGTGCTGCTGAACCACCACGACGATCGGCCGCTCCTCGCCACCGATCTGCTGCAACTGGATATCGAGGATCGGCAGCCCGCTGATCCGGGGCAGATTCCCGTCCGTCTCGTTACGCGCCTGCTGCCAATCCACCGACTGCCAGAGGCCTTCGAAGCCGATACTCTCTTCTTCGGCAACGACCGCGCTGACTTGGACCACGGGGGTCGCCGTCTGGGGCCGCACCGGCGCGGCGCGGAGCACGGGCGCCTCTTGTCGAACCAGCGGAATCCGGTTGCCCGTTTCCTCAACCTCGGAATGGTCGCCGAGCACGGGGGCGGTCGTCGAATCATTGGCAACCAGCGCGACCGGACCTGCCGCAACCAGCGTACGGCTGGCATTGGAGCTTGCAGGGGAGACCGCGATCGTACCAGGCCCTGCGGAAGCGCCGTTGCCACCTTGGGCCCACCATCCCAGCCCGACGGCGCCCACCAGTCCGGCTGCGAGCAGCCCGACCCGACGCACCCGGCCGATCAGTGCATGGCGTCGAGCCTGATGCCTGGCGACGATCCGCTCGTACGGCGGAATTGGCGTGACCCGTTTGAGAGCGGTCTCGGCCAGGAGCGCGGTAATCCGGTCCCGAACTGCGGCAACGTCATCCCGCAGGTGCCGGCATTGCCGGCACTCCGCCAGGTGACATTCGATTTCGACGCACTGCGAACGGCTCAGCGCCTGATCCAGATAGGCGTGGAGTTCGTCCTCAGGAATGTGCCGCGGAGTGCCGTCGATCTTGATCCATCCCGTCATATGCATCCAGGAGTCGTTTGCGAGCTCTTGCCAGCGTAGTGCCGATTGCACCGACGGCGAGCCCAGTTTGCTCTGCAATCTCGGGATAACTGAGTCCTGCGTCCCACAGCAGCAGTACTTCCCGATCCCGATCCGACAACGTGGCCAGGGCCTCGTTGACCAATGCCTTCCGCTCGTCGTACTCCATCGCCTCGTCGACCGTCTTGTCAGGCGTCGACATGGGCAGGGGATCGTTGGTGAGAAGCGTCAGATGCTTCTTCCGACGGACGGCCGCGCGAGCTTCGTCGCGAGCCAGGTTGGCGGCAACGGCAAAGACCCAGGCCCGCGGCTTCTCCGGATTATGGGCCATGGCACGGATGAAAACTTCCTGGGCCAGATCTTCGGCGCGATCAGCGTCCCATACCTTGCGGTACAGGAAACGGACTACTGCCGTGTACGTCGATTTATAGAGGCGCTCCAGATCGTCGGTCATGGGACCTTCTCCTGTGCGTGCGTCTCCGACAATGGTGCTACGGTAATATGAATGATAGACGCTCACCCGGTTAGTACTTGCACACGACTACTTAAGCTTTTGTAATACAACAGTTTACCTGTTACGGCATCGTTCGAGTATTACTTGAGGTCCACTGAATGTTTTTCAGGGAATGGTTTGCGCTCAAGTAACTGAAGCAGAATGATTTACGTAGCTTCATGTGATGTATTTTGTCTGAGATGTGTGCAAAGTGCGCCGTCTTAGAATGCACATCCCGGATGGCGTGCGTCCTGGCCCTTGGGCCACTTCGAGCACAGTCCCGGCTTGGCTGGCCGGCCATCCGGTCTGGTCCGTCCGTGCAGGGTGCAGAGGACACCGCCCTCCTCGAGATATCCACAGGCCGAGATCATTTCGACGCCCAGGGAATCCGGCGCCTCACGATTCACCTTGCAGAGATACGGGCTCTTCCGGGTACGGATCAGATCTTCCAGGTACTTGTTGCGCTCGGTGCAGAGGATTTCCACCTGCAGATCGCGACAGCACGCGGCGCCGATGGTATGGTCCGAGGTCTGGCAGCGGGCGGTGGCGCACGGCGTTTTGGGCGCAGCCAGGACGGTCAGGGAGCGCTTGGGCGGAAGCGGCGCCATCAGCGGCAGCGGGGTGGGGCGCCCATTCTGGATCACGACGAATCGGTCGTCGCCAAGCTGCCGAGGTTGATCGACCTTTCGGGTGGCGGGAAGACCGGCCCGATAGCGATAGACTCCGCAGCGCATCTCGCCGTCGCCGATCTTGGCGTAGCGGCAGGGCACTTCCAGCCGGACCTTGGCGCGAAGCTCGGTGCCGCTCCGAAACAGGGAGCCGAACCTGATCCGCTGCGTGTGGCCGAACAGCCAGGTCGCCTCGGGGTCCATGGTTCGAGCGGTGCGGGGGTTGTCGTCGTCAGCAACGCGGAGGGTGACGGACAGGCCGAGGCAGTGGGCGCCGGCACGCGTACATTGGGGAACGAGTGGCATGGGGCGTAAACGTAGACACTGGTAAACCAGGGGCAAGCGCTTATATTTGTGAAGAATTTCACAAGCAACGGGCCGCATCGTGGCCGGCGTCGTTGAGCGGGGTTCACTGAGCCCACGAACTGACTTTGAGAAGGGGACGGGGAAATGCGGACGATCGGGTGGTTGGTTGGTGCGTCGTTGTTACTGACGGCCTGTGGCGGTGGCGACAAGGCGCCCGCAGCTGATGCGGCCCCGGCGACGGATGCTCCGGCGACCACGGCGGCGCCGGACGCGGGCGCGACCGGTACCACGCATAACGTCAACATGGTGCTCGAGGGCGCGGACTACAAGTTTGTCCCGTCTGACTTGACCATCAAGGCGGGTGACCGTGTGGTGTTCCACAATGTGAGCGGTGGTCCGCACAACATCCAGTTCTGGGGCGACAGCATTCCGGCCGAGTCTCGCGCTGCGCTCGATGCGGCGATGCCGGGCGACAAGCTGGGCGAGCTCAATGGGCCCCTGCTGACGGCACCGAACGAGACTTACGAGATCTCGTTTGCGGGCATGGTGGCCGGTGACTACCACTTCACCTGCACTCCGCACATTGCCAACAACATGAACGGCAAGATCACCATCCAGCCGTAATTGGCGCGGTGGGTGAGCAAAGACACACGAAGGCCCCGCCAGCGCGGGGCCTTCGTCGTAATCAGACCGGAGAGGGCTCTGCCCGTCGGCGAAAAACGACCCGCGTCAGCCCCAGTACCGCCAGAGCGACCGCAAGCCCGGCCAGCGCATCGACCGCATAGTGCATCTGACAGTAGACCGCACCGACCGTGAGGAAGGCCGAGAGCACGGCCGTGATCAGGCCGATCGGTCGGTTGCTTCGCCAGGCGGCCGCCGCTGCGATCCAGCTGGCCGCGACATGGGAACTCGGGAAGGCAGCGCCGAACGAGCTCCCCCGTTCGAGCACACCGTAGACGGCGTGCGCGGCCCAGTTATTCAGGAACTGCGCATCGGGCCTCGGGTACTCGTAATAGGGACCGGCAACCGGGGCGAGAATGAAGCAGACGTAGCAGAGGACGAACACCGCCATCAGGGCAAACAGCGTCCGGGAGAGTGCCGCGTTATCCCGCCGCCGCAAGGCGAGGAGGACCGGAACAGGGACGATCAGGTAGTAGGAAAAGTAGGCGGCGTGGAACACGGTGGAGGCGGCGGGGTGATTCCATCGTTGCCACCAGAGGCGGCTGATCTCTTCGCCGAAAAGCGCCAGTTCCCAGCCGCGGACGGTGGTGTCGTAGGTGCGGGCCGCGCCGAAGCCGCTCAGAAGATCCAGGGCTCCATAGAGAGCCAGTAGCAGGACGACGGGACCGAAATTGCGGAGCCAGTCGGCTCGGCGATTGCTCGGCAGACGCTGAAAGAGGACGAGAAGCACCAGCAGCAGGCCATGCGCGGCAACCGCCCAAACGACCGCGGGATGCCGCTCGAGTCGGGTCAGGCCGACGACGGATGCGAACGTAGCGTATCCGGCCAACAGCCACTCGGCCGGTCGGACGGCTACAGCCATCCCTGAGTGCGGTACCACGCGACCGTGGCGCGGGCACCGGCCGCGAAGTCGTGTCGGGCGGTCCACCCGGTTGCGGTTTCCAGCGGGGTCGGGTCCGCCAGCCAGGCAGGGGCAAAAAATTCGGCCGTCTTGTCGTAGGACAGGACCGTGGCCTTACCGGTCAGACGCGCGGCGCGGTCGGTTACCGCCAGGAGCGCCTTCCCGACCACTTGGGGGATGCCGATCACCCGGACTCGGCGGCCGACTGCATCTCCTGCCAGGCCGACCATCTGCCTGGTCGTGAGGATTTCCCGGTGGCAGGCATAGTAGGTCTGGCCGATCGTTGCGGGCGTCAGAGCGGCGGCAATCAGCGCATCGACCAGATCCGGTCCGTAGACGACGGACAATTGCTGATCGCCCCTGCCGAATACCGGGGCGATGCCCAGCGAGGCCGCCTTGAAGATCCGGAACATTTCGCGGTCGCCTGGTCCGTAGACGGCGGGAGGGCGGATGATGGTCCAGGGCAGGGTGCTTTCACGCACCATCTCCTCGCCGGCGAGCTTGCTGCGGCCGTACCGGGTCACCGGGGCGCCCGGCTCCGTGCCGACCAGGCGGACACCGGGAGGGGTGGGGCCGCCGGCCGCGAGCGACGAAACCAGGATGAATCGGGGCTGCCCGGCGCGCGCCGCGGCCTCGACCATCACTCCGGTACCATCCCGATTGACGGCGAGAAACTCCGCTTCGTTCCTGGCCGCGATCAGGCCGGCGACATGAAAGACGATGTCATGGCCCTGGATGGCGTCGTTCAGGGTCCGGGCCGACTGCACGTCGCCCTGGACCAGTGTTGCGCCCAGGGCGCTCAAGGCGGTAGCGCGGGCCGGAGTACGAACCAGGGCCGTGACATCGTCGCCGCGGGCTCGGAGGGCCGCGACGAGGTGGCCGCCCACGAAGCCGGTCGCACCAGTCACGAACGCCTTCACACCGGCCGCTCGTAGATAGCGTAGCGCTTGTACTGGGTGAAGCCCATCTTGACCAGCCCCGCATTCATGGCGGGATTGTCCTCCAGCACCCAGCCCGCCTCGCCCCAGGTGATCTGGCGCGCGATCGAATGGGTCCAGATCCAGTGGTACAGTGCCGCGTCGACCCCCTTGCCGCGATACTCCGGCAGCACACCGAGCAGGAGGATGCGGGCCCGGCGCAGTCGTCGAGCCTTGAGCGACCAGAGCAGCTTGAGCGCGGCGGGGAACATTCGCCCCTTGCGGTTGCTTCGCAGTACCTGGTTGAAGTCCGGCAGCGCCAGTCCGAATCCGATCGGCTCCCCGTCCTTCTCGGCAAACGGCACCATCTCGGGAACCACAACCGGGCGGAACTGCGCAGCGAGATGGTCGATCTCGTGCTCGGTCATCGGTACCGCGCCCCAGTTGTCTTCCCAGCAGCGGTTGTACAGCACCTTGATTCGTTCGACTTCCGCCTTGAAGTCGGCCAGGCGGATTGCGCGGATCGTGATGCCGTACCGCTTCTTGGTGAGCTCGACCGCGCGGATGATCCGTTCCGGGGCCGGGACCGCGGCCTCCTCGCTGCCGCCTTCGAAGGCCACCAGCGTCTTGACCACCGCCAGTCCCGACCGCTCGATCAGTGCGGGGTAATACGGCGGGTTGTGCGGCATCATGATCGTATTGGGCCGATCGAAGCCCGAGATCAGCAGCCCGTACTCGTCGTTGACCGAGGGCGATGCCGGTCCCCGCATGGCGGCGAGGTCTCGGCCTTTAAGCCAGTCGCTTGCCGCGGAGAAGAGCGACTCGGCCACGGTGGCATCATCGATCGATTCGAAGAAACCGAAGAAGCCGACGCGATCGCCGTGCGTCTGGTTGTGGAGATGATTGTGGATCGCGGCGATCCGGCCGACGGGATCCCCATCGCGTTCGGCCAGGAAGTAGGCGGCCTCGGCGTGCTCGAAGAAAGGATTTTTCTTCGGGGAGAGCAGCAGCTCGACGTCCCGACGCAACGGCGGGACCCATGACAGGTCCCGCGCGTGAAGCCGATAGGGAAGATCGATGAAGCGACTGAGGTCCGCCGCCGTGGAGACGGGGCGGACCGTTACGTTCGCACTCAGATGACGCCCAGCTCGCGGCCCAGCTTCCCGATCGTCTCGAGACAGTAGTCGATCTGGTCCGGGGTGTGCGTGGCCATCAGACTGGTGCGCAGCCGGCACTGAGACGGCGGCACCGCCGGCGGAACGACCGGGTTGGTGAAGATGCCGGCGTCGAAGACCTTGCGCCACATTATCAGGGTGCGGTCGAGCGGTCCGATCAGAATCGGAATGATCGGCGTTTCGGTCGGCCCGACTTCGAAACCGAGGCTCCGGAAGCCGTCGACCAGGCGCCGGGTGTTGGCCCACAGCTGCGCACGGCGTTCCGGCTCCTGCTGGAGCACTTCCAGCGCAGCGAGCACCCCCGCGGTGTTGGCGGGCGGCAGCGCGGCGGTGAAGATGAGCGGACGGCTGTGGTGGCGCAGGTAGTTGATGACCGACTTCGACCCGGCCACGAAACCGCCGATCGAGGCCAGCGACTTCGAGAAGGTGCCCGCGATGATGTCGACCTCGTCGGTCAGGCCGAAGTGCGCGGCGGTGCCGTCGCCGTTCGGACCGAGCACGCCGATCGAGTGGGCATCATCGACGGCCAGCGCTGCGCCGTGCTTGCGGCAGACCTTGAGCAGCTCGGGAACGTTCGCGATGTCGCCTTCCATCGAGTAGACGCCGTCTACCACGACCATCCGTCCGCCGGTTTCCGGCGCGCGGGCCAGCTTACGATCCAAGTTGTCGAGGTCGCCGTGGTTGAACCGCTCGGTTGAGCCGTAGCTCATCTTGGCGCCATCGACGATCGATGCGTGGTCGAGCTTGTCGAGGAACACGGTGTCCGACTTGCCGACCAACCCGGAGATCAAGCCGAGATTGGCGTTGTACCCGGTCGAAAAGACGATGCAATCTTCTTTGCCGAGGAACTTGGCCAGCGAGTTTTCGAGCTGAAGATGCAGGTCGAGTGTACCGTTCAGGAAACGACTCCCCGTGCATCCGGAGCCGTAAAGATGTAACGCGCGCGTCGCAGCCTCGAGCACCTTCGGATGATGGGTGAGACCGAGATAGTTGTTCGAGCCCAGCATGATGCGCTTGAGCCCTTCGATCGTCACCACCGTATCTTCGGATTCCGAGATCGGCTTGAAGTACGGGTAGAGCCCCTGAGCTTTGACTTCGTCCACCTGAGTGTAGCGCCGGCACTTATCGAACAGCGCGATATCAGTGGTCATCGTCGATGATGTCACGAGGTAACCCCGCAAGGTGAAGGGTCGTCGGCCAAAAGGGGCCGATCCCGTTGCACAGTAACAACTTAAGCTAATATCTGTGCCAGACTGCCACAAGGAGGACGTTTCGGCCTGGGACTTGGCGCACCGGGGCCGGTGGGAGCAGGGGTGAGCGGTCGATTTTCGTGTTATTGTTGTGGCGGGAATCAACGGGCCAATCCGGGAGAACGGCATGCGGGTCACGGTCGCAGCGGCGATGGTGGGTTGGGCGTTGAGCGTCACGGCTACGGCCGCCGACGCCCAGGTCCGCCGCGCCGAGCCGGGGCGGTTCGAGGTGGAGGGGATGGACTGGCGTCCCAATACGGCCTGGCGGGCCCGGGCGAACCTGGTCCGGCTTAACCGCTGGGCGGCGATCCGCCGGGGCGACATCCTGTCGCTTAATCAGCGCCGGTCGATGATGGCCCTGGCCCCGGGGGGTGGGGCGGCCTCATTGTCGGTTACCGGGACCTTCTATGTCCCCGTGATTCCGCTGGCATTCGATGACGTTCCAGCGGCGTTCTCCGGGGCGCAGTTCCAGGAAGTGCTCTTCGGTGCGAGTCCACCGCCCGGCGCTGCCTATACCCTCAAGACTTACTATGAGCAGGTGTCCGGCAACCGGATCCGGATGGAGGGGCAGGTCTTCGGGGTCGTCTCGCTGGACTCGACCGCCGCGTATTACCAGGACGGCTGCAACGGGATCGGAATCATCCAGCAATGCAGTGAGGGCGGGCAGCGGTTCGGGCGGATGCTGCTTGCCGCGCTCGACTCGATCTCCAACCGGTCCGATGCCGATCAAGTCTGGTCGTCATTCGACAACGACGGCCCTGATGGCAATCCGAATTCCGGCGATGATGACGGCGTGGTCGATTTTGTCACCTTCATTCAGCCCGTCAGGGATGGCGCCTGCCAACCGAGCGAAGGGATCTGGGCCCACCGCTTCGAAATTGCCGGATGGAATAACGGCTCGCCCTATGTGACCAAGACCCCGCGGCGTGATGGGGCCGGTAATCCGATTCCCGGCCAGTTCATTACGGTCAACAACTACACCATGCAGAGCCAGGTAGGTGGGAGCAGCGGTTGCGTCGATGGCGTCATCATGCCGGTCGGCACGGTGGCCCATGAAACCGGGCATGCGTTCGGTCTCCCCGACCTCTATGATACCGATCAGCAGCGGACCGAGGGGGCCGGCGAGTGGAGCATCATGGGGAGCGGCAACTACAGTCAGGCCTACAGCCCCTCGAGCTACGATGCCTGGTCGCTCAACGAACTGGGTTGGATCACGGTGGACACGCTCGGCGCGGGTCGGACCATCACGGCGCGTGCTCGTCAGCTGTCCGATACCGTGTTCCTGGGACGGTTTGCCGGTAGCTCGAACGAGTTCCTGCTGATCGAGAACCGGCAGGCGGTGCAGTCAGACACCGCCATGTTCAATCCGACGCTTCCTGAGGAAACCAACACCGGCCAGCCCTGTCGGCAACGGTGCCCCAAGCTCCCTGGGTTGCTGCTCTGGCACATCGATCTCGATCAGATCAACGCCTGGCGGCCGATCAATCGCGTCAACTCCGGCACCACCCGTCCTCACGGCGTTGCGCTGGTCCAGGCGGATGGTCTCAACAACCTTCGGGTCCAGAGCAGCAACAGGAACCGCGGCGATCGGGGAGATTCCTATCCCGGTCGGACCGGGAACACCCGATGGTCGCTGACCTCGTTGCCGGCGGCACGGTCCAACACCGGGATATATACCGGCTTCATCATCGATCGTATCGAGCAGCTCGACGGTGGCGCCATGCGGTTCCGCTATTTGCCGCGGGATCCGACCGTTGTCGCGGCCTCGGTCGCGGGGATTCGAGTCAAGGTCAACGGTCGGAGCTGGGCGCGCTACGAAGAGGTCATTGCGGCAGGTGAGCAGTTCGTGATCGAAGCGGATTCGATCCAGACCAATCCCGATGGTCGCACCCGGGCTCGGTTTCTTGCTTGGAGCATCGGTGGACCCCGGGGCCAAACCGTGCTGAGCGGTGCCCAGCCCGACACCATTACAGCCACCTTTGCTGCGGAGCACCGATTGGCCGTGGTGGTGGAGGGCGGGGGACAGGGCGCGGTGACCGTCGGGCCGCCGGGAGGCGCGGTCGCGCCTGGCGGTGAATTTCTGCCGGCTGGCACGCCGGTGACCGTGACGGCAGAGCCGCAGCCCGGGTCGCTGTTCGTGGGATGGCGCGGCGATACCGTCGCGACCAGTCCGACCATCACGCTGCCGATGGGGCGACCCTATGACCTCGAAGCCTCATTCGTAACGCAGGTCTCGGTCGCTGTGCAGGCGGCGACCTCCGAAATCCTTGGGACCGTGTCACTCTCCGCCGAGCAGCGATCCTTTCTGGATCTGCTGGGCAACCGCAACGGCATCTACGACGTCGGCGACTATCTGGCCTACCTTCGGCATACCGGCCAGGCGGTTCCACCGGCCGCTCTGCATCTGCTCGGCACCGGCCAGCGCGCCAGAACTTCCGGACGGGATCAATGAGACGCGGCTGGTTGGGGGCCGCAGTTGCCCTGCTTCTGTTGGGTGCCTGTAAGGATTCGACGCCGCCAGTTGAACCGACGGCGGGCACGCTTACCGTTTCGTACCAGGGAACCGGCAGTAGCGACGGCGCAATACTGTTAGTGGTAACCGGCGCCGTGACGGCGGTTGAACCGGTGGGTAGCTATCGCATTGCCTCTGCCCCGCTTGCGGGCGGCGCAGAGACGCGAATCGTGGTGACGGGGGACCTGACACCTGGAGATATCGTCCGCCTCCAGGTGCCGGATGTCAGCAAAGCAACGGCCTACGAGGCCCATGTCGAGGCGGTTGCCCACAGCACCAGCTACGCACTGCAGGACCCCCTGACCTACACCGTAACCATCAGGCGCTGATCAGGACTCCGTGCCCACCTGGGAGCGGGGCAGCCGTTCTTCCTGGGGCAGTTCTTCGCCGGGGTTGACGAAGCGGTTCCGTTCCAGGCGATACTGCTTTTCATAGAGCTGGCGATAGCGTCCCTGGTGATCCAGCAGTTGCGCATGGGTGCCCTGCTCGACGATTCTGCCATCCTCGATCACCAGGATCTGGTCGGCGCTCATGATAGTCGAAAGACGGTGCGCAATCACGAACGTCGTCCGATCCTTGCGGAGCGTATCGAGACCGTCCTGAATCAGCGCTTCACTCTCGCTATCGAGGCTCGAGGTGGCCTCGTCGAGCAGCAGGATGGCGGGCTCCGCCAGAATGGCCCGGGCAATCGCAATCCGCTGGCGCTGGCCGCCGGACAAGCGGACGCCCCGTTCGCCCACCACCGTGTCGTACTTGTCGGCAAACCCTTCCACGAACTCGTCACAGTGCGCGATCCGGCTGGCCCGGACGACATCGGCCATGGTTGCGTCGGGGCGCGAGAAGCGGATGTTGTCGGCCACGGTGCCGTCGAACAGGAAATTGTCCTGCAGCACGATGCCCAGGTGGCGCCGATAGCTGCGAAGTTGCAGCGCCGCCAGGTCGCGGCCGTCGATCCGCACCGCGCCGGTGGTCGGCCGGTTGAAGGCCATCACCAGGCTCATCAGCGTGCTCTTGCCGGACCCGCTCGATCCGACCAGGGCCGTGGTCGTGCCGGCCGGGGCCACGAAGGAAATCCCCTTGAGGACCGGGACGTCTTTGTCGTACTCGAACCAGACGTCCTCGAAGCGGACCTCACCTTTGATCGAATCGATCTCGTCGCGGTCGGCATCCAGCTGATCTTCGGTGGCCATCTGCTTGAGTTCACGAATCCGGTCGAGGCCGGCGAAGGCTTCGGTGACCTGCGTTCCGATCGACGCGAGCTGGATCAGCGGCACGGCCATCATGCCGGTGAACAGTACGTACATGAAGTAGTCGCCGATGGTCATGTCGCCGGCGAGGACTCGGCCGCCGCCGACCACGATCATCAATGCGCCGATGGCGCCGACCACCAGTGAGGAGAACGCACCGACCGCCGACACCGCCGTCATGGTCCGGGCGACGTTGCGGAACAGGCGGTGCGCACCGCGGGCAAAGGCAAGCTCCTCGCGCCGCTCGGCCACGTAGGACTTGACCACCCGGATGCCGCCCAGGGTTTCGGTCAGCCGGCCGGTTACCTCGGCGTTGATCTTACCCCGCTCGCGGAACATCGGACGGAGGCGGACGAACGCCAGGGCCATGCCGCCGGCAAAGAGCAGCAGCACAGCCAGCGTCACGGCCGTCAGCTGCCAGTTGAGCGCAAACAGAATGCCCAGCACGATCACGGCCGTGACCAGCCCGCCGGCGATCTGGACCAGGCCCGTTCCGACCAGATTCCGGATCCCCTCCGCATCGGTCATCACCCGGCTCACCATCTGACCGGTCTGAGTCGCGTCGAAGGCGCGAATCGGCAGGCGGACCGCGTGCTCCATGACCTCACGGCGCATTTCGGTAATGGCTCGCTGCGCAGCCACGCCGAGTACCCGGGTCAGGGAAAATGAGGTGATGGCCTGGATCAGGGTCGCAATGACGGCCGCGCCGGCCAGAAACCAGAGCTGCTGGTGTCGGTCGGCGGGCAGCAGGTTGGCCCAGAATCCGCTGGCATTGACCGGCACCAGGACGTGGTCGATCAGGAACTTCGACGAGGCAGGGAGGACCAGGCCGGCCACCCGGTTGATCAGCATCAACACCATGCCCAGCGCCAGCCGGCGCCGGTAGCGCCAGATCAGGGCACGGGCCTCACCCCACGCGGCCGAGAAGTCGGTTTTTCTCTTGGCAGGTGCGGCGCCGCCTGGCGCCGGCTGCGGGCTTTCCGCCGCGCCACGGCGGGCGGCGCCGCGACCGCCGGAGCTAATGCGCGCGTTCGACAGCGGACGCACTGGAAGCCTTTCCATCATGGTGCGCGGGCCGGAAGCGTCGAAGCACTTTCTCCCGCCACTCGAACATGATCTCGTAGAACGTGGGGATCACGAGCAGCGTGAGGAGCGTCGATGTGATGACCCCGCCGATGACCGCGACGCCCAGGGGCGACCGGAAGGAGGAGCCTTCTCCCGTGCTGAGCGCGATCGGCGTCATGCCGGCGATCAGGGCCACGGTCGTCATGATGATCGGGCGCAACCGGATGCCACCGGCCTCGATCAGCGCGTCACGAATCGACAGGTTCCGTTCCTCCCGTGCCCACTTGGCGAAGTCGATCAGCAGGATCGCATTCTTGGCGACCAGGCCCATGAGCAGGATCACGCCCATCAGGCTCATGATGTTGATCGTATAGTTGGCCAAAGATAAGCCTAAGAGGACCCCAATGAGCGACAGGGGCAAAGACGCCATGATGGCGATCGGATCCATGAACGATCCGAACTGCATCACGAGGACCAGGTACATCAGCAGGACCGCGGCGGCCAGCGAGAGTCCGATGCTCTGGAATGACTCGTTCTGGAACTCCTGGTCTCCGCCCTCGGTGACGGTGATTCCCGCCCCATCCGCCACGCCGATCTGGATCCCCTTCGCGGCCAGCCTGGTGCGGACGTCCGCGAAGACTTCGCCGGTCGACCGTCCCGCCACGTTCCATTCCACCATCACGTTTGGTGCGCGATTCAGGTGGTTGATCGCGGCCGGCCCGTCGCTGTGGCTGATCTCGGCGACCTGGCCGAGGGGCAGCGTTGCGGGCGCCCCGTTGGGGCCGACGATGACCAGGGGCAACTGTGCCAGGTCGGTAACCCGGGCCCGATACTCCGGCGCGAATCGGATTCGGACATCCCGCGTCTCGCCGGTCGGGTCGATCCAGTCGCCGACGTCGATGCCGGCAAAGGCGGGTCGGATCGACTGAGCTACCGTCCCGACCGTGATGCCGAGTGCACCGGCAATGCCGCGGTTCAAGTCGACGTTCACTTCCGGCTTCTGTCCTTTGCTCGAGAGGCCCAGGTCTACCACACTTGGTATGCTCTCGATTTCACCGCGGATCTGCTCGGCCACCAGATTCAGCGCGTCGGGGTCGGCGCCCTGGACGTTGAGCGCGAGCTGCTTGCGGCCGCCGCTGAAGTCGCTGGTGTAGACCGAGGTCGTCGATCCGGTAAAGGGCGCTACCTTGGCGCGCACTTCCGCCGCGATCACCTCGACATCCCGGCCGGAGCGCTCCTTCTTGGGGATCAGCCGGACGTACAGGTCGGCAACGTTGACCGATCCGGACTGGCCGCTCCCCAGCGTGGTGTAGGTGTCGCGAAGTTCCGGGATGCTGCGGAGCACCGCTTCGACCTGGTTCACCTTCTGCCGGGTGTATCCCATGGTCGACCCGGGCGGAGTTTCCACCTTGACGAAGAACTCCGAACGGTCGTCGAGCGGGAAGAACGCAACGCCGACTTTCTTCCACTCGGGCGCAATCCGCTCGAGCCCAATGGCCAGGATCAGGCCGCCGACGATCCCGACCGCCTTGAAGGCCATCGAACGGTCGGTGCCCGCTGCCCAGGCCATGACCGCGATACCTGCCAGCGCGCCAAGCAGCGCCAGCAGCCCCTTGCCGGGCAGCACGAACGACGCGATGAAGGTGCCGACCGTAATGATCACCATCGACAGCCGGTGGTCGAGCGCCCAGGCAATCACCCGCTTGTACGTTTCGGCCTGCTGCTCGAACCAGAGGTTGAACCGGTCGAGCTGACGGGTGATCCAGCCGCGCTCCTCCGGCGGTACGTACGGGTCCGGCCAGTAGGCCGAGAGCATCGGATCGAGGGAGAATGAAACGAGGAGTGAGACCGCCACTGCGCAGGCAATGGTCAGCGCAAACGGCTTCATCCACTCCTCGGTCATGCCTCCCTGAAACGCGACCGGGAGGAAAACGGCCAGAATCGCGAAAGTCGTGGCCGCGACGGCCAGGCCGATTTCATCGGTGCCTTCATGCGCGGCCCGCTTATGGTCTTTCCCCAGTTCGACGTGGCGCACGATGTTTTCGCGGACCACGATGGCGTCGTCGATCAGGACGCCGATGGCCAGCGAGAGGCCCAGCAGCGACATGGTGTTGAGCGTGAAGCCGAACCACCAGACCGCAATGAAGGAGGCCAGGACCGATACCGGAAGCGCGAGTCCGGTGATGATGGTGGACCGCCACGAATTCAGAAAGATGAAGACCACGAGGACGGTCAGGATGGCCCCCTCGATCAGCGTCTTCCCGACCTCCCAGACCGATTCGCTGACCCGGTCGCCCGAGTTGCGAATCAGGTCGAGGGTGGTGCCCTCCGGCAGCTGCGCTCGGATCGCTTCGATGCGCGCGAGCACCCGTTCCCCTACGTCCGTCGTGCTGTAGCCCTTGGCCTTCTTGATGTCGATGCCGACGGCTTCACGGCCGTTGTAGAGCGCCAGGGTCCGTGCCTCGGCGACGCCGTCCGTGACGGTGGCCAGCTCTCCCAGGCGGATGACCCGGCCATTCCGCTCGACCACCGCGATGCGCGCGAAGTCTGCCGGTCCCTCCGGACGACCGCGAAGCCGAATCGAGCGTTCGATGTATTCGCCTTCGATCCGACCGATCGGCGTGGCCAGGTTCTGCAGCTGCAGTGCCTCAACCACCTGGCCGACACTGACGCCGGTCGCCTGCAGCGCCGTCGGGTTGAGTTCGACGGTGAGTTCCCGCTCGAGCTTCCCGGCCACGGTCACCTCGGCGACACCGGCCAAAGCCCGGAGTTCGCGCGTGATGCCCGGATCGGCCAGTCGAGTCAGTTCTCCGGAGGAGAGCTGGCTGGACGACAGGGCCAGCGAGACGATCGGTCGGTCCGCATCATTGAACTTCTTGATGATCGGCTCTTCCAGCTCCGCAGGAAGATCGTTTCGGATCCCGGAGATGGCATCCCTGATGTCCTGGGTGGCTTCCTGGATCGGCTTGCCGAATTGGAACTCGACCAGAATGACGCCGAATGCATCTTCCGAGGTGCTGGTGGTGCGTTTGACGCCGGAGATGCCCGCGATTGCCTCTTCGATCGGGTCGACGACATCCTTTTCCACGCCGTCGGGCGAGGCGCCCGGATAGAGCAGTGCCACGGTGACGAACGGCGGGTTGACGTCCGGAAACTCGTCGGTCTTCAGTTTGAACAGCGCAAAAATCCCGGCCGTGACGAGCGAGAGCATCGTCACGATCGTGATGACCGGGCGCTTGATGGCAAAATCGGAAATGACCACGGTGCCGTCCTCCCGTTACCGCGTAGCCGGCGGCACGGCGCGCTCAGCTGGAGCTGATGCCCGTACCCGGGTTCCCGGCTGGATACTGCGCGCCGCGCCGGTAATGACCGTATCGCCTGCCGCGAGGCCCTCGGTAATCTCGACCTGTTCGCGGGTCTGGTCTTCGATGCCGAGGGTGACCTCGACGCGCTGAGCAACCCCGCCGACGATCCTGGTCACGGTCGGCCGGATGCCTCGCCGGTCGACGGCGGAACTCGGCACCACGACGCCGTCCCGCTGCGCCGTGCCGACCTGGCCCTGCGCAAAGAGGCCCGCGACCAGCCGTCCGGAGTTGTTGGGAAGCCCGACCGTTATGCGGACCTGACGTGTCGCGGGGTCGACGGCCGGATTGATCCGGGTCACTTTCCCCTCGAACTGGCGATCGGGATAGCCGTCGACGGCAAAGGGAACCGGGGTGCCCAGCTTGAGGAGCGACACCGCGGAAACGGGAACCTGGGCTTCCAGTCGCAAGCTGTTCGGGTCGACCACTTCGAACAGCGCGGTGCCCGGCGAGACGTTGTCGCCCTGGTTGACGTGCCGCTCGCTCACGATGCCCGCGATCGGTGATCGGAGTTCCGTGTTGGCGAGCTGCTTGTCGGCCGACGCCTGCCGCGCCTTGGCGTCGGCCAGCTGCGCTTCGGCGTTGAGAGCGAGCTGTCGGGCCTGCTCGAGTTCGCTTTCGGCCACGGCGCCGGCCTTGGCCAGCTTGTCGGCGCGTTCCACGTTGCGATTGGCGAGCACCAGCGCCTCGGTGGCGGTGCGGACGCCGGAGCGGGCAGACAGCGCCATGTCGCGAACCCCGTCGTCGTTGAGCCGCCCGAGCGACTGGCCGCGGGTCACGGCCTGTCCCGCTTCGACGCTCACCTGTGCGACCGTGGTGCTCAACTCGGCGCGGATCGTCGCGGTCCGCTCGGCGGCCAGCGTGCCGGACACGACCGGTCCGTCCAGGATCTGGCGCTGCTCGGCGACGGCCAGGTTTTCCGGGCCGACCAGGGACGGGGGTGTCTCGACGGGCGCATCGCCCTCGGTTGACCCATTGCCGCAGCCCAGCAGGAAGAGGCCTGTGAGAGTGGCGAGGACGGCAGTGCGCTGCGGGCGACTCATGGAAGCCTCTGATTTCCGGGCGTTGCGGTGGCCGCGCTCGGCGCAGCCTGAGTTTGAGAGGGTGCGGCTGCGGTCGGCAGACCGGCGCCGGCGTCGGTCGTGCCCAGCGGCAGGTCGGCGAGCAGCGCCAGCCGGACCTTGGCGATCTGGAGATCCCGGGCGGCCTGAGCGCGGTTCGTCTCCGCCTGCTGCAGTGCCAGGCGGGCATCGAGCAATTCCGTCTGGGTCGAGACCCCCTCGCGGAAGCGGAGTTCGGCGATCTGATAGGCGCGGGCGGCTTGCGTCGCGGTACCTTCACTCGCTTCCCAGGCAGCGAGCGCAGCGTCCCGCTGTGCGATGGCATTGTAACCGTCGAGTGCCGCGGCCTTGCTGGCCTGCTGGTGCCGGAGCTTGGCTTCGGCAACGGCGGCCCGGGCCTGGGTGCGGTCGCCGCTGAGCCGTCCGCCGGTGAAAATCGGCACCTGCAGACCAAGCCCGATGTTCCAATCGGTCAGGAACTCGTTCCACGCCGGGAGGCCTCGCGAGGGATAGCCGATCCGGGTGTACTGGCTCGACAGCGTCAAGGCCGGCAGGCGCTGCGCCCTGGAGGCCTGATCCAATCCTTCCTGGGCGCGAACCGCCTCCGCTGCCTGTCGGACCGAGGCGCGGTTGGCCGCGACCGTGTCCGGTGCCGCGCTGGCCATGGCGGCAAGGCTGGGAGTCGAGGCCAGGGCCGTGTCGGTCAGCGCCGTGGTCAGCGTCAGCGCCTCGTCGCTCCGGAGGTCCAGGAATTGGCGGAGTCGAAGGTGGGCGAGATCGCGGCGGGTTCGGGCTTGGATCACCACCGGACGCTGATTGTCCCGAGCTACCGTTGCGCGCAGCAGGTCGAATTCGGCGACCGTCCCCAGCTCGTGACGAAGCCGAGTCTGCGCCAGCGTGGTGTCGGATTGGGCCAGCGCCGTTTCGGCGATCTCGACCAGACGGTCGCCGAGGGCGGCATCGTAGTACGCATTGACGACATCGACGATGAGCTGAGCCTCGGCCGCCGTGACACCGATCGCTGCGCTGGTCTGCCCGGCGTTTGCGGCCTTGATGTGGCCCAACGTCCTGCCGCCGTCGAAAAGCATCTGGCTGGCGGAGAGGCCGAACGTGTAGGTGTTGCGCTGTCCGAAGGGCAGATCGCTGAAGGAGCCGAACGGATTCACCGTAGTCACGCAGGCAACCGACCGCTCCAGCGCATCGAGCCGTTCACCGATCGGCCGCGTCGGGTCTGCAGCGAAGGCGTCACAACTCGACGGGGCCGGAACACTCGCGGTGTCGGGCTCGGTCGAACCGAAGACGTTCTCGAATTGCGAGCGAAGCTGGCGAGTGTACGATAGGGATCCGGTCAGTTGCGGCAGCAGCCCGCTTCGGGCCACCTGGTGCTGGCCGCGGGCGCGATCGACGCCCACGCGGGCCAGCGCGACGGCTTCGCTTGCCGGGCGCGCCAGACGAAGCGCTTCCTCGAGCGAGAGCGGTCGCGCGTCGGGTGCTTGCCCGGCAAGGCCGGAACTGAGCGTGGCCACCAGCACGGCGCCGGCAACCCACGAAGTCAGGCGGTTCACGTCTCGGTCTCCTTGATCCCGAGGGCCCTGAGAAAGAGCGTCACGAACTGATCGATGGTCTGATCGGGGGAGGGGCGATGGTGGTCGGGGAACAGATCCCCCGTCATGGCCTCGGCAAAGATGGCTCCGAGCAGCAGCTTGACCGACGCCTGGAGGTCGACGTCCGCTGTGATCCGGTCGGCCTGCCGGAGTGACTCGAGATAACCCTCCAGCGCCCGCTGCGCACAGGCGGCGTGGGTCTGGTCGGCCGGCAGGAGTTCGGGGTGTTCCTCCGCCTCCCCGATGGCTTTTCGGATCAGGCCCCGCTGCTCATACAAGGTCTGGAAAACCGAGCGGGCCCATTGCCGGATGTCCTCGGCGGGGGCCTCAGGGTTGGCGGGGAACTGACAGGCGGGATCCGATCTGCCCGTGCTCGCGCAGATGACGGCCTCGCGGAGCAGACGCTCCTTCGAGCCGAAATGGCGAAACAGGGTGATCTCGTTGACCCCGGCACGTTCAGCGATCAATCGCGTGGTTGCTCCGCGGAATCCGGTCTCGGAATAGACCTGGGCGGCTGCGTCGAGGATCCGTTCACGAAGTTCCATGGGGCGGGAAGGTAGGTGCGACCCGAAATGTGTGCAAGTGGGTACTTGCACACTGCCTGGTGTCTGCCACGGACCGAGGATCGTGACCCGTCCATCGCCCGCTGCAACGCCGCGAGGGGCTGCGGTGTCTATACTCCTACTCTCGGAAACCGACAGGTAGGGGGCGATGGGAACAGACAGCTCGGTAATTCGCGGAACTCTCGACATGCTGATTCTCAAAATCGTCTCGGTCGATCCCATGCATGGTTGGGGAATCTCGGAAATGATCGAGGTGCGCTCAGGCGACCGACTCAAGGTCCAACCTGGCTCCCTTTACGCCTCACTGCACCGGTTGACCCGGGAAGGGTGGATTCACTCTTACTGGGCCGATTCTCCCAACGGTCGCCGCGCGAGGTACTACGCTCTGACGCCCGCGGGGCTGCGCCAGCTCGACGTCGAGACCGAACATTGGGCCCGTCTGGCGGCTGGCGTTGCCGGCGTCCTGGCTCTACCGACCTGAAACCAACTGGAGGAACGATGGGCGCCAGGGATCTGTGGTTTCGGCTCAGGGCCGCGCTGTTTGCCCGCCGGTTGGAGCGTGAATTGGATCGGGAAATCGACTTTCACCGGACCATGCAGGCCGAGAAACTGGTCGAGCAGGGTTGGAGCCCTGCCGCGGCTGAGCAGGAGGCTCGTCGCCGCTTTGACGGCGACGTCCGGCCCCGGCAGGAAGTCCGGGACGCGTGGGGTGTCGGCTGGCTGCGGGATTTCGGAACCGACGTTCGGCACGCTTTGCGGCAGTTCCGGCGTCGGCCGGGCTACTCCGTCCTTGGTATCCTGACCCTCGCGCTGGGCATCGGAGCGACGGTCGGCCTGCTTGGTGTGGTTCGGGCGGTACTGTTGCGACCACTCCCGGTAGCCGACGAGGCTTCACTCCGGGTGCTCTGGATGGAAGGGAGCTGGCAGGGCGTCGAGTTCGACTTTCTGCAGGAGCGGACCCGCGCCTTCACACGGCTCGCTGCCTACGGCGCTGACGGGACCACGTTGCGCACCGAGGAAGGAAGCACCGTCCTGCTCAGCGGAATCGTCTCCGCGGAACTGTTCGACGTGCTCGGCGCGCCGCCGTCCCTCGGGCGCACCTTCCGCGCCGGTGACGATCGTCCCGGCGCCGATCCGGGCGTGGTGTTGAGTGATCGGCTCTGGCGCCGTCAGTTCGGAGCGGACCCGGCAATCATCGGAAGGCCGATCCTGCTCAACGGACGCTCGACCACCGTGATTGGCGTGATGCCGCGCGGGTTTTACTTCCCCACTCCCGAGCACGAACTCTGGACTGCCCTCAACCTCGATCCGGCAAGCGGACACTATCAGAGTAACGGCTGGTTGGTGCTGCTGGGACGACTACGTCCTGGTACGACCGTCGAGCAGGAACGGGACGAGATCGCGGGGTTCGCGCGGGCGCTGGGCGAACGGTTCACGTATCCGGCAGCGTGGGACAAAACCAAGGGGGCCTCGCTCCGCACCTTCCGCGACTATCTGGTGGGGAACGTCCGCCCGGTCCTCTTGCTGCTGCTCGGAGCAGGTACGCTGCTGCTGCTGATGGCCTGTGCCAACGTCGCCGCGCTGGTGCTGGCCCGAACCACCGACCGCAGTCACGAGATTGCCCTCCGGGCGGCGCTCGGGGCAGGGCGGGCGCGTCTTGCCCGTCAGATCGTCGCGGAGTCACTCACTTTCTCGGTGCTAGCTGCGCTTGTTGGTACTGCGATCGCAGCGTTGGGCTTCGGGGCGTTGGTGCGGAGCTTGCCATTACGAAACGGCATGGCGACCGTCGTGTCGCTCGACTGGTGGGCACTGCCGGCGGCCTTCGGGGTCGCGGCCATCGTCGGCCTCCTCGTGGCGATTGCTCCGGTGCGCAACCTCCTGCGCGGCTCGTTGACGGGTGTGTCCGGCACCCGGAGTGCCGGATTGGCCCGCACCACGGGCCGGGTGCACGGCCTGATGGTGGGGGTTGAGGCGGCCGTGGCCGTGCTGCTCGTGGCCGGTGCGCTTCTGTTCGTCCGCTCCGTCTCGCACCTGCTGGCTATCGATCTCGGCTTCGACTCCGATCATGTGGTTGTCATCGACATCGTCGGGATGTCGACCGATCAGACCGCGCTCGAACGAGGGCAAGTCTATCAAGCCGTCCTCGAACGGGCGGCACTGCTGCCGGGGGTTACGAGCGCGGCCTACGCGAACCGCCTTCCGATTCGTGATGGCGGTTGGCAGGGGTCGGTCTCGATCGAGGGCAATCCCGACCTCCAGGGTACTAACGCGCCTAACAGCCTATACCGTATCGTTTCGCCCGGGTACTTCGAGACCCTTGGCGTCGAGATCGTGAACGGTCGCGGGGTCGAATCGACCGACCGTCGCGGTACTCAGTCGGTTGCCGTTGTCAGCCTGTCCTTTGCCGAGCGCGCCTGGCCGGGTCAGGACCCGATCGGACGCTTGCTGAGGACAGGCGTCGGCGGCGACACCTCTGCCATCACGGTCGTCGGCGTGGCGGAGGACGTGCGGAGCCTCTCGGCCACCGGCAGCAACCCGTTCGTGCTCTACGTACCTGACGAACAGCGGGTCTTCCCTGCGGTGGCCAAGCTGCTGATCCTCCGCACGCAGGGCCTGGCAGCGCCGGTCGTCGCCGCCACGGAACGGATCGTCCGCGAGATCGACCCACGCTTTGTCACGGCACGCTCGACCACGATGGATGAGGTCATCACGCAGTCCTTCGCCGAGCCGATCCAGCTGCGCTTCTTCCTGTCGCTCTTTGCCGGGCTTGCGCTGCTGCTCGGCATCGCGGGAGTCTATGCCGTAGTGTCATACTCCGTGGCGCGGCGGCAGACCGAACTCGGCGTCCGCATGGCCCTCGGCGCTGCGCCGGCGCAAATCCTGAGGCAGGTCATCGCGCACGGCGTGGCCCCGGTGGCTCTTGGGAGCGTCGTCGGTCTGGTAGCCGCCGTCATTCTGGCTCAGGGGGCGAGCCGGTTTCTGTATGGCGTGTCACCGGCCGATCCGCAGAGTGTCGGGATCGCCGCGCTGGCGCTGTTGTTGGCTGGTGTTTCGGCCGCGGCGATCCCGGCGGTCCGGGCGTCGCGTCGGAGCCCGATGGATTCGCTGCGGCAGGACTAAAGGAGAAAGGATCTGACGCCCCACAGATCCGGGTGGGGCGCCAGTACTGTCATTGCACTGCAGCTATCTGCCGACTGCGTTTGACCGTCGCCACCAGAAGTACACCGGCAGGCCCAGCGTCACGCCACCCAAACCGATCACGCCCTGCATCGGGTTGTTGATCACGGTGTTCAGCACGATCACGACCGCCGAAAGGACGAACAGGATCGGGGTGACCGGATAGAGCGGCACCTTGAAGGGGCGGGGCGCGTCGGGCTCGCGGCGGCGGAAGACGATGACGCTGAGTCCGCCCAGTCCGTAGAAAATCCAGCCGATGAAGACGACGTAGGTGAGCAGGATCCCGAAGGTTCCGCTCATCGCCAGCACGGCGCCCCAGCCCGCAATGGCAATGATGGAGTTGGCGGGCGTTCCGAAGCGCGGATGCACTTCACCCAACTTCGAGAAGAAGATGCCGTCCTTGGCCATCGCGTAGAACACCCGCGAGGCGGTCAGAATGATGGCATGCGCGGCGCTGATGATCGAGATCAGTACCGGAATCGCGATCAGCCGCGCTGCGGTCGGTCCGAAGGTGTTGCCGACGGCGTCGGACGCCACCGTGGTCGAGAGGCCGAGCTTGCTGGGGCCGAGACCAGCCACGTAGCCGACGTTGGTCAGGACGTAGATTATGATGATGGCCAGGGTGCCGAACACCAGACCGCGCGGGAAGTTGCGCTGCGGATCCTTGACTTCGCCCCCGATGAAGGTGGCGTACTGCCATCCCTCGTAGGCCCAGAGCACGCTGATCATCGCCAGCAGGCCGCCACTCAGAATCGTGGTATTCCAGGAGGGCGGCAGCACCTCGGTCACCTCGGACAGCCCGGTTCCGAACATGGGCAGTGCGACGATCAGGAATACCAGGGCGAGCGCCTTGGCGGCAGTCGCTACGGTCAGGATCGTCGCACTCTGTTTGGTGCCGCGTAGGTTGAGGAACGCCAGCGTGCCGAGCACCACGAGCGCGACCACCTTCTTGCCGAGCCCCGACAGTCCCGGAAAGAGCGCGGCCATGTTGTCGCCCGTGGCAACGGCAAGAGCCGCCAGCGAACCGCTCGCGATCACTACGAACAGCGTCCATCCGTACATGAAGGCCCAGATCGGTCCAAACGCGTCCCGGATGTAGGCGTAGAGGCCGCCCGTGCCGGTCCGGGTGCATCCCAGCTCCGCATAGGTCAGCGCACCGAGCAGCGTCAGGATGCCGCCGACGATCCAGACCCCGATTGCCATGCCGACATAGCCGCCCGAATTGGCCATGACGCCGCCCGGGGTAAGAAAGATGCCCGAGCCGATGATGGTGCCCATCGTGACGACGGCAACATCCTTGGCCGTGAGGGTTCGCTTGAGTTCGTCAGACATCGCTGGCTCCACTCGGAGAAGGAGACGACGGCTTCTGTCGCCGCCAGAGGTAGTAGACCGGGAAGGCGAGCAGCGTGGCGCCGATCCCGATGACACCCTTACGAGGATCCTGGACCACGGTATTCACCACGATTGCGAATCCGGCAATCACGAACAGCAGTGGCGTGATCGGATAGCCAGGAACCTTGAACGGACGGGGCAGGTCGGGCTGCTTCCGGCGCAGAATCACGACGGCCAGTCCCACCAGGGAGTAGAAGATCCAGCCGACGAAAACGACATACTCGAGCAGGACGTCGAAGGTGCCGGAGGCGGCCAGCACGGCCGCCCAGACGCCCGCAGCAATCAGCGCCACCGCCGGTGTGCCCCACCGAGGGTGGACCTTGGCCATCCGCTTGAAGAAGATCCCATCATTGGCCATGGCGAAGTAGACGCGGGAACTGGTCAGCGAGTTGGCCTGCGCAGCCGTCAGCATCGAGATGATGATCGGAATGGCAATCAGCGTCCCGGCAGTCGGCCCCAGTAGTCGGCTGGTGGCATCCACGGCAACCCGGCTCGACGCCATCATATCGGCCGGCCCGAGCGCCGCGGTGTAGGCGAGGACGGCGGCAACGTAGATCAGCACCAGGGCCAGCGTACCGAGGGCCAAACCGCGAGGGAAGTTCCGTTGAGGATCGATGGTCTCACCGGCGACGAAGGTGACGTACTGCCACCCCTCGTAGGCCCAAAGGACCGCAATCACGGCGAGCCCGGCGGCCGTCAGCAGGCTGACGTCGAAGCTGGCCGGCCAGATCCGGTCGACCTGCTCGAAGCCGTTGCCAAGCAGCGGAAGGGCCACCACCAGCACGGCAATAGTACCGACCTTGAGGACCGTCCCGATGCTGAAAATGGTCGCGCTCCGGGAGGTGCCCGTGGTGTTGATCGCGGTGATCAACAGCGCCAGGACTACGGCCAGCACCTGTTGCGCCAAGGCCCCCATCGGGATCAACCCGGCAATGTAGGTGGCGGAGGCGACCGCCAGCGCGGCAACCGTTCCTGAGGCGATCACCACGAAGAGCGTCCAGCCGTACGCGAATGCCACAGCCGGACCGAATGCCTCGCGCAGGTAGACGTACAGACCACCGGCCTTCGGGTTGGCGGCTGCAAGCTCCGCATAGCTGAGCGCGCCGACGAACGACAGCAGGCCGCCCAGAATCCAGACCGATGTGGCCACGCCGATCGATCCCCCCGACGCCTCGAGCACTCGGCCCGGGACCAGAAAGATCCCGGATCCGATCACGCCCCCGATGGTCAGGAGAGCAACCGTCTTCGCGGTGAAAACACGCTTGAGTTCAGCCATTACCAACGCCCCCGATCGCCGACTCGTTCGATGACACGCCCCAGCCGATCGGCCGCGTTGCGCCAATTGATTTCCACCGCCTCTTTGGCTGCTTCGCCGTTCCCGGTCGCGATGGCGTTGATGATTGCCTTGTGTTCGGCAGCCGAGGTGGCAATTTCGCCCGTCAGGTAGCTGACGTACAGGCGTTCATATCGCTCCGCCTGCGGCTTGACCGAGCTGTGCAGCAACTGCAGCCGCGGTCCCCCGGCCACCTCGACCGTGCGATTGTGGAACCGTTCGTCCAGATCCCAGAGCCGGTTGTGGTCGGGGCGACTGGCCTGGGCGGCTTTCCTGAAGTCGTTATTGATCACGGTCAGCTCTTTGGCCAGCGCCTGTCGCTGCGTGGCGGGCAGATCGGCCGCGCTGGCTGCGGCCAGAGCTTCGAGCTGCCCCACGATATTGAATAGTTCGTAGGCGTCCTCGCCGGTGAGCGGGGCCACCGTGGGCCGCGACTGGCGCATTGCCGGCGAGTCGATGATGTACCCTTCCTGCTGCAAGCGCTGCAGGGCGCCCCTGACGGGGGTGCGACTGACATTGAACCGACTGGCAATATCGGTCTCGACCAGACGACTGCCCGGGGCAAGCCGCCCCAGTACGATCAGTTCCCGGAGCTGTTCGTAGACTTGTTTCGGTCGGGCGGCGCGCCGACTCGGTCGGGTGGAATTTTTCTTGCCGGCCGTCATGATGCCGACCCTCCGCGGCACCGCAGGGCGGTACCGGACACAGCCGGATGGATTGCTCTACTTGCCACGGCAACTCCGTCGAAACGGGGTGTCAGGAAATCGCCGGCGCAAGCCATGGGCAGCGCGGTGAGCACCGGCAGTGCATCGCTAGGAAAATTCCTCGTGATCGCGGTGACGAGCCAATGATGTGGAAACGGCGGTCGCGGGACAGGAGACGCGACGCGAGTTCGGATTGTATACAAACTTACGAGCAAGGTAAGCAGTTCCGCCAGCCCCGAAGGAAGCCAGTAGGGCCGATCGGCCCCAATCAGGGTGCTTGACAATGCAACCGGTTGCACGGACCTTGTGCGCCACACGCTATGAACCGTCGATTCCTTTCCGCCGTGGTCGGGGTGCTGCTGCTCGGCTCGGCCGGCATCGCTGCCGTCCGCGGGGCAGGGCCGCTCCCCCCGCTTGGCCCGCTGCTCGACCCGGCCCACGGCGTCTGGGCCACAGCCCGCGCCGCGCTGCCGCTCGGCGATCGCACCATCCAGTCACGGATTTTCGAGGGCAGCGTGCGTGCGGTCGTGGACAGCCGCGGGGTGCCCCACATCTACGCCGATCTGGAACTGGATGCCTACCGGGCGCTTGGCTATCTGGTGGCACGTGATCGCCTCTTTCAGCTCGAGCTTCAGACTCGGGCCGCTGCCGGCACGCTGACGGAACTGGTCGGCGACCGCGCCCTCCCGGCCGATCGCGAGGCTCGACGGTTCGGTTTCGGGCGCCTGGTGGAACGTCGCCTTGCGGCGGTCGACAGTCAGAGCGGGGCGTTTCGGGCCATGACCGCCTATGCCGAAGGGATCAATGCCTGGATCGGGTCGATGCGGCCCGGAGATATCCCGCTCGAGTATCGGTTGCTGGGCAAGACACCGGCCCGCTGGGACGCCAGGAATACCTATTTCCTGTTGGCGCGCATGGCGCTGATGTTGGCCTATAACGACCCGTCGATCGTGAAGACGCGCGCTGCCGCCCGGGTCGGCTGGCCGGCTGCCGAGGCGTTGTTCCCGGTCGAGGCTCCGATCCAGGAGCCGATTCAGCCGAACCCGGGAGATACGACCCGGGCTCGATTCGGGCCCATTCCTCCCCCGGGCCTTCC
>CAZUES010000032.1:0-46858 GCA_964619465.1 uncultured Gemmatimonas sp.
TGCCGGCGCTGTAACTCCATGCCCTGACTCGGATTCGAACCGAGACGCCTTTCGGCACTACCCCCTCAAGATAGCGTGTCTACCAGTTTCACCATCAGGGCGCGGGCAACATTATACGTTACTTAGACTTACCGGTCAATCGCCTGACCGGCGCAGAATTCAGTCGCGCCGGCCGCCGAAGCGACGCATTACCCCGGCAGTCAAGTCCACCGCCGTCTGACGGAACGGATCGATCGATCGGACCCGCGCTTCACCGCGGACGCCCCAGTCTCCCATGAGGATCCGCACGCCACCGGCCAGATGCAGCGTCCCGTAGGTCAGCCCGCGGCCCGACAGATACTCGGTGAACCCGGCCCCGACGCCGGCATAGGGACGAACCGGACCGACCGGCAGCTGCGCCTGGATGCTCACCTCGGGCAACAGGTACTCGATCCGGCCCCCTGTCAGCGATCGGTAGCTGAGAAAAGTGATGCCCGGCTCGACGATCAGGAATCGCGCGACCGGTACGTCGAAACGAAGGCCGCCGGTAAAGGCGTTACCGTCCGCCCCCTCGTCGATGTGCGAGATCCCGCCGATCAGGCTCAGCGCCGACCGCGGGCGCTCGGTGTCGTCGTCGTATCGTCCCCAACGACCTTGCGCAGCGAGGTGAGACGTCAGACCGGCAACGAGAAGGCCCGTGAGCAGCAGCCGAGTAGGCCCGTTCATTGACGTCGGAGCCTCAGGGTGAACGAACCGCTCTCGTCGGTGCGCTCGATCACCACATACGCGTTGAGCTCGGGCGGATTGGCGGTAAAACGAAGCTGGTCGAGATACCCCGATGGGCCCTGGTAGTTGAAGAGAAGGACGTCATCGCTGTGGATCGAATAGGTTCCGGTGATGGCCTCGTCGATCGGAAAGATCTGGACCCCAGCCACAGCGGGAACCACCAACCGCCCTCCCAGCGACCCGTCGGCGTTGACATCGAGATCGACCGAGGAGCCCCGCGCCAGCATGTCGGTAACGACACCGTTGAGCTCGACCCGGAACAGGATGGCCCGATACGAGCCGGCAATCTCGGCCGGATCCAGGGCCCCGCCGCATCCCGAGGCCAGTATGACTCCCGCGAGTGCTACCCTGCGCCAAACTCCCATCATGAGACCTCCACATACATGGCGTACTACCGATCGACGAAGGCCGCCCGGTGCCTCGAGCGGCCTTCATCGTGACGACATCTTAGGAATAGGGGGTGCGGCGGTAGAACGGAAGCCCGGTCTTGTCGGAGACGCGTGGTTTGTTAGTACTCCCGCCCTACCGTCGCACCCATGGCAGTCATTTACCGTCCCGGCTGCAGCGTCAGTGCCACCCCGATGGTCAGCAGTCGATTGTGGAAGGCAGGGAGTAGATCGCCGAATTCGTCGCGGATCTGCGACCGGTGCTGCATCAGATCGATGGTCGGCGTGAGGTAGATCGACCGACTGAGTCGCACCTCGTAGCCCGCGCCGACGGTCCAGCCGAAACCGTCTTCGTGCAGATCTCCGGGACCATCGACATCCTCCCCGGACCGCGTCACGCCCAAACCAGTCTTGACGAAGAGACCCGCGTTGCGCATCGGGTAGATCTGACCAATCATGAAGATGCCGCCGAGATAGCTGCGGATGTTGCCTTCGAAATCGGCGTCATACCGCGAGTCGGCCCAACCGATGATCTCGGCACCGAGCCTCAAGTGCGGGTTGACCGTTCCACCCAGCCGAAGATTGAAAGTCGGCTTGGTGAGCCCTTCGGTATAATCGGTGGCCGGCTCGAGTCGACTCGACTCGGTTCCGGCACCAAGGCCCAAATTGAGCCAGAAGCCCTGCCGTTCGCTGCTCGGCGTCACATCGACCAGGCCACGACGACGCTGAGCCTCGGCACCATGCACGGCGGCAAAGGACAGCGCGAACGCGAGAGCCGTACCTACGATTCGTGAGCGCATAGTTCGGGTTCCTCACCAGTATCGACGCTGAAACGCTTCGATGACGGGATGATACCAGAGCAAGCCGTGGGCCGGACTTGGCGAAGGTGGTTATCTTATTGCGGGAGCATGACTTACTGCACGGACCATCGAATCGACCGGGAGTTGTCCCTGCCCTGATGTCCACTTTTGTTGACACCCCAATGTCCTCTGGAAGGAAATCGTTCCTGCTGCTCACGGTCATCGTAGCAGCCGGCTGCGCCGGACTCGGTGTCTGGCAGCTTTCCCGACTGGCCGATCGACAAGAGCGCAACGCGCTGTCGCTGGCCCAACGGGATCTGGCGGCCGTCGACCTCAACCGGATGCAGCTGCCGGAACCGGTCAGCTACCGTCGGGTCACTGTTTCAGGCGGGTACGACTTCGAGCGAGAACTGGTGATTCGCGGCCGCCTGCTCCGCGGCAACCCCGGGGTGCAGATCGTCACACCGCTCCGCCTGGCGGGCAGTGACACGGCCGTGCTGATCAATCGAGGCTTCGTCCCGACACCGGATGCGGGGTTTCCAACCATGCCGGCGGGGTATCGCGAGGCCGCCGCCACGGACATCATGGGTATCGCGCTGGCCGTGCCCGACGAGGGCGACGGCGCCCCGCTCGAGACTCCCAAGGGCGAGACCTGGCGCCGGCTCGACCTGACCGCGCTGCGCGCCCGATATCCCTACCCAATTGCGGCGTACTATGTCATCGTGGAAGCGGACACACTGAGAACCCGTGATCACACCCTGCGCGGGCGTGTCCTGCCGGTCCGCATCGAGCCACCCGAGCTCGACGACGGGCCCCATCTCTCCTACGCGCTGCAGTGGTTCATGATCGGAGGGGCGGCACTCGGCTTCGGGATCGTCTTTATCCGACGGCGGAGAGTCCACTCACCCGTGCCGGACTGAGAAGCGGAAACCGGGCGCAGATGCTTGCTGCGCAAGTCAGCGTGACGAGGCGTCGGCGGCCTTCCGCCGGGTTCGCTTGGGAGGGTGGTAGGGAAACACCTCCTGCAACTCCGGGCGTTCGAGGAACTCGGGACAGATGGTACGGTCGTATTGGTACGGCCCGCCGGTTTCCGAATCGTACCACGGAAAGCCGCGGCAGACCTCCGGGTAGTACGGTTTGTCGTGAATCGAGCATCCCTGGTTGACGAAGAAGATGCAGCGACCACCCTTGATTCGCGTCCGAAGCTCTCCCCAGCGGGTTTCGTAGACCCTGCCCTCGCCATGATCGACCGCGATCGCCTGAGCCTCTTCTTCGCTCACCGTTGCCCCCCAACTGCAGCAGATGGACTGGTGCGGGCACGGATAACACGGCAACTGTGGCAACGGTACCGAATTCATGAGTACGCGACGGGAACGAGGGAGAGGGAACAGAATGGCGGGCGCCGTTTCATACGGCGCGCGACCGTTTGACTATAGCCTTGAATCGGCTGAGATTATACCCCGCCAGCGTCCGTAGCTCAATTGGATAGAGCATCAGACTTCGGATCTGAGGGTTGGGGGTTCGAGTCCCTCCGGGCGCATCGATCGATTCCAGGGGCGGGCCCTACACCCCTCCGCAAGCAAGATCGCGTTGCTATCGTGGCTGTCTTGGACACTCTCCGACGGTATTACTCCGATTCGTATACGACGCGCTTCACCGCCGGCGTCGTCGAAGCCACCGAGCACGGCGGGCACCCGGCCGTCGTCCTCGATCAGACTTACTTCTATCCGACATCCGGCGGCCAGCCGCACGACACCGGCACGCTCAACGGAATCCGCGTCACCGATGTCGTGGTCCGCGACGACGGCGCCGTGCTGCATCTGCTGGCCGAGCCCATTGCTGCAGGCCCGGTCACGGGTGAGATCGACCGGGAACGCCGTCGCGACCACATGCAGCAGCATACCGCGCAGCATGTCCTGTCGCAGGCCTTCATCCGGATTGCCGACGCCCCGACCATCGGGTTTCACCTGGGCCAGGACTACGTCTCGATCGACCTGGACATTGCCCGGCTCGACGATGCGCAGCAAAGCGCCGCGTTTGCCCTGGCCCGCGAGACGATCGAACGCGCCATTCCGGTTCGCGCCTGGTTTCCCGACGATACGGAGCTGGCAACCATTACGCTCCGCAAAGCGCCGGACGTGGAAGGCCCCATTCGCATCGTTGCCATCGGCGACTTCGACATCTCGGCCTGCGGCGGAACCCATCTAGCCAACACCGCCGAGATCGGCCTGATTCACTGGCTCAGGACCGAGCGGCTCAAACGGGGCGTCCGGATCGCCTTTCACGCCGGTGACCGCGCTCAGCGGGACTACCAAAAGAAACAGCAGATCACCAGCGACTTGGGCGCGGCGCTCAGCTGTTCGTTGGCCGAATTACCCGAAGCGGTAGCTCGGCTGCAGACCGAGTTACAGGCCGCCCGTCGGGAGATCGCACGGTTCCGCGATGAGGGTCTCGACCGTGAGGTTGCGGAGCTTGCGACTTCCGCCGCCGCGGGCCCGGCCGGCACCCGAGTGATCGTCTCGGCCTGGTCCGGCCGGCCGGTCGATGAACTCAGGGCTCTGACCCTCAAGGCCACTGCGGGCCCGGGTATCGTTGCACTGCTTGCCAGTGCCTCGGCCGACCGGACTCAGCTCGCCTTCGGCCGCTCCGAGGACGTGACCCTGGACCTCAAACCGTCCCTCGATGCGGCCCTGGCCGTTCTGGGCGGGGGCAAAGGCGGCGGGTCGAGGCTGATCCAGGCAGGGGCGGCCGCTGCTCCGATCGAAACGGTCCGCCAGGCTCTCGCGGCGGCGGCACGCCGGCTGGACGGTACCGGATGACCTCGCTCGGGGCCGCCGGCCACTCGAGGGTTACACCCCGCGCCCTGATCCTGCTGGTTGCCGCACTCGGTCTCCTGGTCGCTGCGCATCTACTGGACGCCGTCGCCGTCACGCACCTCCGATATCCTGCCGCCAACGACCGGGACTGGGGCCGCCTGCTCCGCATCATGGGGTTTGCGCCGACCTGGATTCTGGTTGCCGCGGCGTTCTGGATGCACGGTCGCGGCGGCAGCGACGACGAGAGCATCGCAGCACGGGACACGGCGCTCGCCATCCTGGCCGCGATCGCAATAGGAGGACTGGGCGCCGAAGCACTCAAGCTTCTACTGCGCCGAGAGCGGCCGCTGCCGACCTTTCAGGGCTATTCTTTTCGTCCCTTTGCCGATCGTCCTTTCAACACCGGCCGGCTTGGTCTGCCCAGCAGCCACACCATGGTGGCTTTTGCCGGCGCGGCCGCCGTGGCTTCGCGCTACCCGCGGGCCGGGTGGATCGTCCTCGGCATGGCGGCGGGCTGCGGACTGACCCGCCTCTTTGCCGGTGCGCACTTTCTGAGCGATGTGGTGGCGGGCGCCATTGGCGGTATCGTTGCCGGTGTCGCAGCCACCCGCTGGGTCAACGCCCGGCGCCGAAAGGCCAGGTTCGCATGATGCGCAGCGCTCTCCTTGCCCTCGCGCTTCTGGCAGCCGGCTGCCGCGATCCGATTCCGGAAATCGCTGCGGACATCTCGGGGCACCCGCTGCCCAAGCCGGTGCCCCGCCCCGATTTCGTGCTGACCGACATGCGGGGAGGCAGCTATCATTTCGGCGATCGGACCCGGGGGCGCCTGACGCTGCTGTTCTTCGGCTACACGCACTGCCCCGATGTCTGCCCGGCAACCATGGAGAACCTGGGGGCCGTGATCGGTCGGATGCCTACATCCGAGCGTAGTCGGCTGGACGTCGTCTTCGTGACGACCGACCCGGAGCGTGATACCGCCGAGCGGCTGCAGCAGTGGCTCGGTCGCTTCGAATCCGAGGTGGTTGGACTGACGGGCACCATCGCCGAAGTCGAAGCGGCCCAGCGAGCGGCCCGCGTCGGCATTGCCATCCGCGACACGGCCAGCGGCAACTACGCCGTGTCCCACGCCGCGCAGGTTCTGGTCTTTTCGCCCGATGATTCGAGTCACGTCGCGTATCCGTTCGGAACCCGACAGGCGAGTTGGGCCGCCGATATTCCCAAGCTTCTCGAACGGTGGACGGGATCATGACGTGGTGGTGTTCGGCAACCGGTTTACCGTGGTCGTGGAGCTGGCAGGCCTACCCTGGCGTCTGGATCTTCATTGCCTTGCTTGGTTTTGGGTACTGGCGCTTCGGTCGAGCGCCGGAAGACACCCAGGCAACCCGCTATTTCCTGAGCGGCCTCCTGGTCCTCTGGCTGGCCCTCGACTGGCCGCTGGGAACCCTGGGCACCTACCTGGCAAGCGCCCACACCGGTCAGTTCATCCTGATCACGCTTGGCGCGCCAGGGCTGCTGCTGCTGGGCCTCAAGCCGCGCCTCGCGGCGTTGGCATCGGCGAACACCTTTGCCGCGCGGACGCTGCGTTTTCTGGCCCGGCCCGCGCCGGCGTTCGTCGGCTATACCATCTTGATGCTTGGTACGCATCTTCCTGACATCGTCGATCCGTTCATGGCCACCCAGTCGGGCACCTTTCTGATCGACATGCTCTGGCTGGTGGCCGGCCTGTTCCTCTGGTGGCCGGTGACTGCGCCGGACGGCTTCCGTCGCCTGGCGCCTCCGGCGGCGATGGGCTACCTCTTCGTCCAGACCATTCCCGGTACGGCGCCCGCGGCCTTTCTGGTCTTCTCACAGTACCCGCTCTACCGCCTCTACGAGTTGGCGCCTCGGGTCACCGAAATCTTGACCCCTCGCTATGATCACCAGGTGGCCGGGCTCCTGATGAAAATCGTCGGCGACCCGGTGGTCTGGATCGGCATTACCGTCATCTTCTTCCGCTGGGCCAACTCCGAGCGGCAGGCGGACCGGGCCAGGGCTTCAACCGGACCGGCGGCTCCGCACGCAGGGTAGCGCCTGCTTGCCCACCTGATCCGACAAGCCATCCACCCGACACGAGACTGTCATGGACTGGGATTCGACACTGCTGCCCCCCGCCCTGGCCCGATGGCTGGGCTATACGGCGGTCTTCCTGATCGTCGGAGCCGCCGTTTTCCGCTCGATCGTCCTGCCGCGCGCCGCGCGCGGCGGCGGCGATCCGGTGCCCGGCGCGCGGCGTGCGGTGACCGTTGCCCGCCTGGCCGGCGTCCTGCTCGCGATGGCACTCCTGGCCCGTCTCTACTTCCAGGCGCGGTCTCTGATCGACCCGGAAGAACCGGTCACCCGCGACATCCTCCAGGCCATTCTGCAGGGACAATGGGGCAAGGGATGGCTGGCTCAGGCCACCGCTACGCTGGCTGCGCTGATCGGCTGGCGGCTGGCCGGTCGGCCGGCCGGATCGACCGTGGGCACCACCCTGGCAAACCTGGCCGCCATGCTGCTGATTCTCACCATGCCACTGACCGGCCATGCAGTCGGCCTCCCCGCGGCGGGGCGGCTCGGTTACCCGATGACTGCTCTCCACGTCGGAGCCGCGGCTGCATGGCTGGGCACCCTGGCCGTGATGCTCCTGGCAGCGCTCGGGCGCCGGCATGACTCGGCGCCCATCTCGACCGGCAACCTGATCGGCGCTTTCTCTCCCGTCGCCCTGGTGACCGGACTGGCGGCAATCGGCGCGGGAGTGGTGGTGACCTGGCGCTACGTGGGCAGCCTGGATGCCTTGCTGACGACCGACTACGGCCGCGTCCTTCTCGTCAAGATCGGCCTCCTCACCCTCGTGGCACTGCTCGGCGCGTACAACTGGCGCGTGGTGCTGCCGCGACTCCGCCGAGACAGCGAGGCCCCGATCCGAGGTTCAGCGTCTCTCGAAGTCGGCGTCGGCGTCTTTCTGCTCGCCGCCACGGCGTTCCTGGTTTCGTTCGGTGCGCCGGCTGGCCTGAGAGATCACGAGGCGGACACCGGCGACTATCAGGAGGCTGTCGGCCCGCCGTAGTCCGCCGCACGACTGAGCCATGGGCAGGCAAACCTTGCCGCCCATCTGCCAATCCTTCCCCTCCGAGCCCATCAAAACCGCGATTTCGTCGTGATATGGGCCGATTCGCGCCTGGCCCCGAGCTTGCCATGCATTACGGGTGACTGCCCTGCCCTCGGCCCGTATTCGGCCGAGTCGGTATGTGGCCGGATCAATACTTCGAGAGACTAAGCCATGATCAAACCCGCAACCTTCGGCACCCTGGCGCTCGGTGCGCTGCTCGCCGCGACTCCTCTTTCAGCACAGACCGGCCTCGCCGTTCGCGCCGGCACGTTGGGCCTCGGGGGCGAACTCTCGTTCCGTTCCTCCCCGTCCGTCAGCGTCCGCATCGGCGCCAACACCTTCTCGCTCGATCGCGATCTGACGGTCGACGACATCGATTATCGGGTGGAACCGAAGCTTAAAAGTGCCACGGCCCTGATCGATCTCCATCCGACGCGCGGAAGCTTCCGGATCTCGGGCGGACTGGTCTGGAGCGACAACCGGGCCGATGTCGAGGCGCGCTTGAACGGTCCGATTACGATCGGCAACGATACCTATACGCCGGATCAAGTCGGATCCCTGACGGGTGGCGTCGAGTACGAGAAGAGCCTGGCCCCCTACCTGGGCATCGGGGTCGGTGGAGGCGGCAAGATTTCGCTGCTGTTCGATGCGGGCATCATCTTCAGCGGGCATCCGACCGTGGCGCTCTCGGGCACCACCAACCTGACCGGAGCCGCGCGCGACGTGTTCGACCAGAACGTTGAGCGCGAGGTCGCCGACTTCCAGGCCGAAATCGACAGTCGCTCCTACCTCAAGTTCTATCCGGTGGTGTCACTGGGTCTCCGGATCCGCCTCTGAGATAAGCAAGCGCCCCGACGGAACCATCCAGGCTCCGTCGAGGCGCTCCAGTTTTCCGAACCTGTTCAGCTTTCGCCCATGATGATCCGTTCGCGCTCATCGGGCGAAAGCTCGGCACGGGCGCGAGCGGCGGCCCGCCAGACCACGACGCCGATCAGCGTCCAGAGCATGACGACGCCCCACTCCAGGGGAAACGAACCGCCGGCGTCGATCCAGTGTTGCCGGAACGAACTCACCAGCAGGAACAGGCTTCCCAGCGCGGCCAGCGCGGCCACCAACGGTCCCGCAGGCAGCCGATAGGGCCGGGGCCGCGCGGGATCGATCTGCCGAAGCCGCGGCAACGCCAGCGCCGCGAAGAAGTACGCCAGCGACACCGCCGCCGAGCCGACGCTGACAATCGGCACCACCCCACCCCGCCCCAGGAAGTTGAGCCCGATCCCGAGCGCCGTGATGAAGAGGATCGCGGCAACCGGCGCCCCCGTCCTCGGGTGCAATCGGCCGAATGCCGGGCTCACCATCCGGGCTCGGCTCATGGCAAAGAGCAATCGCGATCCCGCCAGCGAGGCCCCGTTGCCGACCGTGAGGATGCCGAAGACGCCGGAGACGAGCACCACCCGGGTGAAGAACTCGTTGCCGAAGCGGAGCCGGAACGCCGAGGCGGCCGGGAGTTCTTCGGTGAGAATCGACTGCCAGGGCGTCACCATCCCGATTGCGAACGCCGCAACCGCGTAGTAGGCCGCCGCGGCCAGGATAACCGCAACCACGATCAGGCCGAGCCGGCGGGTGGAGGTGCCGGGTGCCCGCTCCTCGAAGAGCTGGGGAATCTCACTGAAACCGCTCAGAAACCACGGCACCGTCACCGCCACGGCCAGCATGCCGGGCCAGATCGATCCGCCCGCCGACGCCACGAATGGCGGCTCGAGATTGCCCAGCGAGCCACCGAAGAGACCGGCACCGATGAAGAGCAGCGAGATGGCGATCTTGCCGTACGTCATCCAGTCCTGGAACTTCGCGGCGCCGTGCACGCCGCGATAGTTGAGGAACGCGAGCCAGAGCGTCCAGAGAAGCGAGATGATCAGACTCACCAGATGGACGTCCTGCCCGCGCCAACTGTAGAGCAGCGGCCCGCGGAACCCCGGGAAGAGGACGTCGAGCATCCACGCCAGCGTGATCGCGATGTAGGGAATCACGGCCGTCATGGTCAGCATGAACGCCCATCCCACGACGAAGGCCGTTCGCGGCCCGAAAGCACGGTCGACGTAGACCAGGTCGCCACCGGCTACCGGATAGGCCGCACCGAGTTCCGCGTAGCAGAGCCCCACCAGCGCCATCAGGAGACCGCCGGCCAGGAGGGCGATCACCGTGCCCACTGGGCCGGCGCTCTGGAACCAGAAGCCGAGATAGATGATCCAGCCAACCCCGACGATGCCGCCGAAGCCGATCGAGAAGAACTGGACGGGGCCGAGCGACTTCTTGAGATCGGTCATGGATCACCAGGGCCGGTTGAAGATGGAGCTCACCATCGATGCGCAGCTAGAGATCAGTAGCTCGACGGCGTGGCCGAGAGGCCCAGCATCCGACGCGCCTCGGCCGGGGTGGCGACACCGCGGTTCAGTTCCTCGGCAAAGTGCGCAGCGCGGGCCACGAGCTGCGCATTGCCGGTCGCCTTCTGGCCGCGGCGGAAGTATACGTTATCCTCCAGCCCGACGCGGACGTGCCCGCCGAGCAGCATAGCAAAAGTCGTCATCGGAAGCTGATGGGGGCCGATCCCCGAGGTGAGCCAGAGGGTGTTCTCGGGCATCTCACGGACCAGGTTGATCACCTGCTCGAAGGTCGGCCAGCTCGACGTCTGGTACCCCATCACAGTCTGAATCCAGTACGGGGCCTCGATCACGCCGTTCTGGATCAGATCGCGCATGACCCAGGGACCGCCGCTGTGATAGGTCTCGAGTTCGGGTTTGACGCCCCACTTCTTCATCTCCGCCGCAAACCGGTTGACCAGCCGGTAGCTGAAGGGCAGACACTCGTCGTACAGCATTTCGTCACGCGGAAACGGCAGCGGCGGCTTGCGGGCGGCGAGTTTGAACTTGCTCATATCAGGCGTCAGGTTGAGCGACGCAACCTCCGGACGGGCCGGCAGGCATTGGAGCCGCTCCTCCATGGTCATATCCGGCCCGCCACCCGTGGTGTTGTTGATGATGATGTCCGGGCACCGCTCCCGAATCTTCCGGTTGACCTCGAGCCAGACTTCGGTCGTCGTGGCCGGCCGGGTGTGGTTTTCGGGATTGCGCGCGTGGACGTGGACCATCGAGGCACCGGCCTGGTACGCGCCATAGACGGAATCCGCGATCTCATCGGCCGTCTCCGGCAGGTGATCGTTGGACTCCTTACCCTGCACGCCGCCGTTGCAGGCACAGACGATGATGACAGGCGGCATCTTCCCGACGCGCTCGAGGTACTGATGAGTATCCGCGTAGCGCCAGAGGTAGTCGTAGTTCGACATTCGGATTGACAATTCTGGTGGTGAAGGTGAGTTACGATCGGGTGCGCCGGGGGGTCCGGCGTGCCGAGGTTCGAGATGCGCGCTTGGTACGGGATACCGGCCCTTGCCCGGCTTTGAGCGATCGAATCGCCTCGACCATCCGATCGCGACGGGTTCGCTGTGCCGCGAGCGGCTCCGGCGCCATCCGTGCCGTCTGCCGGCCGATTCGTTCGAGCAAGGGCCGATCCAATCGTACCGCATCGTTGAGATCGCGCCAGAGGTTGGCGTATGACGGGCCGTATCGCGTGAAGTACTCGCCCACCCCGCCATCCGCATTGGTATTGGCAACGCCGAAGGGCCCCATCAGAGCCCATCGGAGACCGAGGCCGTCTCGAATCGAATCTTCGACCGCCTGGACGTCGCAAACGCCGCTCGCCACCAGATCGACCGCTTCGCGAACCAGGGCTGCCTGCATCCGGTTGAGCACGAACCCCGGTGTGAACTTGTGCAGCAGCACCGGCGTCTGTCCAAGCTCGCGCATGAAACGAACGACCGCGCTGACGACGCGGGGTGAGGTGCGCTTCCCGCCGAGTATTTCGACCGCCGGAATGACATGGGGCGGATTGACCGGATGCACCACGATGCACCGATGCGCACCCGGGAGGCCGCGCGCAATCCTGGTCATGTCGATGGCCGAGGTACTGCTGCCGATGATGGCCCGCTTCGGTGCGCAGGTGTCGATGGCGCGATAGAGCCGCTGCTTGGCTTCGAGCGACTCCGGACCGTTCTCCTGCACATAGTCGACGTCGTCGAGCGCCTCTTCGAGCGATGCCGCCGGGCGGACCCGCCCCAGCATTGCCTTGCCCTTGGCTGCCGACAGATTCCCCTCGGACACCCGCTCGGCCACATCCCGGCGGATCCACTCCAAGGCGCTCCGGATGCGATCGGCGTCGGCATCGAAGACGCTGACGCGGCACCCAGCCCGGGCAAAGACCTGGACCCAGCTCCGACCGATGACGCCCGCCCCAACGACGGCGACCGACCGGAACATCGGACCGCTTCGAACATTTCGCCCCTTGGTGCGCCGGGGCCGCGTTGGTTCAACTGTTTTCGTCACACATCAGTTCCATGGTGGATGATAGGAGCGTCGCAGGGGCCAAAGGGTAGCCAGCGTCGCACCGTCGTAGAGCCAGCCGCCCTTCATCACGTACGCGATGTCGGCCGTCCGGCGGATATCGGCAAGCGGGTTACCGTTCAGCACGACCAGATCGGCCAGCTTTCCAGGCACGATCGAGCCGAGCTCGGATTCGAGGCCGATGAACCGGGCGCCGTGCATGGTGCCGACCGTCAGCACTTCGAGCGGTGTCATCGCCTCGGCCAGCGCCCAGGCCTCCCAGTGCGTTCCGATGCCGGGCTGCTCTCCGTGCTCACCCAGACCGCTGTACGCGCCGGCACGAAGCAGGTCGGCCGCGGTTTCGGCCATGAACGGAAAGGAGAACTCCGATTTCGGAAGCACCCGCTCCCCCGCCGTAACACGTTCGAGCATGACGCGCGGAAAGAAGCGCAGAAACTTGGTGTCGCGATCGAGCCCGGCCCTGGGGCGATAGTAGGTCTTGGCACCGTTGACATGCCCGGCCACGATCACGGTCGGCGGATTCTGGATCCCGGCCAGGCCGAAAAACGTGACGACATCCCGATAGACCGGAAAGGGAGCGATCAAGTGTTCCCACCCGGTCTGCCCATCCAGCGCCAGGCCGACGTCGAAATAGAGAGGACCGCCCTCGCCCGTCTGGGTAATACCGCGCGCGCGGGCTGCCTGGAGCAACAGCTGATGCTGGCGTCGCGACGTCTGGCGAAAGTTCTTGACGCTAACCGCCCCCTGATCGGCTCGGCGGTTGATCTCGAACGCTGCTTGCTCGGCAGTCTCGACCTCGACCTGGTCACCCCAGGCAACGCCGCTCGAAATCAGAACGTCGGACGTGGTATAGGTTCGCGGACCCAGCATCCGCCCCGCGTCCACCAGCTCGGCAAGCGGAAAGACCGAGCGTGGCGCCGCCGCCGGATCGATGATCGTCGTGACACCGTACGCCAGCGCCGATGCGGACGCGGGGCGGTGAAAAGGAATCACCCCGCTCTGCTCCGAGGTATGATGCGCATGCACATCGACCAACCCGGGGATGACAGTCTTGCCGCGCAAGTCGATCACCTGCTCGACCCCCGTGGTGTCGCACTCGCCCACGCAGGCGATGCGGGCGCCTCGCACCACGATCGTTCCCGACGGAATGACCCGGTCACCGTCGATCGTGATGATCCTGCCGCCCACCAGGGCGATCGCGCCGGACGGAAGCGGCCTCGGAACATCGAGCACGACAGGCACCACCGTCACCTTGCCGCGTTCCACGTCGTAGGTGAGGTAGCGATCTCCGCTGCTCAGTTCGAGCGTCGTCGCGTCCCGCCATCCGGCATAGCTGCCGCCCAGCGCCCCGACTCTGGTTCGACCGGGTACGTCGACGTTCGGGTCGGTGACAATGACCGAGTCCGGTGAGGGGAGCAGACGAAGGTCCTGAATCCAAACGCTGCCTGCCGTTTCGAACGCCACCCATCGGCCATCGGGAGACAGCGCTGGAAACGGGAACACGCCAGCCTGCCGAGCGGGCAGCGTAGCCACCGTGCGCAGCGCTCCGCCGGCAAGAGGAATCCGCTCGATCCGCACCACCTGTCGAAGCGTTTCCTCCGAAGGAAACGGCTTGTACAGGCTGCCCAATCCGGCCGCATTCTCGATCTGATCTGCCAGACTCAGATCGCCGTCGACGATCGAAAGCTGGCGCGGCTGTCGGCTCCGACCGAGCGGCGATCCGGCCACGCCATCGGAACCGATCGGAACGATCTGCCATTCGCCGCGCGCGTTCCATCCGTTCCAGTCGGGTGGACGAGCACCCGAACCGCGCACCACAAACAGGCGAGCGTCCGCCGTCAGCACGGGGGAGTAGTACTCCCCCGCTTCGCGGGTCATCCGGGTCGGAGCCCCTCCCGACGGGGCGATCGACCAGATCTGACCGCGGGCGCGATCGTCCCAGGTCGCGAAGACCAGACGATCTCCACTCGGCGACCACCGCGGCGTCAGTACCACGCCCGTGGCGGAGTCACCGGCGACGGGACGCGGCACCCCGGACGGCAGATCCATGACCCACAGGCGGCCGATAGCAACGAAGGCCAGCTGTTTCCCGTCCGGGGACCCGACCGGCCACTGAATCGCTCGCGCTCGGAATCCGGTGTCCGCGATGGCTACCCGACTGCGCGGCTGCTCGGCTATGACACGGTGGACCCGCGCTGAAAACGGGATGGTCGCGACGGCGCCGGTAGCGACATCGACTTTCCGCAGCTTGCCACCCTCGGAGATGATGATCGATCCGCCATCCGGCATCCACGCATACGCGGGTACCGCCCGGTAGGCATACTGCGCATTGACCTGCGTCAGATCCTTGGTGATCGGCGCCAGCACCCGTCGCTCAGCGCCGCTTGCCAGGTCGCGAACCATCAGCGCAGTCCGCGGACCGAAGACATGCCCGCGGTACTCCATCGTCTCGTTCGGCTCCTCGACCGCAAAAGCCATTCGGCGTCCATCCGGAGACAGCGCGGGAACAAGCGCGGCCGGAAGATCGATACCGACATCGGCAGCGTAGCCGGTGTTTCGCAGTGCCTCGACCGTTTCGGCCGAGAGTTCAGCCGGCTCGATGCTGCGGACGTTCTCGAGTCGACCCGACGCCAGCTCGAGCCGCTGAATTCGATGCCCAGCTGCCAGCAGGCCGAGCCCTTCGCCGGTCGAGTATGACACGTGGAAATACAGATAGCGCCCGGCCGAATCGAAGGCCGGAGCTTCGTAGTGCGTCAGCTGCCCACCAAGCATGCGCGTCGGGGGCGAGCCATCGAGCGGCAGTTTCCAGAGTTCGGAAGTCTGGCGGTGCCAGCCTCGGCCCGGGGTTCGAAAGACGCGAACCGCAACCAGGCTCTGGCCGTCCGGCGCCCAGGTCGGATCGACGAAACGGGTCGCCTGGTCCGCAAAAACCGGTTGCGGCTCGCTGCCATCGGCTCGCATTACCCAGACGTTGTTCTGCCCGCCTCGGTCGGAAATGAACGCGATCCGCTCACCGTCGGGCGACACCGCGGGGTCGAAATTGAGCGCGTTGTTCCCCGACTCGGTCAGCAGCCTCGCCTCGCCCCCTTCGATCGGGATGCGGTAAATCTGCGCCAGCAGATCGAACACGATCCACTGGCCATCCGGCGAGACGTCGACCGACATCCAGGTGCCTTCGTCGGTCGTGAAATCGATGACTCGCGTGGTCCCCTGGGGCGGAAGCAAGCCCGCCGAGTCACCGGTCGGACGGCAGCCAAGACTCAGCGCCAGCACCGTCCCGAGCATCGCGCAAATCCGTCCGGTCATTCGCCGCTCCCCGGGCCGCCGCAGCGCCCTCTGCCGTCCTTGTTGCCCCCGGTGCCCGACCTTACCTTCCGCGACACCATCCACCTGCACTTCGAGCCGTGACCGGAACCTGGAAACCGATTTCGACATCGACCTTGAGCGACCGCGTCTATTCGGCGCTCCGCGACGGGATCCTGCGCGGCGTACCCGCTCCGGGAGACTTCGTCCGGGAGCTGGATGTCAGCGAATCGCTCGGGGTCAGCCGGACTCCGGTTCGTGAGGCCCTCGCTGAACTGGCGCGCGATGGCTACGTCGAACGGATTGCCCGCCGCGGCTACCGGGTCCCAACCGAATCGGTGGCCCGATTACTCGAGCTCTACCCCATCGTTGCGGCACTCGAGGTCCTGGCGGGCGAACTCGCCTTTCCCCGGATCGATGCCGCAATGATTGCTCTGCTGCGAGAAGCCAACCGGCAGTGCGTCGACGCGTGGACTGCCGAGGATATCCGCGCGTCAATCCAGATGAATCATCGGTTCCACCACCTGCTCTCCGAGCCCTGTGGCAACCAGCACCTCTGCGACCTGCTCGATCAGCTTCGCGCGCAGGTGGTCCGGCTCGAACTGTGGTCTGCATCACAACACGGCCACGCGATCGAAGCCACACACCAGCATGACGGCATCATTTCCGCGATCGAGCGGGCCGACTACCCCACGGCACTGGCACTCCTCAAGACCAACCGGCTGCAGACCTACACCGCCTTCATGGACCTTACCGGGCGCCCTCCCCAGGGCGATACACCCGTGAAAGGTTTGCCTTGATCTGGTCCATCGTGAACCAGATCGGCTTGAACTTCCCGGCCGCGAATAACGGGGCCTGATCGAAGAAGTGCGGCGAGGCGGGGTCCCCGCTCTGGCCGAACGGCGTGATCGACCAGGAGCGGATCGTCGGGCCAAACTCGATCACGGCCACGTATCCGGATCCGCTACCTGCGTATCGACGTTTGGTACCGGTATTCGGGGTCATCGACAGCGCGAAAATGGTCCCGACCCCGCCCCCGTCGGCCGACGGCAGCGGTAGACTCGGCCGATCATCGTGATAGCGGTGGTCGCCTTCCCGCTCGTGGGGCCGCTGGAGCCGGTGGTGCTCACCAAGTGACACCCGCTCGGTTCCGAAGCTTGCCCGGAGCGAATCCCGAACCTGCTCGAGTGCAGACATCCGGAACCAGGTGGTGGTATCGGCGCGTGCGGACCGAGCGCCGGCAAGCCACTGGAACCTGGTGAACCAGAGCGCCGGCACCGAGGCAACCGTCCCCCGGCGATCCCAGGCAACCAGCTCATCGACCATCGGCGCCAAGGCCGCTGCACGGTCGGCGTCGAACGCCGCCAGCTGGCGCCACTCATCCTGGATCAGCGGCACTTCGCGGTCCGCAGTGTAGAATCGCGTATCGAATGCCATTTCCGCCCACCGCTCGAAGCTGAACTTTTCCGGCCCCGCAAGCAGCTGGCGCGACGCCCGGGCGCGCGAGTTGTCCGGATGCAGCGCGATGTACGGCGGGTAATCTTTCCGGTCCGGATTGGCACCCGCGGCTGTAGTAAGGAACGGCGTCGAGTTGGTGTTCTGCATCCACCCGGACGGCGGATTGAGCACCTGCGGCATCTCGTCCGGAGTGTGATAGCCTTGCCAGTCGGTGCGCGGATCGGTTCCGTCGACCGGCTTCGACCAGTCGAACGAGGGATCCCGCTTGGGCACCGCGCCGGAATGAATGAAGAAGATGTTTCCCGCCTGGTCCGCATACATCACGTTGTGATGGACCAGGCCATTGATCGCGAGCGCCTCCCGAAACTCCGCCAGGTTCCGGGCTTTGCCCATCGCGTACCACTGCTGCAACGCACCGCCCCGATCGAGACCGCCCATGTTGACGGCGAGCCGTTTGCCGTTCCGCTCGCCTACGATGGGGCCGTGATGGGTCTTCCGCAGCGTGACGTAGCGGGTTTCGAGACCGGTCGCCGTCTTGACGCGGAGCGAGTCCCGCCATTCGACCGCGAGCCGATGCGTGGTGCCATATCGGTAGGCGAGCGGGCGGGCGGGATCGTCGAAAACTTCCTCCCAGACGTCCGACATGTCGGAGCTGTTGACGGTAAGCGCCCAGCCGAGGTGCGCGTTGTGCCCCTTTACGGGCACGGCCGTCATGGCGTAGGCGGTGAGCCCCGTCATGTTCCAGCCCTCGTCGCTGATCCAGTGGCTCTCGTAGAGCGGGAGCAGCGGCGTGTGCGGATTGACGAAGAGCATGGGATGGCCGGACGCGCTCTTGGCGGCGCTCACGGCCCACATGTTCGACCCCTCCTCCTCGTGGCGCGGCGCCGGCTCGACGATCTTGGCCAGCGCCCGGATATCCACGTCGTCCGTCTGCAGGTTCAACCCCCGATACATCGCGAAGACCATCCAGCCTTCGTACCGGATCGCGACTCTCGGCGTGACCGACGGGTTCTTATGGAGGAAGAAGTTGGTGCCGGCGGCCCAGGCATCGGCCAGCGCTTTGATCCGGTCGCTGCTGGCTGCGTATTCCTCACGGCTGCGCCGCTCCACCTCGAACGCGCGCACGAAGGTGTCCCAGCCAACGCCATCCTCGCCCTGGAGCTCGGCGAGCCGGCCCAGCGATTGGATGTAGGCCGGCTCGGTTTCCTGGAAGCGATCCTCCGCTCGGGCATACGCCATGCCGAACATCACATCGGCGTCAGTCCGGCCATGGACGTGAGGGATCCCGTAAGTGTCGCGATAGATGGTGACGTTTCGAGCCTGGCGCTCCCAGCGGCTCAGATCCGCCCGCGAAGGGCGATCCTGAGCGATTGTCGGGGTCGCGAAGCCGATCAGGACCAACAGAGCAAGACGAGCAGGCACGAGCATCGGCCCTCCGATTGGCAACCTGCGATCTGAATGGACCAAGCCCTTAAGTCGCCCTGCGACCTCAGGATTGTATACTGTCGACAATACTGCTCACGACTAGTCTTCGCAAGACTGCCCGACTATGCGGAATCTGCAGGAACAGCCAGACCCACTGCCTTCATCAGCGCCAACGCATTGCTCCGCCGGACCACCCCAGGCTTGAGCCGATAGTCGAACTCGAGCTGGCCATCGACCAGGATGTCCTCGAGGTGCCAGTTCTGGGCTCGTCCCTCCAGGCGCTCCGCGCTCTCGGTCAGGGCAAGGTCATGGGTCGTCACCACCCCGACCGCCCCCAGATCCACTAAACCGTGCAGGATCCCCCGCGCCCCGATGGCCCGATCGTGCGAATTGGTTCCGCTCAACAGCTCGTCGAGGAGAAACAGGACGCTCTCCCCCGCCTCCGCCGCCGCAACGATATCCCGAAGGCGAAGGATCTCGGCGTAGAACCGCGACCGCCCTTCGAGCAACGATTCGCGCAGCACGAGCGAGGCACCGAGCGCCCACTGACCGGCCCTGAGCCCGTCGGCCCGGACCGGCGCCCCGGCATAGGCCAGCACCAGGTTGGTACCGATTGCCTTGAGCAGGGTGCTCTTCCCCGACATGTTGGAGCCGCTCACCATCAGCAGGCGGCACTCGCCGCCGAGGCTCACGTCGTTGCGGATGGTCCGCTCGGCGGGCAGGAGCGGATGTGCCAAGCCGATCGCTTCGATCGGCTCGCCCGGGCCCAGGATCTCGGGAAACCGGTCGCCGGGCCGCTCGAAGGCAAAGGTGGCCAGGGAGACGAGCGCCTCCAGCTCACCCACGCCGTCCCGCCAGTCGGCCGCCCCGGTCCCGATCCGCTGCCGCCAGCGCTCGATGCCGACCCCCAACTGCGTACCAAGCAGCAACAGCGCAGCCAGCGGGGCAAACAGCTGGTTGCGGCGCGCGTCCGCCAGGTCGGTCAGCCGCTCGAGCCGGCGAATCTGGAGCGCAGCCGCCCCTTCGCCTCCGTACCAGGACGCCGCGAGCGCCGCCAGCCGGCTGCTGGTGAAGCGTTCGGCCCGGGCACGATCCACCAGAGTCGCCAGCACACGCAGTTCGCGCACCGGGCGATCGACCGATTGCAGCACTCCGCGCACCCGATCGCGAACGGAAAGCGCCAATCCAATGCCGACGACATACGACAAGGCCGGCACGAGACCAGGAACCACGCCGGCAAACGCCAGGACGGTCGTCACCACGTTGGACACGGCAACCGCCAATGCCACGGGACCGATCCAACCGGGAAACGCTACGGCCGGTGCCGCCAGCCAGGGCCGGAGCACCGAGGCATCGAGCACATCCCGCACCTCGGGCGCGCCAACGGCAAGGTCATGACGCAGCGAGAGCTTGCCGGCAAGCTCAGCAACCGCCTCCTGCCTCTCACGAATCACCACCGCCGGCGCAGGCGTCAGCAACCACGCCGCAAGCGTGCTCGCGCCACCCTCGGTGCCGGCCGTCGACAGATACTGGAACAGCGATCCGGGGCCGAACAGTTCGAGGTCGTCGGCATAGAGATGCGACTCGCTCCGGAACCGCGCTCCGTCGTCGCCACCGTCACGCCACCGGTGCTCGAGCCGCGCAACCCCACGCTCATAGTACGCCACCGAGCGCGCCAGACGCTCGCGCCGACGGGCAATCCGTTCGTGCCAGACTACGAGCGCGACGAACAGGACCGCCAGACCCGCCACGACCCAGGTGGCCAGGCCGCCGCGCGCGAGCACGGTAACAACGGCCGCAATGACACCGGCGATGAAGACGCCCAGACGGACCAGCCCGACCCGCGCAAAACGAGCACTCTCATCCGCAAGCTGGGCACGAACCTGGTCCAGCTCGGCCTGATAGATCTGGTGCGGCGTGGCTTCCACTTCGGACATCACGGACTCGACGGCGCCGTCCGGCGCACCGGCCGGCCCGGCAACACGCCGTCGACCAGTTGCCCGTCACGCACCACGAAAACCCCGTTGACCATGACGTGCGGAATCCCTTCCGATGCCTGAGCAGGATTGTCGTAGGTGGCGCGATCGATGACACGGTCGGCGTCGAACACGGTAATGTCCGCATCGGCTCCAACCTTGATTCGTCCCTTACGCTCCATCTCGGGCACCGCGCCGCGGAGCCGCTCGGCGGGCAGATAAGCCATCTTTCCCAGCGCATCCATCAGTGAAAGCGCCTTGCGCTCGCGCACGTATCGCCCAAGCACGCGAGCGTAGGTGCCGACGCCGCGCGGATGTCCCCGGCCGTCGACGATATCGACCCCGTCGCTGGCGATGATGACGCCGGGATGCGCCACCAGCGAGTCGACCGTCGTCTCGGGAATCAGGTGGATGATGATCCGCCCGCCCTGCTTGCGATACCGATCGAAGCTCTCTCTGGTCAGCCGCTCCCCGGTCGCGGCCCACTGGATGGCATCGTAGCTGATGCCCAGCTGCTCCTGCCAGCCCGGATCGAAGATGGCGGCCTGGATGCTGGTCGACGCCGCCGTGTATGGATACACCTCGGTCGTGACGTCGACACCGCGGCTCCGCGCCGCATCGATCATCCGCGCCAGCGCAGGCCCCTGACTCAGACCCACGCTGCCCAAATGCTGGATGTGCACCGGCGCTCCGGTGGTGAGCGCATTCGCCAGCATTTCCTGCACGGCGCCGAAGCTGCCGTTGGGCTCGAGGAGACCGGCGCCTCGAATGTGGACATAGATCGGGGCCTTGTGGGCCGCCGCGACTTCGAACATGCGGTGAATTTCCTGGGGGCTGGCGGCCGGGGTGTAGTTGATCCCCATCCCGACGCCGAGGCCTCCCTCACGAAATCCCTGCTCGAGCATGTCCACCAGACCCGGCAGCTCCGCAGGTTCGAGCCGCTGGTGAGACCAGATCGGATAGCCCTGCGCATTCCGGCGATCGCGCGCGGGATCCGAATCGGAGGTCGCCTTGGTGATGTAGGTGATCCGGGCCGGAATATGACCGACCGCCGCCCCGTAGTTGAGCAGGGCGCTCTTAGCCCGCTCCTCGTACCAGGCCGCCACCGGCCAGGCACCGCCCTCGAGTTCGAGCGCCGTGGTGACGCCGTCCTGCGCCTGCCAGCGATTGCCGGCCAGATCCTGGCCGTGCGCATGCAGATCGATGAACCCCGGCGCCACGACGAGCCCCGTCACATCGACTTCCACCGCTCCCCGAAGCGGCGCAGTCGACAGCGCCGCAATTCGGTCGCCCCGGATCCCGACATGACGCACCGCGTCGAGCCCCGTCTCCGGATCCATGACGCGACCGCCGGCCAGCACGATGTCATACGACTCGGCTTGCCCACCTCCGCACGCCGCCACGCCAAGCCAGGCGCACACGCCGAGCGCCGCCAGTCGTTTCCTCAGGGCCATGACACACTCCAGGAAAATCGTGGGACTGCTACCAACGAGACGCGACCGATCCGGGGGATCTCCCCCGTCACGGTCGCGCCGATGTCGAAGAGACGCCGCAGGGATCAGGTCAGATGGTCGATCGGTTCGCTCGACGTCAGATCAGGCAGCCCGGCCAGAAGCGACCCCAAAGCCCGCTCCCAGAACCGGCCCAGATCCCGCAGCATCTCGACCCACTGACTCTCGACCAGCGTCCGGGAACCAAGCTCCATCGCGCTGATCGGACGGGCCGCGAGCAGCGGCTGGAAGATAAACGACGTTAGGCGACTGCGAATCTCGCGGGGATCGGTAGCCGCTCCGATGATCGGGCGGGACGGATCCGCCGGCTGATCCCGCAAACGCAGCTCGAGTTGCACCAGCACCCGGATCAGAGGCCACGCCGCAATCGGGATGGTGATCCGCCGAGTCCCGGATGTCCGAGGATCCTCGACATAGCCGGTCCAGCCGACCAGCGGCACCGTGCCGTCATCGGCCGCCGTCCCCTCGAAGAACCAATCCATCGGCAGATGGTAGATCCGCGCCAGACGTGCCAGCGTCCTGGTGTCGGGCTGCTTGGCCCGCCCCGCATGGATTTCTCGCAACGATTTGTAGGGCACCCCGGCATGGACCGAAGCGGCCAGCAGATCACCGTCGTGGACATCGTCGACCAACCGGCGAACCCGGGCGGTGACCTTCATCCACACTGCGCGCTCCGACCTGGAGGCGCGCGCGAAGCAGCGCTCTTTCAGCATGGTGATGTCGTTGTTGGAGTATCCTAAGATTATTCCAAGCGTGCAGGAGCGCTAGAGGGCACCTGCAAGTCGTTGTACGCCGCAGTGTTGCATTTCGTTGAGATCCGGTTGACCCGGCGGCGCTACCCTGACGGATCCTTTTCCGCGATGGCCGATGATCGACTATATCGCTTTCTCGATGTACTGCGCCACCTGTCACCACTGGACCGGGCAACGCCGCCCCGAGATGATGGGCGGCCGAGTCTATACTCCACGCCACGCCACCGTGGGCACCTGCGACTGCCCCACAGGCCACTGGCGCGGCCGACTCAAGCCGGGTGAATCGAACTGCCCCCACTGGGCCCAGTGGAACGTGATGCGCGAGTTCGCCGGCCCGCCACCCGTCCGGCCCCCGGCTACGTAGCACGACGCCGGCGGCGCCGACAATCGGCCTCGACTCTCGGTCCCTCCCGGTCTAACGTTCTGGGATGCACTCACCCATTCCCGAATGCACCGCCGGAGCGCTGCCATGACAGAGCGGTTTGCCTCGCATGTGCTGATGGTGGCTCCGTTCCATTATCGGTCGAACGCCGAAACCGCTGAGTCCAACGTCTTCCAGCACGATGTCGACGCCGCCCAGGCAGCGCAGCTGGCAGAACTGGCCCGGGCCCAGCACGCCGAGTTCCGTAATCGCCTGATCGACCACGGGGTGACGGTCACCTGCGTGCGGAGCCTGGATGCCACACCGGACGCGCCCTTCTGCAACAACTGGTTCTCGACCCACCCGCCGACCGACCTGGGCCGCGAGGGAACCCTGGTGCTCTACCCGATGCTGGCGCCGAGCCGGCGCCTGGAGCGGCGACCCGAGTTGATCTCGCTGCTCCGGCAGCGGTATCCGCGAACGGTCGACCTGTCGCTGCACGAGCAGCAGCACCTTTATCTCGAGAGTACCGGCAGCCTGTCGCTCGACACCCGGGCGGGAGTCGCCTACGCCGCCGTTTCGCCCCGCACCGATCTCGGCCTGGCCCGCATCTGGGCAGCCGAACTTGGCTATCGGCTGGTGGCCTTCGAATCCACCGACGCAGCGGGCACTCCGTACTATCACACCAACGTGATGATGTTCCTGGGCCACGGCCTGGCGGGGATCTGCCTCGAATCGATTGCCGAGCATGCCGCCGATGGCCTGGCCAATCGGGAAACGGTCGAGGCCAGTCTTCGCGACGGCGGCTTCGAGATTCTCCCGATCACCAGGGAACAAGTGCTCGCCTACTGCGGCAACTGCCTGGCCCTGATGAGCGACAGCGACGACCGACTCTTCGCCATGTCGAGCACCGCCTACCGGGGCTTTTCGGATGCCGAGCGGCAGCGGATCACGAAACGGGGCACCATCGTCCACGCCGAGTTGAGTGCCTTCGAGACGCTGGGGGGCGGATCGGCCCGGTGTCTGCTGGGCGAACTCTACTAGTCGATTGCGTTTCGCAACCATTCAATTGTGACGGACCACTTCATGATCATCCGTACGGTATCGGTGCTCTCGCTTGCTGCCGCCGGCGTCCTCGCGGCGCAGACGCCCCGCCAGCTCCAGCCGGCGGTGGAGCGCTACGTCAGCGTCAACGATCCGGTCGTAGCACTCACCAATGTCCGCCTGATCGACGGCACCGGGACGCCGGCACGCACCGGCCAGACCATCGTGATCACCGGCGACCGGATTTCGGCAGTCGGCCCCGCCGGCACCACCGCGATTCCGGACGGCGCCCGACGGATCGACCTGGCCGGCCATACGGTAATGCCCGGTATCATCGGGCTGCACGACCACATGTACTACAGCTCCGCAGCTGGCGGGTCGATGAAGCCGATGCTGCAGAGCTATCCCCGCCTGTTCCTGAGCGCCGGCGTCACTACGATTCGCACCACCGGCAGCGTCGACTCGTACCAGGAGCTCAATCTCAAGCGGTCGATTGCCGAGGGGCAGCAGCCCGGTCCCGACATCTTCGTAACCGGCCCCTACCTCCAGGGCCCCGGTCCCGGCCCCGGGGCGATGCACCCGCTGGCCGGCCCCGAAGACGCCGCTCGGTTGGTGCGCTACTGGTCCGAGGAAGGGGTCTCCTGGTTCAAAGCTTACACCCAGATCTCCCGCGCAGAGTTGGGAGCGGCGATCGAGGAAGCCCACAAGCATGGCGTCAAGGTCACCGGGCACCTCTGCTCGGTCGGTTTTCGCGAGGCCGTGGCCTTGGGGATCGACAACCTGGAGCACGGATTCCTCGACAACCTCGAGTACTTCCCCGGCAAGCAGCCCGACAACTGCCCCTCCGATTTCGCGACACAGCGGAAGGTGTACGGCGACCTCGATGTCAACGGCGCCGACGTTCAGCGCACCATTCGCGAAATGGTGAGCCGTGGCGTCAGCATGACCTCTACCCTGGCGGTCATCGAACTCGGCTCGGGCCGCGCAGTGCCTCGCGATCCGCGGGTTCTGGGGGCGCTCTTCCCTGCCGCCGCAGCCACGGTCGATTCCTTCTACACCCGCTCCGCCACCCAGAGTGACCCTGTCTCACTCAAGGCATTCAAGAACGGGATGGCCTTCGAGCGGGCATTCGTGGCTGGCGGCGGACTGCTGGGCGCGGGCTCGGATCCCTGCTGTCTGTCCGCGATTGCCGGGTACGCCGACCAGCGCAACTACCAGCTGCTGGTCGAGGCCGGCTTCACACCGGAGCAGGCGGTCCAGATCATGACACAGAACGGCGCCAAGATCTTAGGCATTGCCGATCGGGTCGGCGCAGTTCTCCCGGGACAGGAAGCCGATCTCGTCGTACTGCACGGTGATCTGCCTGCGAACCCGGACGTAATCCGCAACGTGGTGACGGTCTACAAGCGGGGCCTCGGCTACGACGCAGCCAAGCTCACCGCAGCCATTCAGGGGCTGGTCGGACTCCGCTGAACTGGATTCACCGGGCGTCGGGGTTTCGCCTCCGGCGCCCGCCTGTCACCGGGTCCAGTAGGCTATTGCGCCTGCCAGCTCTCTACCCGCACGCCGCCAACTGCCTTTCCAGGTGAGCTGGAGCCACGCCCGTAGATAGACCGACCGCACTCGCGGATCGGCCAGGCATTTGGCGTAATACGCCCCTCGGCCTCGATCATAGAGCCGGCGGAGCCGGTCGACGGCCTCGTCCGACCGACGATCGTGGTGGTGATAGAGCACCGGACCGGGATCGAAGGCACCCGTAAAACCGTTCGCCGCAAGCCGCGCAACCAGTTCCACATCTTCGGCCGGAAACGGCGTCCCGGCCCCAAACTCCGGATCGAAACCGCCGACCGCTTCGAGCGCCGAGCGTCTGATGGTGAGGTTGGCTCCCGGGAGCAGGCCCGCCGGAACGAAACTCCGCGGCGGGACCGGCACTCGTCTGCTGCGCATCACGACCGCCACAGAAGCATCGGCCGGAGTAAAGGGCAGCAGGCGGCCCCCGATGAAATGGATCTCCGGCGCCGCCATGCACCGGCGGACCTCATCCAGCAAGGACGGGTCCGGATAACAATCGTCGTCGGTAAACAGAATCAAGGGGCCGGCCGCGGCGTGCCATCCGACATTGCGTGCCGCACCGAGGCCAACGCCCGCCGTCGCGACCACCACCAGACGGGGATCCCGCTCCGCTCGACCTGCCAGGAGGTCGGCGGTGCCATCGTGCGATCCGTCGTCCACCACCACCATATCCCAGTCCGAATCGTGCTGCAGCACTCCGTATCGGTCGAGCGTCGCCTCCAACGCACCCGCGCGATCGCGGGTACAGATCACGATCGAGACCCGCTCGGCCATGATGGCGCCTCAGCCGGCTATCGGCCTGGCACGACGTCGGGTCCACTGCCAGATCGCGGTCGCAAGCACGACCACGACCGACAGGATGAGACCTTCCCGCAGCGTCATACGTGTCGCCAGGAGCAGGGTGACGCCCACGCCCAGAAAGGCGAACAGCCCGCCAGCCGGAAGACGAAACGAAGCTTCACCAACCGACGGGTCGGTGCCTTCGCGGCGCCGGAACACCGGCAACGCCAGACAGATCAGTCCGTAGGTCGCCAGGCGCGACACGGCGGAGAGGGTCAGGTTCTGCAGGAAACTCCCGCTCAGCGCGAGGATCAGCGAAAACGCCGCATAGGCCACGATCGAGACCCCGGGCGTACGGTACTTGGGATCGATCCGGGCAAAGATCGAGGGCAGGTCTCCCTGATCCGCCATGGCGTAGCTGAGCCGAGGCACGTTGATCATGCTGGCTGCGAAGTAACCGTAGAGCGACAGCAGCGCACCGATCGCCATGAAACTGGCTCCCGCCGGTCCGACCAGAACACGAGCCGCCTCCGCCAGCGGCCGACTGTGCGCCGCGGGGTCACTGAGCGCGAGACTGGTGACCAACTGCACCGAGGTATACAGCACGGCACAGGCGCCCAGGGCCATCAGCAGCGCAAAGGGCGCATCCCGCCGCGGGTTCCGGGCTTCGCCCAAGGGGACCAGCGAGGCTTCGAACCCGCCATAGGCAAAGATCAGGAGCAACAGCACCTCGATCCAGGTTCCCGTCGTCGGGGTCGCCACCGCGACCGGTTCGACGGCGCCGCGCCCCGCCACCAGGGCCAATCCCACCGTGGCAAACAACACCAGCGGAATGATCTTGGCGAGAATCAGGATGTTGCTCATCACGGCGCCCTGCCGGACCCCGACGTAGTTGACCGCAGCAAGCGTCCCGAAGAGCAGGACCAGGACAGCGGTCCCCACCGCCGGCGTACTGACCGCCGGGATGAACTCCCCCAGGTAAATCACGAACAGATTCGCATTGGTCGCGGTGGCGGTCAGGCGAACCAGATAGGACAACCACCCCATCTGGACGCCGACGAACGGCCCGAAGGCCGCGCGCGCATAGAGGTACGGCCCGCCCGCCCCGGTAAAGCGCGAGGCGACCTCCGCCACGCAGAGCATGATGACGCCGATGGCCACCGCGGCGATCACCCATGCCCACCAGGCGGCTCCTCCCACCTTCCCCGCAATCACGGAGGGCAGACCGTAGACGCCGCTGCCGAGAATGCCGTTCAGCATCAACCCGACCAGTGTCCACCGGCCCAGGGTACGGACCAGGGTGCGATTCGAATCGGTCATGGGACCGGCTTACTCCGCAAGAAATCGAGTGCCAGATTGGCCATGGAGCCCACTCCGGTCGGCAGTGCCGCTTCGTCCGCAAAGAAGTAGGGTGAGTGGTTTCGCGGCGCGGTGGTCGGATCCTGGCCCTCGGGCAGGACACCGAGGAAGTAGTACAGCCCCGGAATCTCCTGCGTGAAGGACGGGAAGTCCTCGGCCCCGGTTACCGGCGGCATGTTCGGCTGCACGCCGCCCTTACCCGCGGTTCGCGCCAGCGTCGGCGCCATCCGTTCGGTCAGCGCGGGGTCATTGTAGGTGAGCAGACCGCCGCCCGGAATGTCGACAGTGGCCGTTGCACCGGATGCTTCGGCAATCGACGTCACGGTGCGACGAACTCGATCGTGAATGTCCTTGCGGACCGTTTCATCGAAGGTCCGGATGGTCCCGACCATCACGACACTGTCGGGAATGATGTTGCCCCGGTTGCCACCCTGGATACTGCCGATCGTGACCACCGCAGGCAGCGCGGTGATATCCACCTGGCGCGCAACGATGGTCTGCAGCCCCATCACGATCTGCGCGGATACCACGATCGGGTCGACCCCGCCCCAGGGCAGCGCCCCGTGGGTCTGTCGACCTTTGACCACGATCGTGATCCCGTCTGGAGCCGCCATGGCTCCGCCCGATCGGTAGCTCAGGGAACCGAGCGGTCCCGGCCAGACATGGAGGCCGAAGATGGCATCCGGTCGAGGGTTCGTCAGCACCCCCTCTTTGACCATCAGTGGTGCCCCGCCTTCTTCGCCAGCCGGCGGCCCTTCTTCGGCCGGCTGGAAGATGAACTTGACCGTGCCCGGAATCTGGGCCCGCATCCCGGCAAAGATCTCGGCCACACCCATCATGATGGCGACATGATTGTCGTGCCCGCAGGCGTGCATCACGCCCACCTCAGCACCGTTATAAATGGTCCGCACCGTGCTCTTGAACGGCAAGTCCGCCATTTCCGTGACCGGCAGCGCATCCATATCGGCCCGGAGCGCAACGACCGGCCCCGGCCGACCACCGCGCAGCACCCCGACGACGCCCGTCACGCCGACTTCCGTTTGGACCTCGATCCCGAGACCGCGCAGATGCTCCGTCACCAGCTTGGCGGTCCGCACCTCGCGATTGCCGAGTTCCGGGTGCTGGTGGATATCGCGCCGCCAGGCAATCACCTTGGGCATCACGGCCGTCAGCCGAGTCTCGACCTCGCGGGCCAGGGGATCCGAACTGCCTGATTGGGCCCACAACGGCTGGCCGGCGGCCAGCAGAGCCAAGCCGACAAAGGTTGACCGAACCACGGAACCTCCCTGCAGAATGGGGGAGCCAGGATATCGAAACGGAAGACCCAGAAAGTACGGCCAGACGGAGCCGATCCCAACCCCGGGAGGCGGTCGTCACCAGGCCCGAGATCCGACTAGATTATCGATATGACCACTACCGCTCCTACACAGCTCGATTTCGGCACGGCTGCCGAACTCAACCGATCCCTGTCCGGCATGGTACACCGGCTGCGCGGATCGGTCATCCTCAAAATCGCAGCCGAAGTGCGCGCCATGATTGCGGCCGGAAAGCCGCTCTGCAATCTGACGGTGGGCGATTTCGACCCGAAGCAGTTCCCCATCCCCGAGCGGCTGCTCGAAGGGGTCCGGAACGCGCTGGCTCGCGGGGAGACGAATTATCCCCCGTCGGACGGCATGCTCCCGCTGCGCCAGGCGGTGATCGACTATGTGGCCCGCGAGCAGAACGTCCGCTACCCGATTGAATCGGTGGCCATCACGAGCGGCGGCCGACCGGTGCTCTACGCCGCGTTCCGTGCCATCGTCGACGAGGGAGACACCGTCGTGTTCCCGGTCCCGTCCTGGAACAACGACTTTTACGTCGACATCCTGGGCGGGAAGGTCGCCGCCGTGCCGACGACCCGTGCCAGCGGTTTCCAACCGACGCTCGAACAGTTGGCGCCGCACCTGGGCACCGCGTCCCTGCTTTGTCTCTGTTCGCCCGGCAACCCCACCGGCACGGTGATGAAGGCGGAGACGATCCGCGACATCTTCGAGGCCGTGGTCAGCGAAAACGAGCGACGCAAGCGCGAAGGCCGCCGGCTCCTCTTCGTGATCTGGGACCAGATGTACGGCACCCTGATCTACGCGCCGGCCGTCCATCACAATCCGCTGGCCCTGGTTCCCGAGGCGGCGCCCTACGTCATCGCGCTCGACGGGATCTCCAAGTCATTCGCAGCGACCGGATTGCGGCTGGGCTGGGTGCTGGCTGCGCCGGCCATCACGGCCCGGATCAAAGATCTGCTCGGCCATGTCGGCGCCTGGGCGCCCCGGGCCGAGCAGATCGCGACCGGAGAGCTGCTCAACGACACCGCGGCAATCGCTGCGTATCGGGAGACCACGCTGGCGGCGCTGCAGGCCCGCCTCGATGCCCTGTATACCGGGTTCGCGGCGCTCAAGGCGGAAGGCCGGCCGGTCGACTGCATCGAGCCGCAAGGCGCCATGTACCTGTCGCTCCAGCTCGACCTGATCGGGCGGTCGTTCGGCGACCAGCCGATCCGGTCCAACGAAGACATCCGCCAGCTGCTGCTCGAACATGCCGGACTCGGCGTGGTTCCGTTCCAGGCCTTCGGCCTGGCGGAGGAGTCCGGCTGGTTCCGGCTCTCGGTCGGCGCCGTATCGCTGCGCGATATCGAGGATGCCTTCCCGCGAATCCGGACCATGCTCGCGCAGGTCCGTTAGGCAAACGCGGGTATGCGGCTGCTCCGCATCATGATCGCCGCCGCGGTGCTCTCTGCGCCCGGCGGCGTCGTTGCACAGACCCCCGCCGGGCTCGGCGTGGTTCGCGGCCGCGTGATCGACAGCCTGGTCACCGGACGTCCGCTCGCCGGAGCGACGGTCGAGCTGGTAGAACTCGCCAAACAAACGACCACCGACCCGCGCGGCATCTTCCGCTTCGACAGCATTCCCGTCGGAACCTATCTGTTGACCTTCCATCATCCCGACCTGGCCGCTTTCGGGTTCACTCCCCCCGAGCAGACCATTCGGGTCGACCCCGGCATGATGCCGCCCGTCCTGCTCGCAACGCCGGCGCCGGCCACGGTCTACCACCGTCTCTGCCCCGCCCCGCGCGACCAGGACACCGGGGTGCTGCTCGGCACCATCCGCAATGCCGGCACCGATCGGCCGCTGGTCGCGACGGTTCGGGGTGAATGGGTGGTCAACTTCGTAAGCCCCGATGGCGCGACGACCCGTCAGCCCCGGGCGGTCCGTACCACCGCCGACTCCGCCGGACGTTTCCAGCTGTGCGGCGTACCTAGCGATGTCGCGGTCGCGGTGTGGACCACCGCCGCCAACGGCGACGGCGGACCGATCGAACTCCGTCTCGAGGGTCGCGAGGTGGGAGTCCGGCACCTGACGCACAGCCTGGCCGATCCGCTCACTGCGCAGCAAGCAAAGGTTCACGGCACCGTGAGCGGCGGCGGACAGCCGGTCGCCCTGGCCCACGTCCGCTTGCTAGGGCACGAGGGGCGGGCAGTATCCGACGCAACCGGCCGGTTCGTCTTGGACAGCCTTCCCGCGGGATCTCACACCCTCGAGGTGGGCGCCCTGGGCTTCGCTCCGTCCCGCCGCCAGATCGACCTGCCGCCGGGCGGCGAGCTGCGCCTGGATCTAACCCTGGCCGCGGTCGCTCGGGAACTCCCGGAACTCAACGTTACCGTTTCAGAGGCGACGCTCGCCAGGAGCGGTTTCGAGGAACGCCGCCGGCGCGGCATGGGCGGGCACTACATCACCCGGGAAGAGATTGCCCGACGAGGCTCGATCCGCGTCGAAGAGCTGCTCCGCACCGCGCCCGGGATACGCCTCGAGCCGGTCGGGTCGAGCGAGTATCGGATCGTCTCGCTACGCGGCGGGCCGGGCTGGAGCGATTCCTGCCAGCCGACCGTCTTCGTCGACAGCTTCAAGGTTCCGGTCGACCCCGATTCCGGCATCTCACTCCCGGTCTCACCCAACGAGGTCGAAGGGATCGAGGTGCATAACAGCACCACCAGCGCCCCGCTCCAGTATCGGATTGCAAGCGCCAGCTGTGGCGTCATTCTGATCTGGACCAGTCGGGGGCGGTCATGATCCGCCGCCTGGGACGTCTGACCGCGGCCATCGTGCTGCTGGCAGCCGCGCAAATCGAAGCCCAGCAGGACGACGTCTCGGCTGCGGTGTTCCGGCGCTACGCCGACCGTACAGCCAAGATCCAGGTGGTCGAACGCGGATCGGGCGCCAAGGCGTCGATGGGATCGGCGTTCTTCGTCGCAGCCGACGGTCGCATGATGACGAACTACCACGTGGTCGCGGAAGCAGTCGGCAACCCGCGCTACCGGGTCGAGTGGATCGACCAATCCGGTGTGGCGCAAACCGGCCGTATCCTCGCCATCGACGTGGTGCGCGACCTTGCCGTCGTCGGTACCGACCGTCCCCGCGAGCACTACTTCACGCTGACGGTGCCATTCGTCCCGCGAGGCACCCGGCTCTATTCGCTCGGTCACCCCGAGGATCTCGGCCTCAGCATCGTCGAAGGGGTCTACAACGGCCATCTGCAGCATACGCTCTACCCCAAGATTCACTACACCGGTCCGCTTAACTCCGGGATGAGCGGCGGTCCCGCCCTGACCGCCGGAGGACATGTCGTCGGCGTCAACGTAGCGACCGCCGGCAACTCCCTCAGCTTCCTGGTTCCGATCGAAGCCGCACTCCCCTTGCTGGCCACCAGTCAGCAGGCCGCTCTCACGTCGCAAACGCACGACTTCGTCGCGGAAATCGGACGACAGGTGCTGGCCAATCAGGGGGCCTATCTGGGCGCGCTGTTCCAGGGCAACGACTCCACCATCGTGATCGGTCCGTTCGTGCTGCCGACTCAGCCGGCGTCGTTCTTCCGATGCTGGGCAGACGCCGAGCGTGATCCGGACGCCCTGTACGAAATCGTCGACCATCAATGCTCGACAGACGACTATATCTATCTGTCCGGTCGGCAGTCGTCAGGCATTATCTCCCTGTCTCATCGCGTCCTGCTGAGCCGTGGCCTCAACCCGATCCGCTTCTATACGCTCTACTCGGCCGAGTTTCAGAGTTCCTATGCCGAACTGGGATTCGGCAGTTCCGCCGACCTGACCGCCTACCAGTGCTCGGCCGGCAACATCCGCCAGGCCGGCGGCGTGATTCGCACTCGCTTCTGCCTGCGGGGGTACACCAAGTACCCCGGGCTCTATGACGCGGTCATCAAGGCCGCGATGCTTGGCGCCCGCGATGCCGGCGTGGTAAGTCAGCTGACCCTCTCCGGAGTCAGCTTCGAGAATGCGCAGCGGCTCGGTCGTCAATATCTCGAACAGATCCGATGGTCCCGCTGATTCTCGAGATTTCCGATGCGCGAGGCCGGCTCCGTGAACGGATCCGGCTGGGGCCCGAACGGGTTCTGCTGGGCCGCGCCTATGACGGCACGGTGGTCATCGATGACCCGTACGTCGACCCGCTCCATCTGGAATTGACGTCAGCAGAGGATGGGAGCATCGAGTTCGCGGACCCGGGCTCCGTCAACGGCACCTGGGATACCCGGTCCGGACGCCGGGTTACACACGGACGGATCGTGCCCGGACTCGAACTGCGGATCGGACGATCCTTCCTGCGGGTCATCAGTGCGGACCAACCGGTGCCGCCCGCTATCCCGGACGTTGCAGGCAAAGCCAGTCCGCGCCATTTGCTGGCTCCCGGACGAAGTGTCGGCATTCTAGCGCTGGCTGCGCTGCTGGCGGTGCTGGCGCAGTACTTCGTCAGCACCGAACCGACCGGACTGATTGATCTGATTACGCCGGCGCTGGCCGCTCTCATGATGGCGGCCGTCTGGGCTGCGGGATGGGCTTTCACGACCCGGGTCGTTGCCCACCGGTTCCGATTCCTGGCGCACCTGGCGTGGGCCGCCCTGGTGGCCGCATTCTTCTCGATTGCCGGCATGGCCTTCGACTGGATCGGTTTCTTTCTGCCGGCCGACTGGGTGGGCTATCTCGAAGCCGCCCTCTGGTTTGGGCTGGGTACCTGGCTCCTGGTGGGGCATCTGGAACTCGTCTCGGATCGACCGGCCCGGCACCGATGGAGCGTGGCTGCTGCGATAACGGCAGTGGTTGTCGCGGTCGGGACGGTACTGAGCCGGTCCGACGGGATCGACGATGCCGGCTGGTCCAGTCGAGACGGCATCCTCAAGCCGGTGTCCGCCCGTTTCATCCCGACCCAGACCATCGATCGATTCTTCCAGCGGACCGAGCGGCTCAAGTCCGCAGTCGACGACGTATCGGGCGACCGATCGAAGGCAGCGACCGACCCCTGAGCGGTTCAGTCGTACCCGTTGGGGTTCTCCGACTGCCAGCGCCACACGTCCCGGCACATGTCATCCAGCGTCCGAACCGCCTCCCAGCCAAGTTCCTGCCGCGCCAGACCCGGATCGGCCCAGCATTCGGCGGCATCACCAGGTCGACGGGCGGTAATCTTGTAGGGGATCGGCCGACCCGCAGCCCGGCCGAACGCCTCGACCATTTCGAGCACGCTGTAGCCGCGACCGGTGCCCAGGTTATAGGTCACCACACCGGGACGACTGGCCAGCTTGGCCAGCGCCTTGAGGTGGCCAAGCGCCAGATCGACCACATGGATGTAGTCGCGAACTCCGGTCCCGTCGCGGGTCGGATAGTCGCCGCCGAAGACCGCGAGCTCCGCCAGCCGCCCCACCGCTACCTGCGCAATGTAAGGCACCAGGTTGTTGGGAATCCCGTTGGGATCCTCACCGATCCGGCCGCTGGGATCGGCGCCGCTTGGATTGAAATACCGCAGCAAGGCAATCTGCCAGTCCGGCTCGGCGCGGTAGAGATCGCGCAACATTTCCTCGATGAACAGCTTGGAGCGGCCGTACGGGTTGACGGCCGAGAGCGGAAACTCCTCGGTAATCGGCACGCTGGCCGGATCGCCGTAGACGGTGGCCGACGAGCTGAAGACGAGGTTCTTGACCTCTGCCGCACGCATCGCCTCGAGCAGCACCAGGGTTCCGTTGATGTTGTTGTCGTAATAGCGGAGCGGCTCCGCAACCGATTCGCCGACCGCCTTGAGGCCGGCAAAGTGGATCACCGACTCGATCGATCCGGCCCTGAAGGCGCGATCGAGCCCGGCCCGATCGCGGATATCGACCTGGTGGAACGGGATCGGCCGCCCGGCCAGTTCCTCGACGCGGCGGAGGCCGGCCTCGCTGCTGTTGCTCAGGTTGTCCACCACGACGACGTCCTGACCTGCTCGGATCAGCTCGAGTACGGTGTGACTGCCGATATATCCCGCCCCGCCCGTCACCAGGATCGCCATCTGCGCTCTCTCCGTGTTGAATGCCTCTGGGGTGCGGCCGCCGCGCCTGGCCGGCTCGCACGCCAACCTATAGGTGCAACGAGTGTGCCCGAAAAACAACACCGCACGGGCTGGTGGGCGACCCGTGCGGCTTGAAGTTTGGCCAGGTGTTGGTACAGCCGGAGGGAACTACGTGAAGTGGGGACAGCCCAACGCCCGCCGCAACACCTCGGGCGCCCGACCTTGGACACGGAACCCACCAACCAGCATTCCGCGGGAGGAACCTGCAACATGCGCAGCCGGAACCGCTGCCGTGGGCAACGCGACGGGAGGAACGAGCGCCCAGACGCCCTCTTCCTCGGCCGTCGGCTCCCAGGCGGGATCGTCCGCGGGACCGACTTCAATCAACCGTATCTGGCCGTCCGCACCGACCGGCACCGATATGACGAACCAGGTGCGACGTCCGGTTACCGGGCATCGACCGAAGAAACCGTGCAGTGCGCCATCCACGACTGCGACATCGCCGCCGAACGAGATGCGAAACTGATGTGTGGTGCCACAATCGTTACAGGGAATCGCGTCCACGTTCATCATCTCCAATGGAGCCAGCATGCCGTCCTCGCTTAGTCGGTGCGCACCGTCATGATGCGCGCGGACATACGTTAGGAATTTCCAGCGCAAACAACAAGTTGGGAAAAAACCTTGCCGTTCGTGCAAGGAAAAACCTAGGTCCGCATCAGCACATCCTCGAGGCTTGGCGCACCGGGCTGGCGCATCCGTTCCAGACACAACTGCTGCAAAGCACGAACATTGGTCACCCCGAGCGCTTTTTCGACTTTGACCCGGTGAAACTCGACCGTTTTCATCTCGACCCCGAGCAACTCGGCAATCTCCTGCGTCGTCTTGCCCAGACCCAGCAGCGCAAAGACCTGACGCTGACGGCGGGAGAGCACTTCCAGCGGATCGGTCAGGCGGCTGGTGGCCGACTGGCGATCATCTTCGACCGCAGGCCGAGTCCGGGCCTCGAACTTCGGGTTCCGATAGGTCCGGCCGGCCAGGACGGTTTCCACCGCGCGTAACAGATCGGTATCCGACGAGAGCTTGACGACGAACCCCGCGGCCCCGGCGCGAAACGCTTCGTCGACATAGATCCGCTCCGTTTGCATCGAGACGACCAGTACTTTGGTTGCCGGAACCTCGCGGCGAATGTCACGACAGATATCGAGACCCAGACGATTCGGCATCAGGAGGTCGAGGAGCACCAGATCGGGCGCGAGTTCCTGCACCCGGTCGAGCACGTCCGCCCCGTCATGCACCATTCCGATCACCTCGTACGTCGGCTCAAGCATCCCCTTGAGTCCCTGACATACCAGAGGATGATCGTCGGCCAGCAGGACGCGGGGTCGCATCAGGCCGCCTCCCGTTCCGGAACCCATGCAATGATCCTGGTGCCACGACCCGGCTTGCTCACGATCGACAGCTCTCCCTGTACGGCGCGCAGACGTTCCGACATACCCAACAATCCCAGTCCCGAGCCAACGCCTTCCGTGACGTTCATCCCGCGTCCCTTGTCCTCGATCTCGAGCGCAATGCCATCGGCCTGCGACATCAACCGGACCACCGCCGCTCGAATGCCGGCGTGGCGTACCACGTTGCGCAGGCCCTCCTGCGCAATCCGATAGAGCGCGAGCGACGCGGCATCGCCCACCCGGTCGAGCACCAGCGCGGAGTCGGCATACACTTCGACGCCGAGATCGTCGGACACCTTGAGATCGACCGCCAACCCTCGCAGGGCCTGCACCAGGCCAAGATGATCGAGAATGGCGGGGTGCGCCCGCCGCGCCATGCTCCGCACTTCATCTGCCAGATCGTTGAGCTCTTCGCGCAAGCCGTCGATCCGCTGGGTCACCGCCGGCGTCGGGCTGGGAATGGCCCGCCCGAGCGCGCTCAGCTCGCCGCCGATCAGGGCCACCCGCTGAATCACGTCGTCGTGCAGATCGCGCGCGATCCGCGCTCGTTCCGCCTCCTGCGCTTCGACCATACCCTGACTGAACCGGCGGCTCTGTTCCACCTGCCGCCGCTGAGCGACCACGATCACGCCGATCACGGTGGTCACGAAGATGACCGTGACCATTGCGGTCAGGACGTAGACCCAGAAGATCGTCTCGGGCCGCAGCGACGACATCAGGGCCGACCCCCCTCAGCCGCCGGGCACTATGGTCCGACGTCCGCTCCGCCGCCCGGCGGTTGCGGGACGGTCGATGTTCCACACTCCCCACGCAATCATGACGTACCCCACAATCGCCAGGACCAGACGGGCGTGATACGCCAGTTGGACCAGGTCATTCCGATCGCCGAACAGGTTGGCCATCAGCGGCTCGAAAACGACGGTTGCTCCGTAGATCACCATCAGCCCGGTACACAACCAGAACCAGAATTCCGCCGTCCATCGCTCGTAGGTTACCTGCACCCGCGTCACCAGGGTAAAACCGGCCGCCGCCGTGACGAAGATGATCTGCGCCGGACCCGAAATGAGACTGAAATCGGCCGTGGTGCCCTGCAGATACTGCGCAACGCCCCAGGTCACCACATACGCACCGAGCGCTCCCAGCATGGCCAACCGCTGCCATCGCCTGGGCTGCCACGCGGCAAACCCGGCAAGCGCCAGCACCATGGCAATCAGTTGCGGCCCCTCCTGCAGCACCCGGGTCCGCACCCCGCGGAGTGAAAGCGGCGCGGCCACCATGGCGTACGCGAGGTGGATGGCGATCGAGACGATGTGGAGCCGCCCCCCGCGATCGAGGACCGACCACCGCCGCACGCCCCAGTAGACCACCACGGCCATCAGAGCCGTTTCGGTCGCCGCCAGCCAATAGTACGCCGTCGCCCCTTCCATACCGTCGGCTAGAAGTTGAAGACGCCGTTGATGTCCCCGCACCACGGCGGGCACTTCCACGGCGTGTCGCCAATGATGCCCTTGAGGATGTCGTTGCCCCGGACGTCGACGCCACAGAACATCAGCGTCACCGCACCTTTGGCATCGACCCCGGGATAAAAGCGCAAGCCAACGCACCCCTTCTGCGCCAGGATGTCTTTGAAGATGTTGACGCCGTAGGCCGACGGCGCGAGCTCTCCTGCCCGTCCGGCGAACTTCTTGAGATACAGCTCACGCATGCGCCGCGCCTGGGCGTGCGTCAGACGATGCTTGCGAGTGCCAAAGGGCGGCACCCGACGCTTCGGCTCTTTGGCCGGTGCTTTGACGTCCGGCAGCTTCGACGCCGGAGCGCGTCTCGAGGGTTTGCGAACCATCGTACATACTCCTCATTCGAATTCAGCAACGATCTGGCTCGACGGGCGTCGAACCTGGCCCAACAACATCAAAACTCCCAGGCTGGCCCGCAAAGAACAAGTTGGGAAAAAACCTTGCTTTTGCCGAACAAACACCGAAATATACCTGGGTAACTCCCGTACAAGTCCGGACTGGACTGATCAAGTAATTGAGTGTATGTTCAATTATTGTGTCACGCTAACAGATTACAAAAGAACTACTTACAAAATTTAAGTCGGGCAATAACAATTGGCGGATGAACTAGCTCAACCCGAAAGCGACTCCCCGGAACGACAACCGCGGTGGCGACGGCGACCCGCCGAGCGGCGGGTCGAGATCGTCGACGCGGCCGCCGGCGTTTTCGGCGAGCGGGGCTACGACCACGCCACGCTCACCGATATTGCCAAGCGGGCGGGCGTCTGCGTAGGGACCGTGGCGCACTACTTCGGCAGCAAGGAAGATCTCTTCCGGGCCGCTCTGTTCGACCGGATCCACGAAGAGTTCGCCAAAGAAGAGGCGATCCTTGCCGGCCACCAGGGCTCGTACCGCGGCCTGATCGAGGGGCTGCTGCAGCGGATGGCCGATCGAGTCCGACGCTTCGGAACCGGCGACCTGCTGTTCACCGGCTTGGCCCAGGCCAGCACGTTCCCTCAAGCCGGCCATCTCCTCTGTACCGAAGTCGGCGACCGCTGGCGCCGACTCTTTGCTGGCGCGATCGAGGCAGGAATCCAGACCGGAGAGTTTCGCCGCCTCGATCCGGATCGAACCGCACGCGTCGTCGCGGGCGCCCTGCTGGGCATGCTCGTCGCGCACGCCCGCCTGTCACGATTCGACCCGCGCAGCCCGACCGCCGATCAACTGATCGAGACCTATCTCGACCTGGTCACTCACGCTCTGCTCGAGCCCTCAAGATCCTGACCCCAATGTTACCGAATCACCGCTACCCGATTGCTGCGCTGCTGCTCGCACTGCCGACACTGGCCTGCCAGGCACCGCCGCCACCCGCCATGCCGCCAACGGAAGTGACCGTCATCGAGGCCGTGCCCCGGACGCTCGGAGAATCCATCGAGTTCATGGGCGCCGTCGAGGCGTACCGGAACATCGAGATCCGGGCCCAGGTCGCGGGCATCGTGCTCGAACGTCCCTTTACCGAGGGCGCGGCCGTCCAAGCCGGCCAGGTTCTCTATCGGATCGATCCGCTCCAGTACGATGCCGCCTGGCGGAGCGCCCGGAGCCGACTGGCCGAGGCCGAAGCCCGCTTCGCCAACGCGGAGCGCAACCTGGCTCGCCTCAAGCCACTGCTGGCCGACAACGCGGTCGCCCGCCGCGACGTCGACGACGCCGATGCCGAGCTGGCGCGCGCCCGTGCGACAGCCGACGACATGCGCGCCGCCGTCGATCGCGCCAAGAAGGATCTCGACGAAGCAACCGTCCGTGCCCCCATTGCCGGACGAGTGGGACGCGCGCATCTCCAGATCGGCGCCCGGGTCACCGGCCCCGGAGACCTGCTGACCACCATCGATGTGATCGACCCGGTCTACGTCTCGTTCCGTCCCAACGCGGCTCAGGTCCTGGCCTGGCGGCGCGACCCGATCGCCGCCAAGGCGCTGGTCCCCGGAGGCACCGCCCGGATCGAATTGACGCTGCCCGATGGCTCCGCATTCCCCCGACCGGGACGGATCGACTTCGTCGATCCCGTGGTCGACCCCGCGTCAGGTACGCAGCAGTATCGGGCCACCTTCGCCAATGCCGAGCGGCTCCTGGTACCGGGACAGTTCGTCCGGGCCTCCCTGCGCGGCCTGCAGCGCGCCAACGCGCTGGCCGTGCCGCAGCGTGCCGTGCAGCAGGTCCTCAATCGCCAGTTCGTCTACGTGGTGGGCGCGGGCGACACGATCCGGGCTCACGACGTCCGGACCGGCGCACTGCTCGACAGCCTCTGGATCATCGAAGAAGGCATTACCGCCGGTGACCGGGTCGTGATCGACGGCGTGCAGAAGATCGGACCCGGCGCGGTGGTCAAGCCCGTGACGGCGGCGGGACCGGGCAGATGACCGACCCAACCCCACTCCCGCCGGCCGAGCCGGAATATCTGTTCATCCGGCGCCCGGTAACGGCCGCCGTGATTTCGATCGTGATCGTGCTGCTCGGCCTGTTCGCTATGCGCAGCTTGCCGATCGCGCGTTTTCCCCAGATCACCCCGCCGGCGATTCAGGTCACCGCGGTCTTCCCGGGTGCCACGGCGGAAGACGTCGCCCAGGCAGTCGCCGCCCCGATCGAGCAGCAGCTGTCGGGACTCGACGGCCTGCTCTACTTCAAGTCGGCCAACTCGTCCGACGGCGTGATGAATCTGGAGATCGTCTTCGATATCTCCCGCGACCAGGACCTGGCGGCGGTCGACGTCCAAAACGCGCTCAAGCTTGCCGAGCCGCAGCTGCCGGAAGAAGTGCGCCGCAACGGCATCGTGATTCAGAAGTCGCAGAGCGACATTCTGATGGTCGGGTCCCTGACCTCGGACGACCCGAATCACAACATCGAGTTCATTACCAACTACGCCAAGCTCTACGTCGAAGACGAGTTGAAGCGCGTTCCCGGCGTCGGCAATGCGCAGGCATTCGGTGGTCGTGAGTTCGCAATGCAGATCAGTCTCGACCCCGATCGGATGGCGCGACTCGGCGTCACCGTCCAGGAGGTGGCCGCTGCCATCCGAGACCAGAACGCCACCAACCCGGCCGGACGGCTTGGTCGGCAGCCCTCGCCCGAGTCCACTGAGCTGACCTTTGCAGTGACGACTCGGGGACGGCTCGCGACCGCCGCGCAGTTCGACAGCGTGGTGATTCGCGCCCGGACCGACGGCTCGCTGATCCGCGTCAGCGACGTCGGCAACGCCACCTTGGGCGCCCGAAGCTACGACGCAACCGGCCGCCTCAACGGGCAGGCCACCGCGAACTTCCTGGTCAATCAGCGCCCCGGCGCCAACGCGCTCGACGTCAAGCAGGCTATCGACGACCGGATGGCGGAGCTGAGCCGGACCTTTCCGCCCGGTTTCCGGTGGCAGGCGGCCTTCGACACCACCCCGTTCATCCGGGAGTCGATCACGGAAGTGGTCAAGACGCTGCTCGAGGCGATGGTACTCGTCACGCTGGTCGTCTTCATCTTCCTGCAGAGCTGGCGCGCCACGCTGATTCCGTTGCTGGCCGTACCGGTCAGTATCATCGGCACCTTCCTGGGGCTCCAGGCGCTGGGCATGTCGATCAACACCCTGACCCTCTTCGGCCTGGTGCTGGCGATCGGTATCGTCGTCGACGACGCCATCGTGGTAATCGAGAACGTGGAACGCATCATGGCCGAGGAACACGTCTCTCCTCGGGTCGCGGCCAATCGCGCCATGCGGCAGGTCTCCGGTGCCCTGATCGCCATCGTGCTGGTTCTCTGCGCCGTCTTCGTGCCGGTGGCGTTCATCGGCGGGGTCACGGGCGAGTTCTACAAGCAGTTTGCCGTGACCATCGTGATTTCGGTGGTGCTGTCCGGCATCGTGGCGTTGACGCTGACACCGGCGCTCTGCGCCATGCTGCTGACGCACTCCAATGAGGAGAGTACCAACAAGTACGCCCGGAAGTTCAACCAGTGGTTCCATCGTGTCACCGACCGATACCTGGGCGGGGTCGGACGCCTGGTCGGACGGCCGCGGCGGTGGCTGGCCATCTTCGGCGTGATGACGGTGCTCACCGTCGTGCTGGCCCGACGGGTTCCCACCGGGTTCCTGCCGACCGAAGACAAGGGCTTCTTCGTCCTCTCGATCCAGCTGCCGGACGCGGCCTCGTTACCGCGGACCGAGGCGGTGGTCGAGCAAGTCGAAGCGATGCTCGCCAAGGAACCGGCCGTTACCAACATCACGGCCATGGTCGGCCTCGACATCCTGACCCGGGCCACGCAGACCAACAGTGCCACCATGTTCGTGCGGCTGGCCCCATGGGAAGAACGGAGCGGCGATCAGAGCGTCGACGCGATCCTGGCCCGCGTCAACGGCGCGCTCTGGGGTATGAAGGAAGCAATTGCCTTCGGCTTCAATTTCCCCGAGGTGCCTGGGCTCGGCACGTCCGCCGGCCTCGAACTCAACCTGCAGGCACGGACCGGCGGCGACATCCGCCACTTTGCCCAGCAGGCACGCGCCTTCGTCGCGGACGCCAACCAGCTCCCGGAAATTCAGGGAGCCAACACGACGATCCGGGCCGACGTACCGCAGGTCTACGTCGAGATCGATCGGGATGCCGCTGCCGCCAAGGGCGTCAGCATCGGCGCCATCTCGTCGACCATGCAGGCGCTCCTGTCGACGCTGTATGTCAACGACTTCAACCTGTATGGACGCACCTGGCGGGTTCAGGCCGATGCGCAGACCAGCTTCCGTCAGCATCCGGAAGACATCTCGCGCCTCTATGTCCGCGGGCACGGCGGTGAAATGGTTCCGCTGGGTTCCCTGATCCGGACCGAGATGCGCACCGGGCCGAGCATGGTCACCCGCTTCAACGGCTTCCCGTCGGCAATGGTGACGGCCACGCCCAGGCCAGGCAAGAGCTCGGGCGAGATGCTCGCTGCGGTCGAAAACCTGGTGGCCGAGAAGTACGCGGCTGAGGGAATCGGCTCGGCCTTCAGCGGACAGTCGTTCCAGGAACGGCGCACCAGCGGCGAGGCGGGCGTGGTCTTCGTACTCGGCCTGATCCTGGTCTTCCTGGTGCTGGCCGCGCTCTACGAAAGCTGGGCAATTCCGTTTGCGGTGGTGCTCGGCGTGCCCTTCGGCGTGGCAGGCGCCTATCTCGGCGTCTGGCTGCGCGGCATTCCGAGCGACATCTACTTCACGGTCGGCCTGATTACCGTGGTCGGCCTGGCCGCCAAGAACGCCATTCTGATCGTCGAGTTCGCCACCGAACTCAGGCGCAAAGGGTTGGCGGTCCGGGAAGCGGCCATGGAGGCGGCGCGAGAACGTTTCCGCCCCATCCTGATGACATCGTTCGCCTTCATCCTGGGCGTCCTGCCGCTGGTAATTTCTAGCGGAGCTGGCGCGGCTGGCCGACACTCGCTCGGCACCGGCGTGTTCTTCGGCATGCTGGCGGCCACCATCATCGGAGTCTTCTTCATTCCCCTCTTCTTCTTCGTGATCCAGCGATTCACCGAACGGAAGCAGCCCGCGACCGTCCGTGCCGCAGAGGAACGATCATGATCCGCTCGCTCCGTATTCTTGTCCCGGCCGCTCTGGTGGCCGGCTGCGCCGTCGGTCCTTCACCCCGGGTTCAGCCGGAACCGATCGCGCCACTCCGCTCCCAGACTGCGGCCGACGCTCCGCGGCCGCTGCTCGACTCGCTGGTCACGGCCAACCTGCCTGCTACGGCACCGATCGTCCTCGCCGACGATCCGGCCTCCGTAGCGCTGCAGTGGCTCGATGTGGTCAACGATCCGGCGCTGGTCGCCTTGGTACGCACGGCGGTCGAGCAGAATCTCGACCTGCAGGCGGCCGCGGCCCGGGTCCGGGAGTATCGGGCCCTCTTAGGCGCTGCCCGGGGCGAACTGCTGCCCCGACTCGATGCCAACGCGTCCTATACCACCAACCAGACCGTCCTGGGGACGCTCGGTGCAATGCAATTCGACGCCGTCCGAATCTCGGCCGACCTGCAGTGGGAACTCGACTTCTGGGGCAAGCTGCGGCGTCAGACCCAAGCGGCTCGCTTCGACTGGGGCGCCCGGGAGGACGATCGCCAGGCGGTACTGCTCAGCCTGGTGAGCGATGTGGTCACCGCCTATCTCGAGCTGCGAGAACTCGACGAGAACGTCCGAGTCACCGAACAGACGCTGGCCAGCCGGGAATCCACCTTGCGCCTGGCCCGTCAGCGCTTTGCCCAGGGAGTCATTTCCGAACTCGACATCCGCCAGTTCGAGGCGGAGCTGGCGGGGCCGGCCGCGCGGGTAGCGGAGTTTATCCGACTCCGCAGTCAGAAGGAGAATCAGCTGTCCTTGCTGTTGGGCCAGGCCCCGCAGCCCATTGCGCGCGGCCTGCCACTCGATTCGACGGTTCGGAAGATCACGCCGCCGGACTCGATTTCGTCGAGCCTGCTGGCGCGTCGGCCGGACGTGATGCGCGCCACCAAGGCGTGGTCTGCAGCGGCGGCGCGGGTCGGAGTGGCCGTCGGCAATCGCTTGCCGCGCATTGCGCTGACCGGGTCATACGGGACGCAGCAGCCGGATTTCAGCGGCCTGTTCAGCACGAGCGGCGAAGTCTATGCGGCCGGTATCAACATTTCGCTGCCGTTGTTCACCGGCGGGCGCCTGCTCAACCAGCAGCGCGCAGCGGCCGCCCGGGCCGACCAGGCCCGGATCGAGTACGAGCGCACGGTACTGACGGCGCTCCGGGAAGCCAACGACGCGCTGTCGGCGGTTCGCCTCTCGCGCCAGCAGCTGGCGGCGCAATTGACGCAGGCGCAGTCGCTTCGACGCGCCGTCGCGCTGGCTGAGCAGAGGTATGAAGCGGGTATCTCGAGTTATCTCGAAGTGCTCGACGCCCAGCGGGGGCTCTATGCCGCCGAACTGGGCCTGGTCCAGACCCAGCGCCTGACACTGGCGACGACGGTTCAGCTGTACAAGGCGTTCGGCGGCAGCTGGCAGTAGGCCGAGCGTTAGGCGCGGTGCCCCGGTCGCCCATCGACCGGGGTGCCCGCCATCTTTTCATGCGCCAGGGCGTGCTCCGACCGATTCGATTGCCGCGAGCACCGGCACACGAGACCGGATCACACAGGGCAGATCAGCTCGGCTTTGTTCGAGCTATGTACGTCAAGATATGGCCGTCCCATCACCCACAACGGAAAAGGGGCCAGCTCCATCGAGCTGTCCCCTTCTCATGCCCTGACCGAGTGAGATGATAAAAAGGTCAGGTTTCCTGAAACTGCGTGATGCGCACCTCGCCTTCCGGAAACCGGGCAACAATGTTGAGTTCGCCACCCATCGCTTCGATATACCGCCGGAGTGTCGACACGTACATATCGGTCTGGTGCTCGAGTCGCGAAATGGACGCCTGCCGATCGACCCCCATCGCTTCCGCCAGGGTTTCCTGAGTGAACTGCCGCGCCTGGCGAAGCTCCGCCAGGGGCATGCTCGCCCGCATCGCTGCCACCTCCGCCGCGATCTCCGCCTCATCTTCTGGCGACAGGGAAGGTCGTACCTCCTTCCATGTCCGATACTTCTTGGTCGTCTTTGCCATAACTCGCGCTCTCCTAGTCCGTAGGGACTTTCTACGTATCCGTATCGTTAGCCGGGTTTAGAGCTGATCGGTGTCGCGCAAATACTCCGTCATCAGCCGTTCGGCCTCGGGCACATGCTTCTCATACCATCGGTCGTCGCCACCCTTGTCACCTCCAAGAATGACGACCGCTTGCCGGAGGGTATCGAAGCCATAGAGAATCCGTATTGGCTTCGCCCGGATCTCGGCGCGCAACTCGCGGAGGTCGTGAACCCGTGTTCCTCGAATCCTCGAGGAATGAGGATACGGCAATGTGGTTCCATACTCCTCCAAAAGATCGACCAACGCCATCACGCGCTTCTGGTCCTTTATCGACAGGGCATCGAGCCATTCCGCAAATCTGTCCAGGACGATCACCTCGACGGCCATACGTCGATCCCTTCAGACAAGACGGTGAAACGATTCCTTACGAGGATGAACATGTCACAAAAGCCATATAACAACAAGGCCATAACTCTCTGAGCGCGCCGGGCAGCGACCTAAAGCGGCCAATCGCAATCACAGACACAAGAGCACGAGAATTTTGAGGCTATCCGGGGGATATGCGGGTCTACAGGGATTGAAGGGATCAGAGAAGAAACTGCCAAGAGACTGGCAACTCAAACGAAAACGCGCCCGGAAGGCGCGTCGTCGCTTGACACCGAAGTTGTTGAACCGCAAGAACTTATGACTGCGACTACTGAATGCACCGCGAAGGACTTGAACCTTCAACCTACTGATTAAGAGTCAGCTGCTCTACCAATTGAGCTAGCGGTGCCTGTACCCACTTCGTATCGAATGACCCCAACGGGAATCGAACCCGTATTACCACCTTGAAAGAGTGGTGTCCTAACCGTTAGACGATGGGGCCGGGGTCGCTCGGTCGAGTACCGCTAACGGGATTCGAACCCGTGTTCCAGCCTTGAGAGGGCTGTGTCCTAGGCCTCTAGACGATAGCGGCATATGTCGTACTCTACTGCCTTACCCCACTGCCTTACTCCACAGGCCCGGAGGGAATCGAACCCCCAACCCCCGGTTTT
>CAZUES010000033.1:0-44697 GCA_964619465.1 uncultured Gemmatimonas sp.
AAGAGGATGGCGGCAATGGTGTGATAGAGAGCGTGACCGCTCATCACATGCCCCATCTCGTGCGCAATCAGCGCACGGAGCTCTTCGTCATCGAGCAACTCGAGCGCGGCGGAATGGACCACGATGAAGGGATCGTCGACGCCGTACGCTCCCGCATTGAAAATCGGGGTCTGCGAGACATACATCTCGGGCGCTTTGGGCCAGTCGAAGGTGGTGCAGACTTCGATCAGGAGTTGATGCGCCCGGGGATACTGCTTCGGGGTGACTCGAACCGCATTGCCCTGGAAGAGCAGGCGGATACCCCGCTCGCCGCCCAGGATCGCGATCACTTTGCGGACCACGTCCTCGAAGCCCGGGACGGCGCGCATGGACTGGAGCGCGGCTCGGTCGGCGGGATGCTCCCAGGAGACCGGAGCGATGCCCGGAAAGGTGACGCGGGTACGGGGGGCGGGTAGAGACATGACGCGCTCGACGTTGAAGGTCGGTTCCGTACGCGAAAAGTAGCCGGTTGGTTCCGGCGGATCACGCCGGACCCGCCCCGCCTACCTGGCCATCGCCTGGTCCAGGTCTTCGATCAGATCCTCGATTTCCTCGATCCCGACCGAAAGGCGGACCAGGCTGTCGGTCAGTCCGATGGCCTCCCGGTGCGCCGCCGGAACCGAGGCATGCGTCTGCGAGGCCGGATGCCCGATCAGGCTCTCCACCCCTCCGAGCGACTCGGCCAGGGCAAAGATGCGGGTGGCGCCCACGATACGGCGGGCCCGATCGGCGTCGCCCACCTCGAACGAGATCATCCCGCCGAAGCCGGTCATCTGCCGCTTGGCCAGGTCGTGCTGGGGGTGGGAGACCAGGCCGGGGTAATAGACGGCCCGGATATCCGTTCGCGCCGCGAGCCAGGTCGCCACCGTCCGGCCGTTGCTGTCGTGACGCTCCATCCGGATCGGCAGCGTTTTGAGGCCGCGCAGTGCCAGCCAGCAGTCGAGCGGTCCAGGCACGGCACCGGTGGCGTTCTGGAGGAACCCGATCCGCTCGGCCAGGTCATCTCGCGAGGTCACCACGATGCCGCCGATCATGTCGCTGTGCCCGTTCAGAAACTTGGTGGTCGAGTGGAGCACCAGATCGGCGCCGAGTTCGAGCGGGCGCTGGAAAATCGGGCTGGCAAAGGTGTTGTCGACGGCAAAGAGCAGCCCTCGCGCCTGGCAGATGTCGCCGATGGCCGACAGGTCCGCAAGGAACATCATCGGGTTGGTCGGCGTCTCGCAGAAGACCATCCGGGTGGCGGGCGTCACCGCCCGAGCGACGTTTTCCGGATCGCGCATGTCGACGAACGTGAAGGTGAGGCCGAGCGGCTGGAAGACCCGGACCATGGCCCGCATGGTGCCACCATAGACGTTGTCGCCGCAGATGATGTGGTCACCCGATTTGAACAACTTGAGTACGGCATCGAGTGCAGCGGACCCCGAGCCGAAGGCAAAGCCATACTCGGCCCCTTCGAGACTCGCCACGTTCCGTTCCAGCGCCTCGCGGGTCGGGTTCTGGGTCCGGCCGTATTCGTAGCCTTTGTGCTGGCCCAGGCCGTCCTGCCGATAGGTCGATGTCTGATAGATCGGGGGCATGATGGCCCCGGCGTTCTGATCGTCGATCCGTCCGGCATGAATGGCGCGGGTGCCGGGACGGTGGGTCTTGTCGTGATCGCGAAGACGGGTCATGGCTTTTGCATTAGGAGGCGGGTACCCCTTGCGGGGCCACCCTCGTCGACCAGCCTCTTCACGTTGAGGAAGCTGTTCAGGGATAATAACTTAGACGCTAATGACCCACCACCATCCGGGCAACCCGACGGACTTGGCCAGTGCCCCGCAGGCGCTGGTAGTCGACGACGATCCGCAAGTTCGACGGACCCTTTGCAAGGTGCTCAAGGCCATCGGGGTCAGTCCGCTCGAGGCGGAGAACGGTCGGGTGGCGCTGACCGTCCTGGCCGAGGCCGGGGGGCTCCCGCTGGTGATCAGCGATATCTATATGCCCGAAATGGACGGCATCAGCTTCCTCAAAGAGCTGCTCAAGCGCCATCCCGACACCGCGGTCCTGATGCTCACCGGTGTGGCCGAGGTGACCACGGCGGTGGAATCGCTGCAGCATGGGGCGGTCGACTACCTCGCCAAGCCGGTCCTGATCGAAGAGTTCCGGGTCCGGGTCGAACGGGCGCTGGAGAAGCGCCGCCTGGTGCTCGAGAACCGCTACCTGCAGCAGAGCTACCAGGAGCGGCTCGAACGCCAGCTGCGCGAACTCGACCTCAAGAACCGGGAACAGTTTCTCGGCCAGGTCCAGATGGCTGTGCGGATGCTCGAGAAGAAGGACGTCTATACTCGGGGCCATTCGCAGCGCGTCAGTTGGTACGCCGTCAAGACCGGACTGGTGCTGGGCTATACCGGGGCGCTGCTCGACCAGATCCGGCTGGGGGGTGATCTGCACGATATCGGCAAGATCGGAACGCGCGATGCGGTGCTGCACAAGCCCGGGCCGCTGACCCCCGAGGAGTTTCTGGAAATCCAGAAGCACGTGATCGAAGGCGAAGAAATCCTCGAACCGCTCCGGCGCGATCATCCGGCGGTGATGCAGATCGTCCGCTTTCACCACGAGCGGCTCGACGGCTCGGGGTTTCCCGATGGCCTCAAGGGTGACGACATCCCCATGGTGGCCCGGATCGTCTGTGTGGTCGACGCCTTCGATGCCATGACCACCAACCGTGCCTACCGACCCTGTCGCAGCTCGGCCGAAGCCATGGAGGAGTTGCGTCGCTGTGCAGGACTCCAGTTCGACCCCGTGGTCGTCTCGGCGTTCGAACGCGCCTTTCCCGATCTGGACAAGCTGCCGCCCTCCTCGTGAGGCGTGCTGCCACTTCATCCTTCGATTTCAGATAAGCGTGACTATGACTTCTTCGACCCTGATGATCTCGGTATCCGGCATGCGTGGCCTGGTCGGCTCGGACCTGACACCGGAACTGGTCGCTCGGCACGCGGCGGCGCTCGGTAGTTGGGCATGTGCCAGCGGCCGGCCGCTCGTCGTCCTGGGCCGTGATGCGCGAACCAGCGGCGAGATGTTTACCCATGCCGCCATTGCCGGCCTGATGTCGGTGGGGGCCGATGTCATCGACGTCGGCGTGGTCCCGACTCCGACGGTGCAGCTGGCGGTCGAGCATCACCACGCCGGAGCGGGCCTGATCATTACGGCGAGCCACAATCCGATTGCCTGGAACGCGCTCAAGTTCGTCGGCCCGGACGGCATTTTCCTCGATGCCGCGGCGGGTGCGGCGGTGCGCCAGCTGGCCGAGGAGGGCGTGCCGCGCAGCGGATGGGATGGGATCGGGTCGCTGCGCACCGACCCAGACGCGATTGCCCGCCATCTCGATGCGGTGCTGGCGCTGCCGCTGATCGATGCCGAAGTGATTCGAAACCGCCGGTTCCGCGTCGCGCTCGACTGCGTCCGAGGCGCGGGCGGGCGTGTCATCCCCGAGCTGCTCGAACGTCTAGGGTGCGAGATGATCGGTATCCACCTCGAATCCGATGGCCGGTTTCCGCACGAACCGGAGCCGATCCCGGAGAATCTGGGCGACTTAAGCCGGCTGGTACGCGAGTCGGGCGCCGATATCGGCATGGCGGTGGATCCCGACGTCGACCGGCTCGCGCTGGTCGATGAGCAGGGCGACCCGATCGGTGAGGACTATACGCTGGCCTTTGCGGTCCGGGCGGTGCTGGGTCACCCGTCGAGCAAGCGCGACGGCGTCACGCCGACTGTGGTGGCGAATCTCTCGACCTCGCTCGTCGTCGAGGATGCGGCCAGGGAGAGTGGCGGGCGCTTCGTCCGTGCCCCGGTCGGTGAGGCCAACGTGGCCGCCACGATCAAGGCCGAAAATGCACTGATCGGGGGCGAAGGGAACGGCGGTGTCATTCTTCCAGCGCTTCACATTGGCCGTGACGCGCCCTTAGGTGTGGCGCTGATCTTGCAGCACCTTGCGGTGACGGCGCAACGGCCGAGTCAAGTTGTTGCAGCGGCACCACGGTACAAGATCGTCAAAGCTAAGTCCCCACGGGGCATCGACTTGGACGTTCTCTATCCGGCGCTGCAGAGCCGTTTCCCGGATGCGGAGGCCGATCGGCGGGATGGTCTTCGGCTTTCCTGGCCTGATCGATGGGTGCATGTCCGCCCGTCGGGAACGGAGCCGATCATCCGGTATATCGCCGAGGCGCCCACGGAAGGTTTGGCGCAGGAACTCATCGCAACCTGTCAGGGCTTGTAACCATGTGCGGAATTGTCGGATACGTGGGACCGCGGCAAGCGGGCAACATCCTGATCGCCGGCCTCAAGCGGATGGAATACCGCGGCTACGACTCTGCCGGGATCGCGGTCATCAACGGAGCCGGCGTCAAGGTTCGTAAGGCGGCGGGCAAGCTCGGTGTGCTCACCGAGCAGCTCAAATCGGGTCCGCCGGAGGGGACGGTCGGCATCGGACACACCCGGTGGGCTACTCACGGGGCCCCGACCACGCCGAACGCGCATCCGCACCTCGATCAGTCGGGGCGCATCGCGGTGATCCACAACGGCATTATCGAAAACGCCGCCACGATTCGGAAAGCGCTGCAGATGCGCAACCACACCTTCGCGTCGGAAACCGACACCGAGGTGCTGGCCCATCTGATCGGCGAGTACTACACCGGTGATCTCGAAGAGGCCGTGGCCAACGCCCTCTGGGACGTCGAAGGGGCCTACGGCATCGGGGTGATCTGCTCCGAGGAGCCGGGAACCCTGATTGCTGCGCGAAACGGTTCGCCGCTCCTGGTCGGCGTCGGCGACGGCGAGTACTTCGTTGCCTCGGACGCCTCGGCCATTCTGGAGCACACCCGTTCGGTCATCTATCTCGATGACGGCGAAATGGCCGTGCTCAAGCGCGACGGCTACCGGGTCCGCAACCTGACCGAGACGCACGTCGCCAAGACGGTCAACCAGATCGAGTGGGATCTCGCCACCATCGAGCGCGGCGGCTATCCCCACTTCATGCTGAAGGAAATCTTCGAGCAGCCGGAAAGCCTCTTCAACACGCTGCGCGGCCACTTGCTGGAAGAAGAGGGCACCGCGCGGTTGCGCGGCCTCAACCTGTCGGACGACGAACTCAAGCGGTTCGATCGCATCATCATCACGGCCTGCGGCACGTCATGGCATGCCGGCCTGATTGGTGAGTACATGATCGAAGAACTGGCTCGGGTGCCGGTCGAGGTCGAGTACGCCTCGGAATTCCGCTACCGTAATCCCGTTCTCGATGATCGCTGTCTCGTGATTGCGATCTCGCAGTCGGGCGAGACGGCGGATACGCTGGCGGCGATTCGGGAAGCCAAGCGCCGCGGCGCGCGGGTCATCGGCCTGGTCAACGTGGTCGGCTCGACCATCGCGCGTGAAGTCGATGGCGGTCTCTATCTGCGTGCCGGCGCGGAAATCGGCGTCGCCAGCACCAAGGCATTCAACAGTCAGGTTGCGGCGCTTGCCATGGTGGCGCTCCGCATGGCGCGGCTCAAGAATCTGAGCTTGCTGCAGGGGCGTGAGTTCATCTCGGCCCTCAACCGGCTGCCGGATCAGATCCGCTCGATCCTGGCTCGGGCTCCGGAAATCGAAGAGCTTGCCAAGCGGTACCACGAGGCCAGCAACTGCCTTTATCTCGGCCGCGGCGTCAACTTTCCGGTGGCGCTGGAAGGCGCGCTCAAGCTCAAGGAGATCTCCTACATTCACGCCGAGGGGTATCCTGCGGCTGAAATGAAGCATGGGCCGATTGCCTTGATCGACGAGAACATGCCGGTGGTCATTATCGCGCCCAAGGACGCGGTCTATTCGAAGATCGTGTCCAACGTCGAAGAGGTGAAGGCGCGGAAGGGGCGCGTCATCGCGCTGGTGACCGAGGGCGACGTCGAAATCGGCAAGCTGGCGGAAGAAACCTTCACGCTGCCGGCAACGCACGATCTGTTGACCCCGATTCTGGCCAGCGTGCCGCTGCAGCTCTTCTCGTATTACGTCGCCGTGCTACGCGGATGCAACGTCGACCAGCCGCGCAACCTCGCCAAGAGCGTCACGGTCGAATAACGGCCCCTCGATCGATGCCGACGCGGCGCGTTCCACTCGGGACGCGCCGCGTTTGCTTTCCGCCCGAAATTCGGACGTGCGTCCGGACCCCCAGTCGTTCGTCGTTCTTAGCATCAGCGCGCTCGTCGGCCTGCCACACACGCCATCCGGGAGTAAACATGCGCAGCGTCGCCCTCGCTATTCTGGTAGCGATCGGAGGGTCGGATCTCGGCCTGGCGCAGGGCGATCCCCTCCTCACCGAAGCCGAAGCCAAGCGTGAAGTGCAGGCGGTGAGCCGACTCGGACCCGCGATGCGGGCGCGGATCGAGGCGTTACTGCAGCAGGTTCGCACTTTGGGGCTTCCGACCCAGCCGATCGTCGACCGACTCGAAGCCGGGCAAGTCCGGCGCGAGTCGGAGCAGCAACTGGTCGCGTCGGTCGAGGCGGCCGTGGCCCGGCTCGAGTCGGCGAGCCGCGAGTTTCGCGATGCGGGCCGACTCGCCGATCAACGGGAAATCGTCCTGGCCGCACTGGTGCTGGAACGCGGCTGCACCCCGGAACAGCTGTCGCTACTGCTTCGGTCGGTCTCGCCGGCCCGGTCACTGCTGGTCCCGTTCGACGTCATGGCCCGGCTGGCGGCGCAGGGTATCGACCCGAGGCAGGCCGTCGAGCGGGTCGGCCGGCGGCTCGTGGCCGGCGCGGACGATCAAACCATCGCCACGCTGCTAACGTCGGCGATCTCAAGACGTTAGCGAACTGATCGGAAGGCGCTGTAAGCAGTTGGGCCACTGCCGTAATAGGGGTACCCATCAGGTAATAAGCTTCCGGTAATACGTCACTCCCAGATTTGGTTTCGAGTCGTGCGAACCCAAATTGCGGAGTCGTTTTATGCGTGTCGTTTCTCTCCTGGTGCTGGTTGCGATCGGTGCCGTGCCTCTGTATCGCTCCTTTGAAACGCGATCGGTCGCCGCAGCGTCGACCAACCGCCCTGATCTGGTCATCAAGGCGATGGACTATGCCTTCGAGATGCCGGTGTCGCTCAGGCCCGGCCAGCATCGGATCCGGCTGCTCAACACGGGGAAGGAGATGCACCACGTCTGGGTGATGCGTCTCGAGCAGGGGAAAACCGTCGCAGATCTGATTGCATCGCTGCGTGCCGGCGTGCCGCTGCCTCCGTGGGTCGAGAACCTGGGCGGCCCGAATTCCCCGGTGCCCGGAGGGGAGTCCGTGGCCGTCGTCGACCTCGCTCCCGGCAGCTACGCAATCGTATGTTTTATCCCGTCGCCCGACGGTATGCCCCATATCATGAAGGGGATGGTCAAGCCGATCGAGGTGGCTGGTGACCCGCTTCCTCCGCTAGCGCTTCCGGTCACCGCCCGCGCCGCGTTGACGGACTATGACTTCGTCTTTGACGAAGCCCTCACACCGGGGCACCATGTCATCGAGTTTACCAATCGGTCCGGACAGCTGCATGAGGCGTTTCTGGCCAGGCTGGCGCCGGGCAAGACGGCCGTGGATCTGCTGCAGTGGATGCAAAGGCCCGCTGGCCCGCCCCCGGCAATGCCGCTTGGCGGGATTACCGGAATCGAGCCGGGGGGAAGTCAGAAGGTAGTTGTCGACCTCGAGCCTGGTACCTACGCATGGTACTGCTTCGTTCCCGATGCCAAGGACGGGCGAGAGCATATCCATCATGGCATGATCAAGCAGTTCACGGTCGGGGCGGCGCAGGCCAAGGGGGGCGATCATGGCTCGCACTGATAGCAGGCTCCGGCCCACCGTACTGCTGGCGTGCCGCTCGGCGGCACTGGCGGCTCTCCTGGCGGGCCTCTCCGCGCCAAGTGCGGAAGCGCAGATGGGAGGGCTGCTCAAGAAGGCGAAGAAGCAGATGGAGCAAGCTGTCGTCGGCGCGCCGAGCGAAACGCCGGTGCCGTTCGACGACCTGATTCTGGAGTTGACCGAAGCGCGCCTGGCACAGGTCGTGTCGGGGCTCGAGGCGGGACGGCAGATCCTCTCAGGTGGGCAAGGGGGGCCGAGCCTGGCCTCGCTCAGTCTGGAGCGGGATCGTGCCATCGACGAGCGGGTCCGGCTGCACGAGATGCACCGCGCCGAGATCGAGCGCTATCAGCGGAACTCAGTGCGGATTCGGGATTGCCGTCACGAGGCGTTCGGAGCGATCGAACGCGCTCAGCAGGAACGCTACACGGAGCGGGTCGCCGGCGACCAGGCGCTGCAGCAAGTGATAGGCAAGCTGGCGCACGAACTCTCGGCGGCAACTCAGGCAGGCGATACGGTTGCCATGCGGCGGATCCATCGGCGGATGCAGGAGGCCGCCCGGATCGTCGTGTCCGCGGCGGATTCCGCGGTGATCGACTCCCGCTGCGGTCGGATGCCCGTGTCGCCCACGGTCGTTGCGCAGATCGATGCGCTGGCGGAGCAAGAGCGGAATGCAGCTCAGGCCATTCGCCGCGTCGAGGAGCACGTCTCGAGTGAGGAGGTCCTGGCCAGCGGACTCGATCCTCGCCAGCTCGGTATGGCGCGGGAACGGATCATCCTGTTCCTGTCGGCGCCGGCGGACCGGCCGGCCCGCGGCTTCAGCCCGGCCGAGCGCTCCAGCCTGAGCAGTCGTCGCCCCGAACTGCAACGCTACTTCTGATCCTCATGCCGGTTGCCCGCCTCATTCCGCTGCTCGGCGTAACCCTGGTGATTGCGTCGAGCCGCCCCGCCTTTCCGAGCGGCGAGGGGTCCGCCCTGCCCGTGTCGTCTTTGGCTCGCTGGCATAACGGCCGCTGGCAACTCTGGTGGCGGTCGGATCGCGCACCCGCGATCTGGTCCGACGGTCAGCGTGTTCTGGCATCGGGGCTGCGCTGGTCATCCACCGCATCTGGCGTCGAGATTGCGGAACTCCGGCTGGCTGGTTCCCGCGAAGCGTGGCGAACCCGATTGATCGTAGTTCGTCTCGATCCCGAAGTTCTGACCCTGAGTCTCGAAACCGGTTACGCTGCGGACGGTCTGCCGAGCTGGCAGGCCGACCGAGCAGGCGATGATGTACTGTTTGCGGTAAATGCCGGGCAGTTTTTGAGATCTGCTCCCTGGGGGTGGCTGGTGCTGGACGGCGCCGAGCGGCTTCCGCCAGGCAGAGGCCCGCTGTCGACGGCCCTTACCATCGATCAGGCAGGGCGGGTCGGCTGGATCGAGGGAGACTCGCTTCCGACCCGTCGAGATGACCGCCAGGTGCGCTTTGCCTTCCAGTCCTATCCGACCTTGCTCCGGGATGGCCGGGTACCTGAACCCCTCCAGGGTCCGGGGCGCGGGGTCGATCTGGCGCATCGGGACGCGCGGGTCGCGATCGGGGCCCAGCCGGATGGCCGCTTGCTCGTTGCCATGACCCGGTTCGACGGCCTTGGCGATCGTCTGGGGTTCGTTCCGTTCGGCCTGACGACGCCGGAGATGGCGGCCGTGATGGGGGCGCTTGGTGCTCAGGATGCCATGGCGCTCGACGGTGGGATTTCGGGGCAGATGATGGTGCGTTGGTCGGAGGCCCCCCAGGTGTGGCCCGGACTCCGTCGGGTGCCGCTCGCATTGGTGGCGCGAGGTCGGTCGCCGTGACCGAAGAGCGATCTTTCCTCTTGACAATAGGTGTTGTAACACTTAAAATTAGAGCATGTCAAGAACGTTGCAGGAAGAGCTCCGTCAAAGCAAGCCGTTCCCCTCGCCGGAGGCGGAGGCGGCGGTGAGCCTGGCTCGTACGGCGGCATGTCTCGATCATGCGACGGCCGAGATGCTCCGGCCATACGGCATTACGGCGACCCAGTACAACGTGCTCCGGATCCTTCGCGGGGCCGGCGCCGAGGGACTCTGCCGCAACGAGGTCCGCGATCGGATGATTGCGCCGGTGCCCGATGCGACGCGTCTGCTCGACCGGTTGGTTTTCCTGGGCCTGGTAACCAGGGACCGTGACACGCCCGACCGGCGCTATGTCACCGCTCGGCTCACCGAAGCCGGGGCGACGCTGCTGACCGAACTCGATCCGGTGGTGGCGGCGGGGAACCAGCGCTTGCTGGGCCACTTGGGGGCCGCGCGGTTGCAGGCCCTGATCGATCTCCTGGCCGAGGTTCGTGCCCGGCCATGAAAGATTTTGTTATCTCAGACAAGTGTTATGACACTGAATGGAGAAGCACCCAATGAGTGACGTCTCGACCACCGCAATTCTCTCCGTCGATGCGGCAGCGCGGGCGCGCCGGTCGATTCGTTCCTATCGCTCCGAGCCGATCCCGGCTCCGGACCTTGCGGCGATTCTGGATGTGGTCCGACTGGCACCCTCGGCGTTCAACCTGCAGCCGTGGCGCTTCGTGACGGTCGAGTCGGCCGAACGGCGCGAGGCGCTTGCCTCCGCTGCACACAACCAGCGCCAGGTGCGCTCAGCGCCGGCGGTGCTGGTGCTGTATACCGATATGCAGGATACCCTGGCGACGCTCGAACGGGTGGTGCATCCGAACCTGCCGGCCGAACGACAGGCCGAGGTGCAGGCGTACATCCGCGGTGTCTTTGCGGGCATGTCCGAGGAGGAGCGTGAAGGGTGGGGCGCCGAGCAGGGGTTCATTGCGCTCGGTTACCTGCTGCTTGCTGCGGAGGCGCACGGCTACCAGACCTCGTCGATGGCCGGGTTCGACGCCGAGTCGGTCAAGCGCCTGCTCGAGCTGCCGGCGCAGGTCCGGGTCGTAGCGCTGGTGGCGATCGGCCATGGGGCGGAAGCCGGGTTCCCGCATCATCGCCTGCCGCTCGATCAGCTGATGCGAGTGGCCTGACGGCCAATTGCCGATATCCGACAACTGATTTCCGACTACGTTCAACTTTGAGGAGGCGTTATGTCCGCAGCAAGCAATCCGACCGTTTGGACCATCGATCCGAGCCACACGATCGTCGAATTCGCGACGAAGCACCTGATGATCACTACCGTAAAGGGGCGGTTCGGTGCCGTATCCGGCTCGATCGTTCTGAACGGGGCCGATTCGAAGGTCGAGGTCGAGATGCAGGCCGCTTCGATCGACACTCGCGCCGCGCAGCGCGATGATCACCTTCGGTCGGCGGACTTTCTCGAGGTCGAGAAGTACCCCGTGATCACCTTTGCGAGCCGCCGAGTCGAGGGGGCTTTCGAGTCCCCCGGAGACGAATTCACCGTGATCGGGGACCTGACCATTCACGGAACCACCCGGGAAGTCAGCCTGGCAGCCAGCTACGAGGGACGCGGCCGAGATCCCTGGGGCGGCGATCGGATCAGCTTCAGCGCGGCAACCAGGATCGACCGCCGGGACTTTGGTCTGACCTTCAATCAGACCTTGGAAACCGGCGGGGTGTTGGTCGGCAACGAACTCAAGATCGTCCTCGACGTCCAGGCAACGCTGAATACCTAGCGCGTGTGGAATGGGAGCGGGCCTGGGTCCGCTCCCGTGCATTCCCTTGTCAACCGCGGTCGGGCCGGCGACTTTCGTGGCGGTCCGTGCGAGTCGTAGGGCCTGGATCATTGGCACAGGGATGACGGAATGCGAGTGTTGCTGCAGCGGGTATCGAAGGCGTCGGTTTCGATTGCCGGCGAAGTCGTGGGACAGGTCGATCGCGGGTTTTGTCTCCTGGTCGGCTTTACCCACACGGATACGCCCGACGAAGTGGCCTGGATGGTCGACAAGGTGATCGGACTCCGGCTGTTTGCCGATGCCCAGGGCAAAATGAATCTGGCCCTCGGCGATGTCGGCGGCGGGCTGCTTGTGGTCTCGCAGTTCACGCTCTACGGCGACTCCGCCAAAGGGCGCCGTCCGTCGTTCATCGACGCCGCTCGGCCGGAACAGGCCATTCCGCTCTATCAGTCGTTCTGTGCGCAGCTCGAAGCCAAGGGTATCCGGGTCGGTGCCGGCCAGTTCGGGGCCGACATGCAGGTCGAGATCCACAACGACGGCCCGGTGACGCTGATGCTCGAGCGTGAACATGTCTGACCTGCCGATCGTCCTGGCATCCCGGTCGCCGCGCCGAAAGCAATTGCTCGAAATGCTGGGTATTCCCGTGATCGTCCAGGCGGCCGATGTGCAGGAGATTCCTCTTCCCAGGGAGCGACCAGGCGCCTATTCCGCCCGCCTGGCGCGCGACAAAGCCCGGGCGGTTCCGGGGCAGTACGTGCTTGGCGCGGACACCATCGTCGTGGTCGAGGATGCCATTCTCGAAAAGCCAGCCGATGCCGAGGATGCGGTCCGGATGCTGGACCGGCTCCAGGGTCGCCGTCATGAGGTGATCACCTCGATCTGTCTGATTGCCGATGGGGTCGAACTGCAGGCGCAGGACGTGACTGCGGTTTTTTTCCGCGAGGCAACGACCGACTGGCTCCGATCCTACGTGGCTACCGGGGAGCCGATGGACAAGGCGGGCAGCTACGGGATCCAGGGATACGGCGCCGCGCTGGTCGATCGGATCGAAGGAGATTTTTTCAGTGTGATGGGCCTCCCGGTCCGCCTGGTGATCGACCTGATGGCCCAGGCGGGGCGACCCTACCGCTTCAGGGCGTCGGCGGGCTGAGCCGGTAGACGGCGACGGCGTTACGCTTCCCGCGCAGCTCGAGGCTGGTCACCTGCTCCAGCGGTGGCGGTTCGCGGAGCTGGCGGATTACGGCGTCCGCCACCCGGATTTCTCCGGGCGCTGCGGCATCGGCCAGTCGTGACGCCACATTGACGGTGTCGCCGATGACGGTGTATTCGAGGCGGCGCTCGCTGCCCAGGTAGCCCGCGAAGACTTCGCCGTGGTTGATGCCGATGCCGATCGTCAGGGCGGGGCGTCCGAGCTGGGCGGAACGGCGGTTGAACGACTCGAGCCGGGCCTGCATGGCGCGGGCAGCACCGATGGCTTGCGCGGCATCCTCACTCCCCGCCAGCGGGACGCCCCAGACGGCCATGATGGCGTCGCCGATGAACTTGTCGAGCGTGCCGCCCCATTCGAAGACCAGATCCACCATCTCGGTGAAATAATCGGTCAGCAGGCGGCTCAGCGCGTCCGGCGCCATGGTCTCGGCAATGGCGGTGAAGCCGCGGATATCGCTGAACAGAACGGTGGCGGGACGGCGATCGCCGGCCAGCTGGATGGCGGTCGGCTCCAGTGCAATCCGGGCCGCAACCTCGGGCGCGAAGAATCGCTCGAAGTTGCTGCGGATCTGGGCCTGGCGCCGGTTCTCTTCGGCAAAGGTCAGCTTGCCGAGACTCACGGCCGCCAGACCGCCGAAGGCAAAGAGCATGGCCGCTTCTTCGTCTTCGAACGGGCGCGACGCCGTCAGGGTATCGACGTAGAGCACGCCGAGCACCCGGTCACGGGATGCGAGCAGCGGGGTTGAAATCGCGGCGCGGACCCGCTGCAGCATGACCGATCCGCTTTTGAACCGTTCGTCGGCTTCGGCGTTTTCCGTCAGGATCGGGGCAAGGTCCGCTACCGCGCGTTGCACGATCGACCGGGGCACCCGCATCGAAGTGTCGTCGCCCAGCCGGCTCTTTTGCCGGGCCGGGACGAGTTCGCCGGAGACGGGGTCGAGCAGCAGCAGTGAGACGCGGTCGACGGGCAGCAGGTCGAAGGACAGGTCGACGATCGCTTCAATCAGCTTGTCGGTTTCGAACTCGCCCGACAGCCGCGTAGCCACTTCGAGGATCCGAGCCAGGCGTTTGGCGGGCAGACTGGCATCGAGATTGACCGCCCCCGGTACCGATCGAACCACGGTGCCTTCGAGCGACTGGTCCGCAGCGAGCGCGGCGGGATCGTCGGGCTGGTCGAAGCGAAAGGCGACTTTGCCGAACAGCACGGCATCGCCCGGGAAGAGTTCGCCGGTCGAGACGCGCACGCCGTTGATGGTGGTTCCGTTGGAACTGCCCAGGTCTCGCACCACCAGGCTGTGCGGTGTCGCTGTCAGCTCCGCATGTCGGCGGGAGATGGTCGGGTCCGGGATGACGGCGTCACAATCGGGTGAGCGGCCGAGGATCATCGGATGCCCCTGGGCCACCACGATCCGTTCGCCGTGGCCGACGCCGATCAAGCTGTGCGCGACCGTCATCATTGAGGGGCTGCGACGACGTACCGGCCCGGACCGGGAACGCGCGCCGCGATGAGGTCGGACCCCGGGCGGGAGGTCGGCAGGTAAACGACCCGACCATTAGGCTCGAGTCGGGCCAGGAACAGCGCCGCTTCATATCCCAGGTCGCTGCCGTACCGTTCGCGGGCGCCGGCCGGGGCCACGAAATCCAGTGCGTAGCTCATCGCCACCGTGATGAGTGATGTCAGGCGTCCGCCCTGAATGTCCAACTCGATACCGTAGCGACCGGGCAGCGACTTGACGCTGACCCGGATCGAATCCGTAGCTGACGGAGCGACGATGGTATCGGGTCTGGCCACCGGCAATGTCGTGTCGGCCAGCGAGGTCAGCGTCGAGTCCGCCAGGATCACGACCGCGAAGAGGCTGTTGTCGGGCGGTCCGCGGCGTAAGCTGATGATGCGCCGCTGGCCACCGGGGATCACGACCGTCGTGTCGTCCGGGGGAATGCCGGTGGATTCGAGAATGAAGGTGGATTCGAGGCGGCCGGGCTCCGGGGGCGGGATCACCAGGGGGCCGCGATTCGGCGTCGGCGGCGCCGGATTCGGGATGCCGCAGCCTCCGATGGTTGCCAGAAGCGCGAACAGGACCGGTATATTGCGCCGGTGATAGCCAGGGCGTCGATTCTGATCGGGCTGCTCGGTGCGGTCGCGCCGCTCGGAGCCCAGGAGTGGAATGACCAGGCCGCCCTGCGTCTGGCCGAACATGCCATCGGCAGTCGGGCGGCGCTGGTCGCTGATTCCACACTCCTGGCGTACTCGGCGCGGGCGCACGGCGTGGTGACCTTTCTGGCGGCGCTCGGCCCGGAGGGGCTGGCGCCGCGTCTCATCAGGGCGGACGAGCTTCTGGTCGAAGTGTATTGGGAGAGGCCGGATCGGAGCAAGCAACTGATCCGCTCCTGGCGCGATACCACGCTGGCCCCGACGCCGCTCGACTACCATCGTGATCATCTGGCCATCATTCCCGACGAGTTCGGGGCGGCCATCTGGATCGGGCAGGGCGACGAGGTAGCCGGGGTGGTTCACCCGTTGTCGCCGGCGGGGCCGTCGCGCTACCAGTATCGCCTGCGGGATTCGATCCGTATCACCCTGCCTGCTGAGCAGATAACGGTAATGGCACTCGAGGTACGGCCGAGCGACCCGTCGACCGCGGGCGTGGTGGGGACCTTCTACATCGATCGGGAACGCGGCTCGGCGGTGCGGACCGAACTGTCCTTCACCCCGGCTACCTATCGCGACCGGGCCATCGAGGACATCACGGTCCGGTTCGAACGGACCCTGGTCGATGGCCGCTATTGGCTGCCGCTGCGTCAGGACATCGAAATCCGGCGCGGATCTGCCGTGATGGACTTTCCCTTTCGCGGCATCATTCGGGGGCAGTGGACCATCGATGCGCACCAGCTGAATCAGACGGCGGAGCCGCTGCCCGGCGTCGTCGGGATGGTGGGAGGGCTGGCGCGCCCGGGAGGGCCGCCGCTGCCGAATACGCTGCTGGCCGCGCTCGATTCCGGTCTGGCGCGGCATTCCGAAGCCGGTTTCGAGGAGTTGCGCGCGCAGGCAGCGCGGTTGGTTCGCTCACGCCGCCTGGTCGGCTTACCGCACAATCGCCTGGCGGCCGCGCGGGTGAGTGATGTGATCCGCGTCAACCGGGTCGAAGGGCTCCGCCTGGGCGCTGGCGTCAGCGCACGAATCGGCCCGATCGACCGCCTCGGCGTGACGGCCGGATTCGGTACGGCCGACCGGCGGATGACGGGTCGGGTCGACGCTTTTCGTACTGCTGGGCGGGTCCGGTGGTCGGTCTTTGCCGATCGGGCCGTGGTGGACATCGGTGATGTGCCGGCGGTCAGCGGCGTGGTCAATTCGATTGTTGCGCAAGAGGGGGGTCGCGACCTGGGCGACTATGTGTTGCTCGAGCGGGTCGGCCTCGGCGCCAGGGTTGCTTCCGGCAGCAGAGTGGCTGGACTCGAGTTCGCGCGGGAACGGGCTCGTTCGGTGGCGACCAATGCGGAGCCGGCCCGGGGCAGCTATCGGCCCAATCCCGGTCTCGGCGGCGGGGCCGACTGGGTGGCCCGGCTCGACCTGCGGAGTTCGGCCGAGCGGCCGGGAGGTCGCCGCGGCAACGTTGCGCTTTTGGGCGAGGTGGGGTCGGGCGGCGTGACGTATGGCCGGCTGGCTGGCGTAGCGAGCGGTGCGCTACCTTGGGCCGGAGGTGAGCTTGGCGGCCGGGTTCTGGCGGGCGCCGGTACCGCGGAACTGCCGAATCATCGCGGCTTCGTCTTCGGCGGGTCCGGTTCGCTGCCGGGCGAGCCGTTTCGGGCGTACGGAGGACGGCAGGTGGGCTGGGGCTCGGCCGAATGGCTCTATCCGGTACCCGGGCCGTCGGTGCGCCTGGGGGCATTCGGTCGAACTGGAGCCAGACTCTGGATCGGTCCGGTCGTCGGAGTGGGGATTGCCGGAGGCGAGATGCTCGGGATGCCGTGGCGGCCCTCGTCCGGTCTTCGACCGGCGGTCGGGGTCGCGGTCGAAGCGTTCGATCGGATCATGCGCGTCGAAATGGGGCAGGCACTTCGGGGGAACGGGGGCTTTACCCTTTCGATCGACGTTTCCCGGGCCTGGTGGCCGATTCTTTAGCGATGGCCTTGCGCCTATTTTGGGTCAGGTCCCTAACGTATTCCTACAGGTCCTGCCGATGCAATTTGCGGATGAATGGCTCGTTCCCGCCCTGACGGCGCTCGTGCCCGAAGCGACGCTGGACGATCTCCGCCGACAGGCCTCGGGGCCGACGCCGTCGGTCTGGCAAATGATCATCGACCGCCGAATCCTGACGGACGACCAGATACTTCGGGCGGTATCCGAACGCTTTCGCATGCCGGTCGCGGACCTGGCGCAGGTTGACCGGCGGGTAATCGAGCAGGTGCCTGAGCAGGTGGCCAGGAAGTACGGCGTGATCCCGATTCGGGCCACCAACAGCTGGGTCGAGATCGCCACGGCCAATCCGTTCGACATCGACGCCGAGAAGATGCTGGCATTTGCAACCGGCCTCGAGGTTCGCCTGATGCTGGCCCCGCCGGCCAAGATTCGCGACAAGATCGAAGAGATCTACCGTCCGGACGACCTGGTGGAGAAGCTGCTGGATGGGATCGCGGATGACGCCGATGTCCAGCAGTTGGCAGACGAGCCGGATGACCTCACCACGACCGCCGACGAAGCGCGGGCGCGACCGATCATCAAACTGGTCGACACCTTGCTTGCCGACGGCATCACCAGCCGAGCCAGCGACGTGCACGTCGAGCCGACCGAAGGCGGCGTCATCGTCCGGTACCGGATCGACGGCGTGCTGCGCGAGGTGATGAAGATTCCGCGCTCGGCGGGCATTCCGCTCATCTCGCGCATCAAGATCATGTCCGGGATGGATATCGCGGATCGGCTCCGGCCGCAGGACGGACGGTGCCGGGTTGCCGTCAACGGCCAGCCGGTCGACCTGCGCGTCTCGACGCTGCCCGCGTCGTTCGGCGAGAAGGTCGTGATCCGAATCCTCAACGCCAAGGCGACGGTACTCGACCTCGAGGCGCTGGGATACGAGCAGGACGAGCAGGACGTGATCATGAGCCTGCTCCAGCATAAGGAAGGGATCCTGCTGGTGACCGGACCGACGGGGTCCGGCAAGACCACGACCCTCTACGCCGCGCTGCGCACGGTCCAGAATACCGGCGTCAACATCGTCACCGTCGAGGATCCGGTCGAGTATCGGCTGGGCCAGAATATCGTGCAGGTGCAGATCAACGAGCGGGCCGGTCTGACCTTTCCGTCGGCGCTCCGCTCGATCCTCCGGCAGGATCCCGACGTGGTTCTGATCGGCGAAATCCGCGACCGAGAAACGGCGCAGATTGCGGTGCAGGCGTCGCTGACCGGCCACCTGGTGCTGTCGACGCTGCACACCAACGATGCGCCGAACACGATTACCCGTCTCCTCGACATCGGGATGGAGGCGTACAAGATCGGGTCCGCGTTGCGGGGCATCGTTGCGCAGCGGCTGATCCGGCGGTTGTGTCCCGCCTGCCGCGCGCAGGATACCGATCCGGTTCCCGGCAAGCTCAAGACGCATATCGCCGCCGAGGCACCCCGCTTCAAAGCAGTCGGCTGCTCGGAATGCGCGCAGACTGGTTATCGCGGGCGTTTTGCTATCGTCGAAGTCCTGGTGATGACCGAGGCGCTGGAGCGATTGATCTCGGCGGGGGCCACCGCCGATCAGATCGCGAGCGCGGCCCGCGCCGACGGGATGCGGTCGCTTTTCGAGAGTGCCGTGCGCCACGTGCTGCTCGGCGCAACGACGATCGAAGAGGTGCTGCGGGTTACTGATCCGCCGCGCGAGCCGTTGTCGGATGCTCCGCCTGCGCGGACGACGCCGCGATCGTTGCCGGCGTTGTCGGCCGCGCCGGAACCGGCCCCCTCCCGCGAGCGGAGCACGCCGCCGCCGCGCGATCGATTGACGCCGTCGTCGCTCGATCGACGGGCTTTGCCGGACCCGCTCGACGGGTTCGAGTTGGTCGACGACGTCGATCTGCCGCCGGCCAAGTTCGAGGTAACCCGGCGCGGCGCAGTGGTACTGCTGGTCGACGACGAAGATCAGCTCCGGCGCGTCATGCGCGACCTGCTCGAGCGGCAGGGTTACACGGTGCTGGAGGCTCGGGACGGTGCCGAAGCGCTGGCGGAGATCGACCGGACCAATCCCGACCTGATGCTGCTGGACCTGAACCTGCCCGGCGTCGACGGCTACACGGTGCTTTCGCAGGTCCGGTCGCGCGAAGCGACCCGCAACCTTCCGATCATCGTCCTGACTGCCAAGGGTGATGAAGACAACGAAGTACGGGTTCTCGAACTGGGGGCCGACGATTTTCTGACCAAGCCCTTCCGAGCCCGCGCCCTTGCTGCGCGCCTGCAGTCGGCGCTGGCGCGGTCACGCGGCCATTGACCGGCGCGGCGGTCCGCTTCGTCGACGTCTATCCGGTTCGGATGGCACACGCCGGACTGGACGCCCTGATGCTGCGACGGGCGGCTGGTGTCAGGTGCGCAGGCGCATGGGAAGCGGTGCATGGCCGGATCGAGGCCGGCGAGTCTCCGGTCGAGGCCGCGCTGCGCGAGCTTCGGGAGGAAACGGGATTCCAGCCCGACCGGTTCTACAATCTGAGCCGAGTCGAGTCGTTCTACCTGCATCTAACGGACGAGGTGGCGCTGATTCCGGCGTTTGCGGCTATCGTCGGTCCGGCTTCCGAGCCGACGCTATCCGAGGAGCACGATCTCTTTGCCTGGCTGCCGATCGATCAGGCCGCGCAGCAGGCGGCGTGGCCGCGAGAACGCCGCGCGCTCGCCGATGTGGCCGTGCTGCTGTCTGCCGGGTCGGCTGGGCCGCTCGACGATGTGTTGTGGGTTCCGCTCGATCCCCCCGGTACCTCCGGCGCGCGCTGAAGCGCCGGTCTGTCAGCTTGCCTGTCGGTTGAAATGATCTGTGCGGAGGGCTATCTCGGTTGCTTGATGCGCCGGGCCCGTTCGTCGCACCTGGCCGCAATCTGTTCCAGGGTGTGATACGCCATGTCGGTGGACCGGAGACGAACGCCGGTTCGACGCTCGATGGTCGCGACTGCCTGCATCGCAGCCAGAGAATGCCCGCCGATATCGAGGAAATTGTCGTGGATCCCGACTTCACCGATGCCGAGGCATTCGATCCAGACCTCGGCAATCAATCGTTCGGTCGCGGTGCGCGGGGTAGCACCGGACTCCGAATTGGTGAATGGGTCGGGCAGGGCATCGTAATCGATCGAACCGTCCGGTCCGACTGGAAGGGTATCTACCTCGACCACGTGCTGAGGAATTGCCGTGTCGGGGACGACCTTTTTGAGGAACCGCCGGAGCTCCGAAACGGTGGCCGCTCGATCAGGCTCGAACACCACGTAGGCGGTCAGCCGTGTCTGTCCCGACTCGGCGCGACGAACCGTGACGCAGGCGCGCTGTATCGCATCGTGCCTGGCAAGCGCTATCTCGGTTGCCGCAATATCCGGCGACTCGCTATCGGGTCCCTTTCCGGGCGTCAGGCCCGACGCCCGTAGCGTGGTGGACCAATCGAGCCGGTCGACGGCGCGGCCTGCGAGGGCGGCGCGATCGAGCTTGCCGTTCGGGGTTCGCGGCAGTTGGCGTACTAAGCGGCTTATGGTCGGAATCATGTAGTCCGGCACGATCTGCTGCAGGTGCTTACGCAGTGTGCGCAGCGACGGACGCCGGCCGGCTTTGGCAACGACCGCCGCGGCAAGGATCGTCTCGCCGCCCTGCTCGAGGCCGTAGACGGCGGCAGCCGCCAGGTCCGGATGGGTGTGCAGAGCAGCCTCGATCTCTTCGACCTCGACACGGTGTCCCCGTATTTTGAGCTGCCCGTCCCGCCGCCCGCGAAACACCAGCTGGCCGTCGCCGCGTCGGCTGCCGAGATCACCGGTACGGTAGATCTGGCCCAACACGGGATGCCGAGTGAATCGGTCGCTGGTCAGCTCTGGCCGGCGCCAGTATCCGGCCCCGACGCCGGCTCCGCCGATGCAGAGTTCGCCGACCGAGTCGTCGGTGATGAGGCGGTCGTGGTCGTCGATCAGGTGCACCTGAGTGGCAGCGAGCGGCAGGCCGATCGGCGCGATACCGTCGTCCATGACCGACTCGGCCGTCAGCTCGGCAGTGGTGATGATTCCGGTCGTTTCGGTTTGGCCGTACATGTTGACGAACCGGGTTCGCTTGCCCGTTAGAGCGTACCAGTCGGCCACCAGTCGAGTCGGCAGGGGTTCGCTGGCTGAGAGTGCGAGCCGAAGGCTGGTATCGTCCAGCAGCGACCGGTCGTCGGCAGCGGCGGCGACGATCTGGGCCCAGTACGACGGTACCAGATCGATCACCGTTGCGTGCCGCCGACGGGCAGCATCGAGCAAGCTGCGCGGACTGGCGATTTCTTCGCGGCTTGCGATCAGGATACGCGCACCGGCAAACAACGGGGCGAAGACCTGGCGGATCGACGAAGAGAACGCGAACGACGCGGTATGGAGGTATCGATCGCGCGGACCAAGGTCGAGACGTTCGCCGATTGCCCGGGCATAGTGGCAGAGGTTGCCATGTGTAATCGTCACGCCCTTCGGGCGGCCGGTCGAGCCCGATGTGTAGATCAGATAGGCGGGCATGTCGGCAGTCACCTCCGCCAGCGGAGCCGGGGCCGGTACGGCCGGGTCATCGATGATGACCATGGGAAGGTCGGCTCCGTGGAACTGGCGGGACAGGCTGCGGGTGGTGAGTAGCGCAGCAGCTCCGGCGTCGGCCAGAACCCAGAGGGTTCGGTCTCGCGGATAGGCGGGGTCGAGCGGAAGCCATGCCGCGCCGATGCGCAGGATACCGAGAATTGCCGGAATGACTTCGTCGCTCCGGTCGAGGTACAGACCGATAATGCTTCCAGGCCCAAATCCGGCCTGCCTGAGGCGGCCACCGATCACGGCGGCATGAGTCTCGATCGCTGCGTAACTCAGCGACTCCTCACCCCATTCGACGGCTGTCTGGCGCCGTCTGGTCGTCAATTGCGCGGCGAGCTCGCATGCTACTCCGCCTCGCCAAGTGCTGAGGGCAGGTGCGGATAGATGTCGGTGGCTCACGGTTGACTCCACAGCAGGGTTTGTAATTCGCCGCATTTGGCATACGATCGACCATCGCAACCCTACGACGGTTACGCCTCTTGGTGAAACGTGCGTAGGCGGCCGGCGTGTTCGGTCGAGTCGCTACGTTTGGAGTAAAAGGAGACGACTGAGAAGCTTCGCAGCACACGACTGGTGTGCGCAGGAAGGACCGTCTCTCTGCTGATTCGGCCGACGGACGGCAGCTTCGGCAGAGTGACTGCGGCTTTTGCCGACCAGCTCGCCCTTACCCGGGCTTGCCCCAGCGAGATCCTGAGCGATGACGCTCTCGCTGGGGCATCGATATCAGTTGAGTTTGTTGGAGTAGTTCAGGAACTTGAAACGGCCGTTCCGCTCGAGGATCGAGCCGAAGAGTTGGACCGCCGATGCCGGCCCTCCGTCGACACTTACGGTCACCTGGCACGGGCCCCGGACCCGGTTCTCGCCCTCGATCGACGGCTCCGCATCACACTGGTGGCTGCGGTAGCGGAGCGACTTGTCGCCCAGGTCGCGCAGAGCCTTGGTCAAACCCTGGGTGCCGCGCCCTTCCAACAGGAACCAGAGCAGGTTGGGCGCCAGGTCGTAAGGCGGCAAACCTTGCGGCGTCGTGGGATAGTAGACCCAGGCGAATTCCTGCCTGGTCATGACGAGCTCACCGAGCGCCGCGGTGTCTCGTGCAGAGATCGCGGCAACGAAGCGGCGGACCAGATCGGCCTCGCTTGCTGCTCCGCCCGAGAGGCTGTCGACCGAATCGACACCGATTCGGAATCGGCGGAGCGCCTCCTCCCGGGACAAGGTACTGTCGACGGCTGTCGTGGCGGCTGTCGAGTCGCTGCGCGGCGGCGACGTACGAGCCCCCTGGCAGCCTGCGAGTGCACAAGCCAGCAGCGAAGCCGGCACGAATGAGCGAATAATCTGGTATGTACTCATGGTAGAAGGGAGCGACCCCGGCCCGCAGTGAGCGAGCCGGGGTGCGCTGATAGGGTCAGTTGGCGAGGTAGACGCTCCAGCCATCCCACCACTTGGGGCCGGTGGGCGAAGCCGCACCTACGTAGCTGGTGGCGGCCCATCCGCCGGAGTACGGGTACCCGGCCACGCGGGCATTCAGCGTAGCGGGAACCACGGCGCTGCCACCGGTGGTCGGATCGGGCTGCCCGGTGGTCGCGATCGGTGTCCAATCGAGACCCGCCGGGTTGAGGCTGGTGAACAGCGCGGCCGCCTGGGTGCCGACCCGGTGGTTCGAGGCGGCGAACTTCGCTGCCTGCGCATAACGGTCGGTCGCCGCGTCCGAGTCATAATTGGTCGGCGTCGCAAGCGGGCCGTTCTCGGCCAGGATGATGTTGGTGATCGAGAGCGAATCGCGGAGCCGGAGCGAATCGGTGAAGGCATCGCGCATCTGCAGACCGATGCCGGGCCACCGCGCCACGATCCCGTTGGTGAGGTGACCACCCGTCCCGCGGCGCAGCACGACACCGTTGCCGTCAACCGGGAAGCCGCCCAGCTGGCCGGGACCGACCAGGGTGAAATTGGCGAACACGGGCCGCGAATAGGGTGCGCTGGTGGCAGTCGGCGTGAGGACGCAGTCGGAGCTCGAGGTGGGCTCACAACCGTCGGCCTCGAAGCCGCGCGGGTCGCTCGAGAAGGTGCCGGTGCCCGGTCGCGGCACCTGGCGCTGGGTCTGGAGCCCGATCAGGAACTGCACCCGGCCGGAGTAACCCTCGGTCCAGTCGAAGTGGTCGTCACCCGACTCGTAGGAGATCAGGTAGCGGGCATCGACCGCACCGCCCCACCACTCGAACGAGTCATCGAGGCCGGAGACGGTCTGGACGTACTCGATCCGGGTGCCGCTGCCGACCGCGTACATCGAAAGGCTGTTGAGTTCCTGGCCGCCGCCGTTCGAGACGTCGTAGCCGGCGAATTCGATGCGGACGTAGCGAAGCGTCCCGCTGTTGTCGGCGTTATCGGTGCCGCCGGCGTAGTTCTCGTCAACGCCGGCCGCGCCGCCTTCGGTCCCAACCTCGCCGCCCCGGTTGATGATGCCGTTGCCGATCAGCACGATCCCGCCCCAGTCGCCTGGACGGCGCTGGCCGGGGGCCGCTCCGGAGGTAAAGACGATCGGTTCCTCGGCCGTACCCTGGGCATCGATCTTCGAGCCGCGCAGGATCCAGAGCGAAGAGCCCGGCGTGGCGAGGTCGCCGATGATCTTCGTGCCCGGCTGGATCGTCAGGGTCGCGTTGTTGGTGACCTTGATGTACCCCTTGAGGGTGTACACCGTGTCTTTGTACAGGGTCCGGCTCGCGGTGATGTTGGCTTGGATGACTGCCTCCGCGAGGCCGGTGGTAATCGAGACCGGCGTCGCGAATGAGCTGGTCAGGTCGCCAGCCCTGGCCGCCACTCGATAGCTGTAGGCGGCGCCCTGGGTTAGCCCGGTGTCGTCGAACGACGTGCCGGAGATGCTACCGCCGACGGCCGTAAAGGCACCGGGATTGGCTGCCGAGGCCCGCTCCAGGACGTAGCTGGTGGCGCCGGTGGACGCGCCCCAGCTCACTCGCACCGAGGTCAGCGTAAGCTGGGCCACGGCCAGGTTCGCGGGAACTGGCGGGGCTGCCGGTGGCGGTGGCGGCGGTGGCGGCGGCGGTTCAGTGCCGTTGTCGCCGCACCCGGCGAGGAGGAGCAGCGGAAGCGCCAGCCCGGCAACGATCGAAGTCCTCGATGTCCTGCGAATCAACATGATGAATGTCCCTCGTGTGTAATGGAGGTTTGCGGCAACGCTAGAATCACGCGTGTCTCAGCCTCGAAACGATCACGTCTGCGTCACATTTAGCTCACGGCCGCCAGGTCAGCCCGAGGGAAAAGACCCGTCCGGCCTTATAGCGGAGCCGCTCCACTTCGGCCTGGTTGTACTGATACGGCGCGTCGGTCAGGTTCCTGGCATCGACCTTGAGCGACACGCCGCCGAAGAGCGATGCCTGGGCCGTGATGTCGAGTACGTGGCGCGGCTCTTCGTAGGTATCGGGGAGTCCGGCGGCTCCCGCCTCCACGATCCGGCGCCCGGCTACGTTGTAGAGCGCCGTGGCGCTGAACCGGCCCGACGGGTGGAGGTAGCTGAGCCCGCCGTTGACGATGTAGCCCGACTGTCCCACCATCGGCCGGTCGGCGTTGGTTGCCACGGCGCTGCCGGGTTCGATCCGGCTCTGCATGATGGTCGAGTTGGCAAAGAGGGAAATCGGCAGCAGGACCTCGCTCAGGCTGCCGAGGTTCTTCCGGAACTCGAGTTCCACGCCGAAGTTGTCGGCGCTGTTCGCATTGATATAGCTGAGGCCGGCGGTGCCCGCCTGCGGCACGATGACCTTCTCGATCGGACCGTCGAAGCGCTTGGCGAAAAAGCCGATGCTCATCACCTCGCCGGGGGTCGGGAAGAACTCCCAGCGGATGTCATAGTTCTGAATCAGGGCGCGCTTGAGATCCGGATTGCCGAATGTCGTCATCAGCCCGACTTGCTCGAAGTACGGCACCGGCGAGAGCTCGCGGTACTCGGGGCGCGAGAGGGTCTGGCTGGCCGAGAGCCGGAGGTTCTGCTGGCCGGTCAGAGCGATGTTGACCGCGAGCGACGGCAGGATGTCCGTGCTGCGCGGACTGGCCGGCACTTCGACGCCGAGCGAGGTGCGGGTGAAGACGTCCAGGGCCCACTTCTCGATCCGGCTGCCGCCGATCACCTTGATGCTCTTGCCGATCGGCGCTTCCACCATCGCGAAGCCCGCGACGATCTCGTCGTTGGCCGTGTAGCGCCCGCCGTTGGCGTTAGCGTTGAGCAGCAGCTGCCCGGCCAGCGCAGCAGTCCCGTCGAAGATGGCTTCCGGGTTGCGCTGAAGGTCGTTCTGATTGAGCGACAGGTTGATGATGTCGTAGGCGCGGGTGTTGGCGGCGCGGTCGACGGCCCGGTAGGCGCCGCCCACCTTGACCACGACCGGGTTGCTCTTCCTGCCAAGCGCCAGGTTGTAGCTCGCCCCCAAGTCCTTGCCGGTTTCAGTGACGTCGCTGAAGGTCCGGGTGGCAAATCGGGGCTGGCCGAACCACGCGGTCGGCACCACCGTGTTGCCCTGCTGCTCGACCAGGTACCCGATGTCCGAACGGTCGGGCTCGTTGCGGGTCACCCCCGAGAGCGTGGCCGACCAGTTGATCAGGTGGCGCCCGCCGAAGAGGTGCTCACCTGCCAGCTGGTTGGAGCGGATGCTGCGCTCGACGAAGGTGAGCCGGGTAAACTGGAACGTGTGACCGAACTCTTCGTTGTCGCCGGTCAGGACGCTGGCCTCGTTGTCGGCACCGCGAGTGTAAGTGTTGTTGAAGGAAATCCGGGTGGTCGAGCCGATCGCCGTGCTGATGTTGGCCAGCCCGCCCCAGAGCACGCTGGTGCGCGCCGTCGTGCCGTCGTAGCCGTTGACCGGGAGGGCGCTGCCGGGGATGCCGCTGTTCTTAGCGGAACTCTTGTGTTCGTCGTCGCGGATTTCCTGCCCATTGGAGTAGGTGAACGATGCCAGGTAGCCGATCCGCTGGCCGAAGATCGGATCCTCGCCGCCCACCGAGATCCCGAACGAGCCGCTCGGTGCGCCCTTGCCGCGATCGGCGCTCCAGGCGTTGCGGAGCGAAGCGATCATTCCGTTGAGCTGGTTCTCGGAAACGCCGCTCAGGTTGCCCGCCTCCGACAGGGCGCTCGGCAGGTTGCGCGCTGAGCCGGCAAAGCCCAGCCACTCGCGGCCCACCGACGGCGCCTTGATGATGCTCTTGCCCGTGGCCGAGGTGTTGATGCCACTCGAGGCCGAGAGCGTCACCACCCGCTTGGCGGGGAACTCGCGCGTCTTGAGGTTGACGGAGGCGCCGCTGAAGTCGCCCGGCTGGTCCGGGGTGAACGTCTTCGAGGTGGTGATGCCTTCGAGCAGGCCCGCGGGGAACAGGTCGAGCGGGACGACCTTGCGCTCAGGCTCCGGGCTCGGGATGCGCGCCCCGTTGAGCGCGGTGGTGGTGTAGCGCTCGCCCAGGCCGCGCACGATCACGTACTTGCCGTCCTGCACGGTGACGCCGCTGACGCGCTGAACCGCCTGGCCGGCGTCGCCGTCGGGGCTCTTGGCAATCTGTTCGGCGGTGATGCTGTTCAGAATATTGGAGGCGTTGCGCTGCTCGTTGAGCGCGTCGGCCACCGAGCCACGTTCCGCAGCTGCCGTGACGTTGAGCTCCTCGAGCTGCACCGTCTCGGCGTTGAGCGAAATGTCCTGGGTCGCGGCGCCTCCGATCGGCACCCGGATGCCCGTGACGAGCTTGGGACCGTATCCGATCATCCGGACCCGGATCCCGACCTCGCCCGCAGGCACGTTGAAAAAGCTGAAGCGTCCGTCGAGCGCCGACGTGGTGCGGAGCGGTGTCGGGAGCCCGACGATCTCGACCACGGCTCCGCTTACGGGCGCTCCCTGCGCAGCATCGACTACTCGGCCGATGACCCGGCCGCGCGCTTCTTGCGCGCCTAGTTCACCTGCCAGGCCTGTCAGAAGTGCTGCGGCGGCCAGGAGCCGCCACCCTTTCGTGAAACGCGTCATCGTCGACCGGTCTGTGAAGAGTCGGGTCGGGGTGCGGCCCTCGTGGCCTACCTCGACGCGATCAAACCTGCCGGGCGCGCGTCTCTGATCAGGGACGAAGTTGCAACGATCGTGTCACGACCGCCCCGCTAGGCGACGGTTTGGCGACGAACCGGTCACGGGAGCCGGTCCGGGTACCGGCGGCACGAGGGGCCATGCCGCCGGGTTGGAACTGCCTATTCGCCGCGGCGGGCGATCCGTTCCGTGACGTAGGTTTCGCGGGGAGCGTTCGGCTTGACCCGAACGGATTTGGCGGGAATGCCGACATTGACGTGATACGACTTCACGTCCTTCGTGGCCAGCGCCATGGCGCCGACCATGCCGTTATGGGCCACGCGGGTGCCGGCCAGCACGGTTGCATGGTAGGTAATTCGAACATCGTCTTCGAGCGTGGTGACGGCATTGGTCACGTCACGCTGGTCGACGATGCTGTGGGTATGGCTGTAGATATTGGCGTAGTCCGAGATACTGACGCGATTGCCGAGGACGATGCCGCCCCGGTCATCGAGCAGCACATGACGATGAACCACGACGTCGTCGCCCACCTCCATGTTGTACCCGAACGAAAACTCGGTGTGCTGGAAGCACTTGAAGTTGGCTCCGCAGCGATTGAAAATCTTGCCCGCCAGGAGCCGGCGGAGTTCGATCCCGAGCTGCACGTTCTGCCCGCCGAGCGGGGTCCGGTCGAACGAATACCAGAGCCAGAGCAACGGCTTGACGCGGGCAAACCTGGCCGCGTCGCAGTCGGCGTAGTATTCCGGCTCGAGCGTGATGTTGGCCGGGTCGAGCCCGTCGAGGGCCAGCCGCGCGCCCGGCGAGCCTTCAGAGCGCGCCCAGGCCTCGTCGTAGCTGCCCTGGCCGGGGTAGTAGAGCGGAAAGAGCGTTTCCCGGCAGATCCGGCCCCACTCGCTTGCCGGGCCCTCGAGGCGACCGGCAAGGTCGGCGAGCCAGTGGTCGATGCGTTGTCGAGCGGCACCGGGAAGGTCGAGTTTTTTGAGGGGCAGGAGGGGCATGGAGACCTCGGGGATCGGGGACGAGTCGGCAATCTAGGGGCGGCGGCCGGCCGACCCAAGCCGGCTAGACACCGAACGTGAGCTTGGCGCCGGCAATGGCCAGGACGGCGGCCAGAGTAAGGCGAATGACCTTGACCGGAAAGCGGCGGCTGCCCAGGTAGCCTCCCAGGCCCCCGGCCAGGATGACCACCACAGCCAAACCAAGCACGAACGGGAGGTCCGGCAGGGCGCCGCCGCCGGCACGAAAGCCCGAAAGGCCGGCGATCGAATTGAGCAGGATGAACGGCGCCGAGACTGCCGCGGTTTCCTTGGTCCGTGCCCAGGCGAGATGCAGCATCAGGGGCGTCAGGAAAATCCCGCCCCCCGTTCCGGTCAGGCCGGACAGCAGGCCCAGCACGGCCCCGACGGCCAGGGCAATCCAGAGCTTGGGAAAGCGGGTGACAGGCGGATCTTCCGTTTTGAGGAGGAACCGGACGGCCGAGAACAGCAGCACCACACCGATCAGGACTTTGAAAATGTCGGTGGGGACATGGATGTAGCCACCCAGGAACGACGCCGGCAGCGCAGCGACCGCAAAGGGCAGGAAGCGATGCCAGGCGAAATGGCCGGCCCGGACGAACTGGTACGTGGTCAGGCTGGCAACGAGGATATTGAGAATGAGCGCCGTGGGCCGGATTACATCCGACGCCATCCCGGCCAGCGTGAGCACCGCGATGTATCCCGAGGCACCGGCGTGTCCGACCGAGGCGTAGAGGAACGCGACGACCGCGATGGCGAGGTACAGCATGATCAGTTCGGGCGTCATCGGATTTCCTCGCCTGACGAAGAACTGCTTTCAGGCAGGCGGTCTTCAGCCGGTGTGCCGACCCAGATTCGGATCGCGACTGGCCTCGTCGATCTGCTGGGCCAGTTCCGCGATGCCGATGCCCTTGGCACTGCTCGTCAGCAGCAGCTCGTCAGCGTCGAGCTCGAGATCCTTGGCACGGGCGAGGGTGGCCGCATGGCGTTGGGCCTGCGACAACTTGTCGCCCTTGGTGAGCACGATGATGGTTTCGCGTCCCGCGTCGGCCAGCAGATCGGCCATGGCGATGTCATCATCCGAGGGCGGGTGACGGATATCGAGGAGCCAGACCACGGCGCCGTGCGAGCCTCGGGTTTTGACGACGTCTTCGACCAGCTTGCGCAGCCGGGTGCGCTCCGATCGTCCGAGCTTGGCGTAGCCGTATCCCGGCAGGTCAATCAGGTAGAAACCGGGAAACCGGAATGCGTTGAGATGCTGAGTCTTGCCCGGCGTGCCGCTGGTCTTGGCAATCTTGCGGCCGGTCAGCGCATTGATGAGGCTCGATTTACCTACGTTCGAGCGACCGAGAAAGATCATCTCGGGCAGCGGGGGAACGAGCGGATGGCGGGGGTCGGGGAAGCTGCCGATGAACTCGACCGGCAGTTCCGAGAAGACGGTGGTTATGGCCACAGAAGGTCCGGCGTGTTCAAGCTTCCTTGACCTGGCGGCGCTGCTCCGTGATGACGAGTGGTTGCGTCTGTTCGTTGATGCACTCGGGGGTAATGACGACCTCGCGCACATCATCCCGGGTGGGGATTTCGTACATGATGTCGGTCATCACGGTTTCCAGGATGGCACGGAGGCCGCGGGCGCCGGTGCCGCGTTTCAATGCCTTCCTCGCCACGGCGCGGAGCGCCTCGTGGTCGAAGGTCAGGCCGACGTTTTCCAGATCGAAGAGCTTCTGATACTGCTTGGTAATCGAGTTCTTGGGCTCGAGCAGGATGCGGACCAGGGCTTCTTCACTGAGTGACTCGAGCGACACGATCACGGGGAGTCGGCCGACCAGTTCCGGGATCAGCCCGAACCTGAGCAGGTCGTCCGGCTCAGCCAGCGCAAACGGGTTCTGCTTGTCGATCGTCTGGGGTCCGCCCTCCTCGGGTGCGGCAGTTCCGAAGCCGATCTGCTGTTTGCCAAGGCGGCTTTGCAGGATCTTGTCCAGCCCGTCGAAGGCGCCGCCGCAGATGAAGAGGATATCCTTGGTATTGATCTGGATATACTCCTGCTGCGGATGCTTCCGGCCGCCTTGCGGAGGTACCGATGCTACGGTGCCTTCGAGGATCTTGAGCAGCGCCTGCTGGACTCCTTCGCCCGAGACGTCGCGCGTGATGCTCGGGTTTTCCGACTTGCGGGCGATCTTGTCGATCTCGTCGATATAGACGATGCCGCGTTCGCACTCCGCCACGTTGAACTCGCCGGCCTGCAGCAGCCGGACCAGGATGTTCTCGACGTCTTCGCCGACGTAGCCCGCTTCGGTCAGGGTGGTGGCGTCGGCAATGGTGAACGGGACGTCGAGGATCCGGGCCAGCGTCTGCGCCAACAGGGTCTTGCCGACGCCGGTCGGTCCGAGCAGCAGGATGTTCGATTTGTCGAGCTCAACCTGGTTGTCCCGGCCGGCCGACGCATTGATCCGCTTGTAGTGATTGTAGACTGCGACAGCCAGGGTCCGTTTGGCGCGTTCCTGGCCGATGACGTACTGATCGAGGACGGCTTTGATCTCAGTGGGGGTGGGGACGTGGGTGATGTTGTCGACCACTTCCCGCTCTTCGTCCTCCGCCAGGATCTCATTGCAGAGCGTGATGCACTCATTGCAGATATAGACCGACGGGCCCGAAATGAACTTTCGGACCGAATCCTTCGACTTGCCGCAGAACGAGCACCGCAGATGCTTGTCGTTGGACATACCTTCGAGTCGGTGACGGAGTGAGAGAAGTAGGGGCCGGCGAGCGGCACCCAGCCGTCGGGCTATGCTGCTAAAAGTGGTCCGGACGCCTGCCGTGAGTCAAGGTTACGGCCCGGGTCGGGTTTTGGGGTGCTAAACGTTTGATTTTCAACGAGATGGCAAGACCGGCAGCGGTTGGAAAGGGGTGGGGGCAGCCTGGTAGGTCGTAATCAGCGGGGCGGCCGCGAACATGGCTTGAAACGCCCGAGCCACCCGGAGCCGCTCGGGATCGCGCCGCGCCAGGATGCCGACGGTTCGCCCGGGTGTCGGCGTACGGAACTGCAGGTACCGGATCGGCGCGACGCCCAGGTCCGCCTTGGCCGCGAGTGCGGGAAAGACAGCGCAGCCTACCCCGGCGCCGACCATGCCGCGCAGGGTCTCGAGCCCCGTCGCGTGGACCGGAACGACGTCGAGCTCGCCTCGGCCGCAGAGGGCAATGGTCTGGTCTCGCAGGCAATGACCGTGTTCCAGCAGGATCAACTCGGTCCTCGCGATGTCGGTCAGGGCGAGGACCTGCTTCGACGCCAGCTCGTGTGTTTCCGGGACAGCCAGCACCAGTTCCTCCTCGAAGAGCGGCAGTTCGACCAACCCCTCCGACTCGGTCGGCAACGAGAGCACGGCAAAATCGAGTTTGCCCTTCCGGACCAGACCGACGAGCTGCTCGGTCTGGTCCTCGTGGAAGAAGAGCCGCGCTTCCGGAAAGGCGCGCCTGGCCGGACCCAGCAGGTGCGGAATCAGGTACGGCCCCAGGGTCGGGATGAAGCCCAGTCGGAGCGGGCCTTCGACGGCGACGGGGTCCGCCGGGGCGGTCAGGCGTTCCAGATCTCTGAGGACGCGCTCGAAGACCTCGACGACCGCCACGCCGTCCTCACTGATCTCGCAGCGCCGCGAGGTCCGATGGAAGAGCGTTTTGCCGAGGGCTTTCTCCACCCGCCTGAGCAGGGCAGAGAGCGACGGCTGGGTGATTCCCGATTCGGCGGCAGCGCGGCCGAAATGCCGGTAGCGGGCGAGAACGGTGACGGCTTGGAGGTCGCCAATGGTGAGGTCTCGAAAACTGATCGACATGGTCGGGATTGATTCGTTTGGGCTATTGAGTGTGGCAGTACAATAACCACGTCCGATGGATCGGTCGAACTGCGTGCCGCTACCGGCACCGTGGCGAGCTGTTGTCGGCTTGCAGGCGGCCAGGTCTAAAGAAGAAGCCCGGCCGACGGATTGCGCGTCGACCGGGCGGTTTTAGAGACAGCAGCGGTGGACTATTTGGTGTCCGGTGTCGACCCGGCGCGGGGCTCGAAGATCTGGTCGATGATGCCGTACGCCTTGGCTTCCTCCGCCGACATGTATCGGTCGCGATCGGAATCGCGCTCGATTGCTTCGATCGGCTGGCCCGTGTGTTTCGCAAAGAGTCGGTTCATCGTGTGGCGCGTATGCAGGATCTCGCGCGCCGCGATTTCGATATCAGCCGCGGTGCCCTGAGAGCCGCCGGACGGCTGATGGATCATGATCCGCGCGTGCGGCAAGGCTGCGCGCTTACCATTGGTCCCGGTGGCCAGCAGGAACGCCCCCATCGAGGCGGCCATGCCCATGCAGATCGTGTTCACCGGGGCGCGCAGGTGCTGCATCGTATCATAGATCGCGATGCCGCTGTGCACGTGCCCACCTGGCGAGTTGATATACATGTAGATGTCTTTCTCGGGGTTGTCGGCATCGAGAAAGAGCAGCTGGGCAATGATGATATTCGCCACGTCATCGTTGATCGGCGCGCCGAGAAAGACGATCCGATCCATCAGGAGCCGCGAGAAAATGTCGTAGCTCCGCTCGCCGCGAGGGGAGCGCTCGATGATGTACGGGGGATACAGCATGGTCGTGCTCATGCTCAGCCCTTGTCGATGGTGGATTGGCTGGTCAGGAAGGCAAACACTTTGTCTTCCGTGATACTCCGCTCGAGTTCCCCCAGACGCTTGGCCTTCTCGAGCTGTCCATACACTTCGCCGAACGACACGCCGCGGGCATCGGCCAGCGCTTTGATTCGCTCGTCCATCTCGGCCTCATTGGCGAACAGCTTATTGGCTTCCGCAATGGCGCCAAGGGCCAGTTCACGCCGGACCTGGCGCTCCGCTACCGGACGGAACTCGCCGTAGAAACGCTCTTCCTGCTCGTGCGGGATGTTGTACGCATGCAGGTAGGCGTGCAGAGCGCGGTCGACCATCGAGCGCGGGGCCTCGATGTTGTTGCGGCTGACGACCTGTTCGATCAGCGCCTCGCGGACGCCCTGATCGGCTTCGCGTTCGGCGTTCCGCTCCAGGTCACTTCGCACCGCTGCTGTGAGTGCCGCGACGTCGTCGAAATCGCCGACCGACTTGGCGAACGCATCATCGAGCAGCGGCAACTCCTGTCGCTTGATCTCATGCACCGTGATGTGCACGCTGCGCGACTGGCCCCGGCGCGATTCGTCGGGATGGTCGTCGGGGAAGCGGATCTCGGTCTCGGCCGACTCGCCGGGCTTGAGCTTGAGGATCTGCTCTTCGAGCGCCGGCAGCGCCTGCCCCTGACCGATCACGATGGTATAGGGCTGCGCCGGCTTCCGTTCGCCGTCTTCCAGAGCGGCCACTTCAACCCGGACCATGTTGCCTTCGACCGGCGCGGCGTCTTCGACCGGCAGCCAGGCAGCTTTGCTGTCGCGGAGCTGGTCGAGCTGCTCGTTGACCATCTCGTCGGTCACCGGCGGCACCGTACGCTCTACCGAAAGGCCGCTCAGCTGCTCGACCTTGATCTCGGGCCGCACCTCGACCTGCAGTTCGAACTCGACCGGCTGGCCTGCTTCGAACTTGAGGTTCCGGACGCTCGGGTCGGCGATCGGCTTGAGATCCTCGGTGGTACGGGCCTGCTCCCAGCTTTCGCGGAGCACCTCCTCGACCACATACTGCTTGATCTCTTCGCCGAACCGCTTCCGGACCACGGCAAGGGGCGCTTTACCCTTGCGGAAGCCGGGAAGCCGAACCTGCCGGCTGTACTGGGCGACGGCCCGATCCTCGGCGGCTTTGACCCGCTCGATCGGTACCGTGACTTGAAAGGCTTTGGAGGCCGCGTCTTCGGCCGTCTTCGTAATAGTGATATCTGACATAGCCCGGGAAACATAATGGGAGCGGCCCCGGGCCGGGGGGGCAATTACGGATCAGGGCCCCGGCGGGCGCCCCGGTGCACCAATCAGTCGATCGCTTCCCGGGGCATCGCAGCATTGGGCTGGGCGCTGCTCACGGCCTGAACCACCATCTTGAAGCAGTAGGTCACGGCCGGGGTGCCGAGTCCGACGCCAATCAGCAGCAGGTTGGCGGCAAGGATGCGCCCGGTCCATCGATTGACCAATGCCCGGTCACGGGTCAGCACGACCGCGGCGATCGCGGCACCGTTGAGCACCAGGAACGCGACCGCCGCCAGTTGAAAGACGGTGGTTCCGAATGCGCCGATGCCGTCAGCAAAGCTTTCCATGGCCACCTCAGGACGAGAGGATGCGGATGCCTGCGTCGTTGTCTTCGTTGCGCGGCGAGAAGGGTCCGGCGATGCGAACGGCGGGAGTTGAACCCGCACCCCGGATGGGACAGGATCCTAAGTCCTGCGCGTCTGCCAGTTTCGCCACGTTCGCGAGATGAGTATTAACAACAGTACAAGCTTTGGCGTGCGCCCGGGAGAGGTTGTTTCGCCCTGCAACCTTGGACCCTGCCGAGGGGCTCGGGCGCGAATTCAGCTGCGGCGATGCTTGAGCAGTGCAGCGCTCGTCCGCTCGCTTTCGGCGGCGACATCATGGAGCAATTCGGCGGCGGCTGCAACCGTTCCGGTGCGCGCGGTGGCCTCGATGTAGTCGCAGAGACCGGCTAGCGCGGTCGCGCCCAGCGTTGCAGCGGCTCCTTTGAGGACATGCGCGGTGCGTCGGGTGGCCGGTACGTCGCCCGCTTCGACGGCCTGACGGAGCGCCATCACACGCGACGGTAGGTCGGCAAGGAACATGTCGATCAACTCGGTGACGATATCCGGTTCGCTCTCGGATTGCAGCGCCCGATAGCCGTCGAGCACATTCAGGTCGATGGTGACGCAGGAGCTTTTCAGTTCGAGTGACATGCAGGTTCAGCCTGGGTGTTGGAGGCGCGTGATACCCAGAAGGATCGGCTCGGACTAGGAAAGCTTGAGGGCGGTGTTAGATTCATCGCCCTGTAAGTGATTGTTCGACTTCGACTTCCAACGTTGGAAATGGTGATGCGCATCACAGTCCGGTGGTCCCTTCGAGCGCTGGTTGCGGCTGCAGTGGTGACGATGATCGGGTGCGAGCGGAGCGACCGCCGCCTCCAGGATCTGACCGTTGGCATTTCCAAGGACAGCGCCGCGTCTGTCATGGGTGGGGTGGCCCCGAAGCGAACCGACCCCTACCTCTATCAGGGGCAGTACATCGAGACCATGTTCTATCCGCGGCTCGGCAAAACCAATCCGGAAGATCTCGAGGACCGAAAGATGGCGCCGCTCGTCATCGTCAACGGGAACCTGGCCGGCTGGGGCTGGAACTTCTGGGACTCGGTGGCGTCGGCCAACGGTATTCCGGTCGCCAAGCCGAAGTAACAGACCGTCGACAGAAACAAAAAGGGCAGCCCGGCATCGCCGAGCTGCCCTTTTCCGTGTCCGGGGAAGCCTACTTGAGGCGAATCCGGACGATCCGGGTGGCCGGCCGCTCGTCGCCCCGGGCGTACTCCAGTACGTTGAGCGACACCACCGTTCCCGGCTGGTACGATCGGAGTGCGGCGCTCAGCTCGGCCTCGGTACCAACGGGCTTGTCCTCGATTGCGGTAATGATGTGGATCAATCCGCCGCTGATCAGCAGGCCATCCGCCGGGCCGTAGGGATCGACCGACTCGACCACCACGCCCTTCGTCGTGCCTGGTAGCCGCAGCTGCTGCGCCATCTCGGCGGACAAGGCCGAGCCGTTGATGCCGAGGCGGTCCCGCAGGGCCGGGGCAGCGTCGGTACCGGGCTCGGCGCGGCCGCTGGCGATCTGGGCCTCGGGTGAAGTCGCGTCCTGTCCTACCAGGCGGACGTCGAAGGTGCGGCGAGTGCCTCCCTTGCGAGCGACTTCGACCTTGACCGATTCGCCCGCTTTGCGGAAGCCGACCAGCTGCTGCAATTGGGCCACGTATTCGACCCGATTGCCGTCGATGCCGATCACGATGTCGCCCTGCTGCAGGCCCGCGTTCCGCGCCGGCGAGTTGGGGGGGAAATCATTGATCTTGGCGCCGTAGACACCATCGAGCCCGGCCCATTCCGCGTCCTCGGGCGAGGCGTCCGTCACTTGGACCCCAAGGGCCGCGCGCTCGACGTGGCCCTTGGAAATCAACTGGTCCATCACCTGTCGGGCCAGGTCGATCGGTACGGCAAAGGCATACCCGGCGCTCACACCGGTCGGGCTGAAGATCGCCGAGTTGATCCCGATGACTTCGCCCCGGACGTTGAGCAGCGGCCCGCCGCTGTTACCCCGGTTGATCGCGGCATCCGTCTGGATGAAATCCTGAATCGACCGTTCGGACCGGCCGGGCAGCGGCAGCTGGCCGCGACCCTTGGCGCTGATGATGCCGGAGGTGACCGTGAAGCTCAGGTTCTCCGAGAGCGGGTTGCCGACCGCCAGGACCCACTCACCGACCCGGGACTTACTGCTCGATCCCAGTCGCACCGGGCGGAGCGCAGTACCCCGCGCCGCCTCGATCTTGATCACTGCCACGTCCGTCGTGGGGTCCGTGCCGATGACTTTGGCCGGATATTCGCGCCGGTCGAGGAGCCGGACCATGACCTGGTCGGCGCCGTCGACGACGTGATTATTGGTCAGGATGTAGCCGTCATTCGAGACGATGAACCCCGACCCTGAGCCGGTTTCCACTTGGGGTTCGTTGCGGCCCCGGTTGCGCGGCACCCCGAAGAACTCCTCCAGCCCCTGAGGAACCCGGCGCTGGTCGATGACCCGTTCGGTCCGCCGCGAGCGGATGTAGACGACGCTGGGCCGGACCGTTTCCGCCACGTCGGCAAAGGCGTCCGACAGCGTGATCAGCGAAGCGGCGGCCGTCCCGTTGGAAACGCGTTCTGCGACCTGGGGATTCGAGGCCGGAATAACCTCGCCCGTGACCGATTTCCGCTCTTGGGCGAGAGTCGTGGTTGGTACATCGAGGAGGCTGGCGAACAACAGGCCAATGACGAATGCAAAGGCGACCAGGCCACCGAATTTGAGCCAATTCAACGAGCGTACGGACATAGGCGATCCACGTCCCCAATAGTGCGCCGGCGGGAAGATTCTGGGCCGGTCGGGGGTTGCGGCGCTTCATCCTGAAATGCCCCCGGCCTCCCTAAGTATATCAAGCATTGGATGCTCCACTAGGGAAGGGGGTCGCAGCTGGTGACCTCGGACTTCACGGTTCGGTCACGACATCGACGGTGTACTCCCCGCTGAGGCGCCGACTCAGGACGACGGCTTTGGTCTGGCCCCCGGCGACATCGAAGGTGGCCTGCGCGAGGATCGGCGCCGAGGTGCCCGCGGCGACGTACTTCCAGGAGAAGGTGCCGGGGTTGAAGGCCATCAGGCTGCCGTGGCGGCCGACGGTGGCGTTGATGCCAAAGCGCATGACCGAATCCGGCACGGTTCCCGGAGCGGTGGCCAGGGCCTGAAGCTGGACGGGGTGAGCGTCGTTGGCGGTGGCAACCTCGATCATCCTGACGTAGGCGCGACTGGGGTTCGCGGTGCCGGACTCGCCGGTGCTCCAGACCGTATCGGGTTCGACCTCCCTGCTCAGTTGGGGGCCGCCGGTAGCTACGACCAGGCTGTTGAGTCGCTCGGGGTCGAGGTTGCCGTCGACGGCGCCGAGCACGCCGCCGTTGGCTTTGACGATGAGACGACGGGTTCCGCTTTTGACCAGGACGACGGACGAACTGGATCCGTACGCCACGCCGCGCACGACGAACTGGCCATCCATTTCGACATCGACAGTGCTCTGGCCCGGAAGAACGTGGACAATCCGGAGTTGGGCCGTCGAGCCCGGCGGATTGGGGTCCGTGACTCGGTCGGTGCAGGCGCCGAGGAGAAGAACGGTTGCCGCCAGGGTGGTTCGAAGGTCGCGTGTCGCCATGGGACGCTCCATTGCAGTCGTTATCGAAAGGGGCTGATGCCGTCTGTCCCTGTTGACCCGAATCCTGGCCTCGAGGTCACCCGTTACCTTTGCGCCGATCGGGGGGTCACTCCTGGTGTGGCGTCCTCCGATGTGGACCTGGTACTCCGAGCCCGACGAGGCGACCTCGACGCCTTTGCGCTTCTCGTCACGCGTTATCGGGACCGGTTCATCCGGTACGCCAGACACATGCTTGGTTCGCATGAGGATGCGGAAGAGGCCGTTCAGGACGCATTCGTTCGGGCGCATCGGGCGTTGGCCCAGTGCGATCCGGAACGATTCGGCGCCTGGAGCTATCGCATCATGGTCAATCGATGCCGTACCGTGGCGCAGCGCCGGCGCTGGTGGCGGTTTCGGGTGACGGAACTCCAGCAGGCTCTGGAGGTCGGGGTTCCTCATCCCGCAGCGGGTTCGGCGTGGCGCGAGGAAATCGATCGCGCCGTTGCCCAGCTCTCGGCGGACCAGCGGGAGGCGTTCCTGCTCAAACATGTCGAAGAAATGAGCTATCAGGAGATGAGCATGATCACGGGTGCGTCGGTGGCGGCACTCAAGATGCGCGTCAGTCGCGCCTGCGAGCGGATGCGCGATCTGCTGGGAGACCTCGCATGAGCGACGACCGGTGGCTCGACCGAGTCTCGACCGAACTCCGTTTGCCGATCGGCGTCGAGCCGGGGTTCGAGGCGCGGGTGGTGGATGCGGTGCGACGCTCGAGGCGGCGTCGCCGGGCCGTTGCGGGGTCGGTGATCGGCGCGGCCCTGCTGCTTCTGGTGGTTGCTTCGCAGCTGCGGAACAGACTGGTGGGCACCGAGGTCGAGTTTGCCATCGAACTTCCGGCAGCCACTGCGGTGACGGTCGTCGGCGATTTCAACGATTGGGATCGAGTCCGGACGCCTCTGGTGCTCGGTGCGGACGGAACCCGATGGAGCGCCCGTGTTCCGCTGGCCGGCGGGGTGTACCACTATGCCTTTCTGGTCGACGGGCAGCGCTGGGTTGCCGATCCGCGGCAGCCGTTCGCCGTCGACGGAGACTACGGCCAGTCGGTTTCGATGGTGACGGTACAATGAAGATTTCTCTCGCGCTCGGCGCGATGCTGCTGCTGGCCGGGAATGTTGCCCGGCTCGATGCGCAGGATCCGAGGCTCCAGGCCCGTCTCGATGCGGCGACACTCGGTGCGGTGGAGCAACTGACCGATTCGGCGCGCCGGACCGGTCTGCCGACCGAGCCCCTGATTCAGAAAGCCCTGGAAGGCGAGACCAAGGGCGCCCCGGGGAACCGGATCGTTGCAGCGGTTGCTGCGCTTCTGGGAGATCTGGCGCGGGCTCGCCATGGGCTGGGTTCGGACGCGTCGGTCGAGGAGCTGCAGGCCGGGGTGTTCTGGCTCAGAGCGGGCGGAGGTGTGGAGCATCTTGCCCAGGTGCGCCGGTCGGCCGCGGGGCGGGCGGTGGCGGTGCCGGTTGCCGTTTCTGCGGAGCTGCTGGGAAAAGGGTGGCCTCCGGACGAAGCCACGGAGGCTTTGGGACGGCTCTTTTCTGCACGGCTCTCCGATGCCGGCTTCCTGTCGTTGCGCGACCAGGTTGCCGCCGCCGTACGGGACGGCGCCGGTGTATTGCCGACCGTGCGCGCCGAGGTGACCAGGCTGACGGTGAATCGGGGCCTGCCGTGAGGGGCTGGGCGCTCCTGGCCATGCTGGCCGGCGTTGCTCCTCTTGCTGCACAGGATGAGGTCGCGCTGACGGCAGGTACTCGCCTGATGGATCGCGCGCTGGGATGGGATGGGCCGGCGGTCTGGGTGGGCGGTCAGTTCCGAACGCTGGGTCCCTCCTTTCTGGTCGACCTGTCGATCTCGGGTGCTCCAGCTACGCATCATTCGTGGAGCGGTGAGGCCTTCGGCTCGGCCAAGTGGGAGCGCCGCCTTGGAAAGAACCTGGCCATGGTGGTCGATGGGCACGGCGCGGTGGAACGCCGGCTCCACGGTGGCGTCGACGGCGAATGGCAGACCGGCTTCGGCGTCATGGCCCATCGTGGGCGGTTCAGCATCGGCGGCGGCCCTGCAGCGCGTCTGGGCTCCGCAGGGTCCGCCGTCGGCGGGGTAACGACTGCTCGACTGGTCGTCGGCCCTTTGCGTCTGGCCGGCGAACTCGGTCAGTTTGCCGGGTTGAGCGGATCGCGTGATGGAGGAACCAGTCTGCCGGTGCAGGACTCGCTGATGGCTCCGGCGCCCCAGGCGGCGAGGCCGAAGTTGCTCAGCCACCTGCTCGTCGACGGACGGTTCTCGCATGGCGCGATCGAGCTGTCCGGTCGTCTGATTCGGCGCTCTCCGCTGGCAGAAGGCGGCGTCGGGTCCGCTGCCGGAGGAAATGGCTGGCAGCTCGGTATGGCGGTCGAACCCTGGGCGGGAGTGCGGGTACATTTTTCGGCAGGGCGGGCACCGGCGGGGCCGAGCGTCTATCTCCCGTTCACCCGTAATCTGTCGTTGGGAGTGGCACTGGTCGATCGAATTCGTCGGCCGACGGGGCACGATACGGCTGCGGCTTCCGTCACCGAGGCTGCAGCTTTCGAACTCGAAGCGTTTTCGGAAGGTCAGATCGTTCGGGTTCGTCACCCGACTGCGCTCCGGATCGAACTGGTCGGTGATTTCTCCGGTTGGCAGCCGGTGCCGATGACCCGCCGTTCGGACAGCTGGGAAACGCATCTCCGCCTGAATTCCGGAGTGTATCTGGTCAACCTTCGGGTCGACGGCCGGGCGTTGCAGGTCCCTGCCGGGCTTTCGACCACTGAGGATTCGTTTGGGGGCCGAGCGGGCATCATGATCGTGCCGTAGTGACTCGGATGGGGGTATTACCCGGTTCGATCGTCTATTGAGCATGAACGTCATTCGTACCCGGCTCAGTGCCGTCATCATTCTCGTCGTCGGACTCGTCGTTGGCCTTGGCCAATGGGGAGCGGACACGAGCTTGTGCTAACGTAGCGAGCCGGTCCCCTCCCCGATCCGGGGAGGGTGAGCCAACCAAGCGGCCCCTCCCTGTGATCTGGAGGGGCCGTTCGCGTTTCCGGGAGCTTCGGCTCTCCCAGGCCCAGCCATGTTGTCGGACCGTATCAAGCGAGGGGCTTCCCGTGCGCCGCATCGCAGCCTGTTGCGCGCAACGGGCGCGATTCGCAGCGAGGCCGATTTCGAGCGGCCCTTCATCGCCGTCTGCAACTCGTACGTCGAAATCGTTCCCGGACACACCCATCTGCAGGAGTTCGGGCGCCTGGTCAAGGATGCCATCCGCGCGGCCGGCGGCATTCCGTTCGAGTTCAATACCATTGGGGTCGACGACGGGATCGTGATGGGACACGAGGGGATGCGATACTCGCTGCCCTCACGTGAGCTGATTGCCGATGCCGTCGAAACCATGGTAGCCGCGCATTGCTTCGATGGGCTGATCTGCCTGCCCAACTGCGACAAGATCGTACCCGGAATGCTGATGGGGGCGGCGCGGGTCGACCTTCCCACCGTTTTCGTCTCGGGCGGCCCGATGAAGGCCGGTCGGAGCCGGACCGGGCAGGCCATCGATCTCGTGTCGGTGTTCGAAGGGGTCGGGGCGCATGCCGCCGGCCGGATCGACGATGCGGAGCTGCTGGACCTCGAGCGCTCCGCCTGTCCGACCTGCGGCAGCTGCAGCGGCATGTTCACGGCCAACTCGATGAACTGCATTGTCGAGGCGCTCGGGCTGGGTTTGCCTGGCAGCGGCACGGCGCTGGCGATTTCGGAGGAACGCCGGGGCCTACTCGGTCGCTCGGCGGATGCGCTGCTTGCGGCGGTGCGGGAGGGGCGACGGTTCCGCGATGTGGTGACGGCTGCGTCGCTCGACAACGCGGTGGCTCTGGATGCGGCGCTGGGTGGGTCGTCCAATACCGTACTCCATCTTCTGGCGCTGGCGCGTGAAGCGGAGCTGCCGTACTCGATGGCTCGCTTCGACCAGGCGGCACGTCGGACGCCGCACCTTTCGAAGCTGGCGCCCGCCTGGGACGGTAATCGGCAGTGGCACATCGAGGATCTGCATCTGGCGGGCGGCGTCTCTGCCGTGCTTGCCGAGTTGTCGCATGTTCCGGGACTGGTCGATACCGATGTGCTCACGGTCGGCGGCGAGCGGCTCGGAGATCGATTCGCCAGGGTCGTTCGCACGGTTGACGGGGCGGTTCGATCGATCGAGGCGCCGCATTCCATGACCGGTGGGTTGGAGATCCTGTTCGGCGATCTGGCGCCGGACGGCGCGGTGATCAAGACCGGTGCTCTGGACTCGGCGTGTGAGGGATTCGTCGGACCGGCCCGCGTGTTCGAGAGCGAAGAGGCCGCGCTCGAGGCGGCGCGCTCCGGCGGGATCGTGCCCGGTGATGTCGTGGTGGTTCGGTTCGAAGGTCCGCGCGGCGGTCCCGGCATGCGGGAGATGCTCGCGCTGACCAGCTTCCTCAAGGGGTCGCCGCTGTCGACTTCGGTGGCATTGATCACCGATGGCCGCTTTTCCGGAGGAACCCGCGGCCTTTGTGTCGGCCATGTCAGCCCGGAGGCCGCGAGTGGAGGGCCGATCGGGCGTCTGGTGGACGGGGATCTGATCCGGATCGATCTCGCGGCTCGGCGGATCGATGTCGAGGGTGGCGAGTCGCTCCTCGGTGCGCGCCAACCCGCTATTTCTGACCGGTCGATGCCGCGGCGGGGGTGGTTGGCTCGCTACGCCGCGCTGGTCGGCAGTGCCAGCGACGGCGCGGTGCTCGGCACGCCGGCCGCCACGGTGCCTTCGGAGGACACATGGCTGACAGCGCGCTGACCGGCGCCGAGTTGCTGTGCCGAGCCCTCCACGCGCACGGGGTGGAGGTGGTCTTCGGCATCCCGGGGGGCGCCATCATGCCCTTCTATCACGCACTGGGTGCGCCGGGTGTCGGAATTCGCCATGTGCTGTGTCGCCATGAGCAGGGGGCGGGGCATGCCGCGCAGGGCTACGCGCGCGCCAGCGGCAGGATCGGCGTCTGCGTAGCGACCAGCGGTCCGGGCGCGACGAATCTGGTCACGCCGATTGCCGACGCCTGGATGGATGGAACCCCGCTTCTTGCCATTACCGGCCAGGTGCCGAGTTACCTGATCGGCACCGATGCCTTCCAGGAAGTCGACATCATCGGGATCACGCTCCCGATCGTCAAGCACAGTCGGCTGGTGTGCTCGGTCGACGAGATCGAGGAGGCCGTGGCGGAGGCGATCCGGATCGCCATGGAAGGCCGCCCCGGGCCCGTACTGCTCGATGTGACGAAAGATGCGCAGCAAGACAGGGCCGTGTCGCGGGCTCCGGTTCGTCGCGCCGTTCCTCTGGTGACGTCTGAGCGGGACTTGTCGCCCCATCCTTCGGCCGGGTTGCTCGAGGCAACCTTGTCGCTGCTGGCCGATGCCAGGCGACCGCTCATCCTGGCCGGTCACGGCGTGATTCAATCCGGGGCCGCCCGCGAACTCGTGGCCTTTGCGGAGCGAATGGATCTGCCCGTCGCCACGACGCTGCTTGGTCTGGGGGCCATTCCGCAGGAACACCGCCTTTCGATCGGCCTGGCGGGCATGCACGGAACGGTAGCTGTGAACCGCGCGCTGCAGACCTGTGATGTCCTCTTTTCGATCGGTGCGCGTTTCGACGATCGGGTCACTGGTCCGGCCGGCCGCTTTGCCCCCCGTGCCAGTGTAGTGCATCTGGATATCGAACCGTCGCAGATCGGCAAGACCATCCCGACGGCGGTCGAGCTGGTCGGCGATGCGCGTCAGGTGCTGGCGTCGTTGCTGGAGGATGCGCCGGTCCGCCAGCGCGGCGACTGGCTGCGGGAGATCGATGAGATCGCGGCGACCCGGGGGCGGTGCGCGGATGATGGGGCGGGTTCGCGCGGGACGCTGCCTCCCCGCGAGGTGTACCGCGCGCTCGAAGCGGCGTGGCAGGGAAACGGCCCGGTGCTGGTCGTCTCGGACGTCGGGCAGCATCAGATGTGGGCGGCGCAGTGGCTTCGGTGGAGCACGCCTGGTACGCAACTGACCAGCGGGGGAGCGGGCACCATGGGGTTTGCGGTACCTGCGGCGCTCGGAGCCGCCATCGCGCGCCCGGATGCCACGGTCTGGGCCATCGTCGGCGATGGCGGCTTTCAGATGACCAATCAGGAACTTGCGACCGTGGTACAAGAGGG
>CAZUES010000034.1:0-44040 GCA_964619465.1 uncultured Gemmatimonas sp.
TGATCTCGCGCGACGACGCGATCGATCCGGTCGGCGCCTGCGTCGGTCTCAAGGGTTCCCGGGTTCAGGCGGTCGTCAATGAACTGTCGGGTGAGCGGATCGACATCGTCCCCTGGTCGCCGGATCCGGAGCGGTTTGCCCGGCTTTCGCTGGCGCCTGCGCGGGTAGCCAAGGTCTTTTCCGATCCGGAAACGAAGACGATTCAAGCTGTGGTCGACGAAGACCAGTTGTCGCTCGCCATCGGGAAGAACGGGCAGAACGTTCGCCTGGCGTCCGAGTTGACCGGTTGGAAGATCGACCTCTATTCGAGTCGCGAGTGGATGGAGCGCGGCGGTGAAAGCCCCTTGTTCGCTCTGGCGCCGTTGCCGGAGGATAGCGTGTCGCAGGTGCAGCTGGCCGAGCTCAAAGGGCTCTCGCCGGAGGTGCTGGGTACGCTCGATCGGGCCGGATATCGCACGCTCAACGACATCCTGGATCTCGAGCGCGACGATATCGCATCGATCGAGGGTATGACGCCGGCTGCGGCGGAAGAGCTGCTGGCGTTCCTGGCGGATCTGACGGCCGACGAAGCGGGCGAGGACGCAGCCAAGAGCGAATGAGTGGACTGATCGGCCTGCTGGGGCTCGGACTCAGAGCAGGCCATGTGTTGATCGGAGTCGAAGCGGTTCGACGCGCGCTTCAAGAGGGCGAGTGTCGCTGCATCGTCGTGGCAAGTGATGCGAGCCAGCGGGCCTTGGAAAAGGCCTCGCGGCTGGCGACTGCGCGGGGAGTGCCTCAGATCCCCGGACCGACGGCACAGGAGTTGGGGGCTCGGCTGGGCAAGCCCCCGGTGATGGTGGTGGGTGTACGTGATCCCGCGCTGGCAGACGGACTGATCCGTCTTGCCGGAGCGCAGGATGCGATGGAGGCCTGAGTGGTCAAGACGAAAGTCCAAGATCTTGCGACGGAATTCGGAGTCCCGACAGAGCGGTTGATGTCGGTTCTCAAGGAAATGCACGTCGTCGTCCGGGGGCCGTTGCACCCGCTCGACGATGCGCAGGTTGCTGCTGTCCGGCTCCGATGGGAGCGGGAAAAGCGCAAGCAGGCCACCGCCGAGGAGCCCAAGAAGGCGCGCCGGCGGACGACCAAGGCCGCCGCGGCGCCGGCCGCACCCGCCCCTCCGGCTCCGACCGCCAAGCGGCGCCGGACCGCGGCCGAGGTGGCCGAATCGGAAGCGGCGGCGCAGGCCGAGGCTGAGAAGCTGGCCGCCGAGACGGCCAGCTTCGAGCGCGAGAAGCCGGTCTTGTTCGAACTGCCCGAGCCGCAGACGTCGGCGCCGATGCCGACCTTGGACGAGCGGGCCCGGGCGCTGTTCAAGGATCTCCCGCCGGCGCCTGCCGAATCGGAAGCCGAGCCGGAAGCGGCCGACGAGCCGCCTCCGCCGCCCAAGGCCGTTACGCCGCCTCCGCCGCCGCTGCCCCCGATTCCGCCTCGGACGGTATTGCCGCCGTCGGTTACCTCGGCTGGCGAGGGTGGGCCCCCCGCGCGGCGGACGTTCGTACCGCCCCGGGTCCAGCGTGGCCCGGCCGGACCACGTCCGGTCTTCAGCAGCACCTCCGGTGCTCCCAATCGTGGCGGAGCGCCGTCAGGTGACCGCGGCAATTTCCAGCGCCCGGGCGGCCCGGGTCGCCCGGGTGGGGCGCCGTTCAACCGTCCCGGTGGTCCGCAGCGGCCCGGCGGCCCGCCCAGAGGTGGACAGCGTCCCGGCGGTCCGGGACGGCCTGCGGGTCCGGGCGGCGCGCCGGGGGCGCCAGCAGCGCGGAATTTCGGTCCGGACGCACCGTCACGCTCGGCACAGGGCGGCCGTAAGAAGGCCAAGCGAGGGCGCAAGAGTTACGTCGATCAGGATCAGGTGCAAGCCAACATCCTGAAGACGCTTCAGGGCATGAAAGGCGGGCCGCGGAAGCGCCGCTCCGACGAGCCCAGCTACCGCGACATGCTGGCCAGCCGCAGTGCCGAGGAGCGGGAGCGGGAAAAGACCCGGATTCGGGTCAACGAGTTCATCTCGGTGGCCGAACTGGCCGAACTGATGAAGGTACCGGCGACGCAGATCGTCCAGTTTGCCTTCAAAGAGATGGGCATGATGGTCACCGTGAACCAGCGGCTCGACTTTGACCAGATCGAACTGATGGCGTCGGAGTTCGGGTTCGAGGCCATGCGGGAAGAGGAGTACGCGGCCGAACTGGGGAGCGAGGCCCCGGAAGAGTCGCCGGAACTGCTGCGGCCGCGCTCGGCCGTGGTCACGATCATGGGTCATGTCGACCACGGTAAGACGTCGTTGCTCGACTACCTGCGCAAGGCCAATGTGGTGGCCGGCGAGGCGGGCGGCATCACGCAGCACATCGGCGCCTATCACGTCTCGCTGCCGTCGGGCAAGCAGATCACCTTCCTCGATACGCCGGGTCACCAGGCCTTTACGGCCATGCGCGCCCGCGGTGCGCAGGTGACGGATATCGTGGTGCTGGTGATTGCGGCCGACGACCAAGTCATGCCGCAGACGGTCGAGGCGATCAGTCACGCCAAGAATGCCGGCGTGCCGATCATCGTGGCCATCAATAAGGTCGATTTGCCGGCGGCTAATATCCCCAAGGTCAAGCAGGATCTGCTGCAGCATCAGGTCGTGCTGGAAGAGTTCGGCGGCAACGTGCTTTCGGCCGAAATCTCGGCCAAGAAGGGCACCGGGATCGATCAGCTGCTGGAGCAGATTCTGCTCCAGTCGGAAATTCTCGACCTCAAGGCCAATCCCGATACCGAAGCCTCGGGCACGGTGCTCGAAGCGACGCTCGATCCGGGCAAGGGTCCGCTCGCAACCGTGCTGGTGCAGCGCGGCACCCTTCATGTCGGCGACAACTTCATCTGCGGCAAGTTCTCCGGGCGCGTCCGCGCCATGACGGACGAGCGCGGCAAAGCGGTCAAAGAGGCCGGTCCGTCGATTCCGGTCCGGGTGCTCGGGTTCGAGGGCGTTCCGGCCGCCGGCGACAGCTTCATCAGCATCGCCGATGCCGTGGAAGCCCGTGACATTGCCCAGAAGCGTCAGCGGCTCGAACGGGAGGCGCAGAACCGGCGCAGCCAGCGGGGCGGGTCGCTCGAGGACATCAGCCGTCAGCTCCAGGCCGGCCGGGTTACCCAGCTGCCGATCATCATCAAAGCCGACCAGGGCGGTCCGGCCGAAGCATTGGCCGACGCGATTTCGCATCTCTCCAACGCCGAGGTGCGGGTCGAGGTGGTGCACCGCGGCGTCGGCGCCATTACCGAGAGCGACGTGCTGCTGGCCAGCAGCTCCGGCGCCATCATCATCGGCTTCCACGTCCGTCCCGACGCCAATGCGCGGGCCGCGGCGGAGCGTGAGCACGTCGATATCCGGACCTACCGGATCATCTACGAGGCGGTCGAAGACGTTCGCAAGGCGCTCGAAGGCCTGCTCAAGCCGGAAGAGAAGGAAATCGTGATGGGCGAGGCCGAAGTGCTCGAGACCTTCAAGGTCTCGCGCGTCGGAACCATCGCCGGCTGCGCAGTCCGGACGGGCGTGATTGCCCGGACGGCCAAGGCGCGAGTGGTGCGCGACGGCGCCGTGATCTACACCGGCACGTTCGGCAGCTTGAAGCGGTTCAAGGAAGACGTCCGCGAAGTCAAAGAAGGGTTCGAGTGCGGTATCGGCATCGAAAACTTCAACGACCTCAAGGTGGGCGACCGGATCGAGGCGTTCCGAATCGAGGAAGTGAAGCGGACCCTCGCCGCGAACGCCGGCGCGGAGAACTGATCCGATGGCGGGCCGCTCGGGCAATCGCCGCCGTCCGGATCAGGTCGGTGAGGTGGTCCGTCAGATCGTGGCGGAGGCGCTGATCCGTGAAGTGCGGGATCCGCGGATCCGGTCGGCCACGGTCACCCGGGTCGAGGTGACGCCCGATCTGTCGGTCGCCCGGATTTTCGTGACGCTGGCCGGCGATGCGGCAGAGCAGGACGCGGAACTCGAAGGGCTCGGGCGGGCCGCCGGGTTTCTGCGCACCAAGGTGGCGCAGGCGCTCGATACGCGGATTACCCCGGACCTGCAGTTCCTGGTCGACCGCGGCCGGGAACACGCGGCGCGGATCGATCAGATCCTGGCCGATCTCCGTCGCGAGGAGACCGAGTCCTGAACGGAGGGCTTCTGGTGGACAAGCCGGCCGGGATCACGTCGCACGATGTGGTCGCGACGGTCAGGAAGCGACTGGGGACGCGCGCGGTCGGTCATACCGGCACGCTCGATCCGTTTGCCACCGGGCTGCTGGTGCTGGTGTTGGGCTCGGCAACACGGCTGGCGCGTTACATCGAGAGTGCCACGAAGACTTACTGGGCCGAAGCCCGGCTGGGTTTCGCGACGGATAGCGATGACGTCACGGGCCAGCCGCTCGGAACGGAGTTCGCGGGTCCCTGGCCGAGCGAGGAGCAGGTCGGCGCCGTCTTCGCGGCTCTGGTCGGTCCCGGCGAGCAACGACCGCCGGCCTACTCGGCCAAGCAGGTCGGGGGCGTTCGCAGTCATGCGGTGGCGCGGCGTGGCGGCCGTCTGGACCTGGCGCCGGTCCCGGTGCTGGTCGATCGGCTGGATGTGCTGAGCTACCAGCCGCCGCTGCTCAGCTTCCGGGTGACCGTCAGTGCCGGAACTTACATTCGCGCGTTGGCGCGCGATGCGGGAGAGCGGTTGGGAACCGGTGCGCACCTCACGGCGCTGCGGCGTGAATCGGTCGGGACGTTCGAGCTGGAGCAGGCAGTGCCGCTTGCCGACGTTGCCGCAGACGCGTTGCTGCCGCCGGTCGAGTTGATCGGCCATCTGCCGCAGGTGGTGATGGATCAGGCCGCGGCCGCGAGGCTCCGACACGGGCAGCGGATCCCGGGCGCCGTCGGGACCGGTCCGACCGCGCTAATTGCAGACGGGCAGCTGGTGGCAATTGCCGAAGCGCGCGAGGGGGCCTGGCAGCCGACCACGGTATTCCCGGCATGAGTGACCTGCCCGGGTTTCCGCGCGGTGCGGCGGTCACGGTGGGAACCTTCGACGGGGTCCATCTCGGCCATCAGGCGGTAATTGCCGAGCTGGTGCGCCGGGCTCGCGCGGCAGATCGACCGGCGGTGCTGGTGACGTTCGAACCGCACCCGTTGGCGGTCTTGCGGCCCGAGGCTGCTCCGGGACGGCTCACCTCGGCCGCCGAGCGCAGCGCGGCGCTGGCCGAGACGGATATCGACTATCAGGTCGTGCTCCGGTTCGATCAGGCGCTGGCGGCACTCGACCCGGAGCAGTTCGTCCGCGACGTGTTGCGGGCGCGGTGCCAGATGGCGGAGCTGGTGGTCGGCCATGATCACGGCTTTGGCCGGCGGCGAGCCGGTGATCGCGCCACGCTCGAAGCGCTGGCCGCGCAGGGCGGATTCGCGTTGCATGTCGTCGCACCGGTCGCCGGAACGCACGGCCAGCCGGTCTCGAGCAGCCGGATCCGCGAGGCGGTCACCGCGGGCGACTTCAGGGCGGCCGCCGCCGGACTGGGCCGCCCATACCGGGTCACCGGCCGGGTCGTACCGGGGCAGCGACGCGGTCGCGCCCTTGGTGTTCCGACGGCCAACCTGACCCCGCCTGCCGGCAAACTGCTGCCGCCGGACGGGGTCTATGCGGTGCGAGTGGAGTGGGGTGGCGGGACAGCAGGCGGAATGATGAATCAGGGTACCCGGCCGACGATCGGGGATGCAACGCGGTGGTTGGAAGTGCATCTCTTCGATTTCGACGGGGACTTGTACGGGCGGGAGATCCGGATCGAATGGGTCGCCCCGCTTCGAGCGATCCGGCGCTTTGAGTCGCTGGCCGCGCTCAGGGATCAGCTCGAGCAGGATCGTGCCAACGCGCGGGCCACGCTCGAGGGGCGCGCGAACCTCTAACGAAGTGTCACCCGTTGACACGCGGTGTGGGAACGATGTTCACGAACTTACGCAACCGACTCATCGTCATCGCGATCTTGATTCTCGCGTCGGGCTTCTTCCTCTGGAACAACAAGCGGAAGACGACTACCCCGACCCACGAGGGCACGATCGTCAATCTCGGCCTCGATCTCCAGGGCGGGATGCACCTGGGCCTCGAGCTGGATCAGTCCAACCGGATCTCGACCGATCCGGCCGGCGACATCGAGCTCGCGCTGACGGTGCTGCGCAAGCGCATCGATGAGTTCGGCGTGATGGAACCCATCATTCAGAAGGTGGGATCCGAGCGAATCGTGGTCGAGTTGCCGGGGGTAACCGATCCCGACCGTGCCAAGGCCGTGGTGCAGCGGAGCGCCTTCCTCGAATTCAAGATCACCGATAAGACCCAGGCGCTCGAGCGTTCGATCGGTGTGATGGATCGGACCTTGCGCGACCTGGGGGTCACCGCCTCCGTCGGCACGACGCCGGCCCGGCCGTCCGCGGTGCAGGATCTGCTCGGTGCGGATTCCGTCAAGGACGCCCACCCGGACAGTGTCATTACCAACGGCATCTTTGCGTCGTTGATTCAATCGTCGGCCGCGGTCGGTCTGCCTCCGGTACCCGGCGAGTATGTCGTTCGTGAGGGCGCCTATCGCCAGGTGGACAGCCTGCTGCGCCTGCCCGATGTCCGCCGTCTCTGGCCGCGCGGGATCGACTTCAAATGGTCGAACGCGCCGATCGCGGCCGGGGTCGAGCAGTTCCGTCTGCTCTATGCGCTCGATGAGCGCCCGATCATTACCGGAACCCATCTGGTCAATGCGCTTGCGCAGCTGGACCCGCTGACCAACGGCGCCGAAGTCAACTTCGAGCTCGATCGCCAGGGCGGTCGTCGATTCGGCCAGGAAACGGGCCGGCATGTCGGCGACTATATGGCCATCATCCTCGACAATGAGGTGCAGGGGCGCCCGCCGGTGATTCAGAGCCGGATCGAGCGCCAGGGCCGCATTCAGCTGGGTGGACGGTCGCTGCAGGAGGCGCAGGATCTGGCGCTTACTCTTCGGGCCGGCGCCTTGCCGACACCGCTCAAGATCGTCGAAGAGCGTCAGGTCGGTCCGAGCCTCGGCGCCGACGCCATTCGCGGCGGCATCATCGCCGGTATCATCGGCGTGATCTTCGTGATCGCAATGATGATCCTCTACTACGCCTGGAGTGGCGTCATCGCAATCGGGGCGCTGGCGATCTATACCCTGATGACGTTTGCGGCACTCGCCGCCTTCGAGGCGACACTGACCCTGCCGGGATTGGCCGGTTTCGTGCTCGCCATTGCCATGGCAGTCGACGCCAACGTGCTGATCTTCGAGCGGATTCGGGAAGAACTGGCGGAAGGAAAGACGGCGCGGCTCTCGGTCGACGAGGGCTTCAAGAATGCGCTGCCGGCCATCGTCGACTCAAACCTGACGACGGTGCTGACGGCACTCTTCCTGTTCCAGTTCGGTACCGGACCGGTGCAGGGCTTTGCCGTGACGCTGATCGTCGGTGTCTTCGCGTCGATGATCTCGGCCATCTTCGTGACCCGCACCTTCTATCTGGTCTGGCTCAAGCGGCGTCAGGACATGACCACGCTTTCGGTCGGAACCTTCCGGGTCTTCAAGAACGCCGCATACAAGTTCATCGAGAACCGCCGCCTCGCCTATATCGTTACGGCGGCCATTCTGATCTTCGGCGCTCTCGCGACGGTGATACGCGGTATCAACTACAGCGTCGAGTTTACCGGCGGCACCTTCATGCACATCAGAACGACCGAAGCGGTTGCGGTCGATGCGCTCCGGAGCGGGCTCGAGGCCGAAGGTTTTGCTGGCGCGGAGATCCAGACGTATGGGGCCGCCAACGAGTTCGCGATTCGGAGCCGGGTTGGCGAGAACACCACCGACGCCGATGACACCCAGCAGGCCGCCACCGCCATCACCCAGGCGCTGACCAAGGTGGTCGGGGCCGATAACTTTACGCTCGAACGGACCGAGGCGGTTGGTCCGAAAGTCGGCGGCGAACTCCGGCAGAAGGCGTTCCTGGCGATCTTCTTCTCCTTCTTTGCCGTGCTGGCCTACCTGGCGTACCGGTTCGACTGGCGCTTCGGTTTGGCGGCGGTCATCGCGACCGTGCACGACATTGCGGTGACCATCGCCTTCATTGCGCTGCTCAGGCTCGAGGTCAGTCTGGTGGTGGTCGCGGCGCTGCTGACCGTACTCGGTCTGTCGCTCAACGACACCATCGTCATCTTCGACCGGATCCGCGAGAACCTGCGCGACCGGCGGCAGATGAATTTCATCGACCTACTCAACCGGTCGGTCAACGAGACCTTGCCGCGAACGGTGCTGACCGGCACCACGACGCTGGGTACGCTGATTGCGCTGGCAGTCTTTGGAACCGACGTGATCCGTCCCTTTGCCCTGGTGCTGTTCTTCGGCATCCTGCTGGCGACGTTCTCCTCGATCTTCATTGCCGCGCCGATTTTGCTCTGGATCCAGACCAAGTGGCCCCCGGCCGGCGGGGTTGCCGCCGCGGCCGCGAAGCGCGTAGCGGCACCGGCCAAGGCCCAGCCGGTCGGGTGATCGCCGGTTGGTAGCCGCCGCGACGCTGGTCGATACTCATTGCCACCTCGCCGATCCGGGATTCGCGTCCGGTGTCGGCGAGGTGGTTGTGCGAATGCGGGAGGCTGGCGTCGGTCACGCCATCGTGATCGGCGAGACCCCTGAAGCGGCAAGCCGGGCACTGGCGCTGGCCGAGTCCGACCCGATCCTGTCGGCAACGGCCGGGTTGCACCCGCATGAGGCCCGCCGGTGGTCTCCCGAAATCGCGACCTGGTTGGCCGATGCCTTAACCAACCCGTTGGTCGTGGCGGCCGGTGAAATGGGACTCGACTATCACTATGATCACTCGCCGCGACCGGTCCAGGCCCTGGCTTTCGAAGCCCAGCTGGAGATCGCAGCCCGGGCAGGGAAGCCGGCCGTGATCCATGCGCGGGAAGCGGATGAGGATATTGCCGCCATCCTCAGGAATCACCCGCGGACCACGGTGGTGATGCATTCGTTTTCCAGCGGCGCGGGGTTGCTCAGGACCGCGGTCGAGCTGGGGCACTACGTCTCATGGAGCGGCATGATCACCTTCAAATCGTGGCAGCTCGACAACGCGATTCGCGAGGTGCCGCTCGACCGCCTGCTGGTCGAAACGGACGCGCCGTATCTGGCGCCGGTGCCGTTCCGCGGCAAGCGGAATGAACCGGCCTATGTCGCCGCCACCGCCCGAAGGCTGGCCGACGTCGTCGGACTGCCGTTCGAGGAACTCGCTGCTCGTACTTCCGCCAATGCCGAGGCCGTGTTCGGTCCCCGCGTCGGCGTCATTCCCAACCGTCTCGCGTAAGGTGTGTCCCGTGTCCATCGTTCCGTCAGACATCGCCATCGCTCAAGCCGCCACCTTGCGTCCGATTGCCGACGTAGCGGCTGAGGTCGGGCTTTCCCCGGACGAAATCATCCCGTACGGGAAGTACAAGGCCAAGATCAGCGCCGAGGCGATTCGGGCTCGTTCGCCCAAGGGCCAGCTGGTCCTGGTCACCGGGATTAGTCCGACCCCGGCCGGAGAAGGGAAGTCGACGGTTACCGTGGGTGTGAGCCAGGCGCTCCGACGGCTGGGCAAGCAGGTGATGGTTTGCATCCGTGAGCCGTCGCTCGGGCCGATCTTCGGCGTCAAGGGAGGCGCGGCGGGAGGCGGCTATGCGCAGGTGGTGCCGATGGACGAGATCAACCTGCATTTCACCGGTGATTTCCACGCCATCACCTCGGCGCACAACCTGCTCTCGGCCATGCTGGACAACCACATCCATCACGGCAATGCGCTGGGCATCGATTCGCGGCGGATCAGCTGGCCGCGCACCATCGATATGAACGATCGGGCTTTGCGCCAGATCGTGGTCGGCTTGGGCGGACTGAACGGTGGTCCGACGCGCGAAGATCGCTTCGTGATCGTGCCGGGGAGCGAGGTGATGGCCGTGCTCTGCCTGGCAAGCGATCTCCAGGACCTCGAGGCGCGTCTCGGCCGGATCGTGGTGGGCCTCACCCGCGACAAAAAGCCGGTTACCGCGGCTGATCTCAAAGCGTCCGGCGCCATGACCCTGCTGCTCAAGGATGCCGTCCTGCCCAATCTGGTGCAGACGCTGGAAGGCGGACCGGCGCTGGTCCACGGTGGGCCGTTCGGCAACATCGCCCATGGTTGTAATTCACTGGCCGCCACTCGACTGGGGCTGTCGCTGGCCGATATCGTCCTGACCGAAGCGGGCTTCGGTGCCGACCTCGGGGCGGAAAAGTTCCTCGATATCAAGTGTCGCCTGGGCGGGTTGACGCCGGAAGCGGCCGTCGTCGTGGCGACGATCCGAGCGCTCAAGATGCACGGCGGCGTCAAGAAAGACGCGCTGGGAACCCCGGATGTCGTGGCGCTCGAACGCGGGCTGGTCAATCTCGAGGCCCACGCAACCAACCTGGCCAAATTCGGACTACCGGTGATCGTGGCGCTCAACCGGTTTACCAGCGACTCTCCCGAAGAGATCCAGTGCGTTCTCGATGCCTGCGCCCGCTGGGGTGTCCGTGCCGCGCTTTCGGACGTCTGGGCGGCCGGTGGTGCCGGCGGCGAGGCGGTCGCCGAGGTCTTGCTCGAGACGCTGGCCCAAGGCAAAGCGGCATTCAAGCCGATCTACGATGTCGATCAGCCGATCAAGGCTAAGATCGAAGCCATTGCGCGGGAGATCTACGGAGCCGATGGTGTCGACTATCTGGCGGCGGCAGAGCGGAACATCACCCAGTGTGAGAATATGGGGCTCGGGAACACGCCGGTCTGCATGGCCAAGACCCAGTACTCATTCTCCGACGACCCGACCCGGCTGGGCCGTCCGTCGGGATTTCGGATTACCATTCGGGACGTCTATCCTTCGGCAGGCGCCGGCTTCGTGGTGGCGCTGGCCGGGGACATCATGACGATGCCCGGGTTGTCGAAGACCCCTTCGGCCGAGGCGATTCGGGTTCACGCCGATGGCCGGATCGAAGGTCTGTTCTAAGCGGGATTGCAACTCCACTACTCGAGGATGAGCATGTCGAAGATCGAAATCATCGCGACCGACGCGGCGCCCAAAGCCATTGGTCCGTATTCGCAGGCAACGGTAGTCGGTAACCTGGTCTTCACGGCCGGGCAGATTGCCCTCGACCCGGTCAGCATGGAAGTCGTGTCCGGCGAAGTCGGTCCGCAGGCGCGCCAGGTTTTTGCCAACCTTGCGGCGGTACTCAAGGCGGCCGGGACCGATTTCAGCCGGGTGGTCAAGACGACCGTGTTCCTGGCCGACATGGCCGAGTTCGGCATCGTCAACGAGATCTACGCCGAGTACTTCGGAGACCACCGCCCGGCCCGCTCAACGGTGCAGGCCGCCGGCCTCCCGAAGGGCGTCCGGGTCGAAATCGAGTGCATCGCCCTTCGCTGATTGGGTGACCGTCTTGCGCAGCTTGTGGCTGGTTCTGGCGCTCGCCTTGGGCGTAGTCGTCGACGCGGCGGGGCAGACGCCCCCTCCCGCGCCGCCGCTGGTGGCAGCCTTGCCTCCGGTCCAGCCGCCTGCTGCGGATGACTCGCTGTCCTATCTGGCCCGACCGATCAAGCCGCTCAAGGCGTTCTTCATGTCGCTGGCGGTGCCGGGATGGTCGCAGGCGCGGCTCGATCGCAAGTTGACCGGAGCGCTCTTCGTCACCATCGAAGGCTTGGCGCTCGGGATGACGGTCAAGACGGTCCGCGAACTCAAGTATCTCGAACGGGTCGGAGCCGACAGCGCCAGGACCGTCAGCAAGCGGAGCCAGCGGCAGGACTGGCTCATCCTGCTCGGCTTTAACCATCTGTTTTCAGGGATCGAGGCGTTCGTCGGAAGTCAGCTGCACGATTTCCCGGAGGATCTCCGCCTGAGCGCGGTTCCGATGCCGTCCGGAGGTATCGGGATTCAGGCGTCGGTCCCGATCCGCTGGCCCTGATCTCCCTGCGTAGCTGACGTATCGGCCGGGCGGGTTCGGCCGTACTGGTGGAGCGTCGCCCCCGATTGGCTCACCACTGCGTAGCGGAGTCCATCGATCCAGGCCCCGGGATTCACGTACCAGCGTCCCGGAAACATCTCGATGGCGGCAGGGCGATGGGTATGCGACATCACCAGCACGCCGACCTCCGGATGGCGTTCGAGATGGTCTTGGGCCCAGGCCTCTTGCCGTTGCTGCGCACGATCCAGCACGGCCGGGTCGCGGGTGGAGTCGGCCAGATGGCGGCTGATCCGATCGACCAGCCAGATGCCCAGGTCGGGGTGGATGATCCGATAGAGCCAGCTGGTTAGCGGATGGCGGGTGATGCGATGCATCACGGCCGAGGTCTGTTGAACTTCGGTGAGCCCGTCGCCATGCAGGGCGGTGACCGAGCGTCCCGCCGCTCCGAAGCTGATCCGATCGGCATGATATCGGATTCCGGCCTCGCGCTCCCAGAACGAATCGCCCCAGCGGTCGTGATTGCCGCCGGTCATCAGGATCGGCAGCTTGCGGGCAAGGACGGTCAGGGCAGCGGTGACGGCAAACCCGCGTCGAGGAATGACGCGGCGGTAGGAAAACCAGAAGTCGAACAGGTCGCCGTTGATGAGCAGGCAATCGCCGAGGGACGGGACCTGATCCAGGAAATCCAGGAACGCCTCGTCGGTGGCTGCAGGCGACGCTGCGAGGTGCGCGTCCGACACCACCACCAGCTGGGTACCGAGCATCGGCCGAAGATACGGCCATCGAGGAATGCATGGAAGCGACCGGGGCGATTTCGGCCATCGAACTCCGCGTGAACTACAGCGAAACCGATCAGATGGGTGTGGTCTATCACGCCTGCTATCTGGTCTGGTTCGACCGGGCGCGGACCGAACACTTGCGACAAACCGGGACGACCTACGCCGATCTCGAAACACGAGGGTTTCGCCTGGCCGTCGGCGAGGCACGGGTCCGCTATCGACAACCCGCTCGCTACGACGATCTGGTGCGCATTCGCTGCTGGGTTAGAGATCTGGCCTCTCGGCGGATCGTCTTCGGCTATGCCGTCGAGCGCGCCGAAACTGGGGAACTCCTGGCCACCGGCGACACCAGCATGATGGTGCTCGACGCCGATTTCAAATGGAGCCGGCTGCCTCCGGAAGTAGCGGAGCGCCTGCCCGTATCTGCCGATCCGGTGCGGCTCTGAGCGCCGCGTTGCTGCAATGACAAACCCGGTGCGTTCCGCTATCATGATGGCCATGCGGCCCGTCCTGATCCTTGGCCTGCTTGGGCTTGCCACGGGTTGTGGCGGCGCCGGGCAGATTCGTCTCCCGAAACCCAGTGGTTTCGTGCCTGGCGATGCCCAGGCGGCGGCCGAATGGGCCCGTTCCACCCTGCCCGATGGCGCCCGGGAAATCCGGTTCCGCTGGCAGTTCCGGGACGACAAGGGGGCCGCCGGAGGGCGGGGACGAATTCGGCTGGCGGTGCCGGACTCTGCGCGTCTCGACGTCCAGGGACCGTTGGGCACCGGACGGGCCGCCGCACTGGTTGCGGGCGACACAGCGGTGTGGGCGCAGCCGGAAGACGACGTCAAGCGCCTGGTCCCCAACTACCCGCTCTTCTGGGCCTTGCTCGGCGTGGCGCGTGGCCCGGCCAACGGTGCAGCGGTCCTCCGCTCGGCCGACTCGGAGATGACCGCCTGGCGATACCATCGGGGAGCCGATACGCTCGACTATGTTTGGATCGGGGGGAATCCCGGGAAGCTGATTGCCCAGGTTCGGGAAGCCGGCCGACAGGTGGGAACCGTCGAGACGACTTTCGGGCCGGACGGTCAGCCGATCTCCGCCCGCCTGATCGTGCCGAGTGCACCGGCGCGACTGGATATCACGTTTTCGTCGATTCAGAAGGCGACGTCATTTGAGCCGGATACCTGGACTCCTCCTCAGCCTTAGCCTGGTACTTGGCCTGGGCGGATGCCTCTACAGTTTCGGGGGCGGCAGCGGCTTTCCGCCCGGTATCAAGACGGTGGCCGTCCTGCCGTTCGACAACCTCACGCCCGAACCCACCCTTACCAACGAGATCAACCGCGCCGTTCGCGAGGCGGTCCAGGGCCGACTCGGCCTGCGTCCCGCCGGCGAAGCGCAGGCCGATGCGATCGTTCGCGGGACCATTCAGCGGTACGATCCCGACATTCCGATCGCGTTTTCGGGTGATGAGAATCAGCGGGTCGAGGTCAGTCGCCGTAAGGTGCAGATCGTCATCAACGTCCAGATCTTCGATCAGCAGAATAACAAAGTGCTCTGGGAACGGAATGGTCTCGCCGTCGAAGGTGACTATACCAACAACGAGATCGACGGCCGGCGACGCGCCATCGAGCGGCTCATCACCGATATCGTCGACGGGGCGCAATCGCAATGGTAGCGATCAGGCGCCGCGGTGCCAGCACGACAGGGTGCCTCTTCTCGCTACTGATTACCGCGGTAATTGCCTACTACGGAATGAATCTGGGCCAGGTCTGGTGGCGCTACTACGAGCTGCTCGACCGGATGAAAACCGCGGCACGCTTCGCCAACGTCAATACCGACTCACAGATCGTCTCGCAACTGCAGGGTGACGCATTGGAACTCGGCGTTCCGGGAACGCCACTTCGATTCCGGGTGGTGCGGACCGAGACTCCCAACGCGATCTCGATCTCGACCAGCTACGAGGAACGGGTCGAGTTGCCCTTCGTGCATCGAACCTTTTCGTTCAACCCATCGGTCAACCAGCGACTGTGAGCACGCCACACGCCACGGGGGACAAGGTCGTATCCCGCGAGGAAGCGGTTCGCTGGCGTCGTGAAACGTCTGGTGCCGTCGTGTTCACCAACGGCGTGTTCGATCTGCTGCACGCGGGTCATGTCGACTATCTCGAGGCCGCGCGGGCGCTGGGTGAGTCACTCATCGTCGGCGTCAACAGCGACGCCTCGGTCCGCACCCTGCAGAAAGGCCCGGGCCGTCCTTTCGTGGCCGCGGCCGATCGGGCTCGGCTCCTGGCTGCCCTGGCCGCCGTCGATCGAGTCGTCGTGTTCGATGAGTCGACGCCGGCGGCGCTGATCGAGGCGCTGCATCCCGACATCCTGGTCAAGGGTGGCGACTACACTCGCGAGACCGTCGTCGGTGCGGACACGGTCGAGTCGCACGGTGGACGGGTCGCGCTGATTCCGCTGACCCCCGAACGATCAACCACTTCTCTGGTGGAGCGAATACGTCATGCGTCCTGACGGCCGATCCGTAAGCCAGCTTCGGCCTGTCGTGCTGGAGCGGAGCGCCAACCCCTACGCTGAAGGATCCTGCCTGGTCCGCTTCGGTGGCACGCTGATCCACTGTACCGCGTCGGTCGAGACCGGCGTCCCGCCGTTCAAGAAGGGATCGGGCCAGGGGTGGGTTACGGCCGAGTACGCCATGCTGCCCCGGGCCACGAGCGAGCGCACCAACCGTGAGCGCAACGGCCCGGGCGGGCGAAGTCAGGAGATTCAGCGGCTGATCGGCCGCTCGCTGCGCGCCGGAATGGGGCGCTGGGACTTCGGCGAGTACACCATCAAGATCGACTGCGATGTGCTCCAGGCCGATGGCGGCACCCGCACCGCGAGCATCACCGGCGCATCCGTCGCGCTGGCCGATGCGTGCAGCTGGCTCGCCGAGCGGACCGGCAAGCCGTCGCCGTTCGGACAGCTGGTGGCGGCGGTCTCGGTCGGTGTGGTCGGGGGTGAGGTCTGCCTCGACCTGGCCTACACCGAGGACAAGGATGCCGATGTCGATGCCAACATCGTGATGCGCGCGCCGAACGACTTGGTCGAGGTCCAGGGTACCGGGGAACAGGGGGTCTTTTCCCGCGCGCAACTCGATCGGATGCTGGACCTGGCCGAAGGGGGGCTCGCGGAACTCTTCGCCGCCCAGCGTAAGGCGCTCGGGTGGTGAAGCTGCTGGTCGCGACCCGGAGCGCTGGCAAGCAGCGGGAAATCCGACGCTTGCTGGCCGGTGGCCCGGTCGAAGTGGTCTTTCCCGATGAGGTCAACGCCTGGGAAACCGAGGCGGAGCAGACCCTCGAACTGCACGATTCGTTTCAGGGCAACGCGCGCGCCAAGGCCGAGTACTTTGCCAAGCGTACCCGGCTACCCACGGTTGCGGACGACAGTGGTCTCGAGGTACTGAGCCTGGCAGGCGAACCGGGCGTCCGCTCCAAACGCTGGGCGCAGGTGGACGGCTCCACCGAGGTCGTCGATGCTGCGAATAACGCGATGCTGATGCGCCGCCTCGCCGGCGCGTCGGAGGCTCGCCGTCGGGCACGGTATCGTTGCGTGCTGGTCTTCTATCGCAGCCCGTCGTCGATTCCCGAAGTGCATGACGGAAGCTGCAACGGGTCGATTACCGAGGAGCCCCGGGGCGACCACGGGTTCGGTTATGACCCGTACTTCCTGAGCGACGAGCTTGGTATCACCTTCGGTGAAGCGACCGACGAAGAGAAGGACCGTGTCAGCCATCGCGGCAATGCTTTCCGATCGCTGTTGCGGTCGCTTGCCGCACATCCACTCTAACGTCCCGACTATCTGTGTCTATCATTCCTCAGAATCGTTTACGGGAGCGGTTAGCCTCCGCGCCCGTTGCCGTTGGAACCATGCTGGCCGAGATCCGCCAGCCCTCCGTGATGCAGGCGCTGGCCAACGCCGGTTTCGATTGGGTCCTCATCGACAACGAACACGGAACCTTCACCACCGAGTCGATCGCCGAGCTCAGCCGGATTGCGCGGCTGGTGGAGGTAACGCCCATCGTCCGGGTGCCCGTGCTCACCTACGAGCAGATCGCGCAGACGCTCGATGCTGGTGCGCAGGGTCTCATGCTGCCCCGGATCACCTCGGCCGAGGAGGTGCGGTCGGCGGTCGCGATGGCCAAGTATCCGCCCGAGGGCCGGCGCGGCAGTGCCATGGGTCGCGCTCACACCAACTTCCGCGCTGCCGACGTAGTGGAGACGATGGCCGCCGCCAACCGCGAGACGTTCGTGATCGTGCAGGTCGAGACGCGTGAGGCCGTGGAGGGTCTGGACGAGATTCTGAGCGTGCCCGGCGTCGACGCTGCGCTGATCGGGCCGAACGACCTCGCCATTTCACTCGGCGTGCCGGGGCGGATGCGCGATCCCGTCCTCGAGCAGGCCATCGAGCGCACCATCGAAGCCTGCCGGAAGCATGGCGTGCTGCCCGCGATCCACACCAACGATGTCGCGCTCAGCGCCGAGTGGGCCCGCCGCGGCATGCGCCTGGTGAGCATTTCCACCGAGATGGGATTCTTGCAGGCCGCGGGCAAAGCCGCCGCCGATGCGGTGCGGGGGAGCTGACGCTACCTAGCGTGGCAGGCCGGTAAAGATCCGGGTCAGGTCGATCACGACCTCGGGGGCGCCGGGATGCACCCGCCAGCGCAGGTGTTCGCGAACGACGTCCGGCGCCTCGTCATCGGGGTGCCAGCACTCGACGGTCTCCGCATCCGCGTCGACCACCCAGTAGGTCTCGACCTGGTTTTCCTGATAGAGCGTGCGTTTGTCGTGCCGGTCACGGTGTTTGCTCGAGGGAGATAAGACCTCGACAGCCAGCCGGAGCCGGCGGATCGTTGCCCAGGACGCCGAGACCTCTTCCGGTCGGACGACCAGGAGATCCGGCTGGACCAGATTCCGATCATCCCATGATATGTCCGCCTGGACCGCGACCAGCGTATCGGCGAGACCAAGCGAATCGAGATACGGTGTCAGTGCCAGGTCCAAACGCCTGACCACCATCCAATGGCGGACGGACGGCGCCGGGCTCACGACCAGTTCGCCGCGGATAAGTTCGTATCGCTGGCCGTCCTCAGGCATATCGGCGAGGTCGGCGACCGTGTAGTCCTTTGCCACAGGCATGCCCATAATATCGGCTCGGCGATTGGAGGGACGCAACTCGGCTTCATAGAGGCCAAGCTGCAGCCAGTTGAGCCTGGCCGCATAACAGAATTTACGCATTGCGTATCAATCGTATGGCGACGATTGCTTTGATTGGCGGGTACAGCGTCGCAGGGGAGCCCTTCAGTCGGCCCTGAGTGCCGTCGCGGGGTCCAGCCGCGAGGCGCGCACGGCGGGAATGATGATGGCAAGGCCGGCCACGACGAGCACCAGCACCGTTGCCGCCGTATACGTAAGGGCGTCCGCCGGCGTTACCTCGTAGAGCAGCCCGCGGAGCAAGCGTCCCGCCAAGGCTGCGGTAATCAGACCGACCACGAGGCCGGCAACGGCCAGCGTCATACCTTGCCTGAAGACCAGTCGCCGGACCCGCCGGTTGGTGGCGCCCAGGGCCATCCGGACGCCGATCTCGCGGGTCCGCTGCACCACGAATGCCGCCATCACGCTATAGACTCCGATGGCTGAGAGTGTCAGCACGACCAGTGCAAAGCCGGTGACGAGCACCGCCGTAAGCCGCGGACGCGCCAGCGGTTGGCCGAGCAACTGCGACAGGGGCATTGCGCGGCGAACGGCCATGGCCGGCATAGCCTGTTGCACGGCAGCGCGAAGCTGAGGCACCAGCGCGACCGCTTCCCGATCGTTTCCGGTGCGGATCAGGTAGTTCACGGGAATCCAATCGAGTTGCCGGTACGCAAAGTATGCCATCGGCGCAGGATGGAGCAGTTCGTTGTACCGGGTGTCGCCAACTATGCCCACCACGGTGGCGCGCTCCGTGGCATCCGGCGTGGGAGGCCGCACGATTTTGCCGAGCGGATCCTGGCCGGGCCAGAGCGTGCGGGCGAGCGTCTCGTTGATGACGACCGCAATGGGTACTCCCTCGCGATCGGCGGCCTCAAGAAATCGCCCGCGAACGAGTCGGAGGCCTAGGGTGGTGGCCAAAGTGGGGACGACGACCTCCGTGTTCGCGTACGGAAGCCTCGCCGCGTCCGTTGCGTCCATGCCATCCGGCACCAGCTTCGTATAAAAGCCGCCGTTGCCCACGAACGGCGGGGAGAGCAAGGCGGACACCGCAACGACGCCTGGTACCGCACCAAGCGCAGCGGTAATCCGATCGACTTCGTCACGCCGGCGGGCCACGGTCGAGTCGTACTGCCGCGAATCCGCCAGGTCGACGAAGAGCACCCCCTCGGACCGGAAGCCGGAGTCGATGCGGTGCATCCGTTCCAAGGTGCGGAGCAAGAGCCCGGCGGCGGCCATGATCGCGACCGCCACGGCGAGCTGCGCGGCGACCATCACACGACGCATCGGATGCATGGCCCACCCGGTGGCCGCGCGGCTTCCCGCACGCAGCGGTCCGAGGAGATCGGCCCGGGACACCGCAACTGCGGGCGCGATGCTCGCGAGCAGTCCCGCCAGGGCACAGGTGCCCGTGGCTAGCAGGATCGGCATAAGCCCGATCGAGATCCGGCCTTCGATCGGAAGCTCGGGTGGAAGCATTGGCGCGAGCAGCTGGAGCAGTGCCCACCCGACGGGCACGCCGAGCCCGATGCCCACAGCCACCACGACGGTAAACTCGGCGATGAGCGTGCCGACCGAGCGTAGCGCGCCGCCGCCGATCGCGGAGCGAATGGCGATTTCGTGGAGGAACCTGCCCGAGCGCACCAGGAAGAGCCCGCCCAGGTTGACGGCTGCCACGATCACGAGCAGCGCCGCGCCGGCGGTGAGCAGCAACAGCGTCGGTCGCGCCTCGCCGACCACCAGATCACGGAGTGGGGTCACCACCACAACGTGGCGTTGGTACGCCTCGATCGCCTCGCTCGGTGTCCGCGCGCGCACCGTTTCCAGCTCGGCTTGGAACTGCTTGATGGTCACGCCGGGCTTGAGCCGCACCACGAGGTTGGCCAGGGGGTACTGCTCAGAGTCGATGACGAAGGGCTGGAACGGCTTCTGGGCAATCCACATGACCGTACCGGGCGGGATGCCGAAGCCGCCACGAATCACGCCGACGATCTCGTAACGCTCGCCGTAGATCCCGAAGCTCTTGCCGAGCACGTCGGGATCGGCGGCATAGCGGTTTCTCCAGAAGGTTTCGCTGATGACGGCCACACGCGGCGCACCCACGACATCGTCGTCGGGGAGGATGGGGCGGCCGAGGATCGGTTCGACGCCGAGTAGCGGCATCAGGGAGCCCGAGATGATGCCGGTGGTCAGCACGATGCCCTGGTCGCCCTCGACGAGGGAGAGTGAGTAGGCGCCGTTATAGTCGACGGTGGCCGTAGCGGCTACCGTGGTGAGCTGACTCTCGATCGCGCGGACGGCGGGATACGTGAAAGGCCAGTGCGCAAAGCCTGATGCAGCATCTCGCTTCCAGGCGACCACGATTTCGTGCTGATCACGGACAGGCAGCGGCTCGAGGAGCACTTTGGAAACGACTGCGAGGATTGCGTTGAGCGCGCCCGAAGCGAGGGCCAGTGTCAGGGCGCCGGCGAAGAAGAAGCCGGGAGATCGCGCCAGGGTGCGAGCGGCTCCTCGAAAGTCGAGCCCAGCCAGGCGCCAGCGGGTCATCTATGGAAACCCTCGTTATCACACGCGAACCGGGAAGTCCACGGAATCGGTGATCGGCCCGATGGGCGTCTCTACCGCACGAAGATGATGCTACCTCGGTAACCCACCGAAGATCTGGGCCAGGTCGATCACGACCTCGGGCGCGCCGGCGTGCACTTGCCAGCGCAGCAAGCTGCGCACGATTTCCGGCGCCGTATCATCGGGGTGCCAGCACTCGACGGTCTGCGCCTCCGCGTCGACCACCCAGTAGGTCTCGACCCGATGCTCCTGATAGAGCGTGCGCTTGGCGCCACGATCGCGCCATCCGCTGGAGGGAGACACGACTTCGGCCGCCAATCGGAGCCGCCGGACCGTCGTCCATGATGCCGAGAACTCCTCGGGACGAACGACCAAGAGGTCCGGCTGGACCAGATTCCGATCGTCCCAGGAGATGTCTGCCGCGACCGCGAAGATGGTATCGCCAAGGCCCAGTGGCTCGAGGTAGTTCCCCAGGACTCTGGCCAGACGCATCAGCACGACCTCGTGACGGACCGACGGAGCCGGGCTCACGACCAGCTCCCCCCGTATGAGTTCGTACCGCTTCCCGTCGTCCGGAAGACCGGCGAGATCGGTGACCGTATAATCCTTCGCCACAGGCATGGCCATAATATCGGCTCGGCAATGAGAAATAGGCAACTCGGCTGCATAGGCGGACCAATCTGGGCCGCCTCGATCGGGTCGACTAACCAAAGAAACGCACCATGTGTTGGTCAGGGCGCTATTCGGACGCCCAGCGAGTCGCCATCGATCGAGACGACGGTGGCGGCTCCGCGGCGCTGGAAGGTGAAGACTCGTCCGGCGTGTTTGACGATGTCCGAGTCGATCATGAAGGTCGACTCGCCGGTGGCAACCAGCCGCGAATCTACTCCTTCATAGTTGGTCACCAGCGAATCACCTTGGCGGGCGAAGCTCGCGTGTCCGAATCGAGTGTCGTAGCGACCTGCCCAGCGATCCAGTACGGATGCCCGAACCGGCGTCGGGGTCGGCACCGTGGGCGGCGTGCCTGACCAGGCAGCAACCGGTACGGCTTCGCCGCCGGCAACGATGGAAAGGACGCTGCCGACCAAGGGGATCGCACCGTAGTCTTCCCGGTTGAATGCGAAGCCGACGGCCGTCTTGCTTTCCGGTAGCAGAACCCAGAGCGTCACCATCGTGCTCACCGAGCCCGCCTTCTTCACCGTGAGCGCGCCGAAAGTGGAGTCCACCTCCCAGCCCAACCCGTAGTGGGTCGGGCCGCCGAGTTCGCTTTGGGCGGGAAACTGAGCGCGCAAGGCGTCGCGGATCAGTTCTGGCGTGAGAAACTGATTGCCGCTGACGGTGCGGCCATCGTTGAGCATGGCCACCAGCAGGCGTGCCATGTCGCGCGCAGTCGACACGATCATTCCGGATGCGCCATAGTCCCGCGCCACCGACGGCAGGGCAGGGTGGTTCCGGGTTCGGAAGCCCTCACGGTAGCCGGTCGTCAGGTCGGGAACGGTCCAGAACTCGAGCGTGGTAGCGGTCATGCCCAGCGGCGCAAAGACCTCGCGGCTCAGGAAGGTTTCGATCGAAACGCCGCTGACCCGCTGCACCACGTAGCCCGCCAGCGCCCAGCCGCGGTTCGAATAGGCGTACCCCTCTCCCGGAGCAAACAGCAGCGGCTCGGCGGCCATGGTCCGCACCAACCGATCCAGCGCGCCGTCATCGACGATGGATGGGCGTTGATACGCCGGGCCGGAGAAACCGACCGTTAGCCCCGAACGGTTGGTCAGCAGATGGCGTAGCGTCATGGTCGCCGCCCGCGCATCCGCAAAGGCAATATCCGGGAGGTACCGCGCGATCGGCGTGTCGAGCGCCACCGCATTCTGTTGCACCAGACGGAGGACGGCGAGTGCAGTGACCGGCTTGGACGTCGATCCGATCACGATCGGGGTCGAGTCGGTCATCGGCCGACCGGACGCGAGGTCGGCTTTGCCATGCCCTCGACTGTAGGTGATCCGGTCGCCCTGGACCACGACGACGGCGGCTCCGGGCAGTTCGCGACGAGCCAGCGCGTCTTCGATGGCCCGGTCGAGCGCGGCCGCATACGGAGCCGGAGGCGGGGTCGTCTCTCCCGAACAAGAGGCCAGCAGCAACAGGAGTACCGGACCGGTCGATGCGAGTCGGCGGGGCATGACGTTTCCTCGGCAGATCCGAGCGGCCGGATGACGCGAAGTAGCCGATGCGCTAGACTTCGGCGTCAGTCTCCGGCTCGGCTCAGAGACATTTAAGAAAATAACAATCGTTGTTTTAATTGTCGAGGTTGGTATGGCGCGGGTCGCCGGGCGCAGCTTTACACGCGAAGAAGTCACCGAGGCCGCCTGGCGGGTCATCCTCCGTGACGGGCTGCACAAGGCCAGCGTCCGCGCCATTGCGGCGGAGCTGGGCGCCACCACGGGCGTGGTGACCTATCACTTCCGCGACAAGGCCGACCTGCTGCTGATGGCGCTGGATCGACTGGGCGCGGCCGTGATCCGGAATATCGACGCCGCGCTGGAGGGAGCCACCGGGATAGATCGGATTCGCCGGATCCTGAGTGTGACCTTGCCGCTCACCCCACGTGAGGTGAGCGGCCTGCGCCTGTGGATCTCGTTCGTCGGCCTCGCGATGAGTAACAAGCGGCTTCGGGAGGAGCACCAGCGCCGGCTCGATCTGATGCACGACCGCTTGACTACGGAACTCCGGTCCCTTCGAGCGAACGGTACCATTCCTGAAACGGTGGATCCCGATCTCGAGGCCGATGCCTTGATTGCACTCTCCGACGGAATCGGGCTGGGCTTCCTGCTGCGGCCCAAGGACTACCCCCCTGAGCGGCAGTGGACCATTGTGGAGGGGTACCTCGAGGGCCGGTATGGCCTGTCGACCGGCCATGTCCCAGTGCCGCTTCTCAGGCGGTCCAGATAAAAAACGATAGGCTTGGTAGGAGTCGGGTCGTAGCGCAGCCCGGTGGCGCACCCGCCTTGGCACCGAGTTGAAATCCCGAACGCCCGATTTTCAAAATGTGAAGCCTCACAGTGAGTTCGGCTGTGGGGCTTCACGCGTTTAGTGCCACTTTGTGACTTGCGCTGCTGATCAGCTCAGCTCGTCCGCGGCGGTAGGATATCCTGGATGGTGAACCTGCCGTGGTAGCTGATCGAATGAGCGCGGTGCTCGCGAAGGATTCGTACCGCAACGTCCTTGCGTTCGTCGGTAGGCGCGGCGACCGATATCACGTAGCGACCGTCACGCAGCGCCTGCTCGGCCCGAGCTTTTACCTCCATCTCGAAGTCCATCACGCCGATCGACTCGGCGATCCGAATCACGAGGTTGGTGAGCCCGCTCCGCCCGGTCGTCGCGTGCAAAGAATCGGCGGCGGCGCTACCGCAAAGGACCTGAGCCTCCGAGGTCAGGAACCCGCCCTGGGTGAGGGCATCGATTGCGCTGGTAACCTCTCCGGGTTGGTCGAGAATGGCGACGACGTGGTTCGTGGGATATCCGGTCTTGTCGGTCGGTCCCCAGGGCCCCTCCTGCGGCGACCCCCTCTCGTTGGCAGAATCGGAATCGGACATGGATCCCTCTGGTTGAAATAGTTTACCCCGAGACTGCCCATATCGGCGGAATCCGGGTGAGGAGATCCAGTAGGGCGGTTGTCGAGCAGGGCGTTGTCGAGGCGTTGATCAGGGAAGGTCAATATATGCAGCCATAACGAGGCCGACCAGCCTTGGACGATCGCGATGTTGGGCCTTGTCCATGAGCCGCACGGCTCGGCTTCCTGCTGCAACCCAAGGACTCCCGCCTCGGCAGTGGAGCATCGTCGAGGGTATCTCGAGGGCCGGTACGGCGTGTTGGCCGGTGGCCGTACCCCAGTGCCGCTTTCCTAGCGGTCCAGATAAGTTCCCTTGTTGGGAAAGATCGGGGCGTAGCGCAGCCCGGTAGCGCGCCTGCCTTGGGCGCAGGAGGTCCCGGGTTCGAATCCCGGCGCCCCGATTCTGAAGCCTGAAGCCTCACAGTGAGTTCCGCTGTGGGGTTTCGTGCTTCTGGCGCCGCACGGGAAGCCGATTTGCTCAGCGCTGTTCGATCATCCCGCCGCCCAGGCGCGACCAGATTTTCCGCTTGGGCTGCCGCGCCAGAGCCCACGACGTTAGCCGGTGCCCCAGCGACTCGGAGCGCGATTCTCATAGGCCAATTCTCTAAGCGCAGCTACCGTGATCAACCAGCTGAGCCTGTGGGGGGGCATCTAACTCTCCCCGAGGATCAGGTCGGCGGCGCGCCATGCCAACGCCATGGTGGGCGCTGCCGAATTGCCTGACGGCTGCTCCGGAAACACCGAGGCGTCGATCACGCTTCTAACGCCTCCTGTTGTGAGATGCCGTCGTCAGGAAGGGGTTCACTCCAACTGCTCGCACAGGTCGTTCAGTCCCTCGGCCATTGAAGACCATGTCCCGGATGGCGGTGTAGGGCAGCCCCGCTCGCATCCCGACCTGGATCACGGCCATGACTTCGCCCCCCTGGTCCGCCCTTGCCCCCGCCGATGACGGCGAACTCGACGTGCTCAACCGGCATTTGCCAAACCTCCGGTTGCTTTGTCCTGAGGAAGAACGTCCCCGGAGTACTTAACTTACACGTGGGCGCCGGAGTAACACGGTCGTCCGGAGAGGTATGACCCCATCATGGAGATCGAGATGACAGGTTTGAACGGCAAGGTCGCGATCGTCACCGGCGGAGGTTCCGGACTCGGCGAGTCGATTGCAAGACGACTCGCGAGCAGTGGCGTCAAGGTCGTCGTCTCCGACATCAACCTGAAGGGTGCCCAACAGGTAGTGGAGGAGATTGCGAAGTCCGGAGGGACTGCCAGCGCCATCCGGCAGGACACCGCACGTCCCGAAGACTCTGAGAAGGCGGTCGCGCACGCGGTTTCGACGTATGGCGAGCTACACTATGCGGTGAACAACGCTGGCATCGGCGGAGCCCAGGCCCCTACGGGGGACGTCGATCTGGAGGACTGGCGGCGAGTCATCGACATCAATCTGAACGGCGTCCTGTACGGCATGCGGTATCAGATTCCGGCGATGCTGAAGGCTGGTGGGGGCCGCTCGGCGATCGTCAACATGGCCTCGATCCATGGCATGGTCGCTGCCGCTGGCAACAGCGCGTACACCGCTGCCAAACACGGCGTCGTGGGACTGACCAAGAACGCTGCGGCGGAGTACGGGGCGCAGGGACTCAGGGTGAATTGCGTGGGTCCTGGCTATATCGAAACACCGCTGCTGGCCACCCTTCAGACCGAGCAGAAGCAGGGGCTCGTCGCGCGACATCCGCTTGGCCGGCTGGGGAAGCCCGAGGAGGTCGCACCACTGGTTTGCTTCCTCCTGTCGGACGAGGCCTCGTTCATAACTGGCGGCTACTATCTCGTCGACGGAGGTTACACGGCGGTCTGACGAGGAAGCGGGTGCCTTTCTATTAACGACAGCTCGGAATGCACGGTATCGATGACGTAGGTGGCCGCGGTGACCGCGACCGGTTTCATGGCCTGTGTCGCCGTAATACGAATCGTTGCGATGTCGCGGGGTCTCAAGCTTCCTGCGTTCGAGGTGCATGTGGAACGAGATGACTGATGTGCGGACGGGTCTGGTGACAGGAACACCCGCTGTGAACTCTGCCGTATTGGAGATCCGCCTCCGAGAGTTGAGCCAGTTGTTCGATTCCATGTCCCCCTCACCATTCCGGGAGCGAGATCTCAGCCGCAACACCGAAGAGTACATCGTCGACAGGATCAAGGAACTTCCCTCAAGGAAGTCGTGGGCGCTCGTGATTCACTTCGATCACCTGACTGGACTTGGCAACGACGAAGGTACCGTCGGGGATGCGATCCGGGTTCACTTTGCCCGGCAAGCTAATCTCTTACGGCGAAAACGGCGCGAGCTCATGCATCGTGGATTGATCAGTTTGGTTATCGGTGTGGCGTTCCTGACTGCGGTCTTCATCATCGCCCATTTTGTCAGCCGTCTATCGAGTGGGAACGCGTGGGCGAGACTGCTCGATCAGGGCTTGCTCATCGTCGGGTGGGTGGCCATGTGGAGGCCCCTGGAAATCTTCCTGTACGACTGGTGGCCGATTCTCAATGAGCAACGCTTGTATGAGCGACTGAGCCGGATTGCGGTGCAGATTGTCCGACCCTAAGGGTCGCCGAGACTGACCGGCGTATCGAACCCTCGGCGCCCCGACTTTCCCGAGCACTGAACCCCCGACGGCTGCGCATTGCGGCCGTTGGGGGTTCGACATTCAGTTTGCGCCGTGGTACTTTCGCGCAGCTGGCGTGGGCGGTGTCGGGGCCTGCCAGCGGCCCGATTCCACATCCATCCAGCGCTGAAACAGGCGATCCGAATACTCCAGCGACAATGCCCGGGCCTCCGCCTCGGAGCGGGCCGAGAACATCTCGCGGTAGAGGCCTGAATATGACTGCGTGGCAACGCCGATCAGTGCCACCAGACCGCGATAGGCGCTCTTGAAGTCCTGGGCGACGAACTCGACCGTGTTGTCCCGATAGGTGATGCCGGGCACGCCGTCGAGCACCCGCAGACTGGCAGGCGGAACGGCGTGCAGCGCTGCGGTAATCGGCCCCTCCAGCTTCATGACCTTGGCCTGGGCACGGCCCTCGACCGCCAGTTTGGCCGCGGCGCGCATTTCGGTGTGGACTTCGTCGACCGGTCGCAGGATGGCCGAGTCGGCGGCGGTGGCGGTTTTGGTGACGACGTACTGGAGCCAGGGCATGGTCGCCAGGTCCTGCTTCAGCTTGTCGTCGCCCGTTACCATGATCATCGGAACGTCGACCCGTCCCCAGCTGAAGGCGACCAGCTCGGACTCGGTGATCGACGTGCCGTTCAAGCGCAGCTCCATTCCGATGGTGTAGGTATGCGCAGCAAACCCTCGACTGCCGGTTTTCGCATGCATCCCGACGGCCACCACGGCATCGTACTGATTGGGCGCCACGACATCATCGTACGAGTGGAACGGGGCGTCACGGAAGAGCTGCTTGGCGCGCGGGTCGAGATCGGCCGTGATCACGTCGGGCTCGGGATTCCCGCTCCCGTGCGCATCGACCACATGGACTACCGTCGCTCCGCCATCGAAGAGTCCCGCGATCACGGCGTTGAGGTCGGCGACCAGCATTTTCTGACCCAGGGCGTACTTCTCCCGGTGGATGAAGCGATAGGTCTGCGGGTCGTTCTGCCCCGCGAGTCCCTCCATGTCATGGTAGACCAGCACGCGGACGGTTTGCGGGGCGGCGGCACGGGTTGTGGCGGCCCAGAATGCGCCCGCCGCCAGGACGGCGGCGCCCCCGATCCAAAGCGCGGCCCGCGTGGTGCGACTGCTCATCGTGCTCGACTCCTTGCCGGGATGATCCGGCATCGTGAAAGGCAGCTACAGCTGATCATGCGGCGGGAAGCCGCTTCGGGAAGGCTCTGCCCAAGGTACCCGACTTATGGTCGGGTGCAACCCGGTTCGCTGCGTTATGGAGCTGGGATACGCCGCGCTCCGGGCTCAGCATCATGATGCGTCGGGTCGAATCCAGCCAGTCGCTCGATACTTCCACCATCCCAGAGACTCGTACAGCCACAGGCCGAAGGCGGCGGCCCGATCGTCGGGGGCGCCGAGATGGCCCCAGGCAATGGTCCGGTCCGGGCTGGGGCGGCAAGTCACGGTGAACCCGACGGCCTCGAAGCTTGCGCACGCCCGGCGCGTGTGGGTCGGCGACGTTACGACTGCGATGGTAGTCCACCCGCGGGGCTTTGCCAGTTCTGCGACCCGAACGGCTTCGAGCCGGGTCGACCCGACGTCATGCACGATGTGCAGCTCGGGCGTCGTCCCTGATTCCGCCACGATGGTCCGCTGATCGGCATCGGATCGGATGTCGGGGCGCTCGTCCCAACTGACGCTCGAGAGAATCAGCCGGTTCGAAACACCTTGGCGATGGAGATGAATGCCCTCGCGAAGCCGGTCGAGCCCGGGAGTATTGACCAGACCGTCGGTATTGATCGCGGCCGAGAGCACCACGATAGCGTCGACCGGCGCTGCAGGGAGCGGGTCTTCACGGATGAATCGGCGGGCCCAACTGGCCGGGGCGGGGAGGAGTTCGACCAGGAAAAGGAGCACCAGCGCGATACCGGCGGCGCCCGCAAGCCATCGCAGCAAACCGATGCCCCCGAGTATCATGCCCCCGATGAAAAGGGTCTCGTGCCAGGCCGGAAACGACATGCCGATCAGATCGTCGATGCCCATGGCGCGAAGCGGATAGAGCAGCCCCGCGGCGGCAACCGCGCCCAAACCGGCCTGGCCGACCTGCTGCCGAGTTGGGGCCTTCATCGTGGGATTGCCTGGCGATTCTGCGAGGTCGGAAACATTATTCGCCGGTCTCCATCGAAAGTCCCATGCGCATCGCGCTCTTTGCCACCTGTGTGGTTGATCAGGTGTTGCCCGAGATCGGCCTGGCAGCGCTGACCGTACTCGACCGGATCGGGTGCTCCGCCGAGTTTCCTCCGGATCAGACGTGCTGCGGCCAGCCCTTTTACAACGCGGGGCATCGCGGTGAGGCCGCCAGGCTCGCTCGCGCCACGGTAAAGATACTCGATGCATTCGACGCCGTGGTGGTCCCGTCGGGCTCGTGCGCAGCGATGATCCGGGTCCATTACGCCGACCTGCTGCCGGCCGGCGATCCCAGCCATGACTCGGCGCGATCGGTGGCTGCCAAGACCTTCGAATTCAGTGAGTTCGTCGACCGTCAGCCGAAGGGTGCCGACCTCAAGGCCGCCTGGCCCGCCCGTCTCGCCATGCACGACGGCTGCCACTCGCTCCGGGAACTCGGCGTGCGCGACCAGCCGCGTCGCTTGCTTGGCAAGGTGGAGGGGTGCGACGTCGTCGAATTGGACGATCGACAGCAGTGCTGCGGCTTCGGCGGCAGCTTCTCGGTTTCGTTCGACCGGATTTCTGCCGACATGGGCAACGCCAAGGTCGACGCCATCGCGGCCACGGGGGCCGAGGCGGTCGTCTCATGCGACCCGTCGTGCCTGCTGCAGATCAAGGGCATTCTCGATCGACGCGGGCTCGAAGTCGAGATCCTCCATCTGGCGCAGGTGCTCGCCGCCGATCGGCTGGCCCCGTGAAACCCGCCGCCGACCGATTCCACGAACAGTCCGATCGGGCACTCGATCTGGTCCAGCTGCAGGGGGCCCTGCGCCGGACCACCACGCGATTCATCGACCTCCGCCTGGCCGCCGTGGCAGAGCGCCCCGACTGGGAGTCGCTTCGGGCCCGGGCTCGTGCCGCTCGGCTCGAAGGCATCAGCCACCTCGACCGGTATCTGGAACAGTTCGAAGCCAGCGTGCAGGCCAATGGAGGCACCGTCTGGTGGGCACGGACACCTGAGGAGGCGTGCAGCCACGTCGAAGCGATTGCGCGGCGGCGCGGGGTCAAGATCGCGGTCAAGAGCAAGTCGATGGCCACCGAAGAGATCGGCCTGAACCACGCGCTCGAGGCGGCGGGCATCACCCCGGTCGAGACCGATCTGGGGGAATACATCATTCAGCTGGCGCACGACACCCCGTCACATTTCCTGGCACCGGCGATCCACTGGACCAAGGAGGGGGTCGGTGACCTCTTTGCCCGGGTGCTCGGCGTGCCGCTCACCACCGACCCGGGAGAACTGACCGCGATTGCGCGGCGGACCTTGCGGGACCGTTTCCTCACGGCTTCGATGGGGATCACGGGCGCCAACTTTGCCGTGGCGGAAACCGGGTCGATCGTGGTGGTGGAAAACGAAGGCAATGCGCGGCTGGCGACTTCGCTGCCGCCGGTACACGTTGCCGTGATCGGGATCGACAAGATCGTGCCGCGCTTCGCCGATCTCGATCCGCTGCTCAGCGTGCTGCCCCGCAGCGCCACGGGACAGCGCCTGTCGAGTTACGTCAACATTCTGAACGGCATGCGCCGACCGGGCGAAACCGACGGCCCGGAGGAGTTTCATGTCGTCCTGCTCGACAACGGCCGGTCCCGACTGCTGGCCGATCCGGAAGCGCGCGAGTCGCTGCTCTGCATCAGGTGCGCAGCCTGCTTGGCCGCTTGTCCGGTCTACCGTCGTGCGGGCGGACACGCCTATGGCTGGGTCTATCAGGGCCCGATCGGTGCCGTCGTCACCCCCGGATTGCTGGGTGTGGAGGCGGCCCCGGACCTGCCGTTTGCCTCGTCGCTCTGCGGCGCGTGTCGGGATGCCTGTCCGATCAAGATCGACATTCCGCGGCTCCTGCTGCATTTCCGCCAGAAGGCGGCGACCGAGCTACCGCCCGAACCCGGGAGCATAGGACGCTGGCCGCTCCGCGTGGCGGCCTGGGTCATGGCGTCGCCCGCCCGGTTCCGACTGGCCGGTCGGATCGGGTACTGGCTGCAGCGCGCAGCCGGCGGAGGTCAGTGGCTGGCCCCCGGACCTGCCGCACGCTGGGCACGATGGAGATCGGTGCCGCGCCTGGCGCCGCGTCCGCTTCGAGATCTGGTCAGGGACCGATGAGTCGCGATCGCATTCTGGCCGACGTCCGGGCGGCCCTGGTTCGGACCATGCCGCCGCCGCACCACCATCCGCATCCGGTCTGGCCGGTAGCGCCGCCGCGCTCCTGGGCCAGCCTGCTGGAGCAGTTCCGCGAACGATTCGAAGGACTGGGCGGTCGCTGGCACGCAGCGACAGACCGAGTCGCCTTCGATCAGCAGCTCGTCTCGGTAGCTCGGCAGGCGGTGGGCGCGGTGTGGGTTGCCCGGGATCCGGATGGTTTGCTCGATCGGCTCGATGTCGCGGCGACGTTGACTGCAGCCGGCATCGACGTAGTGCGCAGCTTCGATGGTCCGGCCCACGCCGATGGGCTGGGGCTCTCGATCACGGCGACGACGGCGGCCATCGCGGAATCGGGGACGTTCGCGCTGATTCCGAGTCCAGGGCAGGGGCGACTCTCCAGCGTGATCGCCCCGGCCCACCTGACGGTGCTCGATCCGGGCCGAGTCGTCGCGATGTTGGGTGATTTCATCCGCCAGGCGGGGGAAGCCCTGGGCACCCGGCAGGCCAGCGCCGCCATTCTGGTGACCGGGCCGAGCCGGACGGCCGACATCGAGGGGCAACTGTTGGTCGGCGTACACGGTCCCGGGCGGGTCCACTGCCTTCCGGTGCCCGGGAACTGACCCCGCTTCTGGAACCCGTCTATCTTTCCAGATTCCGGCGCCCGTAGCTCAGTTGGATAGAGCAACAGCCTTCTAAGCTGTGGGTCGCAGGTTCGATTCCTGCCGGGCGCGCTCTACCGTCGCTGTCACAAGCAGGTCATCCGGGCACTCGACCCAGCGACGAGTGCGTGCGACGGCGGGGCGTCATGCTTCGCCCCAGGGATCGACCACCGTGATCCCGCAATCGACGAAATCCCGGACGTTACGACTCGCCAGCCGCGCGCCGCGTGAGCGCACGATGGCGGCGATTTGCGCGTCGATCTGGCTGATTGGCTTGCCGCCCTGTTTCCGCCCAGCGGCGATCTCAGGATAGAGAAGGGCTGCGTCGGTATCGAACGGCAGGACGCGCCCTGCGAGATCGACATCGAACATCGGACGTGCCGCTCCCAGCAGATCATCGCGGCGGCGTCCCTCGGGGAGCAGCGCAAGACCGTAGAAAATTTCCGCCTGCGTCAGCGTCGTCGTGAACACACCCGCCATCGGTTGCTCGGCGATCCACGCCATGACCCTCGGGTCAGGCTCGCCCCGCATCAGCTCGGAAATGACGTTGGTGTCGAGGACGATCATTCGCCGAAGTCCACCGCCCGGATCGCCTCACGGGGCAGGTCAGGCAGATCGACACCGCCCAATGCGCGGAAGCGCTCATTGATGGCCTGGCCCAGATTGCGAGGGCGCGGGATTTCGGTCGATAGCGCTGACCGCAGGATATCGCGCGCCTCTTCTTCCATCGAGCGGCCGTGCATCGCCGCCCGCAGGCGCAGCCGATTTTTGATTGCATCGTCGATGTTTCGGATCGTCATGACCGCCACGCTGACCTCCATAAGTCAATGACTTCATATTAGTCAATGATGTTAAAAATTGCAAGATCGGGCTGGCGGCTGCCATAGTATCTTTGAGTCGTCCGCTTAGGCGGCCAATTCCAGATGCTTATCCGGCGCGGCGCGCTTCCCCTTACTGATTTCTGCGGAGTTCGTGTTGTCCTGCCCGTGTCGTTCGATCTTGCGGACCCTCCCGAACTCCCGCCCCGCCGGACCGCCTGGTCCCGGTCTCTGGCCGGACTAGAAGCCGCCGTTCATGCTGCGTCCTACCCGGGCCGACATCCGGTCCTTATTCGCGCTGGCCGCGCCGCTTGCCACGGTCCAGGTCGGTCTGATGTTCATGGGCGTGGTCGACACGGCCATGGTGGGCCGCTATTCGGCGGAAGCGTTGGCGGGTACCGGCGCCGCCAACATCTGGTACTTCATGGTCACCACGATCGGAATGGGGTGTATCGCTGCCCTGGCTCCAGTCATTGCGCAGGCATACGGGGCCCGGGACGAACTCGGCGTCACGCGCGGGGTCCAGCGCGGGTTTTTGATTGCAGGCCTCGTCACTATCGTGGCGACGCTTGCGTACCTGACGATCGAACCCGTACTCCGCTTCACCGGACAGTCGGAAGCGATCATCCCGCTCTCGGGCACCTACATGCGATGGACGCTGCCCAGCATCTTTCCATACTTCGGATTCATGGTGGTGCGGGAGATGCTCCAGGCACAGGGCATCCTCCGGCCGCTGCTGGTGGCGATCGTCGCCGCGAACCTGCTCAACGTGTTGGTCAACTGGATTCTGATCTTCGGACATTTCGGATTCCCCGAACTCGGCGTGAGTGGCGCAGCCATCGCCACCACCATCAGCCGCTGGGCCATGTTTCTCGGCCTCGCCCTCCTGGTTCGCGGGCATCTCGCGCCGCGGATCCGCCCCTGGCTGGCCGAGTCGTGGCAGTGGCAGCCGCTGCGCCGGATGCTCGCGATCGGGCTGCCCGTCGGGTTCCAGATCCTCTTCGAGTACGGGGTCTTCGGCGGCGTGGGCCTCTTGATGGGGCGGATCAGCGCCGAGGCGCTGGCGGGCCACCAGATCGCGCTCAACATGGCCGCGGTGACCTTCATGGTGCCGCTCGGCATCGGTTCGGCGGCGGCCGTCATGGTCGGGCGGGCCATTGGGGCGGGGAGACCGGACGACGCCCGGCGCGGGGCAGTTGCTGCCCTGATCATCGGGGTCTCCTTCATGGCCCTGACGGCCCTCGTCTTTGTCGCCTTTCCCGGACCGCTCGCGCGCCTCTATTCGCCTGACGCCAGCGTCGTGGCCATCGCGGTTTCCCTGCTGCCGCTCGCGGGGCTGTTTCAGGTCTTCGATGGCACGCAGGCGGTTGCGCTGGGGGCCCTTCGTGGCGTGGGCGACACCCGGATTCCTGTACTGATCAACCTGTTCGGTTACTATCTAATAGGCTTGCCCGTGAGCCTCTGGCTCGGGTTCCGGCAGGGGCTGGGCCCCCCGGGGCTCTGGTGGGGGTTGGTCGTCGGGCTGATGGTCGTGGCGGTCATCCTGATCGTCCGCGTCAAGGTCCGTTTTGGTCGGGATCTGACTCGGATGGTGATCGACGGCCCCGGCCGGTGAGGGTCGGCTGGACCCGAGCGTCGGGAACCCCCGGCGGATCCAGCCCGTAAGTAGATTGAGCATACGTTCATCCGTTCCTGTCGGAGGCTTTACCATGGCAACGCAGGTCCTTCCCGAAACGCAGGTCGACACCTTCCCGATCAACGGGACCGACTACATCGAGTTCTATGTCGGCAATGCCAAGCAGTCGGCCATCTACTATCAGACGGCATTCGGATTCGAACTCAAGGCCTATCGCGGCCCCGAGACGGGAGTCCGGGATCGCGCCAGCTATCTGCTCGAGCAGAACAAGCTGCGCTTCGTGCTGACTACGCCGCTCGGTCCGGAAGGGCCGATTGCCGAGCATATTCGGAAACACGGCGACGGGGTGCGAGATCTCGCCTTCTGGGTCGACGATGCCCGCGACGCCTTTGCCAAGGCGGTGGAGCGCGGCGCCGAGCCGGTGCACGAGCCGACCGTCCTGTCCGACGCCGACGGTGAGGTGGTCATCGCCGCGATCAAGACCTATGGCGACACCATCCATTCGATCGTCGAGCGGAAGAATTATCGCGGGGCCTTTCTGCCCGGCTTCAAGCCCGCCAGCTCGCCGGTCAAAAGTCTGAGCACCGGTTTGCTCTACGTCGACCACTGCGTTGGCAATGTCGAACTCGGTCGGATGAATGATTGGGTCGCTTTCTATGAGCGAGTCCTTGGGTTCCACAACGTCCTTACCTTCGACGATAAGGACATCAGCACGGAATATTCTGCACTGATGTCCAAGGTCATGTCGAACGGTAATGGCCGGATCAAGTTCCCGATCAACGAGCCGGCCGCAGGCAAGAAGAAATCGCAGATCGATGAGTATCTCGACTTCTATGGCGGTCCCGGGGTGCAGCACTGCGCGCTGGCCACCAACGACATCGTCACCACGGTGCGCGACCTCGCCTCACGCGGTGTGGCATTTCTGACCGTGCCGACCTCCTATTACGACACGCTGCTCGATCGGGTCGGCCCCATCGACGAGGACTTGGAACCGCTCAAGGAACTGGGCATTCTGGTCGACCGTGATGACGAGGGCTATCTGCTCCAGATCTTCAGCAAGCCGGTCCAGGATCGTCCGACGCTCTTCTATGAGATCATTCAGCGGAAGGGTGCCAAGAGCTTCGGCAAGGGCAACTTCAAGGCGCTGTTCGAAGCGATCGAGCGGGAGCAGGAACTCCGAGGCAACCTGTAATGCCCGTCTATCACACCCTGGGGCGGGTTCCGAAGAAGCGCCACATCGCCTTCCGCAAGCCGGACGGCGGGATCTATCAGGAACAGCTGGTCGGTAACGAGGGCTTTACCGGGGTGGCGTCGCTCTTGTATCACATTGCGCCTCCGACGACGATCAAAGCCATCCGCAAGCTCAAGGATGTCGGCTACGAGCAGGAAACCGATCCGCTGTTCAAGCACCGGCACTTTCGTACTGCGCAGCTTGCCGAAGGGGGCAGCCCGACCATCGATCGGACCCCACTGCTTTTCAACAACGATTGCGCGCTGCTCTTTGCGCGGCCGACGGTGGCCGACACGCACTTTTACCGCAACGCGCAAGCCGACGAGGTCGTCTACGTCAGCCAGGGCTCCGGTGTGCTGGAGTCGCAGTTCGGCGACCTGCCGTACGGCGAGGGCGACTACCTCGTGATTCATCGCGGCATCATGCATCGCTTCAAGATGGACGCGGTGCCGCACCGGTTCCTGATCGTCGAGAGCCGCGGCTATGTGCGCACACCCAAGCGGTATCGGAACGAGTACGGCCAGATCGTCGAGGGCGCGCCGTACTCCGAGCGCGACTTCCGGGTTCCACGTGAACTCAAGACCTATGACGAACGGGGCGACTTCCCCATCATCGTCAAACAGCACGACGCCCTGAACGAGTTCATCCTCGATCACCACCCGTTCGATGTGGTCGGGTGGGACGGCATGTTCTATCCCTGGGCATTCAACATCAACGACTTCGAGCCGATCGTCGGCCGGATTCACCAGCCGCCGCCGGTGCACCAGACCTTCCAGGGCGACGGCTTCGTAGTCTGCTCCTTCTGCCCGAGACCGTACGACTTCCATCCGGAAGCCGTGCCGGCACCGTACAACCACAGCAATGTCGACTCGGATGAGGTGCTCTACTATGCCTCGAGCGAGTTCATGAGCCGGAAGGGCATCGAGTACGGCAGCATCACGCTCCATCCGGATGGCATCCCTCACGGTCCGCACCCGGGCCGGATGGAAGCGAGCATCGGCGCCAAAGAAACCAATGAGCTGGCGGTGATGGTCGACACCTTCCGTCCGCTCAAGATTGCCAAGCAGGCGGCGCCGATCGAAGATCCCAAGTATCAGTTTTCGTGGGTCGAGGCCGGCAGCGGCTTCAATCCGCCGACCAGTTGATCATCACGACGAAACAGGCAAGGACGAGTTCGATTCGATGCTAGCCCTACTTGCGCTCCTGGCCGTGCAGCAGCCGGCCGCTCCGCAGCTGCCGGACAGTCCGATTGCCCGGCTGGTGATCACGCCCGGTACCAACGTCACCATGGCGGCTCAGGATACGCTCCGCCTGACCGCCACCCCGCTCGGCGCGGACGGGCAACCGGTACCCGGCGCCCGGATCTCCTTCGTCGGGCAGGGGGCGTACTTCGAGGCCCGCGTCGATCCGACCGGCCTGATCGAATCGGGCTCGACCGGCTCGTTCCAGGTCCTCGCAACGGCGCACGTCCCGGGAACCCGGCCGATCCGCGAGATCATCAAGGTCAACATGGTGGCCGGCCCGGCCGCCAGTATCGCGATTGCCCCGGCGGTCCAGTCGGTCATTGCCGGGCAGCGCTTGCGGCTCGACGCGAGCGTCTACTCCGCTGCCGGAGACCGTCGCAACGACGGCGCGCGGTGGTCGAGTTCCGCGCCTGCGGTTGCTTCGGTGCGCGCGGATGGCGTGCTCGAGGCCAAGACCGCAGGTAGCGCGCGAATCACCGCGCGCGCCGGCAGCGCCGAGCAATCCTTTACCGTTCGCGTCGTGCCGAACACGATCACGTCGCTCAAGATCACGCCGGAGATGAGCGAGGTGCGGAGCGGGGACGTGGTGCGCTTCAAGCTGGTCGCCACCGATCAGGCGGGTAAGGAAGTCGCCGGATTCACGCCACAGTGGAGCTTTGCTCCCGGACACGGCGTGATCGATGCCGACGGTTCGTTCGTCGGCTACGAGGCGGGTAGCTACCTCATCACGGCCAGTATCGGCAGCCGGTCCGCCGAAGCGACTGTAACCGTCGCCCCGCGCGATGTCCGCCGCCCGGCGACGGTGGTCGGTCGGTTGCCGCGCACCCGGTTCAATACCGAGGAAGTCTGGATCCATCCGAGCGGCGACTATGCCTATCTCGGCTCGGGCGGCGGCGGCGATGTGCTCTATGCCATCGATATTCGTGACCCGTCGAATCCGGTCGTCACCGATTCGATCGTAGTCAACACCCGCCGCGTCAACGACGTGATGTCGACGCCGGACGGAAAGACCATCGTGTTCACCCGCGAAGGGGCCAGTGACCGGAAAAACGGGATCGTGATCGCGTCGACCGAAGATCCCGCGCACCCCAAGGTCATCGCGGAATACACCCACAACGTCACTGCGGGCGTCCATTCCTCGTTCGTCTATCGGCAGGAGAAGTACGGCACTCACGTCTACCTGACCAACGACGGCACCGGCGCGCTCCATATCGTGGACATCTCCGATCCGGCCAACCCGCGCGAGGCGGCCGTCTGGAAGACATCGCGCCCCGATGCGGGACGCTCGCTGCACGACATCGACATCCAGGACGGCCTGCTCTACGCGAGCTACTGGAATGACGGTCTGGTCATCCTGGATATCGGAAACGGGATCAAGGGAGGCAGTCCGACCAATCCCCAGTTCGTCAGCCAGTTCAAGTACGACCTCAATGCCATGTATCGCGACGTCGAAGCGACGGGTGGGCCCGGCTTCATCCGCGGCACGCACACGGCCTGGCGCTACAAGGATTACGTCATCATTGCCGACGAGGTCTTCCCGGCCACGCCCGTCAAGGGCGCCAAGGATGCGTCGGCTGGCCGAGCCTATGGTCGACTCCAAGTGGTCGATGTGTCGGACATCGCCAACCCGAAGTCCGTCGCCTGGTACGAGCCCGAGTACGGCGGCGTACATAACGTTTGGGTCGCCGGCGACACTCTCTACATGGGTGCCTACAACGCCGGCTTCCGGGTCTTCGATATCTCGGGCGAACTCAAGGGCGACCTGCGCGCCCAGGGCCGCGAGATGGCCCACGTCAACACGGCCGACATGAATGGCCGGGTCCAGAACAGCGCCATGACGTGGGGCGTCGTGGTCAATCCGAAGGACGGGTTGGCCTACGTCAACGACATGCATAACGGCCTCTGGATCATCCGGATCGAGCCGCGCCCCAGAGAACTGACGCCCTAGAGAGGCCGATGGCTCCGTACTACTACCGCATGACGGACGGAATCCGGATTTCCGTCCGTCCCGCCTACCTGCGCGGGCAGTCCCGTCCGACGCTGGGCCACTTCGTCTTTGCCTATACCGTCCGGATCGAGAACGTCGGGTCGGTAGCAGCGCAGCTGCTGACGCGCTTCTGGTGGATTCACGATTCGGTCGGCAACGGCGAAGACCACGAAGTCCGTGGCGACGGTGTGATCGGGGAACAGCCGTGGATCGCACCGGGCGGGGTCCACACCTACCAGAGCTACTGCATCCTCAAGAGCCCCTCCGGTTTCATGGAGGGGCACTATGAGTTCCAGCGGGATGACGGATCGAGCTTTCTGGCCCAGATCCCGCGCTTCGACCTGGCCGCAGGCGCCGAGGCCGACCGCACCTGACGGCCTATTCGATGGCCTGGAGTCGGAACTCCTGTTGGACCCGCCAGCCGCCTCCCGGCTCGGGTGTTTCGAAGCGGCCCCAGGTCGCGGTCATTAAGCCGACCGCATACCGTTCCAGGAGCCGCCGGACCGGGGTCCCGGTCGAATCGAGCATCAACATGGTCGTCTCCACTGTGCGAACCAACCGAGTTCCGATGGTGTCGGTGCGGAGCGCGCCGGTCTGGAACACGGCGGTGCCGGCGCCTCGGGCATAGCGCCGTTCGGTCGAGGGCGCCAGCGGGCGTTCCTCTCGCCATTGCCCGCTCCGCAAGTCGAGACGGTGGAGTGCGCCGTCGCGGATGCAATCATGCCGCTCCTCCAGGCGCGGACCGATCCGGATCCAGGCCTGGGCACAGGCGGAATCGTCCCCGAATCGGACCGAGTCGACGACCCAGACGGTCTGCTGGCCCGCGCTTTCGTAAACCAGGCGCGTACTGGCAGTGAGCAACTCCGCCGGGCGATCCGAGACCGTGATCGCAACCGCGAGCAGGCCCGCCATCGCGGCTCTCATCAGGTCGGCTCGACTTCGCGAAGCTCGATCCAACCGAACTTGAGGTGCGGACAGCTCCGCGCGATCGCGACGGCCTCGTCATAGTCTTTCGCCGCGACGAAGAAGAGCCTGCCGACGATCTCGTTCACTTCGGCGTAGGGCCCATCCGTGACGGTACCCGCCTTGAGATGCCGGCCTCCCTCATCGCGCAGTTTGGTGCCGCCCGTGATCTTCCCGGCCGCCCCCATCTGCTCCCGCCAGGTGACGTACTCCTGGATGATCTGTTCGATCTCGGCGGGTGAGGCCGACGCAAACGCGGTCGGGTTCTCCCAGAGCAACATGACGTATTCCGCCATTGGTCTCGTTCTCCTCGTAGCAACGTTTCGTCGTCCGGCCCTCTTGGCCGTCCGTCACCTTACGACGGATCGACCAGGTCGGAACCGACATCGGCTCCCTCGACTCGGCCCAGGGCGCCTTCCAGGATCCGCCGGACGCCCGGCATGGATGCCGCGCCGAGTGCTCGGCGGTAGATCGTGGCAGCGCGGGATCGCTCTCCCGCCTGCTCGAAGCAGTAGGCCAGCGCGGTCAGATGGGTCGGGTCGTCGTCGCCGTCGGGAAGGGCCGTGAGGGCCCCGATCCCGGCCCGGGGCCCGTCCCGCTCACCGATGGCGATGGCTCGGGCCAGTCGGGCTTTTCGGGTCGGCCATCGCTCGAGCAGGGCGTCGTACAGGCCGATGATCCGGGGCCAATCCGTGGCAGAGTACTCGTCGGCGACGGCGTGACACGACGCGATTTCGGCTTCCAGGTGGTATCGAGTCAGGACCGGGCCGGTCGACCGCCGCAGGTGGTCCAGGCCGATGGCGATGGCTTTCCGGTTCCAGCGACGTCGATCCTGGTCTCGAAGCGTCTGAAAGGCGCCGGCGTCGTCGAACCGGGTATCCAAACGGGAAAGGTGAAAGGCAAAAAGCGCAGCCAGCGCATGCCCGGCTTGCGATGCAGTTGCCGGGTCCGCCAGCATCAGGTGGGCAAGACGGAGCGCTTCGATGCACAGCTCTCGGCGGAGGCCGGTCGGTGCGGTGAATGATGCGTAGCCTTCGCTGAACATCCCGTAGAGAACCTCGAGCGCCACTTCACTCCGCCGCGCCAGATCTTCCGCGGGCGGATCGAGGTCGATCCCGAAGCGGCGGAGCGATCGCTTAGCGCGCACCAGCCGCTGGTCGACCGCGTCGGTTGCGGCGCCCAGCAATCGGGCAATTTCCGGAACCGAGAACCCCGCCGCCACCTTGAGGGTCAGCGCAACCTGCGAATCGATGCTCAGTGTCGGATGGCAGCAGAGCAACACGAGGCGGAGTTCGGCGTCCGGCTGCCCTTCCGCGAGATCGGGCGGGCCAGGGGCGGTCACCAGGGCCGCTTCGGCCGCGTCCAGGGAGGCAGGATCGGCCCGCCGGAGCTGGTCGACCATCCGATGCCAGGCCGCGCGATAGAGCCAGGCAACCGGATCGGCCGGCCGCGTTCCTCGAGGCCCCCAGGTTCGGAGCGCCGCCATGAACGCATCTTGCACCGCGTCTTCCACCTGCGCCAGTCGATCCGCGCCCACCCGCCTGGTGAGCAGCGCGGTGAGGTGGCGAGAGACGGCGCGGAGTTCCAGCCCCTCCGGCCGACCGCCCGCCAGCTCGGTATCAGTCATCGTCAGCGGGGCGTCAGCACCACTGCGCCCGTCGCGGATCGGCCCAGCGAGTCTGCCGGGGCAAACGACCAGCTGGCGCTGGTGACGATCAGGCGGATCCGAAGCGTCTCACCCGTCACGTCGACCACGATCGGTTCGGTTCGGGGACGCTCATCGACGTGCCGGCTTTCCAGCGGGACCAGGGCGGGCTCGAGTGCCGCGAAAATCGGCAGGATCGCCTCGACCGAGTCGCCCCGGAAAACCACGATCTCGCCGGCCGCCGTGCGCGGTACGAACGAGAGCACTCGGTCGAGATAGCGGATCCGGAAGGGGCGGAGCAAGGCGCGGTCGAGGTACCAGCGCCCCTCGCCGGCGACGGCAACGCCGCCACTGACCAGACTGTCGACCGACGCGACCTCGAACATGGCGTAGCGCTCGCCGGCATCCGAAGCGCCCGAGGTGAAGCGGGCGACACCGAGCCTGCTCAGTGTCGAGTCGAGGGCTGTCCCGCCGGGCCAGGTCGTGGCCAGGACCGGATCGAGCCCCGCCGCTTTGACGGCGGCCGAGGCGCCGTGAGCGCGCTCCAGGTACGTCAGGATGGCGACCACCTCGCGCCGATCCCCCTCGGCCAGCGGCTGTCCGGGCCTCGGGGGCAGGGGCGATCGTCCCAGGATCGCTGCGAGCCGGCCGGCCTGGCTCCGCCGGGACATGGCCGTCATGCTCCAGGGGCCGATCAGGGCCAGCAAGGTGACGGCCGCGAGCGAAACCGGGATGAGGGCAATCCGGCGCGAACGGGTGATCCCGAAGTAGGCTGCGATACCGGTCATCCAGGCAGCGAGAACCAGCAAGGCGTAGCGGGGTTCGGTAATGCCGTACTGACCGATCCGTTTGCCGATGGCGAGCAGCAGCATCACCAGCGCAGGTAGCAGGGCCAGGAAGTACCAGCGGGCGTAGGCGCTGATCCATCGCTCCTCGACGCGATCACGAAGCGGGTGCACCAGCAATAGTGCCAGCGTCCCGATCACCGAGACGCTCGAAACCAGATATCCGATCCAGCCGCTGGGCCAGCTCTGAGTGATCAGGATGCGGGCGAGGTAGAGCGTCAGGATCACCAGGTAGAGCGTCACCAGCGGTACCAGCACGTACTGGGCAAAAAGCTTGAGGCCGGTCGGATACTCGTTCTGCGTGACAAGCGCATCGAGGTCGCGCCGATGCGGCACGCCGTGCAGTACGAACCAGGGATGGAAGAGCAGCGTCAGCAGGGCAAACAGCTGCGGATATGCTTCGGACGGGATATCGATGCCCAGCAGCTTGTCCACCGCAGCAAGCGCAACGGCCAGGCCGAGAAACAGCGTTGCCGCGTAGAGGGTGGCGAGCAGTATGCGCTCGAGCAGCCGCCGGTTGAACTGCCAGAAACTCGGCGTCTCACCCTTGGGCCGCCATAGTGTGATCGCAACGGCGAGGTGCCCGAAGAGCAGCAGCGCGAGCCATCGGGTGGCGAAAAGCCGGTCCGGGATGGCGTGGCTGATGGCGGCCCAGGTGCCGAGGGCCAGCAGGGTCAGGGTTGGCAGGGCCCAGCGGGCCGCCGGGACGTGGTGGGCTGCCCGGTGGCCGGCCAGATGGGCGGCTGTGGCCAGTGAGAGTCCCAGGATGGCCGTCGCCAGGACGCGCCCGAGGATCGGTGTCGAGCCGGTATCGTTGATCAGCAGAGTGGCTGCGGTCGCGGCCGTTGCGGCGGCGAGGAGCGAGGCCGGAAATCGGGCAGCCGTGGCCGTGGCGGATCGGATCAGGGAGGCGAGGCGCATGGAAGCCGGTCAATGAGTGGCCGGAAAGGTAACCGCCCCCTTGCGAGCGGCGGTCGTCTTTCCTATGTTCGTCGCCCCGCAAGAGATCGCGGCAAGGTGTGTCGTCACAATGGGTTGACCAGATTGTTGTAAGCCCTTGACGAACCGAAGAGCCCAGTCTAAACTTGTGGGCTGCCGATAAAACGGCACTGTTCTTTGACAAGTGATGGAAACGGTCGAGAGAAGAAGTGCGGACCCTATGATCCGTTGGCGGACTGCGAAGCCACCGACGGGGATGGGTTTCAAAATCTCGTTAAATAGTGATTCCGACGATTGAAATCACAGTCGTTCGGTCATAGAGCTATATCGAATTCTTCATTGGAGAGTTTGATCCTGGCTCAGGACGAACGCTGGCGGCGTGCTTAACACATGCAAGTCGAACGGGAGTAGCAATACTTCAGTGGCGGACGGGTGCGTAACACGTGAGGAACATGGCCATCGGCGGGGGATAGCCGGTCCAACGACCGGGTAATACCGCGTACGACCTTCGGGCGGCATCGTCTGAAGGTGAGAGCAGCAATGCGCCGATGGGGTGCCTCGCGGCCTATCAGCTAGTTGGTGAGGTAATGGCTCACCAAGGCGACGACGGGTAGCTGGTCCGAGAGGATGACCAGCCACATTGGGACTGAGACACGGCCCAGACTCCTACGGGAGGCAGCAGTGGGGAATATTGCGCAATGGGCGAAAGCCTGACGCAGCGACGCCGCGTGTGGGATGAAGGCCTTCGGGTTGTAAACCACTGTCGCGAGGGACGAACACAATGACGGTACCTCGAAAGGAAGCACCGGCTAACTCTGTGCCAGCAGCCGCGGTAATACAGAGGGTGCGAGCGTTGTCCGGAATCACTGGGCGTAAAGGGCGCGTAGG
>CAZUES010000035.1:0-43598 GCA_964619465.1 uncultured Gemmatimonas sp.
ACGTCGTCGTCAACGAGCTGGTCCTCGATGCCAAGGGCCAGAAGATGTCCAAGAGTCGGGGCAATACGGTCGATCCCTGGGAAGCGGTGCGCGAGTTCGGGGCCGATCAGGTCCGCCTCTATCTCTTGGCCTCGAGCCAGGTCTGGTTGCCCAAACCGTTCGACCGGGCACAGATCCCGGATACGGTGGGCGGCTTCCTCAATACGCTCCGCAACACCTACAACTTCCTGGCGCTCTATGCCGAGGGAGTCGAATCCGGTGCCGGCGGTACGCCGACGGAACTCGATCGCTGGATCCGAAGCCGGCTGGCCTCGACCGTCCGCGACGTCACGGCGGCGTACGACGGCTACGATGCGACGGTTGCGGTGCGGGCGGTGATGGACTTCGTCGAAGAACTGTCCAACTGGTACGTACGCCAGAGCCGGTCGCGGTTCTGGGCCCCGGATCGGACCGCCGATCCCGCCGCTGTCGGGACGCTGCGCGAATGCCTGATCGTAGTCTCGGGCCTGCTGGCCCCGGCTGCGCCATTTGCGAGCGACTGGTTGCACCGGGCGCTGGTCGGCAGCTCGGTGCATCTCGCCGGTTTCCCGGTTGCGAATCAGGCGGACATCGACCCCGATCTCGAGCGGGCCATGGCCGCCGTGCGGCGGCTTGCTTCGCTCGGTCGTAGCGCGCGGGAAGCGGGCAACCGCCGGGTCCGTCAGCCGCTCGCGACCATGCGAGTGGCGCTGCCCAAGGGTGTCACCAACGGCCGCTTCCAGACCTTGTTCGATTTGCTGAGTCAGGAAGTCAACGTCAAGCGGATCGACGTGGTTTCCTCCGATGCGGACCTGGTCCGCCTCAAGGCCAAGGCCAACTTCCGCTCGCTCGGCAAGCGCTTCGGCAAACGGACGCCCGAGGTCGCGGCGCTGGTTGCGCAGTTGCCGGCTGAAGCGCTGCGCGGGCTCGAGGAGGGGCAGGCGGCCCAGGTGCTCCTGGACGGCGCAGCGGTCGAGGTGTTGCCCGAGGATGTCGTGGTCGAGCGGGAAGTGACCACCGATTGGCTGGTGCAGAGCGCCGGGCCCTTCGTCGTGGCGCTCGATCCACATCTGACGGACGACCTGCTGGCCGAAGGCCTGGCCCGCGAGGTCGTCAACCGGGTTCAGCGGCTGCGCAAGGACGCCGGCTACGACTATACCACCCGGATTGCGCTGGCCGTCGATGGCAGCGCTGCCGTTCTCGATGCCGTGCGGAAGCACGCCGAACTGATTCAGCAGGAAACCTTGACCCGGTCCTTCGAGGTCGGCAAGGCGCTCGACCCATGCGATGCGCGCGACGAGGCGAGCATCGATGATCACCAGGCGATTCTCTCGGTGAGGCGACTCACCGAGCAGGCGCCCTAGTCGCACCGAGGTAGCACGATGACCAAGGAACAGCTCAAGCATCTCGAGCAGCGCCTGCTCGATGAGCGGGCCCGTGTGATGAAGGAGTTGGGGCACTACGACGACACCTTCAACTCGACGCTGCAAAACTCCGACGGCGACCTCTCGTCGTATTCGTTCCACATGGCGGATCAGGGTACCGATACCATGGAACGGGAAAAGCAGTTCCTCTTCGCGTCGCAGGAGGGGCGGTATCTCTGGCATGTGAATCAGGCGCTCCGTCGCCTCTATAACGCGCCCGATAACTTCGGCCGTTGCCACACCTGCAATCAGCCGATCAGCTTCGATCGCCTCGATGCGCTGCCGCATGCCCGGCTCTGCATCAGCTGCAAAGAAAAGGAAGAGGATGGGAAGCGGCGCTAATCCGCATCGCATCTTCTGGCCGCTCGCCATCGTGTGGCTGGGCCTCGATATCGTCACCAAGTACTGGGCCGAGTCGAGCCTGGTTCCCTATGTGCCGGTCGAGGTGATGGGACAATGGTTCCGCTGGCGCCTGGCCTACAATCCAGGCGCCGCGTTCAGTCTGCATCTGGGCGAGTATTCGCGCTGGATTTTTCTGGTCATTGCGGCGGCCGCCGTGATCGGGATTACCTGGAAGGCCCGTCACGCCGACTGGAACGAGTGGCTCCGTCAGTTTGCCTCGGCGCTCATCGTCGGTGGTGCGGCGGGGAATCTGGTTGACCGGATCCGTCATGGCGCGGGAGTGGTCGATTTCATCGATATCGGGGTCGGCACGACCCGTTGGCCGACCTTCAACATCGCCGATATCGGCGTGAGTTGCGGGGCGGTGGCGCTCGCCATCTCCTTCTGGCTCGAGGATGCGCGCCTGGCGCGCGAAGCCAAAGCCGCCGAGCCGCGGCCCGGGTGAGGTTTCCCTGGCCACGCTGACGTTTTCCGTGGCCGTGCCCGCCACCGAGCGGCTCGATCGTTTTCTTGCCGATCAGCTCAATCTCTCACGAACTCAGGCCGCGCGCATCGTCGCGGCCGGGCAGGTTCGCGTCGTCGGCGCGGTGGCGCGGGCCTCGCGCACCCTTGCCGCACGTGAACTGGTCGAAGTCGAGTTGAGCGACGAGGCGCCGCCGCGCACCATTACGCCCCATCCGATTGCGCTCACCGTCTGCTACGAAGACGAGGATCTCGCGGTCATCGATAAGCCGGCCGGGCTGGTGGTCCACCCGGCGCCAGGACATTGGGATGACACCCTGGTCAACGCGTTGGTGGCCCGCGGCACGACGCTCTCGTCCGGCGCCGAGGGGCGGCCGGGGATCGTGCATCGCCTCGACCGGGACACCTCCGGGCTCATGGTGGTGGCCAAGAGCGAGCTGGCCCACCGACGGCTCGGCGCGGCTATCGCGGCCCGGCAGGTCAGTCGGTCGTATGCGGTGCTGGCGTGGGGTCACCTGGATCAGTCTCAGGAGCGCGTCAACGCGCCGATCGGCCGGCATGCCACCGATCGGAAGCGGATGGTGATTCGATCGGATGGCCGGGCGGCACGAACCGATTTCCGCGTCCTGGCACGGCTTGGCGTGGTGGATTTCCTTCGGGCCGATCTCCATACCGGCCGGACCCATCAGATCCGGGTCCACCTGCAACATATTGGACATCCCGTGGTGGGCGATCCGGTCTATGCCGGGGGCGGAGCCCGCCGGATCACGGGGTCTGGCCGGAATCTGGCGGAACGCGTCGATGCCGCGACCCCTCGCCAGGCCCTCCACGCTGCTCTCCTGGCCTTCCGGCATCCCATCAGTCAGGCGGCCATGAGCTTCCAGAGCGACTGGCCACTGGACCTCGTTCCGGCGCTGCAACTCGTTGCAGATCAAGTTGATCCGCCCGATTGGTTGACCTATTTTGGATTCTATCGAGCCACCGAGGGGTAAGCCGACGAGCGATCGTCTCGTGGTCTGTCGGGTGGGCGATTTCCAGTTCTCGCTTCCGGTCGCGGTCGTGCTCGAAGTTTGCACGGAAACGACGCTGGTCCGAGTGCCGGGAGTTGCACCTCCGGTCGAGGGTGTCGCAAATATTCGCGGTACCCTCGTCACGATCGTGCGCGCTGCCGACCTGCTCGGCGTTCGTCCCTCGGGGGCGGGGCCATCGCCCTGGCTGGTGGTGTTACGAGCCCGGGGTGGGCGGGTCGGGTTGGGCGTAGAAGCGGTACTCGAGTTGGCGGCGGCGGATGCGTCGGTGGCTCGGTTGGATCTCGATGGCGCGTTGGACTCGGTGTTCGGCCGATCAGCCTGACGCGCTCGGAGTTGAGGGGGAGGATACGCGTGGCCCATACGGTGCTGGTTTGTGACGACGCGATGTTCATGCGGACCATGATTGCCGATATCCTGACGCAAGCCGGGTTCGAAGTCGTCGGAGAAGCCGAGACGGGAGAGCAGGCGGTCCGTCAGTATGCCGCGCTCAAGCCCGATCTCGTCACCATGGACATTGTGATGCCGACGATGGGCGGGATCGAAGCGGTGCGCGCCATCTGCAAGGACGACCCAGCCGCCAAGATTCTGATGTGCAGCGCGATGGGTCAGCAGGCGCTGGTGGTCGAAGCGATTCAGGCCGGGGCCAAGGATTTCGTGGTCAAGCCGTTTCAGCCTTCCCGCGTTCTGGAAGCGGTGCAGCGCCTGCTCGGCTGAGGGGCCGAGCCATGGACCTGCGCCGCTATACCGCGCTGTTCCTGGCCGATGGGCGGGAACATCTCCGCCGCGCCACGGCGGAGTTATTGCGTTGGGAGCGCGACCTTGCGGACCTGACGCCTCTGGCGGAACTGTTCCGGGCCTTTCATTCGCTGAAGGGCGCGGCGGCGTCGATGGGATACGGCGACGTGGTAGATCTGACCCACGGCGCCGAGCATCTCCTGGAGGCCGTTCGGCGGCGCGAACTGGCGCCCTCGCGGGCCGTGGTTGCCGTGCTGTTCCGGACCGTGGACCTGCTCGAGCAGGGGCTCGAACCCGCCACGGCCGGGGTGCCGATTCCCGAGGCCGATCAGCTGGTCGCGGCGCTGGCTCGGCTGGTGTCCACCAGCAGTCCGGTCGTGTCGCCGGCGGCGGCGCCCGAGGCCGCGCCCACGCCGATGCGGACCGACCGTCGTCCGGTCCGGGTCGATCCGGATCGCCTGGACGACCTGCTGCTGACGGCCGGCGAACTGGTGGTGGCACGCAATCGGCTCGCCAATCTGGCCGCCGTGCGGACCGATCCGGAGTTGGAGCAGATCTCGGGGCAGGTGGACTCGCTGGTCCGGTCGCTGCACGGGCTGGTGATCAAGGCCCGACTGGCGCCGGTGTCGGAGCTGTTCGGGCGCTTTCCCCGAGTGGTGCGCGACCTGGCGGAGTCGCTGGGCAAGGCGGCCCGTCTCGAACTTGGCGGAGAGGGCATCGAGCTCGACCGCGCCATGCTGGAAGAACTGGTCGAGCCGCTGATCCACTTGCTGCGGAATGCGGTGGACCATGGGGTGGAGCTCCCCGCCGACCGGGTTGCAGCGGGCAAGCCCGCCGAAGCGAGCCTCCGGCTCGGGGCGGGACGGCGTCGCGAGTGGATCGTGATTCGGCTGGAGGACGACGGCCGCGGCATCGATCGCGACGCCGTCGTGCGCCGTGCGGTCGAGCGCGGATTGCTTGCGCAGGAGTCAGCTGCGGAGCTTTCGGACGCCGAGGTGCTGCAGCTCCTGGTGCGTCCCGGCTTCTCGACCAAGGCAGAGGTGACGGAGGTGTCCGGGCGCGGCGTCGGACTCGACATCGTCGCGTCGAAAGTGCGAGCCTTGGGCGGAACACTCGGCCTCCGGTCCGAACCGGGGCAGGGTACCGTCTTCGAGATCACCGTGCCGCTGACCACGGCGGTTCAGCGGGTGTTGCTGGTCGGTGCGGACGGCGAACGGTACGCCATCCCGTTCCGCCTGGTGCGCGAAGCCGTGCTGCCCGGACGGACCGAAACGACCTCCGGTAATGGCCGGTTCACCTTTCGGGACCGGTCGGTGCCGTTCGTGGATCTGGCAGACCTGGTCGGTCGCCGGGGCGGGGAGGTTCCGACCCGCCGGCCCGTGCTGGTGCTCGAGTGGGGCAGCCGGGATGGCGCCGTCGCCGTCGACACCCTGCTTGGCCAGCACGACGTACTGCTGGAACGGATCGAGGCGCCCGACTCCCTGCCGGGGTGGGTCAGTGGAGCCACCATCCTGGCGGATGGGGCGCCGGCCTTCGTGCTCGACCCGACGGCATTTTTCTGAATGCGATTGGCAGCGGACCTGACGGCGCGGCCTCATAGCGGAAGGCGAGGGATGCGATGATCGATGCACGGGAGATGACGGCCGCACAGCGGGATGCGCTCCGGGAAATCGCCAATATCGGCGCGGGGCACGCGGCGACGGCTCTGTCGCAAATGACCGGTCGCACCATCATGATCGATGTCCCGCAGGTGGACGTGAAGCGGCTCGAAGAGGCGGCCGAGTTGCTCGGTCCCGCCGATACCATCATTGCCGCCGTCCTGATGCACATGATGGGCGACCTGACCGGCCGGACTCTGCTGGTCTTCCCGGAAATCTCGGCGCGCACCTTGTGCAGTATCCTGCTCAGGTCGCCCAAGGGCGGGCCGGGGTTTACGGAGATGGAACGTTCCACCGTAATGGAAACCGGCAACATCCTCTGCAGCGCCTATCTCAACGCGCTCTCGGATTTCATGGGGATGATGCTGGTCCCGTCGGTCCCGGCCCTGGTGGTCGACCAGGCCGGAGCGGTGCTGACGACAGCGTATCTCAACTTCGGCCACTCCCGCGATCACGTCATCTGCGTCGAAACCGCCTTCCGGATTGCGGGTTCCGATGAGTCGGTCAACGGGCAGTTCATTCTGATGCCGGATGTCGCGTCGCTGGCCGCTATCTTCGACTCGATTCGTCCGATTCGATAGCCATGGCCCATCAGGCGACGTCCGAACGGGACCTGGGAGTGCTTCGCTCCCTGGCACGGCGGATCGATCCGTCCGACTCGGGCGCGCACAATAATCTCGGCGTTCTCTATTACGACCGTGGCATGGTGGCCGAGGCGATCGCGGCATTCAGCCGGGCCCTCGAACTCGACCCGCACATGCGGGTGGCGCAGGAAAACCTCGACACCGTCCAGCGTGAAACCGGCTACTACGACCGCCGGATCGGTGAACTGCGGGACCAGATTGCCCGGCGTCCCGAGGATCGCCAGCTGCGCCTGGAGCTGGGCCGGATCTATCTGGCGCTCAACCAGCACGACCGGGCCAGCGAACAGTTCGAAGATCTCTTGCGGAGCAACCCCAGGGACGGCACCGCTCTGGTTCAGCTCGGCCTGGTCGAACAGGCCCGCGCCCGTCACGACCTGGCCACCGAATGGTTCCAGCGCGCCGTCGAGATCGATCCCCGCAGTACTGTCGCCCGCCTCTATCTCGGTCAGGCGCTCTACAATCGCGGCCTGGTCGACGGGGCGCTGACCGTGCTGACCGAAGCGGCGCAGATCAATCCCGAGCATGCCGACGTCCAGTATCTGCTCGGGTTCGTCTACGGCGATCTCGGCTTTCATGACGCGGCCCGAAACGCCACCCGGCGCGCCGTCACGCTCAACCCGTCGCTGGGGTCGGCCCAGGCCAACCTGCGGATCAATCAGGCCAGGCCGGCGTCCCGCGAAACGACCCCTTCCTCCGGAATCGGCGGCAGCGCAAACGAAGCGCATCTCAACCTGGCGGTGGCCTTCCGGCGGCGCGGCTACTTCGTCGAAGCGCTGCGCGAGTACCGTCTGGCGCTCGAAGCCGGGGAAGATGAACGCCCGGCGCTCGAGGGCATGGCCGAGATTCACCTGCTGCAGCGCGACACCACCGAGGCGCTGGAACTGTATCGCCGGCTGCTCGAATCGGACGCCGAGAATCCCAAGCTCTGGAATGAAAAGGGCGTGGTCCTGCATCAGGCTGGCCGGCGGGTCGAGGCCCGCGCTGCGTACCAGGAAGCGGTTCGGCTCGACCCCGATGCGGCGCTCGCCTGGAACAACCTGGCTGTGCTGCTGGCGGCCGAGCAGGAGCCCGAGCCGGCCCGAGCCGGGTTCGAGCAAGCCATTGCTGCGCAGTCGGGTCTGCAGGCGGCCCGGCTCAACCTGGCGCTCTTCCACTTCCATCGGCAGCGGTTCCAGGCGGCGCTCGACGGATACCGGAGTGTGCTCGCCACCGATCCGGAACACGCCATTGCCTGGAACGGCATTGGCCTGGTCCTGATGGAGCTCAAGCGGTATCCGGATGCGCGGAACGCTTTCGGACGGGCCGTCGAGGCCGATCCCAGCTGCGCACCGGCCCACTACAATCTCGGCTTTGCCTTGAGCCAGCTCGGCTCGTTCGATGAGGCGCTGCGGGAAACCCGGCGCGCCCTGGAAATCGATCCCTTCTACGTGCCGCAGAAGTACGCCCTGTCGATCGAGCTGCAGTTCAGCGAAACCTCGGTCGGGATCGTTCCCAATCTGGCGGCCGATGTAACCCTGGATGCGGTCGGAGAAGACTTCACCTTCGACCCGGCGGTGCTCGACGACCTGTTCGTGGCACTCGCCCCCGATGAGGCCGCCGCCGCCGCGACGCTCGATCCGTTTGCTGTGGCCAGGGATCTGATCACCAAGGGGCTGCTCGAGTCGGCCGCGGCGGAAGTGCACCGGACGCTGCGCCGAGGCGGGGCGGCCGGGCCGGGCATCGCGCTCCTGGGAGAGATCTTTGCCCGGCGCGGTCTCCATGGCGAGGCGCTCGAACGCTTCCGCCAGGCCCGCCAGGAGCTGCCCGACGATCCGGCCATCCTGCGTGGCGAAGCGGCGGCACTGCTGGCGCTCGGCCGTGCGGAGGAAGCGAGGGCGCTGGCCGACGAACTGGTCCGCTTGAAGCCGCGGGAGCCCGAACCGCTCGAACTGCGGGCCCGGGCTCGTCTTGCCATGGCCGATCTCCATGGTGCGCAGGACGATGCGCTGGGCGCCATTGCGCTGGCCCCGGCCCGGGCCGACCTGCTGGTCTTGCGGGGCAGAATCGGACGCCAGCTGGGCGACTCCGACGAGGCCTTGGGTTCGCTCCAGGCTGCGGTGGCGCTCGACCCCGGGCATGTTCAGGCCTGGTTCGAAAGCGGGCTGGTCCGGGAAGAACGCCGCGAACTGGGCCTCGCTCAGGCGGCGTACGAACGCGCTCTGGCCGTGCTGCCCACCTACCTGGACGCCGGACTCGCGTTGGGTGAGCTGCTCCGGCGACAGCGCAAAACGGCCGAGGCGATCAAACTGCTGGTCGACCTGCTGCTGGTCGAGCCATACGCCACCGATGCATTGGTCCTGCTGGGCCGGTCGTTGGCCGACGAACGTCGGCATCGCGATGCGCTGACCGCCTTTACCCGCGTGCTCAAGTTCATTCCCGATCAGCCGACCGCCCGGTTCCATCGCGGTATGTCGCTGGCCGCGTTGGGGCAGTTTGGCGAGGCGCTGGAGGAGTGGGAGCAGGTCATTCAGGGCAACCCGACCGGTCCGCTCGCTGCGGCGGCACGCGCGGAAGCGCGGTCGACTCGCGATCTGATGCACATCCTCCAACCGGTCGAGGCCTGAGATGGCAATCCAGGGCCCGCTCCGCGAACTGGGCATCCACGACGTCTTTCAGCTGCTCGATCTCGGCAGGAAGACCGGGCGTCTCCGGGTGGTATCGGAACTTCGTCACAACGAAGGGACCATCTGGTTTCACGAGGCCGGTATCGTGGCGGCGTCGATCCGCTCCAATCCGCACATGCTGGGACAGCATCTGCTGCGCGCCGGGCGGATTGCCAGCGAGGACCTGACCCGAGCCCAGGCGCTGCAGGCCGGAGGCGACGAGCGGCGCATCGGCGCCATCCTGGTGGCCATCGGCGCCATCACGCCGAAGGAACTGGCCACGCAGGTGCGGGCCCAGATCGAAGAAGTCGTCTTCACCATGCTCGGTTGGTCCGAAGGGTACTTCGTCTTCGAGGAAGCGGCCCCCGACACCATTCCGCGTGAAGCGGATGTTCGGATCTCGGTTGAAGCCCTCCTGCTCGAGGGGGCACGTCGGATCGACGAGTGGTCTCGGATCCGGGCCAAAGTGCCGCACCTCGGTGTGGTCCCCCGGATTACCTCGTTGCCTGAAGGGGAGCCGGGCAGCCTGGTGCTCAACCCGTTCGAATGGCGGGTGCTCACGGTGGCCGACGGCACGCGCGATCTCCAGGAAATGTCGACCCTGCTCAGCGAGCCCGAGTTCGACGTGGCCCGGGCCGTCTTCGGCCTGTCGGCGGCCGGCGTGCTGGCCATGCGCGATCCGATCAAGGAAACCACCCAGGCAGCGCCCCGAGCCGACCCCCAGTCGCTCTTGTCGGAGGCCGAGCGCCAGCTGCTGGCCCGTCACATCGACGCGGCTATGTCGATTGCCCATGCTGCCGTCGCGGCCTTTCCCGACGATGCCGAGACGCACCTGATGCTGGGCCGTGTTTTCCTGGCCGAACGGCGCTTTACCCAGGCCGAGACGGCCTTTCGCGAGGCGGTGCGTCTGGACCCGGCCTCACCCAGGGCGCTCAGGCTGCTTTCCTGGGCCCTGATGGGTGCGGGGCGGCTGGACGAGGCGGTCCATGGCTTTGAGGCGTGGCTGGCCTTACCCTCGTTAGGTTCCGAAGAAGAGCGGAAGGTCGTAACGGTCGGCGCGGCCATTCCGGCGGCGCGCCAATTGGCGGCCCTGCTGCGAGAGAACTATGACTGACGACATTGCCGCGATGACACTCGAGTTGGCCTCGGATCCGGCCAGTCTGGTATTTCTTCGCCTCGCCGAAGCGTTACGGCGTCGCGGCCAGGTCGACGCGGCGCTCACCGTGGCGACCCGCGGCGCAGCCCGATATCCCAACGTGGCCGACGCGCATGACCTGCTGGCCCGGATTCACTCGGACAAGGGCGAGGGAGACGCCGCGTTCGATGCCTGGACCACCGTCCTCCGACTCGATGCCGACCATCTCGGTGCTCATAAAGGTCTCGCCTTTCTGGCCTTTCGGACCGGTGACTTGGGCCGCAGTGTCCGCCATCTTTCCCGCGCGCTCGATCTTGCCCCCGACGACACCACGCTGGCCTCGGCGATCGAGCGAATCCGTTCCATGATGGCGGCCCGGGTGGCCCAGGTCGACGCCGATCCCGCGCCGGTGCCCGCCACCGCCGCGCCCGGCCCCACGCCAGTGCTGCTCTTCGATCAACAGGGTCGAGTGCTCCGCGGCGAACTCAGTCGCGCCGACGGCGTCGATGCCAGCGAAGCGGTCGCCGCCGCACTGGCCGGCGTTTCGCGCGAAGCCGAGCGGGCCACCCGAATGCTCGAACTGGGCGACTGGAAGGCGATTGCGATCGAGAGCGGCGCGGTCAACTACGAACTCCGGACGCCCACGCCGGAAACGCTCCTCCTGGTAATGCGGGGTCGGGAAGTCCCGGCAGGTCGCTTGGCGCGGATTGCGGACCGAGCGACCCAGGATGCTCGCCGGTGGCTGGAGGCGCTCGAATGATCGGCCGCGAACATCTGGTGCTCGAGGATATCACCCGGGTGGCCGGGGTCCGGAGCGCCCTCCTCGTCTCGATCGAGGACGGTCTGGTCGTGGCCGAAGCGGCGCTGGAAGGGCAGGCTACCGAAGCCGCCGCCGCGTTTGCTGCCCGCCTGGCGCAGCGGCTCGGCGTGCTGACCCGGACGCTCCATACGCCGCCGATGAGCGTCCTGCTGCTCCAGGCCACGGCCGGCCAGTTGTTCATCGTGGCCGGAGGTGAGGGATTACTGCTCGTGGCGGTAACCGGCAATGACGTCAATATCGGTGAGGTCCGGCTTGCATTGCTCGATGCGGCCGGCCAGTTGAGCTGATGCGGGCCATCGAACCCTGGGTCGAGTCGCCCCTGGCGACCTTCGTGACGGAGTCGCAGGTCCGGGTGGCGCTCCTGATGACGTCGTCGGGCCAGGTCGTGGCGCAGCACGGGTTCACCCGGTCGCTCGATGTGATGACCGCAGCTGCGCTCGGCGCCGGCATCGTGGCGTCGACCCGGGCCATTGCCTCCGAAATGCAGGCCGGTGAGTTCGGCGCGGTGGTGCATCACAATCCGCGGACCGGGGTCTACCTGGCGCCCTTTGCCATGCCCGATGCGCAGTGGATCGGCCTCGCGGTATTCGGGCCGGATACCTCCCTCGGCATGGTGCAGCTCTTCTTCGGCCGGTTGATCGATGACCTGGTCAAAGTCGCGCCGCGCCATGCGCCGGCCCGTCAGGTGCTGGCCGAGACCTTCGAAGAAGATCTCGACTCGAGCCTTCGCGCGCTCTTCGGACGGTAGCCATGCCTCTCGTCAACTTTACCGCCCGCGAAATCACCTGCAAGCTGGTCTACTACGGCCCCGGTCGCTGCGGTAAGACCACCAATCTGCAGTACATCCACGGCCGGGTTCCCGAGTCGCGGCGGGGGCGTATGGTGTCGCTTGCCACGCAGGCGGATCGCACCCTGTTCTTCGATTTCCTGCCGATCGAGCTGGGCGTCATTTCCGGCTTCACCACCCGGTTCCAGCTCTATACGGTGCCTGGGCAGGTGTATTACAACGCCACCCGGCGGCTGGTGCTGCAGGGCGCGGATGGCGTGGTCTTCGTGGCCGACAGCCAGGCCCGCCGATTCGACGAGAACGTCGAGAGCTTTCAGAACCTGCAAGAAAATCTGCTGGAACAGGGCGTCGACATTCGCCAGCTGCCGCTGGTGCTGCAGTACAACAAGCAGGATCTGCCTTCGGATCTGGTGCTGACGCCGGACGAGATGGACGAGGCGTTCAACTTCCGGTCGGTGCCCAGCCTTGCCGCCGACGCGTTGCACGGTACCGGAGTATTCGAGACCTTGAAGGCGCTGTCGACCATCGTGCTGCAGCGGCTGGCGGCGCGCCCCCCGACCCTGTGACCGATCCGTTTGCGTCCCTGGTGCCCGATCCGGCCACCCGAGCGGCTCTCGCCGCGGCCCGGATGGTGGCCGAGTCGCCGCGTGCGCATTTCCTGCTGCTGATCACTGGATCGCGTGGCTCAGGGAAGACGCACCTGCTGCGCGCGATTCGCGATCGCGCGGCCGGGTCCACCCCTCCGCGCCAGGTCGAACTCGTCACCTTGAGCCGGCTGGCCGAGCATGTCCAGAGCCGCGGCCTGGCGGATGCCGGGGTGGCGCTGCGTGATCGCTTGCTCCGCGCGGAGATCGTGTTACTGGACGATCTCGAGGTGATCGAACGGCAGCTGGCGGTACAGTCGTTCGTGTTCGACGTGATCGAAAGCCGTCTCGCGGCCGGGCTCGCCACCGTCGTTACCGCTTCGCGTCAACTCGGCCAGCTGACGGGGCTCGATGCCCGCCTGGTTCGCCGTCTGCGCGATGCTTCGATGGTCGAACTCGGTCTGCCGGGATCGGCCGCACGCGCGCAGATCCTCGACCGGCGCATTGCAGAGGCCGGCCTCGATCTGCTCCCGGGTGTAGTGACCGCGCTCGCCGAGGCGGAACTCGGCTCCGTCAAGGAGTACCTGGGCGCCCTCAATCGGATCCTGGCGGTTCAGGAGACCACGCCAACCCCGATTCCGGTCGATGACGCCTTGGCTCTGGTCGGGCTCGAACGCCCCGCGTCGGTGGCTGCCGATGGGGCCAGCCACGAGTCGGTCGGATCGGAGCCGCGCGAATTCGACGAGTTTCTGAGCGAGGTCGTGACCAATGTGTCGGAGCAGTTCGACCATTGGCGCGGCCGGTTGCGCGATGCGGTGGCGCTCTGGCAGGGAGCGGGGATGCGCACCGGGCGCCTGGAGCGGCTCCTGGCCGATGACGGGCTCGGCGATCCGGAGCCGGTGCTGGAGGCCTTCGAACGCGATGCCGGCGAACTGGTCCAGCTCGGTGCGGAGGTTGCTGTGCTGGCGCCGGACCTGGCTGGGACCGATGTTTTCCGCGATCCGGACCAACTGGCCTCCGCTCGCCGCCTGGTAGCCGAAGCACGGACTCGTCGCGCTCCGCTCTCTGCGCCGCTTCCCGATCTGACCCTGGCGACCATCGGAGTGGGCGCCTCCAATCGGGTCGCGCTCGAAACCCTCGCCGCGATCGTGACCGAGCCCGGGGCGCGCCACAACCCGCTGGTGCTGGCCGGGCCGAGCGGGGTCGGGAAGACGCACCTCCTGCACGGGCTCGGCAATGCGCTGGCGCACCGCGGCCTGGCGCCGATTGCCTGTCTCTCGGCGCACAGCCTCCTCGGTGAATTGGCCTCGCTCAAATCGCCGGAGGAAACGGCCCAGTGGCGGGCTCGCTACCAGTGGGTGGCGGCGCTCCTGATCGACGATATCCACCTTCTGGCCAACGAGCCGCGCGCCCATGCGGAGCTGCTGCAGATCTATGCGGCGCTCGAAGATGCCGGTCGCCCGATGGTTTTTACCAGCGCCCGCGCCCTGTCCGAACTGGCCGGGTTCGATGCGCGGCTGCTGAATCGGCTCGAAGGCGGGACGGTGGTGGATGTGCGCAGTCCCGATCGGGATGTCCGCCTTGCGGTGGTGCGCTCGCTGCTTGCGGGCACATCGGCCGCCAATGATGTGGGCCTGATCGACTTTCTGGCCGGCCGGCCGGCCGATTCCGTACGCGCGGTTCAGGGCATCGTCCACCGCGTTCTGGTCGAGGCGGAGGCGGCGCATACCGTTCCCTCTACCGCGCTGGCGCGTGAGACGCTCGATACGGTCGAGGGCAAGACGCCGCGGCGGGAGCGGCGGCCGCTCGGCGCGCGGAGCGGGATTCTGTCGCCCGGCATGGGCGTCGTGCGCAGTCCGGAAAAGATGGTCCACGTCTGGCCCGTCCCGGGTGAGCGGCTGCTCACGGAGCTGGGCTGATGGCCATCAAAGGGAGTCTCAAAGAGGCGAGCCTGCCGGACGTGGTCCAACTGCTCTTCTTCGGTCGTCGGACCGGATGTCTCGCGCTGAGCGACCGACAGCAGTTCGGCTCGATCTATTTCGAAGACGGCTGGATCACCTACGCCACCATCGTCAATCGGCGCGATCGGATCGGCGACATCCTGCTCAATACCGGCGCCATCACGCGCGAACAGCTCGATCAGGCCCTGGCGCTGCAGCACGGCGCGCGCGGCCGACGGCTGGGCGAGATCCTGGTTAGCCTGGGGGCGCTTGCGCCTGAAGAGCTGAAGCGGGTGGTTCGGTTCCAGATCGACGAAGCGGTCTACGCGCTTTTCTCCTGGACCACCGGCACCTTCACGTTCGACGCGGGCGTTCGTCCCGAGATGGAGGGCGAACTCGATCGGATCAGTCCGGAGAACCTCCTGCTCGAGGGAGCCCGTCGGATCGACGAGTGGAGTCTGATCGAGAAGAAGGTGCCGAGTTTCGATCTGATCTTCGCGCTCGATCGGTCGCTGCTGGTCAACGAAACGCTGAGCTTTACCGAAGCGCAGCGGCGCCTGCTTCCGTTGATCGATGGAATCCGGGACACGCGGGAGGTCATCGACGCGTCCGGGTTGTCCGACTTCGAGGCCGGGCAGGCACTGTTTGGGTTGATCACCGCCGGCCTGGTCCAGCGGATCGGCATGTCGTCCAAGACGACGCCATCCCGGTTGCTCGAGGCTCAGATCGAAGAGCATCGGAATCTCGGCGTGGCCTTCCTGCGCAGCGGCATGCTCGACGAAGCCGCCCGCGAGTTGCGCCGGGTCATCGAACTCCGGCCGTCGGAAGGAGCCGCGCCGTTTCTGCTCGGCGTGATTGCCGGCCGCCAGGGACGCTGGTCCGACGCGGTCGACTCGTTCCGGCAGTCGCTCGATCGGGCCGGGCCGCGGGGGCAGGTGATGCACAACCTGGCCATCGCGCTCGAGGAGGTCGGTCGGCTCGATCAGGCCGACGCCATGTTTGCCGAAGCTGCCGGCCGGCTGCCCGACAACCGGATGGTCTTCGTCAACTGGGCCTTGCTGGGTCTCCGGCGCGAGGATCCGGGGGTGGCCTGGGCCCGGCTGGAGCGCGCCCGGGAACTCGATCCGGGAACCCCGGCGCCGCTCTGGTACTTCGCCGCGGTGCTCGCGCTTGCCATGCAGGAACAGCTGGAGCCGGCGCTGGCCCTGGCCAGGGAAGGGGTCGGTGCGCATCCATCCCATCCCGTGCTGCGCAACAATCTGGCCGTTTTGCTCGAGGCCACCGGCGACGTGGCCAGCGCCGAGACGCTGCTTCGCGAAACCGCGACCGACGATCCGGTCCTCCCGCAGCTGCACAAGAACCTGGGCGACCTGCTCTATCGCTCGGGGCGGTACGACGAGGCAACTCAGCACTATGACCGTGCCGCGGCGCTGGCCCCGGAGCTGGGCGACGACCTCTTCTTCAAGCTCGGCAACCTGGCCTTTCGCCGCCGGGCGGCCGATCAGGCGCGCGAGTTCTGGGGCCAGGCGGTCCGCCTCAACCCGGGCCACCAGCTCGCCCGTGCCAACCTCGAGTTGCTTCCGGTGTCCGGATGATTGCCACGGCCGATGCTCCGGTGGCGCGGATCCATGCGCACCTGACAGCCGCCGGCGCCGGGGCGCTGACCCGGTGCAAGCCAGCCTACTTCGAACGGCGGCTGCGGAGCCGCTGGCGCGCGTGCGGAGTCGCCGATCTCGCGTCGTACGCGGATCTGCTCGACCGCGACGCAGGCGAGCGAGACCGGCTGGTGGCCGTGCTGACGATCAATGTGACCGGGTTCTTCCGCAATCCGTCGGCCTGGGTTGCACTTGGCACACTGCTGCCGTGGTCTCCCGGTCGGCCCTTGATGGCCTGGAGTGCCGGGTGCGCAACGGGCGAAGAAGCCTGGTCGCTCGCCGCGCTGCTCTGGCAGCGGACCTCGGACCCGGGTGCATGGCGGGTCGATGCGACGGATCTGGATGCGCGCTCGCTGGCCGTCGCGGAACGGGGCAACTATCCCGCCGGTGCCCGGGCGGCCATCGGGAATCTGGTGCCCGATGCGCCCCTGCAGGCAGGTCCGGAGGGCGTCACCATGCCCGCGGCGTGGCGCGACGCGATCCGATTCCGCCAGGCCGATCTGACTCGGCCGAGTCAGCGGACCGACTACGACGTGATCTTGTGCCGCAACGTGCTGATTTATTTCACCGAACCGGCCCAGGAACAGATTCTCAACGCCCTGATCGATGCGCTCCGCCCGGGCGGCCTCCTCATGCTGGGCAAGGCTGAACTGGCCGCGTGGGCGGTTTCGCCGCGGCTCGAGTCGGTCGACCGTCGTGAGCGGATCTACCGGAGGGTCCGGTGACGACCCCGCGTCTGGTGGTTCGGGTCGGCGAGTTGCTGGTGACCGACGCACCGGCCCGGCTGGTAGCCGTCGCGCTCGGCAGCTGCGTGGCCATCGTGCTCTACGATACCACGACGCGGATCGGCGGGCTGGCTCATGTGCTGCTTCCTTCGCAAGCCATGGCGCGGGTGAGCGGACAGCCGGGCCGCTACGCCCAGACCGCCGCACCCGAACTGCTGGAGCGGATGATTGCGCGCGGCGCCCGGGCGCCGTCGATCACGGCGCGCCTGGTGGGCGGGGCCAGCATGTTCGTATCGCTGACGCCGCCCGGTTCGATTCAGATGGGCGATCGCAATGTGGTCGCGGCGCGCGAAGTGCTCCATCGCCTGGGCATCCGCTTGGTCGGCGAGGCTGTCGGCGGCGATTTCGGCCGGACGGCCGATTTCGATCTGGCCAGTGGCCGGATTACGGTGACATCCTACAATCGATCGGGGCAGCTGTTGTGACCGAACGTGTGGCTGGGCCGATCGAACGGGAAATCGCCGCGCTCGAAGCGGAGGTGGGGCAGGCGGCCTCGCCCGTGGCGCGCGAACAGGTCAAACGGCGGATCGTGGCGATCTACAAAGAAACCGAATCGGCCCTGACCCATTTCGAGTCGCTCCGGGAGCGAATCAAAGGCCTGGTCGAGAGCTACAAGCAGGGCACGGCCGAGACCACGCGCGATCCGCGGATGGTCGAAAGTCGGCCCATCGTCCGGGCCGACCATCTCGGCGCGTCCACCTTCATCGATAAGGGCTGGTCGCTGATTGCGCTGGGAGACCACGCCGCTGCCGAGCAAGCGCTGGCCCGGGCGCTCGAGCTGGCGCCGGGCGATTTGCAGGCCGCCTCACTGCTCGGTTGGGCCCAGATGCTGGGCCAGAAGTTCGACGAGGCGCTGACCGCCTTTTCCCGGGTGCTCGCGGAGGAGCCCACCAATGCGCTGGCCCGGGTCAATGTCGGTTACATTTGTCTCAAGAAGCGGATCTTCGGGGAGGCCATCGAACACCTCTCCCGGGCCATCCGCCTCGACAACGATCGGAAGGCGGTACTCTACGCCCATTACTACCTGGGCCTGGTGTACCTCGAGCGGGAAATGGACCTCGATGCGCAGACCTTCTTCGAGAAAGCCATTCAGCTCGGTCCCAACCTGATCGAGGCTTACTACGATCTCGGGCGGGCCAAGTGGTTTGCCGGAGACCATGCGGGAGCGACGGCCGTCTGGCAAAAGGGGGCCAACGCCAATCGGTTTGCGCCATGGGCCAAACGATGTCAGGAGCTGCTCGAGGCCATCGAGCGCGGCGAGTCGGTGCCGCGCTCCTCGCCGCCTGTCTCCTCCTGACCGTCCACCGGCCGCTTGCCACGCAAGCGCCGGCCTTCGAGCGGTCCAACCGACTCTCCTCGCTGGCTGCGGAGCTGGTCGGTGCGGAAGCCAACGCCGTTACCGTCGGTCAGGTGACCGCGATTGCGCGGGCCGGCGATCTGGATCTGGCCGTGGCGCTGGCGGAAATCGCCGATCGGCCGATCGCTTGGTACGGACTCGGGCGAGTCAGTGTGACGCCGCTCTCGCTGGTCGTCGTGCGCGGCGAAGCGGCCTTCCATCGCGCCGGGCGAGGGCTGGTACCACGCTGGGGCGTCGGGCTCGCCATGCCCGGGGCGCGGCTCCTGGCCGTGCGCGCCGACGGCGGTGACGATCCGGTGCGCATCCTGCGCCACGAACTGGCCCATTTTGCCCTCCGGCAATCGATTCGCGGCCGGGTGCCGCTCTGGTTCGACGAAGGCTATGCCGTGCTGGCGGCCGGCGAGTTCGATCGCTTCGATCGGCTGGCCTTGAACCTGGGTGTGATGCGCGGGGCCGTCCCGTCGCTGGGCGAACTCAACAATGCGCTGCGCGGCAACCGGCATGAGGCGGAGACCGCCTACGCCCTGGCGGCGAGCGCGGTGTCGTTCCTGGCTCGCGCCAGTCGCGACGGCTCGCTCGAACCGCTGCTGACCCAACTGGCCCAGGGCGTACCCTTCGATTCGGCGGTGGTGCGGACGTCCGGGTACTCGCGCGATCGGTTCGATGAGGGCTGGCAACGGGATGTCCGTCGACGGTACAATTGGGGCTTGTGGCTGGCAGCAGGTGGAATCTGGTCGGTCATGGCAGGGTTGTTGGTGTACGGGTACTGGTGGCGTCGGCGGAGGGACCGCCCCCGTCGCGCCGCGCTCGATGTTGGCTGGGACGTTTCAATTGGCGACGAGGAACCGACTGCAACGCTTGACCGGACGTAGTGATCGGAATATCCTCATCACCTTATGCCGCAAACGGATGCAGCACCGCAGGGTCGCCGGAGCTTACTGGGGCGACGGAACATCGCCATTTTGGCGATTGCCGTACTGGTGCTCGTAGCCGGGTACGTTGCGTTATCGGCGGGTCAGGCGAGCTTTGCGGCGGTGCTGCTCGTCGTCGGTTACTGTGTGCTCATTCCCTTGGCCATTGCATTATAGGCCCGGCTGACAATCGGTCCATCCGTGCAGGGTACGCGCAATAACGCGTCTCCCTTTGAACGGCGGCCCTGTATTGGCAAGCGTCGAGGGTACCGTGCGGGCGAATAGCTCAGCTGGTCCAGAGCGCCTGCCTTACACGCAGGATGTCGGGGGTTCGAATCCCTCTTCGCCCATGCTCGACGCCACGGTGGCGTCTCACTCTGCCATCCGATCTCCGGATGGGCCTCGTAGGGAGGTAAGTCCAGAATGCGTTTGCGTGTTGCTCCCCTGATTCTTGGTGTTCTCTCGGTCGGCGTCGCGGCTCCGCTCGCTGCGCAGTTGCGGGCCAGTCGGCCCGCTGCTCAACCGCGCAACCTCCCGCGTCTGCTGGTGGCCAACCCGCATACCTTCGTCGCGGCAGACTCCGCTCCGGCGGTGCGGATCGGCCAGGGTATGCGCAACAAGCTCGACGGGATTGCCGATCGCTGGTATACGGTAATCGAGCGCGATCAGATGAACGACGCGCTGACCCAGTACGGCTATCCGCCGGACGCGGTGCTCCCGCCGCTGGTTGCCCGGCAACTGGGCTCTCAGCTGCAGGCACGCGCCTCGGTCATCAGCACCCTCGCGCGCGAGGGTGGACAGATCAAGGTCGAGGCTCGGGTTCTGTCGGGCAACGACCAGACCGGCCACCTGGTAACGATGGCGCAGGTTGCCGGGCAGAGCCCGGAAGACCTGGGCGCCAAGCTGGCCGAGTCGATGCGCGGTGCCTTCAATGCGCTGCCGGATGCCAAGACCTGCTTTGAAGAGTCGCAGACCAATCCGAGCAAGGCTGCCGACGCTGCCCGGAAGGCCATCCGCGCTCAGCCCAATCACGCGCTGGCCGAGCTCTGCCTGGCGCAGTTGGCGGTAGCCCGGAAGGCTCCGACCGACGAAATCCTCGGGCACTACAAGAATGCCACCGAAGGCGATCGGTTCTCGCTCGAGGCGTGGGGCGGTCTCCTCGGTCAGTACCAGACCAAGGGCGATACCACCAACATCATCGAGACCTACAGCCAGCTGATCCTGATCGCGCCGAACAACCAGCGCGTGGTCGAGGACGCGGTCCGCTTCTTCATCATCGCCGGCAAGCCGGATATCGGTGAAGAAAAGGCCCGCGAGGCGATTGCCCGGGATCCGTCCAACCCGGACAATTACAACATGCTGTCGACCGCCTGCCTGGTGCAGGAAAAGCCGGAAAAGAATCTCTGCGCCATCGAGGCACTCGAGCATGTCTTCACGCTCGACAGCACCAAGATGGACACGCTCAATCTCCAGAAGATGCTGTTCATCACCTCGCGTGACTCGGCCAGCGCCCCGACCTACCTCAAGTGGGCTCAGCAGTCGGTCAACAAGTTCCCGACCAACGGGTACTTCCTGGGCGAGTTGGCTTCGGCGTATGCCCTCACCGGTCCGGTCGACAGCCTGGTCTCGGTAACCCGCCGCCTGCTCGAAGCCGACAAGTCCGACTTGACGCCGGTGATTCGGGCCGTCCGCGCCTTGCTGGCTGAGAAGCGGTACGCGGAAGCACTCGAGATCGGCGCTGTCATCGAGCAAAGCGGGGAGGATACCGACAAGGCCACGCTCGGTGCGGTTCTCGCGCAGGAAGGCGGACTCCCCGTGCTGACGAGTGATCCGGCCGACTATGTCCTCGCGGAACAGTTTGCCCGCCGCTCCGTTACGATGTTGCGCGAAGGTACTCGGCAGCATCAGCTGGCCAGTTACGTTCTCGGTTTCGCGATGCTTGGCCAGATCCAGGCGAAAGACCTGGCCGCAGTCGAGGCGAAGACCTGTGAGGGTGCCGGTACGCTCGAACAGTGGATTGCCGAGACAATCGTTGCCCTTCGCAACGGCACCAGCATCAATGAGGCCGTGGTTGCAGAGCGGATCAAGGGGTTGGAGGCCAACTACCCCCCGCGGATTGCCCAGATGAAGAAGGCGTTCTGCCGGTAGTCTCGGCCCATTGATCGAAATTGTGGGGGCCCCTATATTCAGGGGCTCCAACGACCAGGGGCTGTAGCTCAGCTTGGTTAGAGTGCCGCACTGTCACTGCGGAGGTCGCGGGTTCGAGCCCCGTCAGCCCCGTCTCGAAGTACCGAATCACCCCGTCCGAATTGGTGGCGGGGTGATTTTTTTACTAGGACGATGATGCGCGACTTTCACGCCCCGGTTCTGCTTGCCCCGCTGCTCGATCTGTTTCCGGCAGCCGAGCGGGTGGTCGATTGTACTCTGGGAGATGGCGGCCATGCCGGCCGCTTCCGGGATACCGGTGCGGTGGTGCTCGGCATCGACCGGGATCCTGTGGCGCTCGAGCGCGCCCGGGCCCGTCTGGGAACCGAGCGGATCGAGTACTGGCCGGGCAACGCCTACGACGATGCCACCCTCGACCGGATCGACAGCTTCCGCCCCGACCTGATCCTGATCGACTTGGGCGTCTCCTCGCGGCAACTCGACGACGACGGCCTGGGGTTCAGTTTCCGGCCGGGGGTGCCTCTCGACATGCGGATGGAAGGCGTCGGTCCGACGGCTGCGGATCTGCTCGGCGAGGCGACGGAGCAGGAGCTGACGCGATGGCTCTCGGAATACGGCGACGAGCCCAAGGCTCGGCGGCTGGCCCAGACCATCGTCCGACGGCGCCAGACCGCGCCGCTTCTCACCAGTGACGATCTCGTCAACGCCATTCGATCGGCGTTAGGTGCGCGCAGTGGCCCGGCCGATTTTGCGCGGATCTTCCAGGCGGTTCGGATTGCCGTCAACGATGAGCTGGCGGGACTGGAGCTGGCGCTGCCCCGGCTCCGCGATGCGCTGGTGCCTGGCGGAGCGCTTGCGGCAATCAGTTATCATTCTGGCGAAGATCGTCTCATCAAGCATGCGTTTCGTGAATGGAGCACGGCGTGCCTTTGTCCCCCGCGCCAACCGATCTGTACCTGCCGCGGAAGACCGCTGGGAACCCTGGTCACGCGCAAACCGATCCTGGCCGACCCCGACGAAGTGGCGGCCAACCCTCGGGCACGGAGCGCCAAGTTACGCGTCTTTCGGGTCATGACGGATGACGGCAAAGCGCGCTAAAGCGGGAACTGGCCGCTATTGGGTCGCGTTCTGGCTCACCATCTTCCTGGTGGTGGCCGCTGGCGTACTGTTGCGCCAGAAAGCCGCCTTCGACGCCGCAGGCCGTCTCCGCCAGCTCAAGGAGGCCCGCGGCGCCCTCGAGGCGCGTCAGGCGGAGCTGGAGCGTCGGATCCGCCTGGCCTCGACGGCCGAAGCGCTGGCGCCCAAGGTGGCGAAGCTGGGCCTTGCCGTGCCGCCGGATACGGCGTCGACCATCCTTCTGCTCGGAGCCGGTGCCGGTGAATCGCGCTCCCGCTGAGCGGTCGACCAATCCCGACGGCCGGATCCGCTGGCTCGGCGTATTCCTGCTCCTGGGCGGCCTCGCCATGGTCGGCCGAGCCGGCTATCTCCAACTGGCCAAGGGCGGCGCTTACGCTAACATCGCCGAATCCGAGCGGACGGCGCGACTGGTCATCGAAGCCCCGCGGGGCGTCATCACCGACCGGACCGGAACTCTCCTCGCCACCTCGCTCGAGCGCTATCGGATCGACATTGCCGGCGTCCAGGTCACCCGGCCGGACTCGCTGCTGCGGGTCTATCGTGAGGATATCGGCCGCGACATCAAGCGGCTCGAGACGGCGCTGCGTGCCAAGCGCGACTTCTATGCCCATGGGCCGTTTACCGCCAATCAGATGCGGCGGCTGCGCAGTATGGACGGCGTCTATCCTCGCCCCCTCTATCGGCGCGAGTATCCGTCGGGACCGTTGGCCCGGCCGCTGATCGGGAACCTCTGGGCCGATCGCGGCGAGGGACGGACCGGGCTCGAGCGCTTCCTCGACTCGCTGCTGGCGGGCGCGCCCGGTGAAGCGGTGCTGATCAAGGATGCCAAAGGACGGACTTATGCGTCGCCGGGGCGGGTGGCGCGTCCGGCGGTGCGCGGTCACGACGTCATGCTGACGATCGATCGCGAGTTACAGGAGATTGCCGAGGGGAGTCTGGCGGCGGTGTTTCGCGAGGCCAACCCGCGTCGCGGTGACATCGTCTTCCTCGATCCGCGGACTGGAGAGGTGCTGGCGGCCGCGGCGCGCGAGGTCGATTCACTGGGGCGCGAGGTGGTCAGCGCCTCTTTCTTCGGCAGCTCCTTCGAGCCGGGGTCGACGGCCAAGCCGTTCACGGCCGCTGCGTTGCTGGCGCTGGGGCGGGTCGACAGCGCCGATCAGGTCTCTCCCGACCAAGGGGTCTGGCCGGTGGCCGGGCGGTCCCGTCCGGTGCGCGACGATCATCCGCAGAAGAACCCGCTCACACTGGCGCGGGCCATCCAGGTTTCGAGCAACATCGCCATGGGCAAGTTCTCGCAGCGGCTGAGCCCGGCCGAACACTATGAAGCCTTGCGGGCCTTCGGCTTCACCTCGCCTACCGGAGTGGAGTTTCCCGGGGAGGCGTCCGGGGTAGTGCCGCGGCCTGAACGCTGGCGGGCGGGGCAGGAGGGGATCAGCGCTGCGATGGGCTACGCCATCCAGGTTACCCCGATTCAGTTGGCCGCCGCGTACGGTGCGCTGGCCAATGACGGCAAGCTGATGGCGCCGGCACTGATCCGGGAAATTCGGAACCCCGAGGGCAAAGTCGTCTATCGCCATCAGCCGCTCCAGGTGCGTCAGGCCGTGACGCCCGAGGTGGCAGCCACCATTCGCCGCTATCTGGCGCTCTCGGCGGCGGATTCGGGCACCGGCAGCCGGGCCCAGGTTCGGGGCGGCGTGCTCGGGAAGACGGGGACGGCGCGTCTGGTGCGTAACGGCCGCTACGTCGATGAACATGCGGCGTCGTTTGCGGGCATCTTTCCGGCCAATGATCCGCAGCTCGTCGTCGTGGTGCGGATCGAGCGGCCCACGGGAGCGTACTACGGCGGTACCGTCGCGGCACCGCTGGTCGGTCGGATGCTTCGGCAAGCGCTCGCTGCGCGGCGGACCTCGCTCGATCGGACCCGGCTGGCGGACGAGCGCACTGAGCGACCGGCCATCGCGGCGCGGCCCAGCGCGGTCGACCGGCCACCGGAGCGGCGCAGCTGGGTTGCCATTCCGGTCCCGTCGGCCGGGCATGAGCCTGCCCCTGCGCAGGAGGTGCCGGACGTGGTCGGGCTCTCGATCCGGAAGGCGACCGCTGCGCTGCATCGGCAGGGGTTCCAGGTCCGGCTCGAAGGGAGTGGCGTGGTACAGCGGACCGTGCCGGAGTCGGGTGAAACGATCGATGCCGGGAAGACGGTGACCATCGTCGCCGGGCGCCCGCGCGCCACATGACCGAGTCCCGGGACACCGCCTCGCTGCTGGCGGCGCTGGCGCGGGAGGACCTGCTCGAGCGCGCGCCGGAGGGCTGCCCCGCGCCGTCGTCGCTGGCCGTCGACAGCCGGGGTGTGACGCCAGGGGCCTGGTTTCTGGCGGTGCGCGGATCGCAGGTCGATGGTCATCGGTTCGCCCCGGCCGCCGCGGCCGCCGGCGCCGCCGTGGCGGTGGTCGAAACGCCGCTCGCCGATCTGGCCATTCCGCAAATCGTGGTTCGCGATGGCCGTCTGGCGGCGATTGCGCTGGCCCGGGCGTGGTTCGGCGATCCGGCCCGGCAGCTGTCGCTGGTCGGCGTGACGGGCACCAGCGGTAAAACCACCACGACGCTCCTGGCTGCGCATCTGCTGGGCGATCAACGGCATGCGGTCGGGACCATCGGGACGCTCGGTGCGTACGATGGAGCCGGCCGGCCGGTGCCGTCGACGGCGGGATCGCTCACCACGCCGGGACCGGTCGATCTCCTGGCCACGCTGGCCAGCCTGGTCGCCGCCGGCGTCGAGCAGATTGCCATGGAAACCTCGTCCCATAGCCTGGAGCAGGGGCGGCTGGACGGGCTGGTCTTCGATGGCGCGATCTTTACCAACTTGAGCCGCGAGCATCTCGACTATCACGTCACCATGGCGCGATATCGCGATGCCAAGCTCCGACTGCTCGATCTGTTGGCGCCGGGCGGGGCCGTTGCCGCCAACCGCGACGACACGGCCTGGGAGCCGCTTTGGGGTCGGTCCGATGTGGTGACTTTCGGAACCTCCCCGGCCGCAATGCTGCAGGCTCGCGACCTGGTGCTGTTGCCGCTCGAGAGCCGCTTCCGGCTGACCGGTCGGTTCGGTGAGGCCGAGGTGACTCTGCCGCTGCCGGGCGAATTCAACGTCTCCAACGCGCTCGCGGCGGCGGCCTGTGCCCTGGGTCTGGGTCGGCCGTTCGACGCGGTCGCGGCCCGTCTGGCCGATGCTCCGCAGGTACCGGGACGGATGGAACGGCTGGTCGACCGGCCTTGCCTGGTGATTCGCGACTATGCGCACAAACCGGATGCGCTCGAACGGGTCTTGCGGACCCTGCGTCCCATCACGCCCGGCCGGCTGATGGTGCTGTTCGGCTGCGGCGGCGACCGGGATCGGGGCAAGCGGCCGATCATGGGCAAGCTGGCTGCGGATCTGGCGGATCTGTCGATCGTGACCTCCGACAATCCGCGCACCGAAGATCCGGACCGGATCATCGACGAGATCGTGGCGGGGTTTCCATCCCGCACCCGGCTGGAGCGGATCACCGATCGGCGCGAGGCAATCCGGTGGGCGCTCGATCAGGCCCGTCCCGACGACACCCTGGTGCTGGCCGGCAAGGGGCACGAGAACTATCAGATCATCGGGACCACGTCCCACCCGTTCGACGAGCGGGCCGTCGTCGCCGAGATCCTGGCGGGTCGTTAGATGCGCTGGAACGATCGGTCGGTGCGCCTGGCGCTCGGATTGCCGGATGGGACCGATGGCGCGCCGTACTCCGCCATCGTAACCGATACCCGCACGCTTGGTCCGGGGGCGCTTTTCGTCGCGCTGGCCGGCGAGCGGTTCGACGGGCACCGCTTCCTCGAAGCGGCTCGCGATGCCGGAGCCACCGGCGCCATCGTCCGGACCGACACCCCCGACATCCCGGGGCTGGTGCTCTACCGGGTCGACGATACTTTGCGCGCCTACGGCTGGCTGGCTCGTCATCGCCGTTGCCAGCTGCACGGCCCGGTGGTTGGTGTGACCGGGACCAACGGCAAGACTTCGACCAAAGAGATGCTCGCGGCCGCCCTCGCCACGCGCTATCGGGTCCACGCCACTCGGCTCAATCTCAACAACCTGGTGGGGGTGCCGCAGACGATTCTGGAAGCTCCGGACGACACCGAGGCGCTGGTGGTCGAGGCCGGTGCCAACCTGCTCGGTGAGATTGCCCGTTATCGCGAGATCATCGAACCTACCGTGACGGTGATTACCAATGTAGCCCAGGGGCACCTCGAAGGGTTCGGGTCGGTCGACGCGGTGCGGACCGAGAAACTCGCCCTTGCCGATGGCGTTCCGGTCGTCGTCATCCCGTCCGACGATGCCGACCTGCTGGTCGGAGCCGGCAGCCGCGCTGCCCGGGTGGTAACGGCCGGGCTCGAACGCGGGGATGTTGTGCCGACTTCGGTTGCCATCGATGAGGCGGGGCGGGCCCGAATGGTGGTCGACGGGATCGGGTTCACGGTCAGTCAACTGGGTATTCATCAGGCCAGGAACGCCCTGCTCGTCTGGGCCGTGGCCCGGGAACTCGGCCTCGATCTGCCTGCCGTGGCGGGCGCACTCGGCCGGGTCGTCCTGCCGGGCGGGCGGGGCGAACTGACCCGGCACGGGCAACTCACCCTGCTCAACGACAGCTACAACGCCAATCCGGCCTCTTTCCGGGCTGTGATCGAGGTCGCCCGCGCCATGCGTGGCAACCGACGGCTGGTGTTCGTGGCCGGCACCATGCGGGAACTCGGTCCGGATGCCGCTCGCTGGCACGCCGAGATTGCCGAGGCCCTGGTGGCGCTCGACCCCGATCTGCTCGCGGCGGTGGGTGAGTTCGGTCCGGCGCTGGCTCCGTTTGCCGATCGGCTGGGTGAACGGTTGCTCACAGCGCCCGACGCCCTTAGCATGGGCGAGACGCTCGCTCCCAGGCTGGTCGGCGATGAACTCGTCGTGCTCAAGGGGTCACGCGGCGTGACTCTCGAACGGATGCTTCCGGCCCTCATCGCTCGCACTGCGCCCTAAGGCTCCGCGATGCTCTATCATCTGCTGGCCCCGCTGGGCCGCGATCACATCCTCTTCAATCTTTTCAATTACATCAGTTTCCGCGCCGCCGGGGCGGTGGTGACGGCGCTGCTGATCGCCTTTGTCGCGGGACCGTGGATCATCGGATGGCTGCACCGGCTCAAGGTGGGCCAGGTGGTGCGGACCGGCCTCCTGGTCAGCCACGAGGCCAAGCGTGGCACCCCGACCATGGGTGGTTTGATTATCCTGCTTGCGACGGTGGTACCGACGCTGCTCTGGGCTCCACTCACTAACCGCTTCATCCTGGTCGCCGTCTTCGCGACCCTGTGGACCGGAGCGATCGGGTTTCTCGACGATTACCTCAAGGTGGTGCAGGGCAAGTCGCGCGGCCTGGTGGCGCGCTGGAAGCTGGTCGGGCAGTGCACCTTCGGCATCGCGCTTGGCCTCTATCTCTGGCTCGAGCCGGTGGTGCCGACGAGCACGCTGCCGGCAACGGCCACCATCCTGCCGTTTCTCAAGTACACGGTGGTGATCTTCGCGCCGCTCCTTTACGTCGGGTTCGTCACCTTCGTGGTCACGGGCAGCAGCAACGCGGTCAATATGACCGATGGTCTCGACGGCCTGGCAACGGGGCTCACGGCGATTGCCGCGGGCGCGTTTGCGGTCTTCGCATACATCTTCGGCCGGGTCGACATGACGTCGTATCTCGGTTTCTACTATCTGCCTGGTGCAGGCGAGCTGACCATTTTCTGCGCGGCGCTGATGGGCGCCGCCATCGGCTTCCTCTGGTTCAATGCGCATCCGGCCCGCGTCTTCATGGGCGACACCGGGAGCCTCGCGATCGGTGGCGCGTTCGGGACCGTGGCCATTCTGTTACGCGCCGAGTTTCTGCTGCTCATCATCGGCGGCGTTTTTGTGGCGGAGCAGATGTCCGTGATTCTCCAGATCGGCGTCTACAAGTGGCACAAGCGGACCCGCGGCCGGGAATATGCCGATGCGCATCGGGTCTTCCGGATGGCGCCGCTGCATCACCATTTCGAGAAGAAGGGCTGGCCGGAGAGCCAGGTCGTGGTCCGCTTCTGGATCCTCGGATTCCTTTGCGCGCTGGTGGCGTTTGCCACCCTCAAGGTCCGGTAACGACGTGATCATTCCGGGGCTCGATGCTGCCCGAGAGGTCGCGGTGGTGGGCCTGGGCCGGAGCGGCGCGGCGGCAACACGCTTGCTTCGGAGCGCGGGGGCGGTGGTCTACGCCTCCGACGGCGGCCAAAGTCCTGCGCTGGAAGCAGCCGCTCTGGAACTGCGTCAGCTGGGGGCCGCGGTCGAGGTCGGTGGCCACGACCTCGCCCGGATCGGCCGAGCCGGGCTGCTGGTGCTGTCGCCGGGAGTGCCGCCCGATGCCGCGCCGGTGGTTGCGGCGCGGACGCAGGAAGTGCCGGTCTGGGCCGAGGCGGAGCTGGGCCTCCGCGCGCTCGACCCGGTCGAGTACGCGGCGATTACCGGAACCAACGGCAAGACGACGACGACGGCCTTGATCGGGCACTTGCTGATCGCTGCAGGACGCCGGGCCGGGACCGCCGGGAACATCGGAACGCCCCTTTCGCAGTTGGCGCTGGCGACTGAGCGGCCGGATGTGCTCGCTGTCGAACTTTCGAGCTTTCAGCTGCACGACATGCCCAGCATCGCGCCGTCGGTCGGAGTGTTGACCAACCTGGCGCCCGACCATCTCGATCGCTACGCCTCGCTCGACGACTACTATCGCGACAAGATGCGGCTGTTCGTCAACGCCGGTGTCGAATCGCGCTGGATCACCAACGCCGATGACGAGACCTCCTCGCGCTGGGTCGGCGACATGCCGGGGCATCGCTATCGGTTCTCGCTGACCGGACCGGCCGATGCCTGGTTCGACCGGGCAGCCAATCAGTTGCGACTGGGCGACGCGGTGCTGCTCGATCGCGATCGATTTCCGCTCCTGGGCGATCACAACGTCGCCAATGCGCTGGCCGCGGCGCTGGCGGTTGCGGCGCTGGGCGTGCCGATCGAAACGATTGGAGAGGCGCTGGAGACGGTTGCCGCGCTGCCGCATCGGATGGAGCCGGTGGGCGAAGCGGGCGGCGTGCTCTGGATCAACGATTCCAAGGCCACCAACCTGTCGTCCACCGATGTGGCCCTCCGCGCGATGGACCGCCCCTTCGTGCTGCTCCTGGGCGGCCGGCACAAAGGGGAGAGCTATGCGCGCCTGGCGCCGCTGCTCGAACGGTGCCGCGCCGTCGTGATCTTCGGCGAGGCCAAGCCGATCATCCGCGAGGATCTCGTGGGCCGGGCCCGCCTGGTCGAGGCCGGATCGTTCGAGGACGTGATGGCCACGGCGCAGTCATTGGCTCAGCCGGGCGACGCGGTATTGTTGTCGCCGGCGTGCTCGAGTTACGACATGTTCCCGAACTACGAGGCGCGGGGCGCCACCTTCCGCCAGCTGGTGGAGGCGATGTGAACCGCCAGGTCGACCATCCGAGCGAGGTGCGCTGGGAAACCCGGCTCTTCGGCATGGTCGCGGCTGTGCTGACGGTCTTCGGGATCGCCAGCGTCTATTCGGCTGCCAGCTTTCAGGATGCCGGTCTCAACGTGGCGCTCAAACAGCTGCTCGGCGCTGCGGCAGGTGCGGTGCTACTGCTGATCGCGTCGCGGATCGACCACCAGCGCTGGCGTATCTGGGCTTGGCCGCTCCTGTTCTTTACGCTGGCGCTCCTCGTCATCCTGCTCTTGCCGGGCTTGGGCTCGATTGCTCCGCGCATCAACGGCGCCAAGCGCTGGATCAACATCGCCGGGGTGGGCTTCCAACCTTCGGAGCTGGCGCGCTTTGCCATCGTGGTCTGGGCCGCGATGATCGCCGCCAAGAAGGGTGACCAGATCCGGCAGTTCAAGAAGGGAATGGCGCCGGTGCTGGTCGTGACCGGCCTGGTCTCGCTCCTGGTGTTGTTGCAACCCAACCTGTCGATGGCCACGATCATTGCGGTGCTGGGCGGGACGGTACTGTTCATTGCCGGCGCCAAGATCGGCCAGTTCCTGCTGCTCTTCATCGGTGTCGTCTTTGCCGGGGTTGCTGCGATCATGGCTGTGCCATATCGCTTCCAGCGCTTCCGCTGCTTCTTCGGTCTGGTGGCCGATTGCCAGGCCACCACCAACTGGCAGCTCGACCAGGCCACCAAGGGTTTCGCCTCCGGTCGGTTTTTCGGTACCGGGTTCGGGGAAGGGCAGCTCAAGCTCAACTATCTCCCCTATGCGCCGTCCGACTTCCTCTTCAGCACGGTCGGCGAGGAATGGGGCTTTCTCGGCGTGACCTCCCTGATCCTGCTGTTCGGGGTCTTCTGCTGGCTCGGGCTTCGGATTGCGCGCACGGCGCCGGATCCGTTCGGGCGATACCTGGCCGGGGGGCTCACGGCGTCGGTGGGCATCACGGCGCTGATGCACATGGCCGTCAACATGGGCCTGATGCCGACCACCGGGCTGGTGCTGCCGTTCATGTCCGCCGGCTGGTCGAATCTCTGGGTCACGCTGCTCAGCGTCGGCGTGGTTCTGAGCGTCGGGCGGATGCGCGGCCGCGCCATCCCACCGTGACCGCCCCGCGAACCGTCTTGGTTGCCGGCGGTGGCACCGGCGGCCATCTGATGCCGGCGCTGGCGATTGCCGCGGCCCTCAGGGAACGCCATCCCGAGTGGCGGGTCGTCATGGTCGGCGCCACCCGCGGCGTCGAGGCGCACCTCCTGCCTGCGCGCGACTTCCCGTTTCACCTGCTGCCGTTCGAGCCGATTTATCGGCGCCAGTGGTGGAAGAACCTTCGCTGGCCGCTGCTGGCCGTTCGGTTGCTCGGCATGATCCGGCGGTTGCTCGACCAGGAGCAGCCGGCCCTGGTGGTGGGCACGGGCGGCTACGCCTCAGGTCCGCTGCTCTGGGCAGCCGCTCGTCGCGGGATTCCCACCGCCATCCTCGATCAGGATGCCTTTCCCGGTCTGGCGACCCGATGGCTCGCCCCTCGGGTTCGGGAGGTCTATCTGGGCGCCCCCGAGGCCGTGCCGCATCTCAAGCCGGGGCGTTCCACTGCCGTTGTGGTAACCGGCAGCCCGATTGCACCGCCCAGTCCGGAACGTCGCAGCGTGGCACGGGCGGCCTTCGGTCTGTCGGGCGACCGGCCGGTACTCCTCGTAATCGGCGGAAGCCAGGGTGCGGTCGCCATCAACGAACTGATGGCTGGCTGGATTGCCGAGGATCGAGTGACCGGTCTGACCCTGATCTGGGCCACCGGGCGAGGCAGCCATGACCGGTTCAGTCATCTGGACGACCGGCCCAATCGGCGGGTGGTCGATTTCCTCGATCCGATTGCTGATGCCTATGCGGTTGCCGATCTGGTGGTGGGTCGGGCGGGGATGACGACCATCGCGGAACTCTGCGCCTGGGGCCTTCCGTCGGTGCTGATCCCGCTGCCGACGGCCGCCGCCGACCACCAGACCAAGAACGCCGAGGCATTGGAGCGGGCCGGGGCGGCTGTACTCCGGCGCCAGGCCGACCTGACCCCGCGGCAATTGGCTGATACGGTGCGCTCCCTGTTGGCGGATCCCGCCCGGCTCGATGCGATGCGCTCCGCCGCCCTGGCCCGAGGCAAGCCCAACGCAGTGACCGAGATTGTCGCACGACTGGAGCGGCTGATCAGGTAGCCCAAGGCGCGGCGTCCGTCTTTCTCAACTCTCGGTGGTTATTTAGATTAGCCCGACACGGATGAACCTTTTTCTCCAGTCGGATTCGCGACCGCTGCACTTCGTCGGCATCGGCGGCGCCGGGATGAGCGCGCTGGCCATGGTCGCGCTGCGTCGCGGCGTGCGCGTGACCGGCTCGGACGCGGACATCTCCGGCTGTGTCGATCTGGTCACAGCCGGGGCGGTGGTTGCCGAGGGGAGCGCGCCGGGATTGGTGGGGGAGGCAGGCGCGGTGGTGGCCAGCGCGGCTATTCCGGCCGATCATCCCGATCTGGTCGAGGCTGCGCGGCTGGGCATTTCGGTTGTGCCCAGGAAGCAGGCGCTTGCCGGGCTGGTGGCGGGGGCGACGCTGGTGGCGGTGGCGGGCACTCACGGCAAGACCACCACCACAGTGATGACCACCGAAGCGCTGATCGGCGCCGGTCTCGATCCGACCGGCCTGGCTGGGGGGCGGGTTGCCTCGTGGGGGGGCAATGCCCGGCTCGGCGGCACCGCGCTGTTCGTGGTCGAGGCCGACGAATACGATCAGGCCTTTCTGACGTTGTCGCCCACGGTGGCGATCATCAACAATGTCGAGCCCGACCATCTGGAGTGCTACGGATCGGTCGAGGCCATGGAAGCGGCCTACGCCACATTTGCGCAGGCGGCGGAGCGGGTTCTGATCGGTACCGATGGCGACGGCCCGGATCGGGTCGCGGGCCTGATCGGGGGCCGGGTCTGGCGTTTCGGGCCCGGGGCCGCCGACCTCTCATTCGATGCGGTATCGCTTGCCGAGCATGGCAGCCGGACTACAGTGCGGTTTCCCGACGGCTCGTCGATTGCGCTCGAGTTGCAGGTGCCAGGGCTGCACAACCTGCGCAATGCGGTTGCGGCGCTGGGGGCCGTGTATGCGCTCGGTGCGGATGTGCGGGGCGCGGCCGCCGCGCTGGCGCAGTTTGCCGGGGTGGGGCGGCGGTTCGAGCGGGTGGGCCAGGCGGGCGGGGTTGCCATCGTCGACGACTATGCGCACCATCCGACCGAGCTGGCGGCGACGGTCGCGGCTGCGCGGCAGGCGTTTCCCGGGCGGCGCCTGGTGGCGGTCTTCCAGCCCCACCTCTACAGCCGGACCGTGCTGCACGCGCAGGCCATGGGCGAGGCGCTGGCCGCCGCGGACCTGACGGTGGTGGCCGATGTCTACGGCGCCCGCGAAGCGCCGCTCCCGGGGGTGACTGGCGCCCTGGTGGCGGATGCGGCCGAGCGGCGCGGGGGCGTCGCCGTGCACTACGTGCCGGAGCGGTCTCGACTGACCCGAGCCGTGGCCGACCTGCTTGAGCCCGGCGACATCGTCATTACGTTGGGGGCTGGCGATGTGACGCGGGTCGGTCGCGAGTTGCTCGGCCTGCTGGAGACCCGGTGAAGCGGGGATGGGTCTTCGTCCTCTGGGCGCTGGGCGCCGCCGCGCTGGTGAGCCTCTGGTGGCTGGCGCCGATGGCGCTCCGGCGGATGAGCCTGTTCCAGGTGCGTCGCCTGGAGGTAACGGGGTCGCGCTACTTCACCGCGGCGGAAATCGCGGAGGCTGCCAAGCTCCCACCCGGGGCGAGTATTTTTGACGACACCGGGCCGCTGCACGATCGGGTGCTGGCGCTGCCCGGGGTTCAGCGGGTCGTCGTCCATCGCCGATTGCCGGGAGCGCTCGAGATCGAGGTGGTGGAGTTCGAGCCAGTGGCACTGGTCCGGACCCAAAATCGGGTCGGGTTGATGGATCGCCGCGGTCGGATCCTGCCCTTCGATCCGACCCGATCGCCGGCGGATCTGCCGCTGGCCGAGGCAGACGGTGAGGTCGGCGCCTTGATCGAGCGGGTTCGTGAGACCGACTCGGAGTTGCATGGCGCCATCGAAGCGGTCAGTCGGGAGCGGAACACCATCGTGCTGGAAACCGTGAAGCATCGACTTCTCTTCCGCGTGGGGGCTACCACGAAAGACATCCAGGGAACCGCCGCCGTGCTGGCCGAGATTGCCAGCCGCCAGTGGAACGTCGCGGAACTCGATGCCCGCTTCGAGGGACGCGTCATCGTCCGTCGGAGGGCTCGATGAGCGCCGCCGGTCCGCGGCTGGTTGCGTCGCTCGACCTGGGGTCGAGCGCCATCACCGCCGCGATCGGTGAAGTTACCGGCGATCCCCGCACCCCCGGGGTCCGGGTGCTCGGCGTGGGAACCGAGCGGACCACCGGCCTCCGCCGCGGCGTGGTCCGCGACGTCGAAGAAACCACCCGTGCCATCGGCCGCGCGCTCAAAGATGCGCAGCTGATGGCCGGGGTCGAAGTCGGGACGCTCTATGTCGGCGTGGCGGGTGAGCATGTGGCCGGCCGGCTTTCCCACGGCGTGGTCTCGGTCTCGGGCAACGAGGTCCGGACCGCCGACGTGGCGCGGGTCAACGAAGTGGCCGCCAACATCGCCTTCAGCCGCGATCACGAGCTGCTCCACGGCGTGCCGCAGGATTACCTGGTCGACACCCAGGACGGCATCTCCGATCCGATCGGCATGGTCGGGTCGCGGCTCGAGGCCCAGGTCTATCTGGTCACCGTGCTGTCGAGCGCCATGGTCAATCTCCAGCGCTGCATCGAGCGGGCCGGGTTCCGGGTCGGCGAGTTCGTGTTGGAGCCGCTGGCGGGCTCCCTGGCCGTGCTGACGCCGGATGAGCGCGAGTTGGGCTGTGCCCTGATCGAACTGGGCGGCGGCTCGACCAACGTGGCGGTCTTTCAGCACGGCAAGATCTGTCACACCGCGTCGCTGATGTTTGCCGGCGGGCACGTCACCAACGACATCGTGCACGGCTTGCAGGTGCCGCAGCAGGAGGCCGAGCGGCTCAAGGAGCGCCACGGCGCGGCCTATGAGCCGCTGGTGGCCGACGACGAGATCGTCCAGCTTCCCAACCTGGCGGGACAGCCCGCGCGGAACGTCCATCGCCGGGTGCTGGCGCATATCGTTCACATGCGGATGCAGGAAATTCTCGAGCTGGCTCTGGACGAACTCAACCGAACAGGTTTTCGTCAACGGTTGGCGGCCGGTGTGGTGCTGTCCGGAGGCGGTGCGCAGTTCCCGGGCATTGTGGAATTGACCCGGGAAGTGTTTGCTCTGCCGGTGCGGGTTGGGGTGCCGGGTACCGGCTTGAGCGGCCTGGCGGATCGTGTCGCGTCGCCGCGCATGACCGTGCCCGCCGGGCTGTTGCTGTATGGAGCGCGGCAGGTGCTGCAGAGCGGCGGGTTCGGGGCCCATGGGCGCCGCTCGCCTGCGGTGGATAAGGTGATCGGACCCGTCAAGCGCTGGTTACAAGACTTCTTTTGAGCATCGACGAGAGGACAGAGGCCATGACCTTCCGGATTGAAGAGCCGCCGGTTCAGAACGCCCGCATGAAGGTGATCGGTGTCGGCGGTGGCGGAGGAAACGCCGTCAACCGGATGATTCAGGAAAATCTGGTCGGGGTCGAGTTCGTCTCGGTCAACACCGACGCGCAGGCCCTGATGTCGAACAAGGCCGACGCCAAGGTCCAGATCGGTAAGAAGCTGACCCGCGGGCTCGGGGCCGGGGCGCGACCGGAAATCGGTCGGCAGGCCATCGAGGAAAACCGCGACGAGGTGCTCGAGGCGATGCAGGGCTGCGACCTGGTCTTCGTGACCTGCGGCATGGGCGGCGGCACCGGCACCGGTGCGGCCCCGTTTATTGCCCAGATGGCCCGCGACATCGGCGCCCTGACGGTCGGAATCGTGACCAAGCCCTTCCTCTTCGAAGGCAAGAAGCGGATGAAGCAGGCCGAGACCGGGATCATGGAAATGCGGCAACATGTCGATACTATGATCGTGGTTCCGAACGAGCGCCTCCTGGCCGTGGTCGGCAAGGGGATCCTGTTCCAGGACGCGCTCAAGAAGGCCGATGATGTGCTGCTCCAGGCCACCCAGGGTATCGCGGGTCTGGTCACGGCAACGGGTCTCATCAATGTCGACTTTGCCGACGTCCGGACCGTGATGCAGAACGGCGGCTCGGCGCTGATGGGCACCGGGATCGGCTATGGCGACAACCGGGCACTCGAGGCCGCGCAGCAGGCGATTACCAGCCCGCTGCTCGACAATATCTCGATTGTCGGCGCAACGGGTGTACTCATGAACGTGGTCGGTGCGGATCTCCAGATCGACGAAGTCACCACCATGGCCGAGATCGTTCACGAGGCCGTTGGCGACGATGCCGAAATTATCTTCGGCGCCGCGATCGATCCGACCTTGAAGGGTGAGGTCCGCATCACGGTAATCGCGACGGGTTTCGATAGGGCGGTAACCGGTGACGTGCCCGTGCCGGTTTCCGCGCAGTCCCAGCGGGCCAGCTCCCAGGTACTCCAGTTCCCGCAGCAGAAGGCTCGTCCCGCGGCCACGCCGGTCTCGGCCCCGACTCCGGTCGAGGTGCGGCAGCCGGCGGCTTCGCAGCCCGCGGCGCGGACCATTCCCTTGCCTTCGCGGCCGGCCGTGCCCAACCCGGGAACCGATATGCCGGACATGGAAATCCCGACCTTCATTCGACGGCAGATGGATTGATGCGGCGTCTTCTCGCCGCCGCCGGCGCGCTCGGAATTCTGATCTCGGCCGCCGCGTTCAGTGCGCGGGGCGATTGGCCGTGGCAGCGGCTGTCGGTCGAGCCGCAGCCGATCGTGCCGGTGGAGGTAGAGCGTCGGATTGCTTCGGACACGCTCCGGTCCGGTGAAACGCTCGGCGAGTTATTTGCCCGGCGCGGTCTCGGTTCGATCGATCTGAGCACGGTCGTCGAATTGCTGGGCATCGATGCGCGCCGGGTCCGGGCCGGGCAGGTGTTCCACTTCGGCTATCACGATACGGTGGCGCATCCGATCGAAGTGACTGTGCGCACTAAGCCGACCGAAGAAACCCGGGTGATTCGCGAGGCCGCGGCCTGGACGGCCGAGGTCCGGCCGATCGAATGGACCTCGCATCAGGTCCGGCTCGAAGGGCGGATCGAAACCTCGCTCTACGACGCCCTGATCGATGCGGAGCTTTCCGAGGACATTCCCTCGGGTGATCGGGTCCGCCTGGCCTGGGACTTGGCGGACGTCTTTGCCTGGTCGGTCGATTTCAGCCGAGACCTGCAGCGGGGCGATCGATTCACCCTGCTGTTCGAGCGCGAAGTGTCCGAACTGGGCGAAACTCGAGTCGGCAATATTCTCGCATCGCACCTCGAAGTGGCCGGTCGCCGCCAGGCCGCTTTCCGATTCGAAACTCAGGACGGTCGAAAGCAGTACTTCGATATAGAGGGTACCTCGCTCAAACGCGCCTTCCTCCGTGCGCCGGTCGAGTTCCGGCGGATTTCCTCGCGTTTCAGCTCAGCCCGGTTCCATCCTGTCCTGGGTGTGTACCGGCGGCACGAAGGGATCGACTTTGCGGCAAGCAGTGGCACACCCGTGATGGCGGCCGGCGATGGTTCGGTGCTGCGCGCGACCCGCGCTGGGGGTTACGGCCTGATGGTCGAGCTGCGTCACAAAAGCGGCATCACGACCCGGTACGCTCACCTGCGTGGCTTCGCGGCCGGGATTCGCGCTGGCGCGCGGGTTCGCCAGGGTGACGTGATCGGTTATGTCGGGGCCACCGGTCTCGCGTCGGGGCCGCACCTCCATTACGAGTTCCGCCAAAACGGGGTGGCTCGCAATCCGGGCTCGGTCGACCTCGGCAACGGCGACCCGGTACCTCCGCAGGAACTCGCCGCATTCCAGGCCGAGCGGGACAGGTTACAGTACCTGCTGCGCCTCGGTCCTCAGATGCCCGCCGCGATCGCGGCTGACGTCGAATAGTCGTAAGCTTTTCTGATGGTCGAGTCCCTTGCGGTCGCGGTGATCGCCGCCGTCCTGGTACTCGGGGTCTATCTCGGGTTGGAACGCCTCGGACGCCGTGCCACTGTGCCGGCGTCCCTTCGTTTCGTGGCCTGGAGCCTGCTCGGTCTCCTGCTCATCGACCAGTCCTGTGCGCGTCCGCCCGGCTCGATTCGCCCGCTGATTCTTCTCGATGCTTCGCTCAGCATGGCCGGGGTCGGCTCGCGTTGGGAGGAGGCCCGCCGCAGCGCCGGCCAGCTGGGCGAGGTCAGGACGATTGGTCCGCTGGGGCCGGATTCCACTCCGCTCGGCGGGCGCTCGGCGGTCGGTGATGCGCTGCTGGCGGCAGCTACGGTGGGTCGCCCGATCTGGCTCGTAACCGACGGCGAGATCGACGATCTTGCCGAGCTGTCGCCCGGGTTGCTGGCGCAGGCGGGCGTCCGGGTGCTCCCTCGGGAGCGCCGCCCCGACCTGGCCCTGACCGGCGTGGTCGGCCCCGACCGGGTTTCCCTCGGCGATACCTTGCGGCTCGAGGTCGAGGTTGCCGGGTTCGACCTGCCGGATCGGCGCGAGGTCACCGTCGACATTGCGTCGGGGGAACAGCGCTGGTTCTCGCGTGCCGTGCCGCTCGACGGCGGCTCCGGACGCGCGACGCTCGAGTTTTCCCTGCCGGGTCAGGTTCAGGCGGGGGCCCACCTGCTCACCGTCTCCTTGCGGGATGCCGCGGACGCCGAACCCAGAACCGACCGGCGGCTCCATGCGGTGACCGTGCTCCCTACGCCGGGCATCGTGGTAATTGCCGCTTCGGCGGGATGGGAAAGCCGCTTCTTCTTTCGCGCCCTGGCGGATGTCGCGTCCCTCCCGGTGCGCGGCTACTACGCCGTCGAACGGGACCGCTGGGTCCGCATGGGCGATGTCGCCGCGACGGCCGCGGGTGAGGTGGATCAGGCCGTCAACCGTGCGGACCTGCTGGTGCGCTTCGGGGAGCTGCCGGAGCGGCTGGGTCGGGCACGGGCGCGGGCGCGCTGGGACTGGGTGGCCGCGGGGGGCGGCGCCCCGGTGGTTGAAGGGGACTGGTACCTGTCGCCCGGCGGTATTTCTCCGGTGTCAGGGGCCTTCGTGGCCCTGCCGACCGACAGCTTTCCCCCCGCTACGGGGCTGGCCAACCTGGTGCCAGGTCCGCGTGACTGGGTTGGGCTGTCAGCCGCGCTCAACCGGCGCGGCGGCGAGCGGGCCGCCGTGGTCGGGCGCGATTCGAGCGGGATCCGGCAGGTACAGGTCGGCGTGAGTGGCTTGTGGCGCTGGGCCTTTCGCGGCGGCGAGAGCGAGCAGGCCTATCGCTCGTGGGTGGCCGCGACCACGTCGTGGTTGCTCGGCGCGTCCGATTCCACCACGGGGGTAGCCCGTCCGTTTCGGGCCGTGGTGCAACAGGGCCGGCCGGTATTGTTCGAGCGGCTGCGCCCCGAGGCGGCCACGGTCCGGATCGACCTGACCGGTCCCGAGGGTGCTCGTTCGGACACCCTTCGTTTCGACGGCGCCGGGCGGGCCGAACTGCTGCTGCCGCCCGGGCGCTACGACTTCCGGCTCGACGGCGGCGGACGCGGGCTGCTCGGCGTCGAGGTCTATTCGGATGAGTGGCTGCCGCGTCCGGTCGTCCTGACCGATCGGGAAGCGTCGGTTGCTGCGTCGGCCGGTCGGGAACCCCTCCGTGACAAGCTCTGGATCTTCGGCATTCTGATCGGTGCGCTCGCGGGTGAGTGGTGGTGGCGCCGCCGCTCGGGACTGCGCTGACCCGACTACATTCCGGGATGGCAAGTTCACGCGTTACCGAAGGCAAGAAGCTTTCCCTCTGGGGCAAAATCAAACGCCTGGCGCTCACCGACGTGGGCGCCCTGGTCCGCGGTTTCAAGGCCGCCGATATCGACGCGATGGAGCAGGTGCTCCTCGAGGCCGATTTCGGAATTGCCTCGACCTCGCTCTTGATCGACGAACTGGATGATCAGGTCCGGCGTGGCAAGCTCAAGTCCGAAGACGACCTGAAAGGGGCCATCATCGACCGGGTCGCTGTGATGCTGACCGGGCCGGCCGAGCCGGGCCAGCTGGCCCGATCGGCGAGTGGTCCCACGGTGCTGATCGTGATGGGGGTCAACGGCACCGGAAAAACCACCACGGTTGCCAAGCTCGCTTCGCGGTACAAGCGTCAGGGCGACTCGGTGCTGCTGGTGGCTGCGGATACCTACCGGGCTGGCGCAATCGACCAACTCAAGACCTGGGCCGAACGGATCGGAGTGCCGTGCGTGTCGGGAGCGCCGGGTGGCGACCCTGCGGCGGTTGCCTTCGACGGTGTTGAAGCGGCGCAGGCCCGCGGTGCCAGCCTGGTCATCGTCGATACGGCCGGACGCCTTCACACCCAGGACGGCCTGATGGACGAACTCCGCAAGGTGGGCAGGGTGGTCGGGCGAAAGATCGAGGGCGCCCCGCACGAGGTCTTCCTGGTGCTGGACGGCACGGTGGGGCAGAACGCGGTGCAGCAGGGGCGGCAGTTTGCGCAGGCCATTCAGCCGACCGGTCTGGTGGTGACCAAGCTCGACGGCACGGCGCGGGGTGGGGCCGTGGTGGCTCTCCGCCGCGAACTCGATGTGCCGATCCGCTTCATCGGCCTGGGTGAAGGGGTTGACGACCTGCGTGAGTTCGATGCGCGGGCCTTCGCTCAGGAGCTGGTGGAGTTCGGCGCGGCGAGCTGATACGATGGCGTCGCTCTCGCTCGATACCGAGGTCAAGTTCCTCAAGGGCATCGGGGAGCGGCGCGCCGAGGCGCTGGCTCGTCTCGAGATCCACACCGCCCGCGATCTGCTCTGGCACCTGCCGCACCGCTACATCGACGCATCTTCTGTCACCCCGATTGCCCGGCTGCAGGTTGGGTCTGATGCGGCCGCCGTTGGCACGGTCATTTCCAAAGGCACCTTGCCTACCAAGCGAGGATTGCGGATCTTCCACGCCGTTCTTCGGGACGCGAGTGGTGCGATCGAGTGTGTCTGGCCCGGCCAGGCCTTCATGGATCGGACCATTCAGATCGGGCAGACGCTGCTGGTTGCCGGCCCGGTGCGCTTCTACCATGGCCGCCAGCTGGCGCCTCGCGAGTACATCATTCTCGCCGAAGAGGAGGACGAGGGCGATCCGCTGGCCGCGGGTCGGGTCCTGCCGGTCTATCCCGCTACGCAGGGACTCAGTCACAAGATCATTCGCGGCCTGGTTGCCCGGCATCTGGAAACGCTGGTCGGCCTCTCTGTGGAGATTCTCCCGGAGGAGTTGCGTCGCCGGTTCGAGTTGCCGCCCTTACCCGAGGCGCTCCGTGCGGTGCATCAACCGGCGTCGAGCGCCGAGGCGGAGTCGGGGCGCCGCCGGCTGGCGCTCGATGAGTTGCTCGACCTGCAACTGATGCTCGGCCGAGCCCGTCACGTTGCCAAGCGAGCCAGGCAGGGTGTCGCCTTCCAGGTCAAGCGTGAGCTTACCACGCAGCTCAAGGACAGCCTGCCGTGGCCGCTCACCGAGGACCAGCGTCGCGCCATTCGGGAAATCACGGCGGACATGACGGCGCCCGACCGGATGCATCGTCTGCTGATGGGTGATGTTGGAACCGGCAAGACGCTGGTGGCGCTGTTTGCCATGCTGCTGGCGGTGGAGAACGACTACCAGGCGGCGCTGATGGCGCCGACCGAACTGCTGGCCGAGCAGCACCATGCCACCCTGACCGGGCTGCTGGCGTCGCTGGGGATTGCGCCCGGGTTGCTGGTCGGCCGACTGACCGCCGCCGAGAAGGACCGGGTGCGCAAACAGCTGGCGTCGGGCGGGATGCGCGTTGTGGTTGGTACGCATGCGCTGGTCCAGGACACGGTCACCTTTCAGCGGCTCGGCCTCACCGTCATCGACGAGCAGCATCGCTTCGGGGTCGAACAGCGTGCCGCGCTGATGGCCAAAGGGGTGGCACCGGACGTACTGCTGCTCTCTGCCACGCCGATTCCGCGTTCGCTCGCGCTGACCCGCTACGGTGACCTCGACGTCAGCGTCATCAAGGAGCGCCCGCCGGGGCGGGGAACCATCCGGACCACGCTGCGTGCGCCGAGCCAGCGGGACAAGGTGCTCGACTTCGTCCGCGCCGAATGTAAGGCCGGGCGTCAGGCGTACATCGTCCTCCCCGTGATCGAGGACACGGAAAAGGCCGACCTCCTGGCCGCGAAGACCATGGCCGATACGCTGGCCGGACGATGGGATGATGTCGAGGTTGGTCTGGTGCACGGCCAGCTCAAGGCGCCGCAGCGGGACGAGATCATGCGCGCCTTTCGGGAGGGGCGGATCCAGGTTCTGGTGGCAACCACGGTCATCGAAGTCGGCATCGACGTGGCCAATGCGACTACCATGGTGATCGAGCATCCGGAGCGCTTCGGATTGGCGCAGCTGCATCAGCTGCGGGGCCGAGTGGGGCGCGGGGGGCAGCAGAGCTATTGCATCCTGGTGGTCCGGGTGCCGACCGACCGGCTCAAAGCCTTCGCAGCGACCGATGACGGCTTTCGCATTGCCGAGCTCGATCTGGAGGAACGGCGCCAGGGCGACATCCTGGGCGAGCGTCAATCGGGCAGCGCCGAGATTCGTGTGGCGCGGTTTCCGGATGATACGGACCTACTGGGGCAGGCACGCGAGCTGGCGCAGACCATCATCGACGCCGACCCGGGGCTCGAACAGCCGAAACACAAGGCGCTCCGGGAGCGTGCGCTGGCCAGGTACCCGAAGGCGGATGTGCTGTTCCGAGTCGGCTAGCTTGCGCTGTTGCCGCCGGTTACCATGCTGGAACGTCGCGGCGGGAACTCAGTCGTCCCGCCCCAGCGCATAGATGGCCCGCGCTTCGAGTGTTACACGCTCGCTGGCTCCTTTGCGAGCGACGGCCAGCATGGCGCGGCCGATCCCATCGGTCGTCAGGACGGCGGCGGGGAAGAGGAGTCGGATCGGTGTCAGCAACGGTTTCGCCACAGTATACAGCGCCTGATACCATCCCGTCCTGGATCGGGCGCCGAATCGGGGTTGAATGATGCCCGGTCGAAACAGATAGACGGCCTGGAAGGGTAACTGCTGCAGTGCATTCTCGGTCCGTCCTTTGACGCGGGCCCACATGATCCGCCCCTGTTCGGTTTCGTCAGTTCCGGCGCCAGATACATAGACGAAGGCCATCGACGGGTTGAGCCGTGCCAGCAGCGCCGCCACTTGCAGCGTCAGGTCGTATGTGGTTCTGGTGTACTGTGCCTCGTCGAGTCCGGCTGAGGATACGCCGAGACAGAAGAAACAGGCGTCGAACCCGCGCAGCTCGTCCTCGATCGGTGTGCAGTCGAACAGGTTGGCGTGAGTGGATTCCCGCAGCTTGCGATGGCTCTGGCCCGTGGGGCTTCGACCCACGGTGCGAACCAGCTCGACGTCCGGAGCTAGCAAACACTCCCGCAGCACACCCTGGCCAACCATTCCGGTCGCACCGAACATGAGTATTCGCATGGGGTCTCGGCCGCCTGTGGTTCCGGGTTATCAACGATATGCTATATATACACCGCGATCGTCTGACGGATAAACCATAGTTGGGCGGACGAGACACTGAGAAACGGATGCACCGATTCGTGGGCTTCATAGGG
>CAZUES010000036.1:0-41720 GCA_964619465.1 uncultured Gemmatimonas sp.
CGCATCGCGGGATGCTTCCGCACCAGATACCACGCCATCACCGCCGCTGCCAGCGTGTTGGCCGCCAGCACCGACCACATCGGGAAGAGTCCTTCCGTGCCCTGGAAGAACATGTTGAGGACGCCGTAGAAGACAACTTCGAAGGCAATGAACCCCATCAGCAGCACGAACCGGAAGATGCCGTGCCGGTCGGCCAGAAAGACGAGCTGCGTGGCAACCGCACCGATGATCAGAAAGGCGGCAATGTGAAGCGCCGTGTAGGCAGCAACCGCCGACCATTGGACCGTCTCCGTGATCGGGGTGGTCTGCCCGAAGAGGATCACCTGTCCCAGGATGCTCGGCGTTACGAAGGGATGACCCGCGAGAGTATCGACCACCAGGAACCAGAGCGCCACCGCGCCGGCACCCAGCAGTCCGGTCATCAGGCTCTCGCCCCCGAAGGAGTGATGGTGTTTCATCGTCGGAATTCCACCTTTCTTCCTGAACGGGTCGTCACGGAAATCGGGGGACCGCCGTACCCGGCATGGATGCCGGTCCGAATCAATGCTAGCATTGATTCGGACTCGACATAACCCGACCACTTCAGTGGCTTATTTTCAGCCACTACTAACAGGTCCAGGCGCCCGTACTCACCTCTTATCTAAAGGGTGACGGGAAGACCCGATCCGATCGCACACTCATGGAGGCCCGGTATGCACCGTAGCACGATCTTCGCCCTCGCACTGACTGCCTGGTGCGGAGCCGCAGCTGGACCTGTCGCCGCGCAGGCGGTGACACCCAGACCAGAGATCATCCGCACGGCCTACGGTGTCCCGCACATCTACGCGGAGAACCTCTGGGCGGCCGGCTACGGACTCGGCTGGGTCCAGGCGGAAGACTACGGCGCCCGGGTCATTCACGGTCTGGTCGGAGGCCGCGGCCAGATGGGCCGGGTGTTCGGCCGGGACAGCATGAACGGCGACTTCGCGCGGCGCCCGATGTACGCCGAAGCGCAGCGCCGCTGGGCCAGCCTCGAGGTCGACACCCGCGACGTCTATGACGGTTTCGCGGCCGCCATCAACGATTTCATCCGCGCCAATCGGGGCCGGTTTCATGCGGCCATCGCCCCGGACTTCGTCGGGTGGGATGTCCTGGCACGGGAGATGGGGCCGACCAATCTGATGGGCGCCCGCCGTCTTGCGCAGCGAGCTCTCGATCGGCCGGCGGGGGGCGCCACCGGCGGCCCGTCAGGTGACTGGGAAGGACCGATGGACGGATCGAACGCCTGGGCCGTGGCACCCAGCCGCACCGTGTCGGGACGAGCCATTCTGATGCGAAATCCGCACCTCGCCTGGTCCGCAGGATACTACGAAGCCCATGTCGTGGTGCCGGGGCGCTTCGACTTCTATGGCGACTTCCGAATCGGCAGCCCGTTCGGCGTAGTCGGCGGTTTCAATCGTGATCTGGGCTGGTCGACGACCAACAACAACGTCGACACCGACGAAGTCTATGCCATCCCGCTGGCTCCGGATCTGGTCGACCACCTGCTGATCGACGGCCGCCCGATACCGCTCGAATCGGTTTCGGTAACCGTCGAGTACCGCAACGGGCCCGGCTATTCGTCCGAAACCCGGCAGAGCTGGGTGTCGCCGTTCGGGCCGGTGGTCGAGCAGGCCGACGGCCAGGCATTCATCCTCAAGGCCGCCGGCGCCGGCGAACACCGCGGCGGCGAGCAGTTCCTCAAGATGATGCACGCCCGTACCATAGCCGAGTGGGAAGCGGCACTGGCGATGCGGGCCAAGTCCAGTTCGAACTTCACCTATGCGGACCGAGCGGGGAACATTCTCTACGTTTGGAACGGCTCACTCCCGGCTCTGCCCCATCCGCCCGGCGGCGATTCGACCGTCGTCCGGGTCCAGTCGACCAAGGAGATCTGGTCGCGGCTGGTGCCCTACGATTCCCTGCCCAAGGTGAAGAACCCTCCTGGCGGCTACGTTCACCAGGAGAACTCGTCACCCCATTTCACCAATCTGCTGGCGCCGCTCGACCCGGCCCACTATCCGCCCAACATCGAGGCGCCCAGCCTGAGCTTGCGGAGTCAGCTTGGTGCGGACCTGATCGGCAAGCCCGGACGGAAGCTGACCCTCGAACAGGTGCTCGACCTCAAGAACAGCTACCGGATGCTGCTCGCCGAGCGGATCAAGCCCGACCTGCTCCGCGCCGCAGCGGCCGCGTCCAACGGGAAGGTTCGCGAGGCCACCACGCTGCTCGAACAGTGGGACAACACCACCGGTCCGGACACCCGCGGCGGGGTGCTCTTCGAGATGTGGTGGCGCCTCTACTCCCGGAACAATCGGCAGCCGTTCACCACGCCCTGGTCCGTCACCGAACCGACCACGACCCCGCGCGGCCTGGCCAATCCGACTGCCGCAGTCGAAGCGCTGGCGCAGGCAATCGACTCGGTCACGACGCGTTGGGGACGGATCGACATTCCCTGGGGCGAAGTCCACCGGGTCCGCATCGCCAATCACGATGTCCCGGTAGGCGGCTGTCTCGGCGCCATGGGCTGCTTCCGTACGCTCGCATTCCAGGACGACCCCGACGGTAAACGTCGAGTCTCCGGCGGCGACGGCTGGATCATTGCCGTGGAGTTCGGGGCGACACCACGCGCCTACTCGGTCCTCGCCTACGGGCAGAGCAACGACCCGGCTTCGCCCTACTACGGCGATCAGGCCCCGATGTTTGCGCGCGGCGAGTTCAAGTTGATTCCCTATACCCGGGCCGACGTCGAGAAGCAGGCGATCCGGCGGTATCGACCGGGCGAGTAGCTACGCATCACAGGAACGGGAGACGAAACAGCGGATGTCACGAGCCTTCGTCAAAGAGGACAGCGACGGCGCCGCCCCGCGGTACTCGCTGCCGGCCCCGGATGACCCGGGCTACCCGATCGCGGCCGCGCGGGCCCTCCTGGCCGGCGCCAACGCCGGCGACACGGCAAGCGCTGAAGCGGCCACAGGATACCTCTGGGGCGACCCTCGGCTCGTAAACGAGCTCCGCCAGCTGCGCCTCGAAGCCATCGAACGGGGCGACGACCGAAGCGAAATCCTGGCCGAGCGGTATCTGCGCACTGCAGGCATTGAGATCGAAGACTGATCACGACCGGCTGTAACTGCCCCGGGGAGGGAGGTGGGGCGCCTGGGGGCGGGGCTTGGCGCTGCAGTCGCACTCGATTGGTGGGATCACAGACCGGGTACCGTGCGACTGACGCGCTGGCAGCCCCGCCCCCAGGCACCCCACCTCCCTCCCCACCAGCACCCCGAGCAATCAGGGCAAATCGACCTTGTGCTCGACCACCCCACCCCGCGTGCTGAGTAACCGAACCGTCAGCGACCGGTCCGCAGCCTCGGCGCCCGCCCTGACCCGCAGCCTGATCGATTTGGTCTCGTTACCGCCGAGCCAGAACTCCGGCACCGAGCCGACCGCGCGACTCTTGCTCCCCTTGGCAAACTCGGCCACGATCCGATCGGGTCGCACGATTTTGACCTTCTTGGCCTGATCGAGCGCGGTGGGCAGCCGGCCGCTGTTGCGCACGGTCACCGTCAGCTCGTGCGTCGCCGAGTCGGCCGCAGGGCGGGTCAGACGGGATGCCTTGACCCCTTCGATCGACAGCTGCGGAAGTGACTTGGCCATGTAGAGGTTGAACATCGCCTGATTGCGAGCCCACTGCTCCAGCACTTCGGGCGGGCCGTTCTGGGAAAAAAACTTGGGATTGAAGCCGCCGATTTCGACCTTGCCCAGCTGGGGATGGTCGAACGGCGTCCACGGCTTGAAGCAGGTACCGTTGAACCGCTCATCGCACCAGCGGAGGACTTCCCACTCGTTGATCGTGCCGTCGCCGTCGTAATCCTTTTCCCGACCGCCGTGCCAGATCTCGTCGCCATACCAGATCGCTCCGTACCCGGCGTATCCCCAATCGGGGCCGTGTCCGAAGAGCGGCGACGGACGGGATGAGTCACCCGTGATCGGATTGACGGCGCGAAGGGTGGCGTAGTCGCGGTAGACGTTACCGGCCCGCGGATAGCCGGTGAAGGTGAGCCCAGCCGAATCCATGTGGTGATAGATCGCCAGGTCGGCAGGCATGACGCACTCGGTATCGTCGCAGACCGACGGGCCCCGCAGGTGCATCGGCACCGCGGTGTCCATGGAGTTGACCACGCCGATGTGCGGATGGCGGAGCAGCCAGAGCACCAGCGAGCTGGTCTCCGGTTCCGACAGCGGATACTCGCCCGCGCCGAACTGCGTCCATCCCCGCCCGGTGGCGTCGCGGCCGGGCTCCGGGCGCCAGTTCTGCGGATAGTTCCGATGCAGATCGAGGCCGCCGATGCCGTCTTCGTTGTAGCGGCCGTCGCCGTCGTTGTCGATGCCCTCGCTCCAGACCTTCCAGTCACCCGTGCTGTCGCGAACCCGCTTCATGGCGCGGCCAGTCGGGTCTTTGGGATCCAGGATGTAGTCGCCCGTCCCCATTTCGACCCGCTGGCGCATCTGGCGGATGTAGCCGTCGCCATCGAGATCCTCGCCGGGGTCTTCGTCGAGCAGGCCATCCCGATCGGTGTCGTGCGGGCGCACGCTGCTCCGGTTGGTCTGCGCCGTGAGCCGATAGAGATCCGAACCATCCGGATTATTGAGCGGTCGGACGTAGATGGCTTTCTGGTCGAGCAGGGCCGTGACCTCGGCGTCCTTGCCGTAGTTCTCGAGCAGGTGCCAGGCGAGGTAGAGCGCCGACTCGGTGCTCGAGATCTCCCCCGAGTGCCGCCCGGCATCGAACAGCGCCGCGGGCTTGTCGGTGTGCTTGCCGGTTTTCTTATTGGTCAGGGTGAGCTGCCAGAGCGTGCGGCCCCCGAAGCTCTTGCCGACCTCGTACAGATCGACCAGATCAGGGTACCGTTTGGCCCACTCGTGCATCCACCACTCGACCTCGACCGAGGTATGGTAATGTTTGAAATCCATCTGTCCCTCGACCAGGGGCCTGGTCTCGGGATAGTTGGTGAGTGGAAAGATGCTGGGGCCGTGCCGAAGGCCGGGAACGACCAGGACTTTCCGGGTCGTGTCTCGCGAGGTACCCTGTTGAGCCATGAGCGGGGATACGACGACGAGGGGCAACGCCGCGAGGACGATGGCGCGAAGCGACATGAAGAACCGACACTGGACGAGTGAGCGACTAAGATACTACGGATCGGCGGTACGACCACCGCATGCCCCGACGAATTACCTTGACGATCTCGACCGCTGTACCACGGCGGGTTAGCATTGGTTGACGGTATCCGAGGTTCTACGCAGGTACGCGGGCCCGATTCGGGCTCCTGGAGGCGGCATGAGTGATGAGGCAGTGAAGCGCGCCGGACCCCTCTTCAACACGCTCCTGATGCTCGGAGCACTCGCGGCCGGTATCGGGCTGATTGCCCGATCGCTGCGGAGTCACTGACGGGAGATCACCATGCGCGCCGTCCACCAGGTGGTGAGTCGCGCGCCCGACGTTCGCCGCGGCACGCCCGTCTTTGCCGGCACGACCATCCCGGTCCAGCAGTTGATCGACCATCTCGACCGGGGTGGCACGCTCGAAGCCTTCCGTGAGCGCCATCGCCAGCTGTCCCTCGAACTGCTGACCGCGGCCTGTGCCCTGGGTCTCGAATCCCTGATCGAAACCGTCCCGATCGAGCCGGTCATCCCGCAAGGATCCCTGCTTCCGCGAGCCGATGCCGCAGGGATCATCCAGAACGCCGAGGAACTGCGCGCCGATCAGGTGGTCGGGCGACAGGTGCGCTGCCCCGCCTGCCGTGACCTGGTCTTCAAGTCGTGGCCGGAAGGGTGGGACGGCCACGCGGCTACCCGATGCCGAGGTCTGGCCGGTCGCCAGCCGGGCAGCCGCAAGGCGGAGTTCAAGCGCCGGTTCGGCCACCTGTTCCGGTCCTGATCTCGGACCGGACCGTGCGCCTCTGGAGGGATCGTCCGTGGGTCTGAGCTGGCTTGCCGTATTGTTCCTCCTGCAGGACCCGACCGACCTGCGCCGCATCGTGGAGCCGGGCGCCACCGCGGCGGAACGCCGAGGCGTCGCTGCGCAGGCAGTCTTCGAACGGGAACGGCGCTTCCGATTACCTGCGACCGGAGGAGGCGGAGGACGCTGCGACGAGCGGATCGGCCGATTTTGCTACTGGTATGACGATCGCGATACCTCGTTACCCTCGGAACCACTCTCCGTCATCGGCCTGCGGATGCAGTTGCTGGGCACCCTGCGCGATGCGGCAGCGGAGGAACCGGGCAGCAACTGGTTGACCGGCCAGCTGGTCCGCTACTTCGTCGAGCACGGCGAGCGCGACTCGGCCGTGGCCGCCGCCACCCGATGCGGTGCCTCCCCCTGGTGGTGCGAGGCCACCCGCGGATTCGCCCTGCATGCTGCCGAGCGGGATGCCGACGCCGACACCGCCTTCCAGCGGGCCATCACAGTCATGCCCGACTCGCTCCGCTGTGCCTGGACCGATTGGAGTCGGGTGCTCGAGCCCGCCATCGCAAGACGCTACGACCGACTCGATTGCGATGCCCGCCTGGCGCTCGGCGACACCGTCCTCTGGCTCGCCAAGCCGCTCTTGAGTCGACCGGGGAACGTGATCCGGTCCGAGCTGCTGTCGCGCCGGGTGGTGGCAGCCCTGGGCGGCGTGAGCCGGTCGCCCTATGCGATCGCGTGGGGAAACGACATGGCGGAGCTGGTGCTTCGCTACGGCTGGTCGCGCCGATTCTCGGTCGTCGATCATCGCTCCCGGTCACTCGAAGGCCCTTCGGTGGTGGGACACCAGCGCGCGCCGGCCTATCCCTTCCTTCCCGAAATGGGCCGCCGCGATGACGATCCGCCCTGGCTCGACGTGCTCGAGGGCGACCGGCCACGCGCCCGTTTCAGCCCCGAGTACATCGATCGATTCGAGTCCACCGATGCCTTCCAGCTGGCCCGATTCCCCCGCGGCGACTCCTCGATCGTCATCGGAGGAATCGTAGCTCCCGACCCACTCATCCGAGTCAGCCGGTTCGATCTGGCGCTTGCTGCCGGCGCGGGGCCGGATGGTGTTGCGGCCGAGCGACGGGATTCGGCCACGAGTCTGGCCGGTCTTCGGGTTTCCATCCCGGGCGATGCGCTGATTGCCAGCATCGAGCTGGCCCCGCCGGGCGGCCGACACTACGTCCGCGGCCGCGAGTACTTCGACGCGATCGACCGCTCCGCCGAGATCATGCTGTCCGACCTGCTGCTCTTCCAGCCGGGGCACGAACTGCCCACGACTCTCGACGACGCCGCGCCCATGGCGCTGCCCAGCAATCGAGTGTCGCGCGGCCAGCCGGTCGGCGTCTACTGGGAAACTACCGGCGGCGCCGGCGACTCGGTGGTCGTCGCCGTTTCCGTCAACCCGGTCCGCCGCAGCCTGCTCGGTCGGATCGGCCAGGGCTTGAGCGTGGTCAGGAAAGACGCCCCGATCACCCTCGAGTGGACCGCCTCGCCGTCCGTCGGCACGACCGTGGGCCGTGCCTTCGAGCTCGACCTGCAGCGCCTCGGAGCGGGACGGTACCTGATCGTCTTGGAGATTCGGAGTGACTCGGCGTCGGCCACCATGCACCGGTTGATCCGGCTCACCGACTGAACGACTCGGCCGACCCTGCGATCGGGTCGCGACCCTAACGCTCACCGGCCGGGATGATATCTTGGATCAGCCATTCGGCACTGCGCCGTGGTTCGTCGTTCAAACCCTTCATACCCTCCCGGAGTCGTCGTGACCTCGAAAACGATTGCGGTTGCCACCTTGCTGCTTGCAATTGGCCGTCCGATGCCGGCCCTGGCCCAGTTGCCCTCCGACACGGTAGCGCAGGTCGATCGGATCTTTGCCGTCATGAACCGGACCGACACACCGGGATGCGTGCTCGGTGTCGACCGCGACGGGCGCGAGCTCTATCGCAAGGGCTACGGCATGGCGAGCATCGAACTGGGTGCGCCGCTCAATCCATATTCCGTGCTCGAATCGGGCTCCGTGGCAAAGCAGTTCACCGCCGGCGTGATCGTCAAACTCGCGGTCGAGGGCAAGCTCGATCTGGATGATCCGGTCCGAAAGTACATCCCCGAGCTGCCCGACTACGGCAGCCCGATCACAGTGCGGATGCTGATCCATCACACCAGCGGGATCCGCGACATGTGGACCCTGTTCAACCTCTCCGGCGAGACCGTCGGCGAGAATCTGTTCAGCATGGATCGATCGCTCGCCATGGTCTACCGCCAGCGCGAACTCAACTTTCCGCCCAACTCCCAGTATCTCTACAGCAACTCCGGCTATCTGCTGCTCGCCGAGCTGGTCGAGCGGGTGACGGGGCGGACGCTGGACGAATACTCGAGCGCGGAAATTTTCGAGCCGCTGGGCATGACGCGCACCCGCTGGCGGAGCGACTGGAATCGGGTCGTGAACGGCCGCGCCGGCGCGTACCAACCGGCGGGCGGCGGATTCGCCATCGCGGCGCCCTTCATGCACGTCTACGGAGCGGGCGGGCTGTTGACGACGGTGGGCGACCTGCTGACCTGGAACCGCGAACTCGAGCGCGGCAGTCTGGCCGGATCCCGATGGGTCGAACTGATGCACACCAAGCAGACACTGACTACCGGAACCGAGATCGACTACGCCTCGGGCCTGCTCGTCGGCACCCATCGCGGGCAGCGCGAGGTCCAGCACAGCGGCTCCACCGGCGGCTACCGGACCTGGCTGGCGCGCTATCCCGACCGGAACCTGTCGATCGCGGTGCTCTGCAATGTCGCCACCGGGAATCCGGTCGGCCTTGGTCGGCAGGTAGCGGGATTACTGCTCGGGCTTCCGGAGCAGACCGCACAGACCCCGCAGGGTCGCGGACCCGGTCAGGGCGCCGCAGCGACTCCGGCCGAGGGCCGGATCACCACCGCGCTCGCGGCGTTTGCCGGCAGCTACTACAGCGACGAGCTCGATGTGACCTATCTCGTCAGCGTCCGCGACACCGCGCTCACCATTCAGGTGCGGGGTCGACCCGCGGCGACCCTGACCCGGTCGGCCGATGACACCTTTGCCCGGAGCGGCACCGGTTCGCTTCGCTTCACCAAGGGGCGCAACGGCCGCATCGACGGCTTCGTCATGTCGGCGGGACGGGTCCAGAACCTCAAGTTCGTCAAGAGGACGTCATGAGCACTCCGCGGTATGATCGCCCCGATGCCGACGAGTACGCGCCCTTCTATGAGCGTTATGTCGCCAAGGTCGGCAGCGGCGATCTGTTGTCTCTCCTGGCCAGTCAGATCACGGAGGTCAACGCCCTGCTGCAATCGGTGTCGGACGAGCGCGCCGCCACGACCTACGCACCTGGCAAGTGGACCATCAAGGAAGTGCTCGGCCATCTGATCGACGCCGAGCGGGTTTTCGGCTACCGGGCCTTGAACTTTGCCCGGCTCGATCGGAACTCCCTGCCCGGCTTCGATGAAAATGCCTGGGTACCGCCGGCGCGTTTCAACGAGCGGCTCTTCGTCACCCTGGTCGATGAATGGCTGCTGGTGCGAAACGCTACCATTGCGCTCCTCGCGGGGCTGCCCGATGACGCACCCACCCGGCGCGGGACGGCGAGCGGCCACGAGGTGTCGGTCCGGGCACTGGCTCACATCGTCTACGGTCACGTCGCGCACCATCTCGAGATTCTCAAAACCCGCTACCTCAGTCCCTCGAACTGAGCTGCGGGTTGCGTGAGGGTAGCGGGCCGGTCACAGCCAGGTGACCGGCCCGCTTTTGGTTCCGATTCGGGGCTCCGTGGCCTATCATTGAGGGGTCTCCTCCTCTCGGACGTCATGCATCGTCTGCGCCAGATCGGTTGTCTGGCCCTGCTCTGCGTTGCCGGCGCGGTCACGCAGGCCTGCGCCCCTTCACAGTCGGTTCCGGTACCGGCCGTGCGGCCGAGCCTGGTCGTGTTCATCACGGTGGACCAGCTGCACCCGGAATACTTCACCCGCTACGCAACCCAGCTCGAGGGCGGTTTTGCCCGGCTCCTTGCCGGCGGGGCGGTCTTTACCAACGCCCATCATGACCACGGCATCACCGAGACGGCACCGGGCCACGCCAGTCTGATGTCGGGTCGCTTTCCACGCAGCACCGGCATCACACGGAATCTGCGCGGCGTCAACGATACCAGCGTCCGCCTGATCGGCAGCAGCGACCTGGCCGCCTCGCCGTTTCGGTTCCGGGGTACCACGTTGACCGATTGGCTCACGGCGGTCGAGCCCCGCACCCGGGTACTCTCGGTCTCAGCCAAGGATCGCGGGGCCATCCTGCCGGTCGGACGTTCACGCCAGAACGTCTACTGGTTTGCCGACAACGGAACCTTCACCACCAGCACCTGGTACCGCGACAGCTTGCCGGCCTGGGTTGGCGCCTTCAATGCCAGGCGGATCCCGCAGAGCTATCGCGGCAAGGCATGGATGCCGCTGCTCGACCGCTCCGCATATCCGGAGCAGGACTCCGTGATGTTCGAGTATCCTGCTACGAAGGAAACGGCCTTCCCGCATTGGATTCCTGCCCACGATACCGTGGTCGCCATGAATCGGTACCGTTACTCGCCGCTGATAGACGAACTCACCGCGGCGTTTGCCCTCGAGGGGCTGCGCACCCTCGATCTGGGTCGTGGACCGGTCACCGACATCCTGGCCATCTCGTTTTCGGCAACCGATTACGTCGGGCACCGCTACGGCCCCGAATCGATGGAGCAGCGCGATCAGATTCTGCGGCTCGATCGCGTTCTGGGCGCCCTGATCGACACGCTGTACCAGCTCCGCGATTCGAGCCGGATCATCTTTGCGCTGAGCGCGGATCACGGCGTCAGCCCGATTCCCGAGTTGCATGGTCGAGTCCGGGTTCGAATTCGGCCGGCCATGACCGCGGCGCGAAGAGCGGTGGCTGCAGCCGGTGGCGATACCACGGCCCTCGAGATCGAAAGCGGTGCCTTCTTCGTCGACTCGACCAAGCTCGGCGCCAGCACCATTTCGATCGATTCGATCGTCGCCGTCTTTAATGCGGCGGCAGCCGGGATCCCCGGCGTGCAACGGGTCGATCGCTTTCGAGACCTTCGTCAGCGCAATCTGTCTCGCGACTTCGTGGCGCGGCGATGGCTTCAGATGTTCCCTCCCGACATGGAACCGGTCGCGGTCGTCACCCTGGGCGAGGGGAACATGTACGACTACAGCGTTGCGGCAACGCACGGATCGCCGCATATGCGGGATTCACACGTTCCGATCATTTTCTATGGACTGCCCTTTGCGCCCGGACGGCATGACCAGTTCGTCCGCACCGTCGACATTGCGCCGACGTTGGCCAGCGTGCTCGGCGTGACACCGACCGAGCCGCTGGATGGCCGCCCGCTTACCGACGCGCTGCGTCGGCCCCGATAGTCAGCCACCTTTACCCCGCGATCCATGACCCGACTCTGCGTACTGCTGACCCTGCTCCTCCCGACCGTCGCCGTTGCGCAGGCGCGGGACCCTGAACACGGCGCTCGCCCGACGGGACGCCTGGCCATTCGTAACGCGCTGGTGGTCCAGGGCAACGGCACCCCCGCAGAAGGCCCCTACGATATCATCGTCGAAGGCAATCGGATCGTGGAGCTGGTCGCACTCGATCCGGTGGCGGTGAGCCGGGGTTCGGCGCGCCGCCCCGCGGCAGATCGCGAGATCGACGCCTCGGGCAAGTACGTTCTGCCCGGACTGATCAATCTGCACGGTCACCTGCAGGACGAGCGCGCCGGGTTGCCGCAGCCGTTTGCGTATCAGTTCAAGCTGTGGCTCGCATCGGGCGTCACGACGGTCCGGGATGTCAGCTCCGGGGGCGATGCCCGCAAGTTCATCGATCTGAAAGCCCAGAGCGCTGCCGGCACGCTCGAGGCGCCTCGGCTCTTCCTCTACAGCGGCTATACCCGCGGGCCCGCCATCCGCACGGCCGAGCAGGCCAGAGCCCGAGTGCGTGAGGTCAAGGCGCTTGGCGTCGACGGCATCAAGATCGGGGGCATGGAGCGCGACCTGATGGCCGCCATGCAGGACGAAGCCCGCAAGGTGGGCTTACCGATTGCGCACCATGTCGGCGTCGAGGAAACGACGGCATGGGACGACATCAACATGGGAACCCGCAGCATCGAACACTGGTACGGTGTGCCCGACGCCGCTTTTCCCGACGGGGTGCAGCCGTTCCCGTCGAACTTCAACTACAACGATGAGACGCACCGGTTCCGGTACGCGGGCAGGATCTGGCGCGAAGCCGATCAGCACAAGCTGGGCAAAGTGCTGCAGTCCATGGTCGACAGCAATGTGGCCTGGGATCCCACCCTGGTGATCTACGAAGCCAGCAGAGACCTCCAGCGTGCGCAAACCCAGCCGTGGTTCAAGGATTACCTCCACCCCACACTGGAAGAGTTCTTTCGGCCCAACCCGGCCAACCACGGATCGTATTTCATCGGCTGGTCATCGACCGATGAAACGTTCTGGAGAGAGAATTACCGGATCTGGATGGAAGCGCTTCGGGATTTCGGCCGCCGCGGGGGCCTGATCGGTGCGGGAGAGGACGCCGGTTTCATCTACCAGATGTACGGGTTCGGCCTGATCCGTGAACTGGAGCTGCACCAGGAAGCCGGGTTTCATCCGCTCAAGGTGATTCAGCACGCTACCGCCAACAATGCCAAGATCCTCGATCGCGAATCGGAACTCGGCCGCGTCCGGGTCGGCTTCCTGGCCGATCTGATCGTGGTCAACGGTAACCCGCTCGAGGACATCAAGGTCCTTTACCCCACCGGCACCACGGCGGTGGTCGATGGCAAGGAAGTCCGTTCCGGCGGAATCGAGTGGACCGTCAAGGACGGGATCCCGTACCACGGGCCCCGCTTGATGCGCGAAGTGAAGGATCTGGTGGCTGCCGCTCGCGCCGAGGGGCCTCAGCGGCAGCGCTAGAGAGAGATCAGCCAGGGACCGCGATTCGGAGCCTAACGGTTCCGGATCGCGGTTACTTGAGGAATGCCAGCAGCTCCGCCGCCGTCGCCCCGGGCAGCTCCTCCGCCAGATAATGACCGCACTCGAGCGCTCGGCCGGTCACGGACGTCGCCTGCCCGCGCCAGTCGTCGAGCGGCTCGAAACAGGTTTCGACCACGCCATGCTTGCCCCAGAGCACCAGGAGCGGTGCACGAATCCGCCGGCCGAGATCCGCTTCGTCATGCTCCAGGTCGATGGTTGCGGCTGCGCGATAGTCTTCGCAGCTGGCGTAAATCGTGGCCGGGTTCCGGAAAGCGCGGAGATACTGCGACAACGCCTCGGGATCGAACGCGGCCAGCCCGCCGTGGCGGCTGCCGAGATGTCGGGTCAGGAAGAAATCCGGATCGGCGCCGATCAGCCGCTCCGGCAGCGGCGCCGGCTGGATCAGAAAGAACCAGTGATAGTAGGCCTCGGCAAAGCGGCGATCGGTCTTGCGGTACATCGTCAGCGTGGGGACCACATCGAGCACCGCCCACCGACGGATCCGGCTCTCGTGATCGAGCAGCATCCGATGTGCCACCCGGGCGCCACGATCGTGCCCCACGACATCGAACTTCTCGTAGCCCAGTGACCCCATGACTCGGACCTGATCGGCGGCCATCTCCCGCTTCGAATAGGCCCAGTGCTCCGGCGACCCGCCGCCGTCCGGCTTGCCGCTGGCCCCGTATCCGCGCAGATCGGTGGCCACGACCGTGAAGTGCTCCGCGAGCTGCGGCGCCACCTTGTGCCACATCGCGTGGGTCTGTGGATATCCGTGCAACAGGAGGAGCGGCGGCCCGGAGCCGCCGACCAACCCGTGAATCACCACGTCACCGACGTCGAACCAGCGAGGTTCGAACCCGGGAAAAAGCGTCATGCCGACTGTCCTCGATCGACCATGTCCTGTCGATCCGCCTCGTGCGGATCGCGCGGCCTGACAGCCAGCCTAACGACATCGTGACTCGCCCGCCAGGGTGTAGCACGAGGGCAGCGATGGCCCCAAGCCACCGCTGCCCCCGCCAGAATGTCGCCCGCTCTGCGCCTTGCCGGCGCGTGAACCGGCCTACGCCTTCGGGTCGAGCGCCTGCTCGATCTGAATCAGCGCATCCTCGAGATGCGCACGGGTCGCCCGATCATTGGCGCGGGGCAGCGCCCGCCGGATGGCGCCATCCAGGGCCCGCAGTTCGGCGCGGAACGCCGAGCGAATGTCGCTGGTTGCGCGAGCCGGCCCAAACTGCTGGGCAAAGACCGCCGGCAGCCCGGCCGGCAGCTGGAGCGGCGCAGGCGTAATCTTGTTGCGTGCCTGTGTCAGGTAGCTCCGCTGCAGTTCCCGGCGGAAGGCATCGATCGAGACCGACCCTGATGCCAGTTCGCTCCAGACTCCGCCCCGGACATCGGCCAGCATCTCGTTCAGGCCATAGACGTCCCGGGGAGACCCGGCCAGCGCTTCGAACTCGACCACCCGCTCCAGCCGGCGATCGTTGAAGAGCGCGTTGAGAACACTGGCCTGCGCCGCGTTGATTCGACGCAGCGCACCCTCCACTTCGATGTTTCGCAGCACGTCATCGACCAGAAAGAAGGTCGGTGTCGGGAAGGCGTTGGCATTGAGGAACTGAACCGCTTCCCGTTGCCGCGCGCGCGACCAGGGCTTGTAGCGCACCTCGGCCTGCTGCCCGGCATACGTCTCCTGCGCATCCGCGCCGCCCACCATGATGGCCACATGGCGCAACTCGGTGGCCCATTGATTGATCAGGCGATCATAGAGCAAGCGGAGATCGTCATAGTCCTGACCGGGACGCACAGCGGCCGGAATCAGCAACGGCACGATCTGCTTGATGCTCTTGATACCCCAACCGGTGGCCTTGACCGGATCGGCGTCGCCGACCGCCTCACTGTGATCCCCCGCATCGGCGCCGCGCGAATCCGACATGTTGAACCGGTACCACGGGATCGAGTCCTGCTCGCGCGACCAGCGGTCGAGCGTCGGCCATTCATCGTCCGGCGTCCGCGCTCCGGCAATCGGGGTATAACCCCATCGGGTGATATACAGATCCCAGGGACCGATCCGAGGGACCAGGTCCTCGAGCGGAATCTTGTCCTCGGGCTGCGCCAGGTAGTTGAAACGGGAGTAGTCCATGATCGACGGCGCGTGGCCCATCCGCCGGATCCAACTCGCACTGCGCAGCGAGTCGACCGGGTAGGTCGAACTGCCCTTCTGGTCGTGCTGATAGCCCAGCGTGTGACCCACCTCGTGCGCCACGACGAACTCCACCAGCCGACCCATCAGCGAATCCGGGTACGGCCACATCCGCGCCCGCGGATCGAGATGACCGACCTGGGAGAAATACCAGGTCCGCTGCAGTGTCATGATGTTGTGGTACATGTAGATGTCGGACTCGATGATCTCGCCGGTCCGCGGGTCGTGTACGTTGGGACCCTGGGCGTTCTCGATCGTCGATGGCAGCCAGCGTACCACCGAATACCGGGCATCTTCCGGCGCCCAATCGGGATCTTCCGCAGCTGTCGGAGCATCCTTGGCCACGATGGCGCGCCGGAACCCGGCCGCTTCGAACGCTTCCTGCCACTGCTCCACACCACGCCGGACATACGGCTTGAGCCAGTCGGGCGTGGCCGGGTCGATGTAATAGGTGATCGGCTTGATCGGCTCCGACATCGCCGCACTGGGATCTTTCTTCTCCAGCCGCCAGCGCACCAGATAGTTCCGCGTCTGCGAGCGCTGCTCGGGACGGCCGTAATCGATCTGCTGCAGGGCGAAGAAACCGATCCGCTTGTCCGCCAGCCGCGGCATCATCGGATTCTCCGGCAGCCTGATCATGCTCCAGTACATGCTCACCGAAGCCGTTCCGGATGCCACCGGCGCAAACGGATTCGGCGGCGGCGCGCCCGGCATCGGTGGAGGCGGCGGGAATGTAATGGTCGACTGGACGTCGACGTTGGTCGGAAATGCCAGGACCCGTTCGATGAAGGACCGATTCGGATCGGGATTGCCGCGGTACTGTGGCGCGCCCGGCCCGAACTCCGGCGGCGGGGCGGTATAGAGGCGCGAGACATCGACCACCGGGGCGCTGTCAGGCCCGAAGGCCTCGATGTTGAAGGCCCCAACCACTATGTCGTTGTTGGAGTTGCGCACCGCCTGGTACATCGGATTGAGCGAGTCCGCGACGGTGGCGTAGGACACCGCCCGGAGCAGAATCCGGTTGTCCCGCTGCTCCCAGCGCAGCACATAGGAGCGACCGAGCTGCTGGCCGCCATAGCCGACATTGAGCGGCGTCCGGGCCGCCCGGCTCACCAGCAGCATCTCCTGCCCCAACTCGCGGCGCGGAATCTCAAAATAGAGACGGCTGCCGATCCGGTGCGTCTTGAAAAGACCGTCGCGAGTCGCAGCCTGCGCGGTAATCACCGAGCGATACGGTCGAGGAGCGGGATCGCCACCCGGCGGCTGCGGAGCAACTCGTCGAGTCGTGTCCTGACCCTGAGCAGGAGCCCCAGCTACCTGATTGGGGCGCTCGGCCGCCTGACTCGGCGTCGGGCTCGCGGCTGGCGTGGCCGGACGGCACCCGGCGCCGACCACCACCGCAGCCAGGGCAATCATCGCCCCGGGGATGGAGTTGAGGGGTCGGAATTTCAGACGGTCGGAATCGGTTCGTAAGGTCATGAATCTACCTCGGCGGCAATACCATGGAGATGACAAATTGTGATGGAGTTCCCGACCGGGGTGGACAGAGTCGGGCTATCTGAATAATACGCTTTGGTGGGCAGAATTGCTGAGGCCCCGCTCCGCATCCGCCTCGAGGCGATATCTTGCCCACTATGGATCTCTACACCCGGACCCTGCCATGAAGATCGGCCCCGACGGCAGCCTCATTTTCTCACCCAGCGACCTGATCGTCTTCCTCGAGGGCGATTTTGCCTCATGGATGGACCGGGCCCGACTCGAGGCCGGCCGAGGCACCGCCATCCCGGAGCAGATCGCCAGGGCCTCGCTCGACGGCGAGTCGGCCGAGGCGGCGCTCTTTGCCCGGCTGGGCAACGAGCACGAGCGGGCCGTGTTCGAGCGGCTGCTCGGCGTCGACGGCCCGGCCGTGACGATCGACCGCGACGAGCGATCCCGCGAACGGACGCTGGAGGCCCTGGCCCGGGCGGACGCGACCATTTTCCAGGGTCACCTGTCCGACCCGCCGTTCGAGGGATACGCCGACTTCCTGCGCAGGGCCACCGGCAACGGCGCCACGGGGTTCGAGCCGTGGGACAGCAAGCTGGCCCGATCGACCCGGCCGTACTTTCTGATCCAGCTCTGTTGCTACGCAGCGATGCTGGCCCGGACCCAGGGCCACCTCCCGCCTCGAATCGGGGTCATCCTGGGCACCGGCGACGAGCTGGTCTACCCGACGGCGGACTTCATCCACTACTACCGCCACCTCCGGCGCCGATTCCTGGCCTTTCAGGAGCGTTTCGATCCATCTGCAATGCCCGATCCCGGGCTCGAACGTGGTCTGGGCCGGTGGAGCGAGTTTGCCCGGCAGGAGTTGATTCGGCGCGACGACCTGCGCCTCCTGGCCGGGGTAACCAGGAGCCAGGTCGCGCGCCTCCGCGACCAGGGCACGCAAACGCTTGCTGCGCTTGCTGCGGCTACCCGCTCCGCAGACCTCCGTATCAAGCAGGGAATCTTCGATCGCCTGCAACAGCAGGCTCGGCTTCAGATCGCATCGCGCGGCCTGGAGCGTCCCGTCTGGACCCTGGTGCCACCTCCGGAGGAACGGCCAAGCCGGGGCCTGGGCGGCTTACCTCCGGCGGCTCCGTTCGACGTCTACCTCGATTTCGAGGGCTATCCGCTGATCGGCAAGGACGGCCTGGAGTACCTGGTGGGCGTCGTCACGGTCGACGGCGGATCGCCGGAGTTTCATGATTGGTGGGCACACGACTCCTTGAGCGAACGGCGCGCCTTCGAGGCGGTGATCGACTGGCTCTGGGCGCGCTGGCGGGCCCATCCCGAGCTGCACATCTACCACTACGCGCCCTATGAAAAGACCGCCCTCCGGCGGCTGGCAGCCAAGTACGCCACCCGGGAGGACCAGCTCGACGACCTGCTGCGCAACGAAGTGCTGGTCGATCTCTATCCCATCGTCCGCCAGGGCATGGTGGTCGGCACCGAGAGCTATTCGCTCAAGGACATCGAGCGCCTCTACCGCGGGCGCCGGGAAGGAACGGTCACCGCAGCAGGCGGGTCGATGGTTGCCTACCAGGAGTGGATCGACAGCGGCGAGTCACCCGACTGGCGCGAGTCGCCCAGGCTTGCCTCCATCCGCGACTACAACCGCGACGATTGCACCTCGACCTGGGAATTGGCCGAGTGGCTTCGCGCCCGCCAGGCCGAGGCGGGAATCCCGTGGACACCGGTCAAAGCGGACGAGGTCCAGAAACCGCTGAGCCCGAAGGAACTCGAACGGCGCGCCAGGGTGGAACCGCTCGAACAGGAGTTGCTGCGCCGCGCCGAGATTGCACCCGACAGCGAATCCCGTCGGATCACTCTACTGCTGGCCCACCTGCTGCAGTTCCATCGACGCGAGGCGCGACCGGTCTGGTGGGAGCTGTTCGACCGCGCAGCCAGGCCGGACGACGAGCTCTTCCACGACCACCGCTGCCTGGTCGGCATGGAGCGGACCGATCGAGCCGCGTTTCCGATCAAGCGGTCGCTCGGTTACGAGTATCGCTTCGACACCGACCAGGACTTCCAGATCGAGCCCGGCGATTCCGGCCGGTTTGCCCACGACCTCGACATCAAAGCATCGATCGAAGCCATCGACCCCGACGCCGGACTGGTCGTCATCAAGACGACTGCTCCGGAGCTACCCAAGGTTGCCACTTTCATCGAGCATCGGTTCATCGGCGCCGACGGCATCGCCGACAGCATCTTCCGCTTCGTGACCCGCTGGACCGACGGCGCCATTCCCGATCGTCATGCGCTGATCGATCTTCTGATGCGACGCGCTCCACGGCGACGATCCGCCATCGCGGGGACATTGATTCCGAGCGACACGACGGATTTCCTCACCGATCTGATTCGGGTCGTGACCGATCTCGACGACAGCTGTCTCTGTATCCAGGGCCCGCCGGGCACCGGAAAGACGTGGAGCACCGCTCACGTCATCCTCGCGCTGGTCGATGCGGGTCATCGCGTCGGTATCGCCTCCAACAGCCACTCGGCCATCCGCAATCTGATGACCAAGGTGGCCGAGCACGCCGCTGTGCGCGGCAAGCTGATCCGTCTGGTCAAGGCAGGCCCCGAAGACGAAGAGCTGGAGATCCTGGATGCGCACAGGATCACAACCGTCGAGTCGAAGGAAGCAGCGGCGGCGTGCGAACCGGGCCCGCTCGTCCTGGGCGGCACAGCCTGGGTCTTCTCGCGAGATGATTTGCAGACGCCGGCACCGCGCCTCGACTACCTCTTCGTCGACGAGGCGGGTCAGGTCTCGCTCGCCAACCTGGTGGGCATGGGCAGCGCCGCGCGCAACCTGGTTCTGATCGGCGACCAGATGCAGCTGGCACAACCGGTCAAGGGCAGCCATCCCGACGAAAGCGGCGACTCCTGCCTCGAGTATGCGCTGCAGCACCACGCTACCGTTCCGCCCGACCGGGGCGTCTTCCTGCCGACCACCTGGCGGATGCACCCGGAGATCTGCGCCTTCATCTCAGCGGCGGTCTACGAGAGTCGCCTGCATGGCGCGCCCGTTACCCAGACACACCGACTGCATCTGGCCGGGCCCGGATCGGTCGATCGGGGCACCGGTATCGTGCTGATCGATGTCGAACATGAGGGGAATACACAGGACAGCGACGAAGAGGTCGCGGCGATTGCTGCGGTACTCGACCAACTCGACAGCACCACTATCGACATCGACGGCGCTCGACGACCGTTCGACCGGACCCGCGACGTGCTGGTCGTCGCACCGTACAACCTGCAGGTCCGCCGCTTGAGTCAGGCGCTGCCGGGCGTTCGAGTCGGGACGGTCGACAAGTTCCAAGGCCTCGAAGCCCCGGTGGTGATCGTGTCGATGTGCGCCTCCTCGCTCGAGGACGCGCCTCGTGGGGCAGCGTTCCTGCTCAACCCGAACCGTCTCAACGTGGCAATCTCGCGCGCACAATGTCTCGCCGTGGTGGTCGGATCACCCGACCTGGCAATGACGCGCTGCACCAGTGTCGCGGAGATGAAGCTGGTGAACCTCTACTGTCACCTCCGCGACTACGCGAGTGGTACTCTAGCGCAGTAAATCCTCGAGCTTGACCGATGCGTCGGTTTTCTCATCGCGATACTTGACGATGACCGGTGCATAGAGCGAAATGCCCAGCACGGCGCCGACACCCTGCTTGACGGGCCGCGACCCGGGCACCACGACCGCACCCGGCGGAATTTCGAGCGGACGATCTCCCTCACGCCGCAGCAGCCGGTCATGCACCAGATCGACGACCACGGTGCCGCCGGTCAGGATGGTTCCCGGCGCAAGCACCGCGCGCTCCCGGACGATGGTGCCTTCGTAGATGCCGGTATTACCGCCGACCAGGACGTCGTCCTCGACCACCACCGGTATGGCGCCTGCCGGCTCCAGCACGCCCCCGATCTGCGCACCCGCCGAGATGTGGACCCGCTTGCCGATCTGGGCACACGAGCCGACCAGGGCATGCGAATCGATCATGGTGCCATCGTCGACGTAGGCGCCGGCGTTGACGTACATCGGCGGCATGCAGACTACGCCGCGGCCAAGATAGGCCCCTTCGCGCACCGAGGAACCGCCGGGCACGACGCGGACGCCGTCACTCGCACTGAAGCGGCGGATGCCGTAGGTGTCCTTGTCGGTGAACGGCAAGCTGCCGTCGCCCGCAAGCTCGACCACGGCGCCCAGCCGGAAGCCGAGCAGGATTCCGCTCTTGACCCAGGTATTGGCCCGCCAGCTGCCGTCCGCCGCGCGCGTCGCGGCACGCACCGTCCCCGCCTGCAACGCCAGCTTGAGATCCCCGAACGCCTGGCGCGCCTCCGCTTCGGCCCCCGCCGGTACCCCGGCGGCAAACCGCTCGATCCGGCCCTGCAACTCCTCCACACCTGCCGTCATGCCACTGCCTCCACTGCGAAATCACGAAGGACGTTCTCGATCACGGCGCGAGACCCCGCCGATACCGGCACCAATGGTAACCGCAGCACGTTGGAAATTTTACCCATCATGGCCAGCGCACACTTGGCTGGCCCGGGATTGGATTCGATGAAGTTGGCGTCGATGAGCGGAAGGAGACGGTAGTGCAGTTCGCGGGCTTCGATCAGTCGACCTTCGAGGCAGAGCTGCGCGAGGCGCGCCATCAGCCCGGGAACCTCGTTCGAGATAACGGAGATGATGCCGTCGCCCCCGATGGCAATCAGCGGGAGCGTCATCCCGTCGTCGCCCGAGAGAACCAGGAACCCGTCCGGACGATCCTTGATGATCCGCATCATCTGATTGATGTCGCCGCTTGCTTCCTTGACGGCAACCACGCGCGGATGCCGCGCCAGTTCCAGAATGGTGGCCGGCGCCATGTTGACCGCGGTGCGCCCCGGGACGTTATACAAGATCACCGGCCGACTGCTCGCCTCGGCCACCGCCTCGAAATGGCGGAGCAAGCCGGTCTGGGTCGGCTTGTTGTAGTATGGCGCCGCGCTCAGAATGCCATCGACGCCCAGCTCGCACATCGCCCGCGTCTCGGCCACGGCTCGCGCGGTATCGTTGCTGGTGGCGCCCGCCACGACCGGCACTCGGCCGCGAGACGCCTCGACCACGGTGCGTGCCACGGTCAGCCGCTCTTCGTCACTCAGCGTCTGCGCCTCGCCGGTCGAACCACAGGCCACCAGAAAGTGGATTCCATCGGCAATCTGCCAGTCCACCAGACGCCGGAGCGCGGCCAGATCCAGGGAACCGTCCGACTCGAATGGCGTCACCAACGCGGTGCCACAACCACGAAATGCACTCATCGTTCGTCTCCAAAAAGGACTTGTTCGAACCGATAGATACCGATGCGACCCGGCAGCCACTCGGCCGCCGTCACTGCACCGACCGCAAAGACGGCGCGATTGCGCGCGCTGTGCGTCAGCGTGATGGTTTCGTGCTCCCCATCGATTTCCAGCCGATGCAGACCGGGAATCGAGCCGAGCCGTTCCGAGGTAATCGGATAGGGACGCCCGGGATCGCCGGCGCGGACCGCGGCCTGCAACGCAAGCCCGGTTCCCGACGGCGAATCAAGCTTGTGGCGATGGTGCTGCTCGAAGATGGCCGCGTCGAACTCCGGCCGATCGGCCAGAACGCGCCCCAGTTCACGCGCGGCCCGGAACATCAGGTGCGCACCGATCGAGAAGTTCGCGGCGTGCAACAGCGCACCACGCCGCGCAGCAACCAGGGCTTCGAGCGCGGGAAGCTCCTCGCGCCACCCGGTGGTCCCGGTCACCACCGGCACACCAAGTTCGATCAGGCGATGCAGGTTGGCCACCGCGGCCCCGGGCGCCGTGAACTCAACGGCCACCTCGGCGCCGCCCAGCGCCGGCGCCGACAGCCCTGAGCCGTTGGCATTGTCGGCCTCGCCGATTCGCGCCACCACCTGATGCCCGCGACGTTCGGCTTCGGCGATGGTCGCCTGCCCCATCCGCCCGAGACCGATCACGGCAATCTTCATGCGGCCACCTCCGGAAAGAACTCGCGATGCAAGAGCTGCACGGCGCCCACAGCCTGATCTTCGCGAATCACGAACGTCATGTTGATGGCCGAAGCGCCCTGCGAGATGACTTCGATGTTGATGGGATTGACTGCGGAGAAGATGCGACCGGCGAGACCCGGGTCGGTTCGAAGCCCGATGCCGACGACGGCAACGATGGCGCGGCCGCCCGCCGTCGTGACGTCGCCCAGGGTACTGAGATCGCTACAGAGCGCATCGAGTCGAGTCGGATCGTCGATGGTGAGGGAGACGCTGACTTCACTCGTCGCGACCACATCGACGGATATCCCGTGCCGCTCGACCACCTCGAACAGCTTGCGCAGGAACCCGACCGCCTCGAGCATCCGGGTTGCCCGCACGTTGATCAGCGTGATCCCCTTCTTCCAGGCAATCGACCGCACCGGCGACCCCTCGATCGGCCGTACCGAAGCGCCGGCCAGGATGGTCGTGCCCGGACGTCCCGGCGCGAAGGAGTTGAGGATGACACAGGGAATGCGGGCGTCGATCAGCGGAGCGTATGTGGAGGGGTGAAGCACCTTGGCGCCGAAGGTCGCGAGCTCGGCAGCTTCATGGTGGCTCGCGACCTCGATCAATCTGGCATTGGGCACGATCCGCGGGTCGGCGGTCATCAGCCCGTCGACGTCGGTCCAGATCTCGACTCGTTCCGCGCCGAGCGCCGCTCCGAGCAGCGACGCCGAGTAGTCGGAGCCGCCACGGCCCAGGGTGGTTGGACGCCCATCGGCCGTCGCGCCCAGGAACCCCTGTGTGACGGGAACGATACCGGCGTCGACGATCGGCCCGAACACCGCGGGGGCCGCCTGATCGAGCACCTGTCGATCGACCACGGCCCGTCCGAACCGCGCATCGGTACGCATCACGGTGCGAACATCGACCCATCGAGACGTCACGCCCGCAACGGCCAGCGCCGCCGCCGCCAGGTGAGAACTCCACAGTTCACCGAACGACACCACGCCGTCACGAACCGCATCGACCGCCGCGCCGTCGCTCAGGCTGTCGAGTCGGGCGTCGATCAGGCCGAGATCCGTCCCGAACACCTCGTCGAGCGCGTTCGGCACTCCCAGCTCACCCGCCACCGCCCGATGACGCGCCACGATCTCTCCCAGCCGGACGCGCGCACCGTCACGATCGCCACTCGTAGTCTGGTCGACCAGCGCGAGCAGCGCGTTGGTCACCCCCGACATCGCTGACACCACCACGACTGGCCGTGACTCGAGACGGTCTTTGACGATGCTGACAAGGCGCTCGATGGCCGCGCGATCACCGACGGATGTCCCGCCAAACTTGCAAACGATCATAAAAAAACCCGCCACACGATATCGTGCGGCGGGCTCCGGTGGTCAGAACTGCGTTTGACTAAGCCGAATGCCCTCCGCACGGGCTGCACTTGAGCCCGCGCTTCTTCGCACCGGCCTTAATGGCCGACGAGAGAGCAGCGAACCGGTGCGCCTTAGCGGAAAGCGAGGTCATCTTTTGAAGCTAGTGGGCTGGTTTCGGCAACACAAGCACGTTGGGGGTGATCGGGGAGGGCAGTACGCCGTGCGGTGGTGCCTGGCGCAGCAGTCGCGCGAGTGCGTTTGAGATGGTGGAACGGGTGGGGCGCCGACTGAGGCGCTTGCGGCACCACCGCACGGCGCACTGCCCTCCCCTGCCCGCGCCTCAAAAAGCGTGGTATTCACCATCATCACAAAATGATGACCCCGCTATCGTGGCGCACCCTCTGGGGGTCTGGGGGGGCGGGCGCGGGAGACGCCGCAGCGCACCAGTCGGCGCCCCACCCGTTCCACCATCTCAAACGCTCCGGCGCGACTGCAGCGCCAGGCGTCTCCCGCGCCCGCCCCCCCAGACCCACAACCCCGACCCCTACCGAGCCACGACGTCGTTCCAGTTGAGCAACGTGTTGAAGACCATGCCAAACTCACCGTGGTTTTGCCAGCGGTAGATTGGGTTGTTGGAGAACAGGACTACGCGGCCGTTGCCGTAACGCGCTCGCGGAATGTCGACCACGAACGGGCGGGCCTTGAGCGAGTCGGCGCCGATCATCAGGCCGGACAGCACCGCGGCGTCGCCACCGACGTAGCGGGCCACCACGTTCTCTTCATGGGCTACGCCGACACGGAACGGCTGCCCGCCCACGTATTTGACGGGAATGGTTTTGCTGGCGTAGCCGTAGAAGATCGGGTGATCGGTGCGCACGATCTCGCCCTGGATCAGCGGCCGGCGCGCCGTGAGCCCGGGTACGGTAACCCGTTCGACCGTTCCTGCCCAGCCGAACTCGATCGGGAGACGTGCCGCATCGCCGATCGCGACCAGCGTGCCGCCCGCTTCGAGGAACGCGGCGAAGGCGTCGACGCCCGCCTGACCGAAGCCACCCGTGATATCCGGCGATTCGCCGTACATGCCCAGGAACTGGTACTTGTCGGACTTCTGATACGGCACCGGCTTCTCGTTCGGCAGCCGCATCACCGCCGCGCGGCTCAGATCCTGCTCGGCCGTGAAGATCACGTCGTACTTGGCGCGCAGGTTTCCCTGGACGACCTGCTCCTTGTAGATCAGATCGAACGGGATCTCGAAGTTGTCGAAGGTGAGCCGGTACCACCCGAGATTCTGGGTTCCAGTCCACTGCGAGTAGACTGCGATCCGCGGCAGATCCGCCTCGTGGGTGGGCACATCCGGAATGGCCGAAAGCGCCGCCGCCGTGAGGCCGAGCGACTCGACCGCCGCCCGCACCGCCGCGGTGTGCGCATCGCCCGTCACCAGGAACGATCCGGCCGGGAATTCGACGCCATCCGCCTCGAAAGCGCGCTGCGCCACCTTCATCGGCACATCGCGAAGCCGGTAGCGGAGGGTGATCATGTGGTTGGATCCGAGGTGCGCAACCGCGATGCCCGCCGTGCCGTTTCCTGTGATCGTTCCTTTGAGTGTGACGTTGGTAACCGGCGTGGTCGCCACTTTGAGAATCGAGGCATCTGCGACCTCGACGACATCGAGACCCATGGCATGTCCCATGGTCCAGCCGCTGTCGTCATAGGTGGTAAGCCGGGCATCGGGGAACTGCTGCTTCTCGAGCAGATTCTTGGCCAGCCGGCCATAGGGCTGATCCCGCTTGATCAGGTACGATCCCGCCGGATAGCTCACCGTGTCGATCTTGAACGCCTGCCGCGCGACACCCACTTCGATCCGCTGGGTCCGCAGGATGTTGACTAGTTCGGCCACCCGCGTCATGTCGCGCTGGACCGGGATCACGTAGCCGAACGGTGCCTTGGTTTTCCCTTCCTCGATCGAGTTCTTGGTCTTGACGTAGAAGTTCTCGAGCACCGTGGCCGGGAACATCGCCGCCAGTTGCAGCGCCGAAATCACGCCGGTCTGCATATAGTTGGCATTGGCCCGACGGGTGAAGTTGGCCGAATCTTCCGGACCAATCGGAATGCCGCGATACCACTCACGATTCTGGGCCCCGCCGCGACCGGTCGGAATCCCGCCAGGTCCGGTATTCGCAGCCGTCCGCGCTGCACCGGCAGAGCCGCGTGCGGAATCGGTCTTGGCCGAATCGGGAGGCGGCGCCGCACGCTCGACGTTGTCGAGATCACGTCCCGACTGCGTCTCGTACATCTTCATCAGGCCGTTGTGATTGTAGGCCACCGAGCCCAGATACCCCGGCGACCAGCCGTCCATGAACGCATGGGTGTACACGCCAGGCATACCGTACTTGGTCATCTGGGCCATTTCCCAGTTGGCAAACCACGGCAGCTCCGCAAACAGCAGCGGGTCGAGATTGGGATTCTGCGGCGCGGCGCCGCTGTAGCTGTAGAGCAGCGGCAACGACTCGTGCAAGTCGTGCATGATCGGCGGGTAGGCGGTGAAGTACCAGTCTACCAGCGCACGCATCTGCACCATCGAGAGGTTGATGTCGCGATTGTTGTCGTGATAGGCGTAGCGGCCCCAGTACGGCACGTTGGGCGTGATCCGCCGCGCCAGGCGCCGCACGCTGTCCCGCACCGCCTCGCTCGCCCGCATCGTATCGGGCGGCGGTGGCCTGAGCGGATTGTTGAGCCCGGACTCCAGATTGCGATGGAACCAGTCGACGTTGCGATCCCGCCCGTCTGCATCGGCCGCCGGAGTGATGGAGACGATCAGGTTCTCGCGGATCTGCGAGATGATCGGCGACGTTTCCGTTGCTAACCGGTAGACCAGCTCCATCAGCATCTCAGACGGGCCGGTTTCACCGCTGTGCAAGCCGCCCATCAGGTGATAATGCGGTTTGGTCCGCTTGATCAGCGCGGCGATATCCGCGTCGGTCTTGCCGCGCGGGTCGGCAATGGTCGCCAGGTTGCGCTTGTTGGCGTCCAGCGTCTTCATGTTCTCTTCCGACGTGACCCAGACCACGACCAGCTCACGCCCTTCATCCGACCGACCGATGGTTTCGATCCGAACCCGCGGGGTCGCCGCGGCCAGGGTGCGGTAATACCGGAGCTGGTCGGCGTAGTAGGTCAGCCGCTTGGGAATGCCGATGTGGTAGCCCAGGACGTCGCGCGGTGTCGGAATCCCGTCGACCAGCGGAAGGTGATCCACCAGCGGACTGCCGAGCCGCAGGTTGGGCAACCATTCCCGGTAGCTCTTTTCGAAGGTCGGATCCTGCTTCTGATTAGGATCGCGGGTGTCGGTGGAGGTCTGCTGAGCAGCGAGGGACGACGCCAGGAGCGTACAGGCAAAGGCCGCCGCTCCGGCAGTCGCACGGACCGATCGGAGATTCATGAGTGCATTCCCGGAGGATGTGACGTCAACGAGCTACAGAATAATACGCGCGACCATGGGAGGATGCTGACGATCCGCAGCCGGAACCGCCACGCCGAGGCCCCCGCTTTCCGTTGCGATTCGGAAATCGGCCGGATACCTTGTGACCTATTGAACATCTAGAGGTGGCAATGGCCTCGGACAAACTCGACCTGCTGCAGGGCACCCTGGATCTCATCGTGCTCAAGCTGCTGCAGGCCGGCCCGGCCAACGGCTGGCAGCTGACGCAGACGATTCAGGCGGTCTCGCGAGGCACGCTGGACGTCAACTACGGCTCGCTCTACCCGGCTCTGCGCCGCCTCGAGGCCAAGGGCATGGTCACCGCCGAATGGGGGCCGTCCGAGAACAATCGCCGGGCGCGCTTCTACAAGCTCACGCCGGAGGGACGCAAACAGCTGACCAAGGAGCGCGCCGACTGGGAGCGCTTTACCAGCGCGCTCGGCCTGATCCTCGCAACCGACTGATCGGACGGGCGATCACGCGGCGCCGAAGAGCGCCATGAGCTTCTCGATGTCCTCAGGGTCGAAGAGGCGCCATCCCTGCCCGGCGAATCGCAACAGCTCCTCCTCCGTCGGAAAGGTGAAGTAGGCGCCGATCGCGGGATCCTGCGGCTCGGCCGCAATGAACTGCGATCGTTCGATCCGCCCCACCGCGTCTCCGATCAACCGCACTCCCAACGGATAGAGCGACAAGATGTGCCACAGGAGCGATCGGCTGCGGTCGACCGACTGGCGCGCCGTCGCAATGATCCCGCCGCGATCTATTGCCGGGCTGTCGATCCAATGCAGCGTACAGCCCACCTCGGTGTCGCCCGCTGTCAGCGTACGAAAGGTGGGGAGCACCCCGCGGTAGGCAGGCAACAGGCCCGAGTGCAGATTGAGCACGCCGCAGGGCGGCATGGCAATGGCGTCCGCGCCGAGTATGTGTCCGAATCGAACCGAGACGAAGAGATCGGCGCTAGCTGCGCTCAGCGCGTCGAGCCCCTCGGGGGTCCGTGCCGAGGCGAGACTCCGCACCGGTACGCCGAACCGTCGCTCGAACTCATTGAAGCCGACGAGTCGGTCATCCGATGAACCGCGCCCTTCCGCGAGAGGAAACACCAGCCGATTGAACAGGGTCTGTTCGACCCAGCCGAGTTGGCTGAGCGCCCGGGCTCGGCCGGTGGCCGGACCGCCGACCCGTTCCGACAGAAACACGGCGGCGATCCGCTCGCCAAGCAACGGCTGCAGCAGATTGAGAGCGAGACAGCTCTCGACGTCCCGATTGAGCAGCAGCGAGATGCGCATGATACAAGATATCGGCGGCGGCAGGCAGACGCGCGGGCCGCCACCCGCCGGGTTACGCCTTGGGTCGCCGCGCCTCGATCCACCACTTGATATCGGCGATCACGGTGTCTCGGAACTCCCGGATCCGGTCCTCGTCGCTACCTTTCCTGACACATCTCGCACGCCGGAGCCTCTCGATGTTGCACCGCCTCCCCCGCCGGGGATATCTCGGCGCGTCTCTGATCATGTCGATTGCCGTCCTGGCGCCGTTCATGCTTGGCGCGCAGACGAAGCCGGACAGCGCCTGGTCGATCGAAACCATTCACGGGCCGAGCCTTCCCTTTGCGGTGACATTGGACGAGGGCACCTGGATGTCCCTCGATCTCTCACCCGATGGGCGGACCATCGTCTTCGATCTCCTGGGCGATCTCTACACCATGCCAGTCACGGGCGGGACTGCGACACGGATCACCCAGGGACCGGCCTTCGATCAGCAACCCCGGTTCTCCCCGGACGGCAGGCGGATCGTCTTCGTCTCCGACCGCTCCGGCTCGTCCAACCTCTGGTTCGTGAATCCCGACGGATCGAATGCCCGCGCGCTCACGACCGACCGCGCCTGGGCCTTCTCGTCGCCAGTGTTTACGGCCGATGGTGACTACATCATTACCCGACGCGCCGCGCTCAACGAACAGGGCTCCGGCATCACACTCTTCATGTACCATGTCGACGGTGGCGGCAGCGGCGTCGAGCTCGTCAAAGGCGAGAGCGCGCCGGCGGGACCGGCGCCCTCGCGCGACGGCCGCTGGATCTACTTCTCCACCCGCCAGCCGTTCGATCGCGGCGGCGCCGTGATCAAACGATTCGATCGACATACCGGTCGGATTCTGCCGCTCACCTCGGGCTACGGCGGCGCGGTGCGTCCGATGGTGAGTCCCGACGGGAAGATGCTCGCTTTCGGGCGGCGCATCGATGCGCAGCAGGTGCTGGTGCTGCGCGACCTCGAAACCGGCGCCGAACGGGTGGTCTATCGTGGACTCGATCGCGATGAACAGGAAACCACCGGCTCGGCCGATCTGCTGCCCGGCTACGCCTTCACGCCAGACGGGTCGCAGGTGATCGTGTCCGCGCGCGGCAAGTTCCGCCGCATCACGCTCGCTACCGGCGCCGAGCAGGTCATCCCGTTTTCGGCGCGCTTCGAACAGACCCTGACCGAGCGGGTGACGGTGTCGTCACGGCTCGACGATGGCCCGGTGCCGATCAAGCTGCTCCGCTGGCATCACGCCTCGCCCGATGGGAAGCGGATTGCCTTCAGCGCCGCCGGACGGAATTATCTCTACGATGTCGCAAGCAAACAGGCGCGCCCGTTTGGTACCGGAGCAGGCCATCAGTTCTCTCCCGCCATTTCGCCCGACGGCCGCTGGGTCGCCTGGGTCGACTGGCGCGACTCGACCGGTGGCCACATCTACAAAGCTCCGATCGACGGCGGCGCGGCGGTCCGTCTCACCAGCCGCGCCGCCCACTACGTCAACCCCGCCTGGTCCGCAGACGGCCGCAAGCTGGTCGTGTTGCAGGGTTCCGGCGGCGAGTTCCGCGGCGACCGCGGCACCGAAAGCCTGTACTACGAAGTCCGCTGGCTCGATGCGACCACTGCAGGCCCGGCCCATTTCGTCACCGCCTTTCCGAAGCGTGGCATTCGGCGCCAGATCGTCCGCCCCAAATTCGATCCGACCGGGACCCGGATCTACTACTCCGAGAGCGAAGGCGGCTCGAGTCTGGTGCCGCGGTCGACCGATCTGATCTCGATTGCCCTGGACGGCACCGACAAGCGCATCCATCTGCGCTTCCGGTTTGCGGACGACCTGATCCCCTCGCCCGACGGCAAGTGGGTCGCCTTCACCGAGCAGCACAACGTCTACGTCGTGCCCCTTCCCGTCGCCGGCGAGACGCCGGTCGAGGTGCGACTCGAAGGAAGCGTGCTGCCGGTCCGCCAGCTGAGCCAGGAAGGGGGCGCCTGGGTCGACTGGGCCTCCGACGGCAACAGCGTCACCTGGGGCTGGGGGCCGACCTTCTACCGGCTGCCCCTGGACCGTGCGCGCCAGGCGAAAGGCGCCGTGCCCGCCGACACCACCCATATCGCGCTGACCGAACCGCGCGCAGAGACCAAGGGCACGGTCATGCTCCGCGGCGCCCGGATCGTCACCATGGGGCCGGCTGGCACCATCGAACGCGGCGACATCGTGGTCGACAACGGCCGGATCCGCGCCATCGGCGCCTCTGGATCGATTACCGCCCCGGCCGGCGCCACCGTCATCGATCTGAGCGGCAAGACCATCATGCCGGGTATGATCGACCTGCACGCCCACTACTACGACGAAGACACCGAACTCCTGCCCGAGCGCGATTGGGCGCTCGCCGTGCAACTCGCCTACGGGGTCACCACCATCCGCGACGTCTCGGTGCGCAGTCAGACCATCTTTACCCTGGGTGAAATGGTCGAGACCGGCCGGATGATCGGGCCGCGCATCTTCAGCACCGGCGACATCATCTGGGGCTGGAATGCACCGTTTGCGAGCCCGGTCGCCAGTCTCGACGATGCGCGCCGCCAGGTTCGCCGGCTCAAAGCGGTGGGCGCCACGCTGATCAAGCAGTACATGCAGCAGCGCCGCGACCAGCGCCAGTGGGTGGTTCAAGCCGCGCGTGAGGAGGGCCTGATCGTCACCCCCGAAGGCGGTGGCCAGACCTTCTTCGACCTGACCATGGTGATGGACGGCCACAGCGGACTCGAGCATGCCATTCCCACAGCACCGCTCTATCGCGATGTGATTTCACTCTTTGCCGCCGCCAAGACGGACTATGTGCCGACCCTGATCGTCGGCTACGGCGGGCCGACGGCGGAGACCTACTTCCACCAGAAGTACGACGTGCACGACGATGCCAAACTGCGCCGCTTTACGCCGCATCTCTTCCTGGATGAAAAGGCCCGTCGCCGGGCACTCCTGCCGGAAGAGGACTATCACTTCATCGAGGTGGCCAAGGCCGCGGCGGAGATTCTCAAGGCGGGCGGTAACATCGGCCTTGGTGCGCACGGCAACCGCCAGGGACTCGGTACGCACTGGGAACTCTGGGGCCTGGCCCTGGGCGGCTTGACGCCGTTCGACGCACTGCGCACCGCGACCACCATTCCCGCCGCCGCCATGGGCCTGGATCGCGACATCGGTTCCCTCGAAACCGGGAAGATGGCCGATCTCGTCGTTCTGGATGCGAATCCGCTGGATGATATCCGGAATACCGAGAAGATCAGTCACGTCATGAAGGCGGGGGTGCTGCGCGACGGGAATACGCTGGACGAGGTCTGGCCGGTGCGCCGGCCGTTCGGAACCTTTTACTGGCAGGACTACGGCGCCACCTCACGCTGACCACGACGAGGGGCGGTCGCATGTAACGCGGCCGCCCCTCGTTCCGTACTAACTGTCAACCTCCGCGACATAGCAGGGATAGGCTGTCTTCTGCTGCCTGGCAACCGCGGGGTCGATGTCGACCACCACGAGCGGTGCGGTGGCCGACGTCTCGATCACCAGTGACCCGTCCGGCGCAAACGCAAACCCCTTCCCGCCGAACACCTGCTCCCCGTCTCCCGATCCGACCCGGTTCGAACTCACCAGGTACGCACCCGACACGATCGCAGCCATGGCTCCCGCAGCAAGCCACGTGGCGTGCGACGTACCCGCCGCCCGCGGCACCGCTATCAGCTCCGCACCCGCTCGACCATAGTGCCGAGCCTGTTCGTTGAACATCAGATCGGTGCACAGCAACACCCCCACTGCCAGGCCGCCGACCCGACTGACCGGTGACACCGACCGGCCTCCCTCGAACCAGCTCGCCTCATACCACCCCGGCTCCTCCGGGAAATACCGCTTGCGATGCAGCGGCCGCACCGCGCCTCCTTCGAGCGCAAACGCCTCGTTGGCCAGGCGATGACCGGCCCAAACCGGGCGTGACGAGATCACGGCCGGCACGCCGAGCGAAGCGAGCGCCTCGAGCCCCCGCTCATGCCGCTCGACCGCCTGCGCAGCCAACTCAGCGTCGAAGCGCAACGCCCCGGCCATCCACGGACCGAACGGCATCTCGCTGGTAATCAGCAGATCGGGCCCGGCCGCGCGAACCGTCTGCCGGATCGTCTCCCACGCCGAGCCCGAAGGTTCCAGCCCTTCGGGCCATTCGACCAGCGCACATCGCACCCCCATCCGTCCCCCCTTGATTGCCTCGACCAGCGCCGGCCCGCCCCGGCGCGCCAGCGAGTATATTCCGATTCCGCTTTCGATCCCAGTCCTGCACTCCCGAACCCGGCGGCATCTCATGTTCCGAGTCCGGCCCCTTCCCGGCTCCGCAGCACTGATCCTCTATACCTGCTACACAATCGGCGCAGGAACCGCGGCCGCGGCTGCCCAGCAGCACGACACGACGGCCGCCGGTCGGGACGCCATCGTGGCCGCCGTGGCCGACTTGCGGAAGATCACCACGCCGAACGGAATCGAAACGCTGGAAGAACTGGAGATCGACGGCACCCGCCAGTGGATCTCGATCCGCGGCCGAGACCGCGCCAATCCTGTGCTACTGATGATTCACGGCGGACCGGGCAGTCCGACCATGCCCGTTAGCTGGGCATTTCAGGGGCCGTGGGAAGACTTCTTTACCGTGGTGCAGTGGGACCAGCGTGGCGTCGGCAAGAACGCGCTGGCTGCGGACCATGCGGCACTTACTCCCACGCTCACCGTCGAGAGTTCGGTAACCGACGCCGAGGCGGTCGTGGCGCACCTGCGCCGCCGGCTGGACAAGGATCGGGTCGTCGTGATGGGCTATTCGTGGGGTTCGATCGTCGGCATTCTGCTGGCGCAGAAGCGGCCCGAATGGCTGCATGCCTTCGTCGGTGTCGGCCAGGCCAGCCCCAAAGGCGACGACTATCTCTACACCCGCCTGATCGAACTGGCCACCGCGGCCGACAACCGGGAGGCGCTGGCCGAGTTGCGGGCCATCGCACTCTATCCGAACGGGGTGCCACCTGCGCAGAGTGTGCTCACGTCACGTAAATGGGCCCGACACTTCGGCGGCGCCTGGTACGGTCGCCCCGATTTCGGACCGTACATGACCGCGCCGGCCTGGGCGCCGGAGTACAGCGAAGCCGAACGCCGCGCCATGGACCAGGCGTCGGGATGGGCCACCCTGACCCTGCTCGCCCCAATGTTCAGCCAGCGGCTCGACACGCTGCCGCCCTTCAAGGTACCGGTGGTGTTTTTGATGGGGCGTCACGACCTCCACACACCGTACCCGCCGGCCCGGTCGCTGTTCGACCGGATCACCGCGCCAAGCAAGCGATTCATCACCTTCGAGAACTCGGCGCACGTGCCAATGATGGAGGAGCCCGGGCGCTTCATCAAAGCACTGATCGACGAGGTGCTGCCATTGACCGGGACGGCGGGTCGCTAGGACCGAGTCAGGTGTTGTCCTTGATGGTGGTGGAAGTGCCGTTCGTCTTGACGGAACTGATGCCCCCCTCACGCGAATCGGTAGAAGCGTACATCTGACTGGTACCGATGACCTGCGAGTTGGCGGCCTTCAAGTTGAAGTAGAATTTCCCGTTGGATGCGGTATTCCGCTCGTAACGCTCGTCGGCACCGCAGTTGGTCTGCACCGACGCAATGCCATTTTCCGCCGACGCCTTGGCCTTGTACAGTTCGCTGCTGAGGATGATCTCACCATTCCCGGCCTTCAAGACGAACTTGAACTGTCCATCGGTGCTCGTTGCCAATTCATACCATCCAGCCATCATCTGCCTCCTCTGGATCGACCAACTCCTGTTATAGATATCGGTACATCACAGCCCCCCGACTAAGCGGGCCGGTACCGACGCGATGGGCCAACATCCAATCATAAGGCGAACCTGACCGACATCAACACTCCATGCATCGGGAGGCACGGTCGAGCGGCTCAGGCCGAGCGGGACACTTCGCGCCGATAGCGCGCCGGGGTGACACCGAGAGCCGCGCGAAAGTGTCGACTCAGGTGGCTCTGATCGACGAAGCCGACCAGATAGGCAGTAGCCGAGGGTGTCCGTCCCTGGGCGAGCAGCGCTTTTGCCCGCTCGATCCGGAGATGGGTCTGGTACGCATGGGGCGGGAGCCCGACCGAGCGCCGGAATACGCGATTGAGATAGGCGGGGTGGAGGTCGACCAGCGCGGCGAGTGCTCCGAGTGAGACGTTCTCGCGCAGGTGCGACTCCAGATACGCCTTGATCCTCCGTACGGCGCACGGCTCGCGTCCGATACCGCCATCGCTACCGAAACACAGATGGCGTCCCTGCAGGAGTTCGAGCAGCGCGAGCACGGCTTGCTCTCGCTCGAGTCGGGATGCGGCGCTCTCGATGCCGTCACAGATGCGTTGCACCGCATGGACCGCCTCGGCGTCCGATGCGACGTGACGGATCAGGCGGAGCTTGCTCAGCTCGGCGCCGTACACCGCCGCGACGACGCGTGCCTCGAGATACAGCATTCGATATCGAACCGCAGTACCCGAGGCGAGGTATCCGGTGTGAGCCTGTCCCGGCGCGATCAGGGTAAGCGAGCCCGGTCCGGCGAAGTGGATTGCTCCCTGGCACCAAAAGGCGCCACGTCCCTGATCCACGATACCGATCGACAGCGAATCGTGGGCGTGGCGGCGGTAGACGTGGGACACCAGCACGGCGTCCATCATCTCGAGATGGTCGACGTCGGGTACGCGCCGGATGGTGAACCGCTCGCGAATCGTCACAGGGGTAGGATAGCACGCGCCGCCGTCCTTCCGCCATTGCCGGCGACGACGGCGCGAAGGTTCTACGGCGCCTCGAGTTTGAGGACGGGAAGGATGATGCGCGACGGGCGCAGCCGGTCGTGATAGATCGTCTGCTCGGCAACGCGCCAGACGGTGTCCGTGGTAATCGGATTGCCGGTATTCTGATTCGGGTTGAAGAACGGCGCGGCGCTGCTGGTCACTTCCAGGCGGATCTGGTGACCCGGCTCGAATGCGTGCGCCAGATCGGAAATCTCGATCCGATAGCGCTCCACCTGGTTCGGGGTGAGCAGAACCTCCCGATCGAGGCCGTTCCGATAGCGGGCACGGATGATGGCGACGGGATTGACACCGAGCTTGAGTGCTCGGCCATCCGGCTGCACATCGAGCAGTTTGACCACGAAATCGGTATCTCGGCCGTCGGTCGCGGCAAAGAGTTCAACCGCGACGGTTCCCACCATCGCTACACGCTCGGTGAGTACGTCGCTGCTGTAGACGAGCACGTCGTCCCGATGCTGTCCCGGCCGATGGTCGCCGGTGCGGAGCAGCATGGTATCGCGCCGGAGGTCGAGGCGCACGGGGTTCCGTGGATCGTAGCGAAAGCGGTCCGGGCGCTCGTCGGCGGGCCGGTCCCACGAGAGCACGCCGTCACCCTCGACCGTATTCGCCCGTCCGCCGCTCCGCAGGTAGAGCGATCGTTCACTCGACTCGACCGGCGGATAGGCATCGAACGTCCGCCATCGATTGACGCCCATCAGGTAGGTGCGCGCCCGCGGCCAGCTTGGCGTCGGCGCCGTCCCTTTGAGGCACCAGTCGAAGAAGTCCCGATGGATGGCCTTGTTGTCGATCCGCGAATCCGCCGTGAATTCGAAGCCCTGCTCCCGCAAGGCGCCACCGGAGAAGGTTTGACTGTGATTCCACGGCCCGGCGATCAGGAAGTGCTGATCGGGGCGAGGATTGTGCGCCTGGATACCGCGCCAATAGAAGAGCGCACCTGGCTGATCGCCGTCGAACCACCCCGTCGTCGTGAGGGTCGGGATTGTGATGCCGGCAAAGTCGGCCGGCGTGAAGAGGATCCGCTGCCAGTAGGCGTCCCGTGTCGGATGACTGAGGAACTCACGGTAGAGTCGAATCGGCCGGCCGGTGAGCACGGAGTCCATGGTCAGAAGCGGACGATGGGAGAACACGGCCTCCCAGTCGACTCCCGCGAGGTTGCCCTGCTCCTGCCGCAGCGAGCGGCCGTAGAGCCAATGCAACGCCCACTGCAGGCCGAAGGCACCGCCGACGGCGGGGAGTTCGTCGAGATATCGGCCGGCCGGCGCGGTCGGTGCGATGCAGCGGAGGTGCGGCGGACGCGCCCGGGCGGCGAGCCACTGGACGGTTCCCATGTAGGAGACGCCCATCATCCCGACCCGCCCATCGGACCAGGGCTGCTGCGCCAGCCACTCGATGGTGTCGTAGCCGTCGTGCTCTTCCTGGAAAAAGAAATCGAAATCGCCGTCGGAGTCTCCCCTGCCACGGACGTCCTGGATCGCAAAGGCGTAGCCGGCGGCGGTGAAGTACACCGCAAGCTCGGCGGTCATTTCGTTTAGGTTGGCGCGACCGTATGGCGTCCGAATCAGGATCAGCGGGTGCTGTCCACGGTCCGCCGGCAGCCAGACGTCGGAGACGAGGGTGACTCCATCGCGCATCGGGGTCCGTAGGCCCAGCCGGCGGCTCGTCTGAGCCGCCCCGATCGAGGTCACGGTCAGGCAGAGCAGGAGGAAGCAGGCCCATAGTACACGAGGTTGAATCCGCATCGGCCCAACATCCCGGCTCGGGGCCGATGGCGTCTAGGATGTTCTTGACCTTGCCGCCGAGCGTCCAGCGACGCGATATGGTCGTATGGCGTCAGACTCTGGAAGAGTTGTCCCGGTCGAGACAGGGTACGGTATCTTACGGTACCATGACGACGCAAACTGCTTCGAACACCATGTCCCGACCCTTGAGTGTGGCCATCCTGGGCTTCGGGACGGTCGGTTCATCCGTAGCCCGGATCCTGGTCGAGCGACCCGACCTGGCCGACCGGCTCCGGCTCACCCATGTCTACAACCGCGGCATCGACCGCAAGCGGGTCGACTGGCTCCCGTCGGTCACGTGGACGGACGACCTGGACGTAATCTTCGACGCGCGGCCCGATGTCATCGTCGAAGTAGCCGGCGGGGTCGACCCCGCCGGGTCGTGGGTCCGCCGCGCGCTCGGTCAGGGCGCCTCGGTGGTCACCGCCAACAAGCTGTTGATCGCTGCGCATGGGCCGGAGCTACTCCGGCTGGCAGTCGCCTATCATGCGCAGCTTCGCTTCGAAGCCGCGGTGGGCGGCGGCATTCCGCTGATTCATGGCATCAAGGAGGGTCTTGCGGGGGATCGGCTCTCCCGGGTGACCGGGATCCTCAACGGCACCTGCAACTACATCCTGAGCCGGATGGCCGCAACCGGCGAGCCGATGGAGGCCGTCCTCGCCGATGCCCGCCGGCTGGGCTATGCCGAAGCGGATCCGAGCGCCGACCTGGACGGCCTCGATGCCGGGGCCAAGATCGTGGTGCTCGCCGGCATCGCCTTTCACCGGCATCTCCCGCTCGACCAGGTTCCGCGCCGCTCGATCCGCCCGATCAGCAGCGACGACTTCCGCTACGCCACGCGGCTGGGCTGCACCATCCGCCAGCTGGCGTCGGTCGAAGCGGCAGGTACGGACACCTTCAACGCCTTCGTCGGTCCTGCTCTCGTCCCCGCCCACTCGAGCCTGGGCCGGAACGACGGCGCCGACAATTTTGTCACGGTGACCGGACAGTTCCTCGGCGTGAGCAGCTTTAGCGGACCTGGCGCCGGTGGCTCAGCCACCGCGGTGGCCGTGGTATCGGATCTCCTGTCGCTTGCCGCGCGCCCCGGACGCGACGTGCGCGAGGAGTGGCAGCCCGCCGCCATCGTGCCGCCGCCGCTCCGACCCTACTACCTGCGGTTCGTGGTGCGCGACCGTCCGGGCATCATCACCACCATCGCGGCCGCGTTCGAGCGGCACGGCATCGACATCGACGCGGTGCTCCAGGAGCCGGGCTATCCCAAAGACGCCCTGCCATTCGTGATCACGGTCGAGCCCTGCGAGCAGGCCGCCCTCGAGGCGGCGCTGGCCGATTTTGCGGGGGCCGATTTCCTGGCCGCGGTCCCATTGGCCCTGCCGATCCTGCTCGCCTGACGGCGTCCGCCCTGGCGACAGGCGTCGGACCACCGCCGCGATTTTGTCGGAAGGGTCACTTTCGACAAAGGGCGGAGTCAGCGAATCGTGAACTTGGCCTTCAAGTTCGGTACCCCTGGGGACGACAGGTACCACAGTACGCGAAACTCGTATTCGCCAGGTGCGCCTAACGCGGTTACGGGAATATTCATGACCTGAGAATCGTGGGGAGCAAGGGGATATGGCGTACCAATGGGAAGGCAACTCGACCAGACCTCCGGGAAAGCCGGCCCTTGATAAACATTGCCCCGGTACACGGTGAACTCTGCCGGACACCCCCAACCACTCTCCTGGTTGACCCGGGTTGATCCAAGATTTTTCCGAAGGACTCGCGCGACGAATTTGTCGCCCCGCTTCACCACAGTCGGCGTGATCGTTACCGACACAAAAACGTCGCCGTTCTGACCGCTGTCTTCCGGATCCGTCACACAGGCGACCGCCCCCAGCGCCAAGAGCACACCCCAGAAGAAGATGGATCTTGTCATTCTCACCTCGCAGTAGGACCCGGCCATCAACAGATCGGAAACCCGCCGATGAGCATCATAATCCGCCAAGAATGAGGACGCGACAAGCCCCTTCCAACTACACGGCCCGCGGATCTAACTTCATCAGGTACGTCCTCCGCCCGCGGCCGATGAGCGCGTCGCAATGGTGGAATCGAGAACCCAAGGAACAGAAGCGGATGCGGAGTATCCCGGTCTGGCGAATGGTGTGCGGGGTCGGCCTCATGGCGGCTGTCGCCGGCTGTGGAGGGGGCACGACCCCGCCCTCCGAACCTCCGGATCAGTTGCGTCTGGAAGCCGTGACGCCTACGCAGCTGATCGCCGAGCTCGGCAGCCCTGTCACCCCCAACCCCACCGTTCGCGTGATGGGCTTGAAAGGGCCTCGGGCAGGCATCCCCGTCCATTTCGACTTCTTTCAACGACACCCCCCGGCCACCGTCATGTCCGATCAAAGCGGACACGCTCGCGTGCCGTGGACGCTCAACGATGTTTCCGCGTCGGTGGCAGCAAGCATCTCGTCCGGCTCCGTAGTGATGTTCCACGCGGACGTTCCGCCCCTCCCCGCCGTTCGGCTGGAAGTGATCGGATGGGCACCTCCGACGATCCTCGGTACCGAAGTCCTTGGGCAACCCGGCGTCTTAGTGCTCGACCAGTACAACCGGCGCGTCGCAGACACGACGGTGCACTTCGAGGTACTGCGCGGCGGCGGAACCATCACCGGGCACGAGGCCGTTTCCGATCAGAACGGCGCGGCAAGGCTCGGCAGCTGGCGACTGGGCCCGAGCGACCGGATCCAATGGGTGCTCGCCACGATGGGAACCGCCAAGGATTCGATCGGCGTAATCGGTGTGCCGGCCACCTTCGAGCCCATCACCCCGCTCGCACAGCGTGTGCATATCCTGAAGGACGTCCCCGAGCTGCCGGCCGTGCGCGCGCTCGATGCACTTGGCCAGCCGATGGCCGGCGTCCCTGTAAGCTTCCGCGCCTACCACTGGACATCCGTGGCTGGGGTCTGGATCCGGGAAACCGACTCGGCCGGCGAAGCCCGGAGCGGCTCCTGGGCCATTGCGCACGAACCGGTCGACTATCAGGCAACCGCCTTCACGGAAGGGTGGCCCGAAGTCACGTTCACGGTGACCGGCGTCGTACCCGGCGCCGCCCGGCTGGAGGTTCTGAGCGGCGTCACCGATCGCGGCCAGGTCGGCAATTTTCTCGGCCTTCGCCCCTCGATCCGTGTTTTCGATTCGGCCGACGCGCCGATCTTCAATCGTCCGGTCGAGTGGACCACGTCCGCGGGCACGACGATCCAGCACCGCCAGACGCGCACCGACTTTGCCGGCTTGGCCGCTGTGGAAGGCTGGCGACTCGGCCCGGACCTCGGTGCGCACACCGTCACGGCCGCGGTGGAGGGCCTGGCACCCGTCACGTTCACGGCCACGGCGGAACCGCTGCCGACGCCCAAGCCGTTCAATATCGAGGTCCGCATCATCGGGATGCAGGACCTGACGCCAGAGGACAGCGCCGAGATCATCACGAGCGGCGAGCGGTGGTCGAAGGTGATGCGCATGGATCTGCCGCCGGTCACCATCACCGAGGCCGACTCCGTCGTCTGCGGCGAGAAGATCGTCGGCACCATCGACGACGTTCTGGTGCTGGTGATCGTGGGACACATCGACGGACCCGGTAACGACATCGGCAGCGCGGGGCCGTGTGTGGTGCGGACCGGCTCACTGCACCCCGCCGTCGGGCTCGTGATGCTCGACGCTGCGGATTTCGTGGGCATCCAGCCCGGCCTGCTGGGTGATGCGATGGCCCATCAGATCGGTCATGTGCTGGGCATCGGGTCGCTCTGGCAAGCCAAGGGTCTGATGGGGACCTCGGGATATACCGGCGCCTTCGCTCGGTCCGCATTCCACGGCTTGGCCCAGCTCGGTGACGCATTCTTTTCGCAAGAGCACGTTCCGGTGGCCGGCGGCGTGGGCCCGGTGCTGGGCCATTGGGTCAACGTCGGCGCGGAAATGATGAACCCCTTCATCGAGCGCGCGATCAGGTTGAGCGCCCTCTCCGTTGCCGGCCTGCGCGACCTGGGCTACCAGGCGAGCGACGCCGCGGCCGACCCGCACGGCTTCGCCTCCTACCTGCGCAGCCTGATGGGTGCTCCCCGGATCGCGGGCCGTGAGCAGGCGCCGGACGCCGGGCTGTGGATCGCGGATCCGGTGGGCAACGTGAAGCCGGCGCCGCCGTCATTC
>CAZUES010000037.1:0-41455 GCA_964619465.1 uncultured Gemmatimonas sp.
CGCCGGCTTCGATCATCCCCTTCATCAGCTCGAAGCAGTTGAGCGGGCCGCCGAAGCCCGCCTCGGCGTCGGCCACGATCGGGGCGAACCAATGGGTGCCGCCGCCCTTCCCTTCCGCGTGCTCGATCTGGTCGGCGCGCTGCAGGGCCTGGTTGATACGCTTGACGACGCTCGGCACGCTGTTGGCCGGGTAGAGGCTCTGGTCGGGATACATCTGACCCGCCAGGTTGGCATCAGCCGCCACCTGCCAGCCGGACAGGTAGATCGCCTTCAAGCCGGCCTTGACCTGCTGCATCGCCTGGTTGCCGGTCAGCGCACCGAGCGCATGGACGTACGGCTCGTCTCGCATCAGCGCCCATAACCGCTCGGCGCCCTGTCGAGCGAGCGTATGCTCGATTCGAAGGCTGCCGCGGAGGCGGAGCACCTCCGCTGCGCCGTAGGGCCGCTCGATCCCCGCCCAGCGTTCGTTTGCCGCCCACTCCCGCTCCAGGTCGGCTGCGCCATCCCGGTCCGTTACCCGTGTCGTCATCGGTTCCTCGCTCGTTCGGTTCAAATCGGATCGTGCCAGCCGGACACGATCATGGTTTCACTCTCGAGGCGCGCCCGCCGATACCGCTCGCGTTCCTCCGGGTCGGAGGTGGTCGCGAGCAGCGCCTCCAGCTCGGCATCGTAGAGCGCGGCCAGGAAGTCGGGGGTATGCGGCACGGCGCGTCCCGCCTCGTCGAGGACCGGCACCTGGTCGCGATGGCGCACGCGCTGTGCCAGCATCAGGCGGTAGATCCGGTCGGTGGCCAGATCCTCCATGTACCCCTCGATCAGGCTGGCGCCCCGGCCAGCCAGGACGCCGGCCCGGTAACGGATGGTGACGCGCGCGGCGGCTCGTGAGCCCGCCACCGTATGCGTACCTACTCCAGTCGGCGCCGGTCGAAGATCGGGATACCGATCAAGTCCCTCGGGACGCCGGAACCCCTGGTTCGGCGCGGGGAACTGCGCCACCGCGATGGCGTTCTGATCGGGGTGGCCGGTCCAGGCGCCGTCCATCAGCGCGCCGGCTTCGTTCTGCTTGTCGCGCTCGAGCGCAGCGAGCGCGCGCGTGTTGAGTTCGGCGTCGGTCCGGCTCGGGAAGAGCGCGGTCATGCCCCCGATGGCCAGGATGCCCCGCCTGTGGCAGATCTCCGGCAGCAGTACCCGGAGCCGCTGGAAAAACGGCACATCGTGAGGGATGGTGTTGCGGTCCGGCAACACCCACGCGGGGTCGGTGAGGTTGAAGTGGATCAAACTCGCCATGTAGTCCCAGCGGCCCAGGTTGAGGCCCAGGATGTGGTCGCGGAGATGGTAGAGGAACTCCTCCATCTGATAGGCCAGCGGGTGCGACTCGACCAGCGCCATGCACTTGATGTGATCGCGGGGCAGGCCCTTCAGTTCCGCCAGGCGCGCAAAGAGGTCGCGCCACCAGAGCGCCTCGTCGGCGGACTCGCTTTTCGGGATGTAGATGGCAATCGGATGGCGCAGCAGCGCCGGGTCCAAGTTGTGCACCAGGAGCGCCACGTCGAAGAGCGACGCTGAAACCAGTTCGTCGGGCACCACCCCGGCCTGGTGCAGATGCAGACCGCGAACCCGGACCCAGGTGACCGTCGACGACGGAGCAATCGCCACCAACGTGTTTCGCTTGGCGTCGTGATAGTCGAGCGTTCCATGCAGGGCTGCCACCGCATTGGCATGCCCGCGCATCAGCGTGGCCCAATCGTTGGCCATCGAGTCTTCCAGGTCGATCATCACGCCCGGCGCGCCGGAGTTGAGCATCTTGACGACCAATTCTCCGTCGTCGGCCGGGCCGGTCATCTGATTGCGCTGATCGGCGCACCATGCCGGGAGACCGATCCGCCAGTCGCCCGTGACGGCATCGGAGGGCGGGAGATGCGCCGGCAACGCCCCGCTATGCGCAGCTGTCAACGCCTCACGCCGGCGATCGGCCAGCAGGCGCTGCCGCGGCGAAAATTCCCGATGCAGCGTGAGCAGCTGCTGGTAGAACCCCGCCGGCAGATCGCGGGCCGGGTCGAAATCATCGGGGGCGGTATTACAGCGCGGTTCGAAACCGACCGTCATGTCCGGACCTCGTTCCTGGATCGTTAGGGGGCCGACCGGCAGCTGGCTGCGCGCCAACCGACATGGCCGTACTCCCCAAGCTAGGATCGAAACCCGGATCCGTCAAGCGAATTTTCGCCAATGGCTTGCATTTCGCTGAGCGCGAAGATAGCTTGGCGAAGACCTTTCGCTGACAGCGTCACCGCTCGGAGCGGATTTGCCATGGCCAACACCGCACATCTGCGCACCATGTTCGGCATCAAGCTGTCCCGGCTCCGGGGCGCGCGACGCCTGACCCTGAGCGCCCTCGCCGGCCAGGCCGGCGTTTCCATTTCCTATCTGGCAGAAATCGAAGCCGGGAAGAAATTCCCCCGGGCCGAGAAGCTCCTGGGCCTGGCCGACGCCCTGGGCCTCAGTCTGGAAGACCTGATTTCATCGAAGGTGGACGCCGAGTTCGCCCCGCTGCAGGGATTTCTCGACTCGCCCGGCCTGGCAAACTTCCCGTTCGAACGCTTCGGGTTGCCCCGTGAGGAACTGGTCCATCTGCTGAGCCGTTCGCCCAACGAAGTTGCGGCCCTGCTCCGCACTCTGAACGACATCGCGCGCCAGTACGACATCGGCGTCGAGCACTTCCTGCATGCTGCGCTCCGGTCCTATCAGGAACTCACCGGCAACTACTATCCTGACCTCGAAGCGGCCGCAGAGGCATTTGCCGATGAGCTGGCCGAGAAGTACCCGGACCACTCGCAGGTAGAGCAGTTGGAACAGTGGGTCGTTTCGGAACTGGGATTGAGCATCGATGATCGGGCGCTCGGCAACACGCCCCCGCTCAAAACGGTTCGGGCGGTCCGGTTCGAGGGGGAGCGGCGCTTACTGATCAGTCCGGCGCTGACCGCCTCGCAGCGCGCCTATATCCTGGCACGCGAGGCCGCCTATCATCGGCTTCGGCTCAAAGCCCGGTCGTGGGTGTCGCCGCCCGACTCCGACGGTTCGTTCGATCAGGTGATCAACGACTTCCGCGCCTCTTACTTTGCCGGCGCCGTGTTGCTGCCTCGACGCGTCATCAGCGCCGAACTCAAAAAGTGGTTTCGTCAGACCAAGTGGCAGCCAAGTGTCCTGCTCGATCTGATGGATCGCTATCAGGTTACCGCGGAAACCCTGATGTACCGGATGAGCCAGATTACCCCGGGTGAATTCGGACTCAAGGTGCACTTTCTCAAGTTTCGGACGGAAGGCACCACCTACCGGCTGGTCAAGCAGCTCAACCTGTCGAACCTCCCGGTACCGGAAGGCCACGGCGGAAGCGAACACTACTGTCGCCGCTGGCTCACGACCCGGCTGCTGACGGAACTGAATCAGCGGCAGCATCGCCACCCGCGGCGGCAGCCCGACCCGGCCATCGGAGTTCAGTCGTCGCGCTTCCATGACCGGACCGACGAGTACTTCTGTCTTGGCCTCGCCGCACCGGCCGCATTGGACCCGACCATCAACACCAGCCTGACCATCGGCTTCAAGATGGACGAGGCCTTCTTCCGCACCGTTCGATTTGCCAAGGATCGATCGATTCAGCGCGCCCTGATCAGTTCCACATGTGAGCGATGCCCGTTCGACTCGACCACCTGCCGGGATCGAGTAGCCCCGCCGAGCCGAGTGCGACGAGAGCGAGCACAGCAGGCCCAGCAACGGGCGCTGACCGCGTTACGTTCGACGCCCTGAACACCTGAGCCCTGCAAACGAGCGGCGCCGCGAATCCCCCGTTGGGGACTCGCGGCGTCGTTGTTTTCCAGTGGAGCGAGAACCGTTACGGTCGATCCCGCTTGGCACGGAAGGTGGCCAGCCCCGACACCTCGACCTCCGACACGTTGGCGTCCGCATCGAGTTGGAAGACGAAGGATCGCGACCCCTCCCTGAAGGTGTTGAAATGCCAGTGCTCGGCAGCCGCGTCGATGCTCTGCCAGCGGAACACGAGGCGGTCTCCCTGAACCGCCACCGCGAGGTCACCGTAGAGCGCATCGGTGTACGTACCTGCGTACCGTTGCAGCGGCAATGACGGCTTGGTGCCTGCGACGCGAGCCTCGGTCATCCGCTTGACCTGTTCGGCCTGGCGCACCGCTGCGGCCCGATTCCGTTCGAGCCCCTCCGCGAGGTAGTCCTTGGCCGGCGCACCGAGCAGGAACCGGTCGACGATGTTGGAGACGATCGCGGGTCCGGCCGAGTGGGGCGATCCGTTGGTCAGCACGACGATACCGACCTGGGCATCGGGCAGCGTCCACATCTCGGACAGCATGCCATCGATCCCGCCGTTATGCCGGGCCACGCGGGCGCCACGATAAGTGGAGAGTCCCCAGCCCAACCCATAGCCCGAAATACCGCCGACACTGTCGCCCGCCCCACCGGCATTGATGTGCGGCGTCTTGGTTACCGCCAGGTTGACCTCGCTCACCAACCGAGTCCCGCGGTAGACGCCGTTGGCAAGGTGCATGCGTACGTAGCGCGCCATCTCGACGATGTTCGAGTTGATCGAGCCGGCCGGCCCGGCATTGTCGAGGTTGCGCCACGGAATCGGCTTGGCGCCGCCATCGGCGATCGCATGCGGCGTCGACGCCTCCGGCTGCTGCGCCAACCCGTTGGTGCTGAGACTGCTCATCCCCATGCCAAGTGGCGCGAAGATCCGACGGCGAACGACATCGTCGAAGCTCATGCCGGCGGCGCGCCCGACCATCTCGCCCCCCGCCAGGAACATGATGTTCTGGTATCCCAACTCGGTGCGGAACGGCGCGTTCGGAGTGAGGTGGCGGACCCGCCGCAGGATCTCCTCGCGCGAATACGAGGTGCCATACCAAAGCGGATCACCTCGGCGACCGAGCCCGGATCGGTGCGACAGCACATCACGCAAGGTAAGGTCGCGCGTCACGTACGGATCGTAGAGTTGGAACCCGGGCAGCCATCTGGTGACCCGATCGTTCCACGTCATGACCTTGTCATCGACCAGCATCGCGGCCGCAGTCGAAACGAACGACTTGGTATTGGATCCGATGGCAAAGATGGTCGTCGGCGTGACCGGATCAGGTTTGCCGACTTCCTTGAGGCCGAACCCCTTGGCATAGACGAGTGAATCGCGGTACACGATGCCGACCGCCACGCCAGGCAGGTTCCACGCCTGACGCACCTGCTCGATATACTGGTCGAGCCCGGCAAGCGGGTCGGCCTTACGCTGCGCAGCCAGACTCCCGCTCCATGCGGTTCCCAGCAAAGCCAGGATCCCCAACGTCCGAACACTCCGGTTCATGACCACCCTCCCGATGACGCACCTGCCTTCGCAGGCCCGGCGGCAATCGCCGCCGGCGCCACAACGCACCTCAGACCCAGATCTGGCCCAGCACCCGCTTGAAGTTCCCCCCCAGCACACCGAGGATGTCGGCGTCGCTGTACTTCCGCCGGATCAGTCCATCGGTGATGTCGTACATCCGCTTGGGATGCGCGATCTCGTCGATGTCGATCTTGTCGCGGAAGGCATAACTGTCTTTGTAGCCCGCCTTGAGCCGCTTGTAATCCTCGGGCGGCATGTCATCGTAGCCGTTGAGATCGATGTCGCTTCCGATCCCGACATGCTCGCGACCGCCGGTTACCTTGGCCACGTGGTCCATGTGGTTGAGGTAGTCCTCGACAGTGGTCGGCTCTTCGTTCTTGACGAAGTTGCGGACCCCGGTAATGCCCATCACGCTACCGGCCTGCCCGACTTTCTTGATCACTTCATCCGGCTTGCAGCGTGGATGGCCGGGGGCCAGGGCGCGCGCGTTCGAATGAGTGATGAGCACCGGCTTCTTGGACGCCTCGAAGGCATCGAGCGAGGTCTTGTCGCCACAGTGCGACACATCGATAGCCATGCCGACTTCGTTCATCCGGGTCACGATCCGAATTCCGAAGTCGCTCAAGCCCTCGTCCTGCCGCTCGGTCGAGCCGTTGCCGATCCAGTTCCGGCTGTTGTACGTCAGCTGCGAAATCCGCTGACCGTAGGCATAGAACTCCGCCACATGATTGGGATTCTGGAAGTGATCGGCGTTCTGAACGCCCAGCAGGATGCCCAGCTTACCCGAAGTCCGGACCCGATCGAGATCGGCGGCGGAATCGATTCGCATGAAATATTCGTCGCGGCCGGCAATCAGACCGTTGAGGCCGAGGAAATACTTGAGCGCGGACTCGTACGCATTAGGACCACCGAACCCGACCGCGTGGTGCGCCACGTGGATGCCGGAACTCTTGAACTCCTCGAAATCGGCCTGGGTGAAGGTCTCCGGATTGGCATTCCATCTCCGCTGCTTGGCAAAGTCGAGCGTCAGCGGAAAGAGCATGTCGAGGACCGTGGCCTGTTTCATCAGCCCGATACAGCGGGCGGAATACTCGGTGGTACTCCACGGGAAGAGCGGGAACCGCCCTCGCAGGAACGCAGGCGCACCGATGGCCGCCACCGTGGTCGTCAGGAACTGCCGGCGAGAAGTCATGGAAGCCTCAACGGGTGCAGGAATGGGAACCGGAACAATCATCGCTTGCGGCCGAAGGTTCCGAGGTTGGGATAGACGAGTGAACGAATCCGGCCCGACGCATCGAGCTGGAAGGTGACACGGGTGGGGCCGAAGATCGGGTTACGCCAGACGATAGCGTAGGTGTCGTAGTGCCAGTGCTTCAAGTCGCCGGTATAATGCGGGCCGAACCGCGCCACCAGGCCACCGTTCTCCTCGGTGACGCTGATCTCGCCGTACATGCTGTCGGCATAGACCCCGGCGTACTGGGCGAGCGCCAGCGAGGGTGAGGTTCCGGTAACCCGCGCAGCCTCGACTTTGCGCCGCTCGTCATCCGCTCGCTGCGCTGCAGCCTTGGCGTCGGCCAGATAGAGCGCACTCCAGTCCTTCTCGGCGCCGCCCGTGTAGCGGTCAAGCAACCAGTACATCATGGCCGAGGGAAGGCTGGACTCGGAGACGTTGGTCAGCACCACAATGCCAACCTTCTTGCCCGGGACGAGCGCCACCTGGGCTCGCATTCCCCGAATGGCTCCGCCATGGGAAACCAGCTTCATGCCGCGATAGTCGCGCAGCGACCAGGCTAAGCCGTAGGCGGTGAGGTTGGTTTCCGGGAAGTGGCGTTCATCCGTCGCGCTCCGCGCCGTGTGCATATGCGGCGCGTGCATTTCCTTGATGGTCTCCGACTTGATCAGCCTGCGGCCACCGAAGCTGCCTTCGCCCAGCTGCAGCCGGATCCACTGCGCCATATCCGTTACGCTCGAATTGATCGAGCCGGCCGGGCCGATATTGTCGATATTGGCCCACTCCACCGCCGTCGGGACGCCGGCAATCTTCTCGTGCGGCGAAGCGACATCCGTCTGCTGCGCAAGCGGGATGACGCTGGTAAAGGTTCGCGACATGCCGAGCGGCTCGAAGATCCGCTGCTTCACGAAGTCGTCCCAGACCGTACCCGTCACCTTGTCGACCACCGTGCCGGCAGCCAGATACATGATGTTCTGGTAGCCGTACTGCGACCGGAAACTCCAGGTGGGCTCGAGGAAGCGAACCCGGCGCAGCACCTCCGCGCGGGAGACGCCGGAGTTGGACCAGAGCCGATCGCCACGGACGAGGCCGCTTCGATGGGTCAGCAGATCGCGGATCGTCAATTCCCGCGTGACATAGGGATCGAAGAGTTCGAAGTCGGGCAGATAGCTGGTCACCCGATCGTCCCAGTCGAGCTTGCCTTCGTCGACCAGGAGGCCCAACGTGGCGGAGGTGAACGCTTTGGTAGTCGAACCCACCGCGAAAATCGTATGCGGAGTGACCGGATCGGATGTGCCCAGCTGGCGAACACCGTAGCCGCGCGCCAGCACGACCGAGTCGTTCCGCACCACCGCAAAGGCAATCCCCGGAGCCTGCCAGTCCGCGAGGGCTTTGGTGAAGTAGCGGTCGATCGCCTGCACGTTCTGGGCGGTTGCGACGCCCGGAACGGCAATCGACACGACGAGCCAGAGCCAACGAATCATGAGCAATCCTCCGAAACCTGATCAGATGCGTACAAGATTGTATACAATAATCCGGCCTATCCGGCCGTTCGGCAAGGGGCGGATCAACGCGCCGGTGCCAGCGGACGCGGCTGGTGCCGGGGATACACGACCTGTCCCGACTGGACCTGCAGCCGCCCGTCGCGAATCACGAGGTCGACGTTGCCCAGATCTTCGATTCGCTCGTCGGGCCGACCCGCCACCACCAGGACATCGGCCAGTTTCCCTCGTTCCAGCGTGCCGAGCAGTGAGCCCATGTCGAGCAACTCGGCGTTGATCCGCGTCGCGATCTCCAGAACCTGCGGCACCGTGTACCCGATCGAGACCAGCTGGCGCATCTCCTCATGGTACGGCCAGGGCAGATAGAGATACCAGTCGGTCACCAGGTCGGTTCCGATCCCGATCTTGACCCCGGCCTCCTTCATGGCACGGACCACCGCAAGGTTGGCCTCCTGCGAGAAGGTGAACCGTCGGCTGGTCGATCCGTAGTAGCCGCCTGACAGCGCAAAGATGATGGTATACGGCACCAGCGTCGGATTCGATGCCACCCCCTTCTCCGCCATCAGCCGAATCGCTTCGGCCGATCGCGGCAGCGGGTGCTCGATCATATCGACCCCGGCACGCACGGCTCGATCGATGTAGAACGTCTCCGCATCTGCCGTGACCATGAGGCCGAGATCGTGCGCCTCCTCGACGGCCGCCTTGATCTCGTCGTCGGAGTAGTGGCTCGAAACCTTGATCAGGTCCGCACCCTTCCGGAACTGCTCGCGCACCGCCTCACGCCAGTCGTCGGGGCCCGAGGCCTCACGGATGCTGGCCAGCGGCCGCGACCCCTCCATGTCGACCTCTGCTCCATGACCGCCCTTGCCGGTAATCAGGCTGCCAGCTGCCAGCACGCGAGGCCCGACCACCCGTCCTTCGGCGACCCACCGCTTGAGCAGGAACGGCGTGTCGCCGTTGGACGCGACATCGCGAACCGTGGTGATACCGCTCTCGATGTAGTACCGGAGCCGTTCGACGCCGCGCAGCGCACCATCGGCCACACTCCAGGCCCGTGCATCGGAGTTGCCCGGCAAGCGATAGTCGAGATGCGTATGAAGATCGATCAAACCGGGGAGAACCGTCTTCCCCGCCACGTCGAGCACCTTGGCATCCCGCGGCCATGCCGTCGACTCCGGGGGGAGAACGCCGACGATCCGATTGCCCGTGATGACCACCGTGCCCGCGCGAGCCGGCGCGCCGGTGCCGTCCCAGACACGTCCTCCACGCAATACGATCGAACCGGTCGGAACGTTGAAACCCGCCGGCATCGGGATCCGGCGTGGATCATCGGTCACCGAGGTACTGGAATCGATCCAGCGCTGGCGCTCGGTCCGGGGAACCTGCCCGGCAAGCATCGGGGCCTGATACAGCACCAATCCGACCAGCAGCAGCAGAAAGCGCATGACAGCCTCGCAAGAGGTCAGGGTATAATCGGGAAGCGCGCCAAGAGTACGCAGCTACCCGATCGACTTATTCGACTAGAACGGGTACTCCGACCTGGTGGTGATCTGGTAGCCCGCGGGAGGCGTTGCCCCCATCAGGTGCTGGACGAAATAGTCCCAGCGGCGCCGTCGGAAGTACGGGTTGGCCGACATGGCATGGGAGCCGTTCGGCACGATCAGGAGATCGTAGTCCTTGTTCGCCTGGGTGAGCGCATCGACCACCTGGATGGTGAGGGCCGGCGACACGTTGTCGTCGAGGTCGGCGAAGGCCAGGAGCAGCTTCCCCTTCAGGTTCTTTGCGATCGACGCGTTGGCCTGGGACGCATAGTTGTCACCGCTGGGCATCCCCTGGTACAACTCGCCCCAGGCGGACAGGTAGCCGCGCTGGTCGTGGTTCCCCGCCGAGGAGACCGCCACCTTGTAGAAATCGGGATAGAGGAACATGGCGCGCGCCGAGGCGAACCCACCGCCCGAATGGCCGTAGATGCCGACCCGGTCGAGATCGAGATAGGGTCGCGTCCTACCGAGCTGGCGGAACGCCTCGATGTGATCCTCCAGCGAGCCGGCCGTTTCGAAGCGACCGTAGGATACGTCGTGGAATGCCTTGGACCGGAACGGGGTGCCCCGCCCATCCACCATCACGCCGACGAAGCCCAGCGTGACGAGCGCCCGGAGATCGCCGCCCGCCATGAACGACCGCGGCACCACGGTGATCTGCGGACCGGGATAGTTCTCCTCCAGCACCGGATAGCGGCGGGTGGAATCGAAGTCCGGCGGCGTGAGGACGATCCCGTAGATGTCGGTCGTCCCGTCCGCAGCCTTGGCGGTGAACCGCTCGGGAAACCGCCATCCGGTGGCCAGGAGCCGGGAAATGTCGGCCGTCTCGAGCGGTAGCACCGTCTTCCCGTCCAGCGACCGCAGCACCGTCCGTGGTGCGAGATCGACCCGGCTGTACCGATCGACGGCCCATCGTCCGCTCGGGCTTACCGTGATCTCGTGCTCGGCATCTTCCGGAGTGAGTAGGGTGAGCCCCGATCCATCGAGCCCCACCGAATACAGGTGCCGGAAGTACGGATCTCGACCAGGCTCGCGGCCGTTTGCCGTAAACCAGATCCGGCGCGCTGACTCGTCGAGATGCACGATGTCGCGGACGACGAAGGCGCCGTTGGTGATCCGGTTCTTGATCTCGCCGGTCGCGCCGTCGAGCAGATAGAGCTGTGCCCAGCCATCGCGCTGCGAAAACCAGATCACCTCGCGGCCGCCGCTCAGCACCCGGATGTTGGGGCGCGAGCCGAGCGCGAGCGTCGCTTCCACCATGGTCGGACCGCGCTCCTCCGCCACCGGCTGGACCGCTCCGGTCCGCCCATCGACGCGAACCAGGCGGAACGATGAACTGCCCCGGGCCCGGTCGAGGTAGTATGCGGTAACCGAGTCGGTCCACCACGCCTCCTGAAAGCGGATCGGCGCCTGATAGGAGACACCGAACGACGGTGCGCGCACCGCGACGGCCTCGCCGGTGGGTACGTCGATCACCCACCAGGTCGCCTGCGGTAGCGAGTCGCCGGGCGTCGGGAACACGAACGACCAGAGCTTGGGCCGCAAGCCTTCCGCAGGCACCGACTGGACCAGGTGAAACTCCGGCATGCCGCGCTGATCGAGTCGGTGGGTCAGGATCCGTCGCGAATCGGGCGACCACACCGCGAGCGGCGGCTGCGGAAGCCCGGCCCGCTGCGCCGTGACCCAGAGCGTGTTCGACTCGGGCGCCGAGGCGTACTCGAACCGGTGGGTGCCATCTCGCGTGAGCTGGCGCTCGGCGCCATTCGAATCGCGAACCCAGAGATTGTGTTCCTTCTGGAAGATGGCCTGCTTGCCGTCCGGCGAGCGCAGCTCGGTCGGATCGCGTGGCGGCGGCGCCGGCACAGGCTCGCATCGGTAGCGACCCAGGTCACAGCGGTAGCCGCTCTTCTCGATCGTGATCACGATCGCGGAGGTTCGCCCCTGTTCCTCCCAGGTAAGCGTCTCGAACGGCAGCGAGTCGCCCGCTAGCGGACGCCCCAAGGCCCGGCTCAGCTCGGTAATGAGCCGGGCATGATCGAACGCCGGGCGGCGAGACCGGCGGGCCGGATCGACCACGACGAACTCCGAGCCTCGCTCGGTTCGCACCCGGTACCAGAACCGGTCGCTTCCGGCAATCCACTGCGGCGCGATCTTGTCACCGAAAACCAGCTTGTCCGCGTTGGACGGCAACATTCGCTCGGCAGCTGCGTAGGTGTCGGCGGAGATCTGGGCGACCGCGCGGACGGGCGCCGCGCTCGAGACACCGATCGCCAACAGGACCGGAAGGGACCATCTCGACACAGCATCCTCCTTCAGCAGATGAGGACGAGCCGGCGCGCCGGCACCGTCCCGAATACGCCCTCCACGAAATACGATCGACCGGTCGGAACGTTGATGCGCGCCGGTATCGAAACTCGACGCGGATCATTCGTGACCGAGGTATCTGGAGCCGATCCAGGAACTGGCGTGGAGGGAACCCAGGAAAATCTAGCCGATCTGGTCGGTCGATCGAAAGGCTGATCGGCCATCGGCCGGGAGCAACGCGGGTGGAGGGAGCATCGGGCATCGGAGGACCGATGCCCGACACGATGCGCGGTCAGTTTGGTGCGTGAGCGTGCCCCGCCCCGTAGTCGCGGCTGGATCCGATGCTGGGCCCGGACAGGTCGAGGCCGGTGTTGTTGATGCGCGCGATATACTGGCGGATGGAACCGGGAAACGGCTCCGTCTTGGCGCCGCGGCCGAACGGATCGGTGTACCAGGTGGTCGGCCCGTCGGCATTGTTGACGTCGAGCGAGTTGAGGTCGACGAAGCGGCGAACCCCGTTGAAGGGAGAGCGCGGGTCCGTGTGCACCATGCCCGGCACCGACGAGACGGAGTTGCAGGGCGCTCCACGGGCGCGCAGGCCGGTCGAAGTCACCAGATAGCAGAGATCGATCGGACGCCCGGTAAAGTCAGGCTTGTCCGGATCGAAGAACCGGCTCGGCGCGAGCACCTGGAAGTACGGATCCATGTGCGCCAGGGTGCGTCCCTCCGGCGTCTTGATGGTGAGCGACTGCTCCCAGCTTTCGTGCAGGGCATCCTTGAGCCGCGACTGGGCGCCTTCACCCACGAGGAGATGCCGTTCCGCGCAGGTCCGATCGGGCAGGATGCGCTGCCCGCCGCCATTCGGCGAGTTGGCAGGTGTCGCCGTGCCGACTGGAATGCGAGCCCGATCGCAGTTGCGAATGAACTCACCGGGCCGCCCAATCGCGGCCATCATGGTAATCCGGACTTCGGTGCCGTCATTGCATTTGGCGTAGTAGATCACCTCATGCAAGTTGTTGGTGAATGCGTCTCGCGAATGGGTTCCCTGGTGGAGCTTGTAGAGGATGTCGCACCGCACGGAGATCACGCTGCCGCCCGCGTTGGCCACCCGCATCTGTACGTCGTTTTCCCATTCGACTTTATGGCCGACATGGTCCTCGTGCCGCCGGCCGCTGGGATCCCAGATATCCAGCTGTTCATTGGCATACCCGAACGCCATCGGACCATGCGATTGCACCAGGCGAGACCCCGCCGGATCCCGCCCGTGCTCGTGGCCAAAACTGCAACCCGTGGCCGGGTCGACCGGCGGATGCCAGGTCGGATACGACTTGCCATCCGGACCTACCGTCGCATACTGCTGGTGGACCGAGACCGGACAGGTGTCGGTCGGCCCCGGCTGCCAGGCGCGGAAGGCAACACTCGGCGGCACCGAGGCCGGATCGAGTCCGGCAAACGAATCACCGCCACAGCCGGCAACGGCCATCACACCAGCCACCACCAGGACCCGCCCGTACAGGTTCGTCATCATGCCGCCCTCGCGATCAATGCCAGGTCAGGCCGACGCCGGCCTGTACCAGAAGGACGTTGGCGCCATTGGCCAACTTGTTTCGCTGATACTGGGTCCCGTTGTCACGGGTGGTGGAAAGGGTGCCTTGCGAGGATGCCAGCAGATTGAGGAACGGCACGATGGACATGGACGGATTGACCCGTACTTCGTACCCGGCGCCCAAGTGCGCCGATAGACCTCCGCCCAGCAATCCGATCTCGACGGTCGACGAGTTGTTTTCGAGTGCCCAACGCCGATATCGGGTGAATCCCAGGCCGGCTTTGAGGAAGTAGCCATGCTCGGGATTGGGGTACCAGTACCCGTTGGCCGCGAGCGACCAGACCTGCTGGTTGCCGCTCTCGTCGTTCCGGGTCCAGGCATTGAGTTCCGCACCAACCAGCAACTTCGGATTCAAGGTGATGCCGCCGCGCAGATAGCCGGAAACGCCGCGACTCCCCTGTTCGCCCTCGCAGATCCGGCAGTGGAGGGTCGATGCCCCGCCCCCGACCCCAACCCCGAACCAGGTTCCCTGCCGTGACGACACGGGACCGGCGCCCGGTGTCCCCCCGGCCTGCGCAACGAGCGTCGACGTCACGAGCCCGAGCCAGGCCGCCGCGAGTACGACTCTGCCGACTTTCATACGGTCTCCCCGATCGATGAAGGCGGCTTCCCGTCCGCCTGAGCCGGCCAGCTGCCGGATCCAAACCAATCATCGGGCAGCTTGTGTGCCGCTTCGGGCTATCGTCGCCTGGGGCGGCGCGACCTGCTCTCATCCCTGCAACTGCAACGGTTGGCACGACGAACCGATCCCCGGGCACCGGGAGAACCATCGGGAGGCCGACATGAAAGAGTTGGCATTGCGGTTCGCGGCACGCGGGTGGTCCGCCAGAAATGAGTCGCCAGCCGGATATGCCAAGCGGCCCCTCCGGAGCCTTCCGGAGGGGCCGCTCGAGTCAGCCGGGAACGTCGACTAAACGTCTTCGATGTAATCGAGGTCCTTCCCGAAGGTTTCCTGGAGACCGTACAGGGCTATGAAGGCAAAGGCCAGGACGATGACCCCGACTGCGACACCGCCGCCTACGACGCCCAGGCCCGCCCCGTCACGGAAAAGCTGGAACGCCCAGGTCATCGGCACCACAGCGCCACGAACGAAGTTGGGAGCGCTGGTGGTTGCCGTGGCGCGCAGGTTGGTGCCGAACTGCTCCGCCGCCATGGTGATGAAGACGGCCCAGTATCCGGCCGAAAAACCCATCACCGCACAGAGGGCGTAGAACTGCCCGACGGTCGTTCCACTCTGGAGGAAGTACGCCGAGCACGCCGCCACGCAAAAGAGGAGGAAGAGCGCGATCGCCTTCTTCCGGCTCCGCAGATACTGACTGAGGAGGCCGCTAGCTAAGTCACCCACGACGAGACCCGAATACGCCCAGAGAACGGCACGGCCCGCACTGGGCACGAAATCGAACCCGAGCGCCTTGGCAAATTCAGGCGAGAAGGTGACCGGGATGGCAATGATGTACCAGATCGGCACCGCGACCACGATGACCGCAACATACCTGATGACGCGAGCCCGATCGCGGAACAGTGACAAGAAATTTCCACGCGACACAGCAGCCGCACTCTTGACCGATTGGAACATCTTGCTCTCGCGAACGCTGATCCGGAGCACCAGCAGAGCGAGTCCCATCACGCCACCGACGATATACGCCGTCCGCCAGTCGAAGGTCTCGGCAACCAGTACCGCAGCAACGGCACCCAATATCCCGATTGATGCGACGATCGTGGTACCATAGCCGCGCTTTTCTTTGTGCATCAGCTCAGACACCAGCGTAATGCCGGCACCGAGTTCACCGGCAAGCCCGATCCCCGCGACGAACCGGAGCGCGCCGTAGACTTCAACCGATTGCACGAAGGCGTTGGCAAGATTGGCCAGGGAGTACATCAGGATCGAACCGAAGAGCACCGAAAGACGGCCCTTCCGGTCGCCGAGCACACCCCAGATCACGCCACCCAGGAGCATGCCGAACATCTGGAGGTTGAGCAGCATGACGCCGACATCCAACAGCTCCGCTTCGGGAACGCCGATGTCGGTGAGGCTGCGGATGCGCACGACGCTGAAGAGAATCAGGTCGTAGATGTCGACGAAGTAACCAAGCGCGGCGACCAGAATGGCGAGGTTGACGGCACGCTTATCAGTATGATCGGACATGTGGGCCAACGGTGAAGATGATGGGAACACGGGTCGCCGAAAGGGCGCCCGAACGAGCCTTCACACGAATCCGGACAGGGGCCATGGACCGGCTACCACCTGACGGAACTGACGAACGCGTCTAGCTTGATTTGGGGAATGAACGCCAAGCCGAACCCAAGGCTATACTCTCGACCGGCATCCGTAAAGGCAGACGCCCGATGACGACTACCCGTTCGTACCAGACCGACCGCATCAACCTCGCCGCCGCATTCCGTTCGGCCGAGCGGTTGGGCCTGCACGAAGGCATCGACAACCACTTCAGTTGCGCCGTGGAGCCGGACGGCCATCGCTTCCTGGTCAACCCGATCGGGCTGCACTGGCGCGAGCTGCGGGCCAGCGACCTGATCCTCGCGACCTCCGATCGGACCATCATCGAGGGCGACCTCCCGGTCGAAGACACCGCCTTCTTCATCCACTCCCGGCTGCACCTGAAGCACCCGCGCGCCCGTGCGGTGCTTCACACCCACATGCCATACGCCACGGCGCTGACGCTGCTCGAGGGCGGTCGGGTGGAAATGGTCTCCCAGAATGCGCTGCAGTTTGCCGGCCGGATTGCCTACCTCGACGACTACGAAGGATTCGCGCTCGACCACACCGAGGGCGACCGGATGGCGGCCGCCATGGGCGAGAAAAGCATACTCTTCCTGGGCCACCACGGCGTGATCGTCACCGGCGCCAGCATTCACGCCGCCTGGAACGATCTCTATTTCCTGGAGCGGGCCTGCATGGTGCAGGTGCTGGCCATGTCGACCGGCCTGCCGCTGCGCCGCATCCCGGATCGCGTGATCGACGGACTGGTCGAGGCGATGAACACCAACTCCGACGCCATGGATCAGCCGCGCAAGCACTTCGAGGCCCTCAAGCGGCTGCTCGACCGGGAAGCCCCCGACTACCGCAGCTGAGTTTCAGAAGCGGCCAACCAGACCACGCGTCGCGGCAATCAGCTTGGCCGAGTCATAAGCAATCCCGTCTCGGAAGACGAAGACGGGATTGCCCATGTCGCCGATCCGGTCGGCCGGATTGCCTCGCACCACGACGGCATCCGCCCGCTTGCCGACTTCGAGCGTGCCCACCTGGCTGTCGATTCCCAGAATCCGGGCGCCGTTACGGCTGGCAATCGTCAGGGCTTCGATCGGTGTGAACCCGGCCTCGACCAGCAGCTCCAGTTGCCGGACGTTGCCGTACCCCGCAATGGTGCCGCCGTAACCGGTCGGATCGCTGCCGGCGCCCAGGGTGCCGCCGGCGCGAACGAAGGCACGCTCCCACGCCAGGGCGGTTCGGAAGGCATCGGCAAACCGCGAGGCGGTGTCTCGGGCAAACCGCTGCTGGACGAAGAGGTAGTCGTCGCGGAGTTCGGGACTCAGCACCTCCAGCGCACCTGACGGGACCAGGCGTCCCGGCACCATCGTCTCCCAGATCGGGAGAGTCGATGTCATCGGGATCCCGCGGCTGATCAGATTCCGGATCCCGGCCTGGACGGTGGCGCTGCTCAGGTCGAGCGTCGCTGCTGTTTCATAGACCCGGTTCTCTCCCGGACACAGGTCGGGCTTTTTCTCCGGCACGAACTCGGTATTGGTCAGTAAGCCGTGTTCCAGGCCATCGATGCCCAGCTCCGCCGCCTCGGTATGCGTCACCGAGCAGAGATGGGCGGTGACCCGATGTCCGAGCCGATGCGCCTCGTCGATGATCGCGCCAAGATCCTCCCGCTTGACGAAGGTGTAGGCCTTGAACCAGGTGAACCCTTCCGCGGCCCAGTAGCGCACCGCTCGGCGCGCAGCTTCCGGACTGTCGATGTGCTTGAAGTGCGGAATCGGATAGCCGGGGCGGTCGAGAAACGGGCTGGTGAGGTAGATCAGCGGTCCGGCTTCCTGCCCCTCGTCGATGGCGTGCTTTGCGTTGAGATCGACGTACGGCGCCGTCGTCCCCGCGGTGCGCAGTGTGGTGACCCCGAATGCCAGATAGAGTTTGGGAAAGCTGAAGCTCTGCGAGACGTAGCTGTAGAGCCCCGGCACGCGACGCCCGGTCGGATAAAACAGGTGCTCGTGCAGCATGACCAGACCCGGCACGACGGTATGGCCGGGCAGGTCGAGCACCCTGGCCTGCGGAGGAATCGTCACCCCGGCCCCGATCGCTGTGATCCGCCCGTCGGTGAAGACGACGGTCTGCCGCTCGCGCGGTGCGGCGGCCGTGCCGTCGATCACTCGAACGTTGGTGAGCGCAATGACCGGGGCATCGTGCGCCACGAACTGGCGTGCCGACGCCGCCATCGATGCCGCGCGCTGGGCCGATCCGAGCGTCGGCCATCCGAGCGCGACGACGGTGAGAATCAGGCCGCAGGACCGCGGCGGGAGGGATCGCATCGTGGATTTCCGGCATCGTGGAGGTGAAACAGCAGCCTGCGACTCCTTATAGTCCCATCTTCCCCGTTTTCCTGACGACCCGGCCCGGACTCGGACACGAGCGGCGGGCCGCCGACCGCACTAACTTGCTGCCAAATCAAGCAGCGAACCCGGCCCCCGCGGCCAGGGCTTTTCCACGTACGGAGAAAGCATGCGTCATCCCGTTCGACTGATCTCGTTTGGCGTCCTCGCGACACTCGGCTCGAGTTCAGTGTTCGCCGGCACCGCCCGAGCACAGACCGCTTCATGCACCCCGATCGAGGCCCGGCCGACCACGGCGAAGGACCGTCCCGCCGCCCATCCGGGACAGACCCGGACCTGCGCGGTCAGTTCGCGCACAGCCTTCGACGTCGTCGTAGTAGCGGAGGGACTCGAGCATCCCTGGGCCGTCGAGCCGCTGCCCGGAGGCGATTTGCTGGTTACCGAGAAGCCGGGCCGGATGCGCATCGTCTCGGCCAACGGACGAGTGGGTGACCCGATCGAGGGCGTCCTGCCGGTCGTGTATCGGGTTCAAGGCGGTCTGCTCGATGTCGCGCTGAGCCCGAGCTTCGAAACCGACCGAACCATCTATTGGAGCTTCACCGAGCCTCGCCCCGACAGTAGCAATACCGGCACCAGCGTCGCTCGGGGTGTGCTCTCGCAGGATCGGCGGCGGTTGGAGCAGGTAAGCGTCATCTTCCGCTCGGTGCCGGGCCACCGGCTCCCGGGCCATTTCGGCTCCCGTCTCCTCTTCGGACCCGACGGCATGCTGTACGTCACACTGGGCGAGCGATTCAGCCCCGAAAGCCGCGCACAAGCGCAGCAGGTGGATAACCACTTCGGCAAGATCGTGCGGATCCGGCCCGACGGCAGCGCACCCGCCGACAACCCCTTCGTGAGCCAGGGCGGCGCCGCGCGCGAGGTCTGGAGCTACGGCCACCGCAACATCCAGGCGGCGGCGTTCGACGCCGAAGGACGCCTCTGGGAAATCGAGCACGGACCGGCCGGCGGCGACGAGCTCAATCTGGTGCAAAGGGGCACGAACTACGGCTGGCCGCTCGCTACGTACGGCCAGGACTACTCGGGACAGCCGTACCCCAACACCACCACGACCCGCAACGGCACCGAGCAACCCGTCTACTACTGGGATCCGGTGATTGCGCCGTCAGGTGCGCAGTTCTACAGCGGCAGCGCGTTCCCCGAATGGCGCGGCAACCTGTTCATCGGCGGACTAGGCTCGGCACGGCTGGTGCGGGTGGTGCTCGCCAACGGCCGCGTCGTGGGCGAGGAACATCTGCTGGTCGACCGGCGGCCACGGGTCCGCGACGTCCGCCAGGGCCCCGACGGCGCGCTGTACCTGGTGACCGATCAACCCAACGGCGAGTTGCTGAAGCTGGTGCCCCGATAGTCACGCGACGGCTCAGCCGGTCAGATCGACGACGGCACGTCCCCTGAGTTTCGGCGAGCCCTCGGCGTTCAGCAAGCGCAGGTCGAGGCTGACCCGCCCGGGCACACCATCGACATCCACGGCGCTGACTCTTCCGCTCGCGGTCAGCGCTTCGCCGGGATACGTGATCGATACGAATCGCACGGCAACCTCCCGAACCTGGCTCTGCGGCACCCATCCGGTCACGAGCCGCGCAACATACGCCATGCCCAGCATCCCATGCATGAACACATCGGGATAGCCTGCCTCCCGGGCAAAGTCCTGGTCGATGTGAAGCGGCACGAAGTCGCCCGACCCTGCCGCATAGAGCGCCATGGTGGCACGGGTCAACGGTGGGAGGGTCAACGAGGGCAAAGCGGCTCCCGCCTCGACGGATCGCACCGGCTCAGTCATAGCGCACCACCAGTGTGCTCTCGGATTCAGCCAGCAGCTCACCGGTGTCCGCCCGGCGAACGTCGAACCCGAAGACCACGAAGTCGAGCGTCCCGTTCTTCTTGCTGTACATGTCGCGGACCCGGCGCTGGACCCTGACCCGGTCGCCGGCGCAGATCGGCTGATGCGGGATGACCCGCTCCTCGGCGTGGAGCATCCGGCTCACCGGAATGCCCAGATCCGCCAGATAGCCGAGACCGTTGGGGTCGTCCATCAGCAGGCAAAACGGCAGCGTGAGCGGGGCCACGATCGACCGGTAACCGGCCTCGCGGGCCGCCAACTCATCGACGTAAATAGGGCGGTTTTCGCCGATGGCGCGGGCGAGAACCCGCAGGCGACCCCGCTCGATGTCAACTTCCCAGGCGGGCCAGGTTCGGCCGATATGGGCGCGGTCGATCATGCTATCTCCAATCATGGCCGCAAGTCGGCTCCCTGCCCGGGAAATCGCCGGCTTTGGCACCGGAACAAGACTTTGACAGTGGCGCGCGGGCGCAACATGTCATAAACTTGTGCTGAATCTGCAGCCGAGGCAGCAGCAATGCGTGGCGCCGAGAAGCAGGCCAGGGAGCGTCCGTCGCTCGTCATCGCGAAGTCGATTTCGCCGGCTTTTCGGGCCGCAATGACTGCGCACCTCAACCGGTGGCAGTCGGACTACGGCACCCTGGTCGTCAAGGCGATCGGTGCCCGACCACGCAGTCGAGAGGATCTGACTCGGAAGCTCGACGACCTGCTCCGCCAGCGCGAACGGGTCGGCCAACTCCTCGACACCCTCTCAGCAGCCTCGAATCACGTCGAGTGGGAAGCCACCCGGGTAGCCGTGGAGCAAGCGTTCGAGGAACTCAAGACCAACACCATGAAGTTGCGCCGGCAGATTCGGGCAGCCGCAGTCCGTAAGCCAGGCAGCCGCCGGGCTCAGCAGGACAAGCGGATCGAACGCCTGTTCCAGGAAGACTGACGGCTCCCCCACTCATCAGCGAACTCCGTACGCCCCCGCGATCCCTTCCGCAATCCGATCGGGATTCGCGCCCGCAACGTTCGTCAGTACGATGACGGCCAGTCGTTGACCGGGAAACCGCATGAAGGTGGTCCGAAACCCGGTCAGTGAACCTCCGTGGCTGATCCGCGGATGCCCCGCCAGCGAATCAACAGCCCAGCCATAGCCGTAGCCGTGCCGGCGTCCATCCGTCAGCAGCGTCGGTGCCCACATCTCCGCCTTCGAGGCCGCAGTCAGGACGTCGTTCCCCTCGAGGGCCAACTCCCATTTGGCCAGGTCCGCAACAGTCGAGATGAAGGCCCCGCTCGGCCGCACAGCCGGGATATCGTCGGCGCGCGACCAGGCACTGTCGCGCCAGACATATCCGTCCGCTCGCTGCGGAATGAGGCCGGTCATCGTGGTGACCCCGGTTGCGGTCATGCCGAGCGGCTGGAAGATGCGGGATTGGAAAAACGCTTCCCACGGCTGCCCCGACACGCGGGTGATGATGTCCGCCAGCGCGAAGTAGCAGGTGTTGCAGTACGACCACTTGCTCCCGACCGGGAATAGGAGATCCCGGCCAAAGGCGCCTTTGACGACGATCGAATCCGGCTGCCGGCGAAAGGGCTCGAACGCGCCTTCGCGGACGACACCACCGGTATGGCTCATGAAGTGGGCCAGGGTCAGCGGTGCCCAGCTTGCGGGTGCATCAGGATAGTACTTCGACACGGGATCGCTCGTCTTGAGCTTCCCGTCCTGCGCCAGGAGCATGACGCCGCTGGCAATCAGCTGCTTGCTGACCGAGGCAATCTTGAAGACGGTGCGGTCGGTGACGGGCGTCTGCCACTCCAGGTTGGCAATCCCGTAGCCCTTGGAGAGGACGACGCGTCCGTTCTGAACCACGGCAACCGCAACGCCGGGGATGTGCTGCTCTCGCATCTGGTGCGCGATGATGGAATCGACCGCTCCTTCCCGCTGCCCCGCAAGGTCGGCCCACGACGTTACCACCAGGATGGCCGCAACCCACCGGATCATCTGAAATCGCATGGAACCCTCGTTTGGGGAGTCATCGTCCTGGCCTGCGGCTCCAAGTTTAATCGTGCCGATGGTCGACGACGAAGCACCCCAGGCTTTCTCCCATCGGCCCGCCGGCCTACCTTGCTCCCGATGCAGCCTATACCCGAACAATCTTCGCCGGCCTCGGACACCGGGCAACGCGTGCTGGTCATCGGCGGGGCCGGCCGGATGGGGGCGTGGCTGGCCACCTACCTGGCCGGTCGCGGCCTGTCGGTCGAGGTGGCAGATCCCGCCGGGGGATTGCCCGCGTTGCCTCACTACACCGACTGGCGGGAATCGGCGCTGGACCATGATCTGATTGCGGTGGCCGCTCCCCTCAGAACCAGCGCCGCCATTCTCGAAGAACTGCTCGATCGACGCCCTGCCGGCATCGTCTTCGATGTCGGGTCACTCAAGTCGCCGCTGCGACACGGCCTCACGTCACTGGCCAAGGCGGGCATTGCCACGACGTCGATCCACCCGATGTTCGGCCCCGCAGCGCGCGACCTGACCGGCCGCCACATCATCATGGTCGACGTCGGGGATCCGCGAGCCACTGCCACGGTTGCTGGACTGTTCGACGGCACCGGCGCCCGGCTGGTTCCGATGGCGCTCGATCAGCACGATCGCATGGTGGCGTACATTCTGGGCCTCTCCCACGCCCTCAATATCGCGTTCGTCACCGCGCTGGCCGACTGCGGCGAATCGGCCGCCGAACTGATCCGCCTCTCGAGCACCACCTTCGATCGGCAACTTGCCGTCGCCAGCCCCGTAGTCGACGAGAATCCCCATCTCTACTTCGAGATCCAACGGCTCAACGATTTCGGCATGGAGGCGCTCGATGCGCTGCAGGACGCGGTGGACCGGGTCCGGGCCGCAGTGCGGGACGGCGATGAAGCGACCTTCGTGCAACTGATGGAGCGGGGGCGGGAGTATCTGCAGGAGCGCAAGCCGGCCGGTCGCTGAACGGAGCAACCGGCCGCCCGCACCGATCAAGCGGCAAACACCGATGCGACCTGGGCAATCATCCAATCGAGATCCGACTCGGCAATGACCAAGGGCGGCGTGAGCCGGACCACCAGGTCGTGCGTTTCCTTGCACAGCAAGCCAAGCTCGGCCAGGCGCTCGCAGTAGGGCCGAGCGGGTACGGTCAACTCGATCCCAATCAGCAACCCTCGGCCGCGCACCTCGCGGATGTGCGGATGCTTGATTTGCTTAAGCGCAGCAAGCACCTTGGCGCCGAGCCGCGCCGAGCGACCGGCCAGATCCTCGTCCTCCAGGATGGCCATGGCGGTCCGGGCCACGGCGCATCCCAGCGGATTGCCGCCGTAGGTGCTGCCATGACTGCCCGGATTGAACAGATCCATCACCTCGTCCCGACCGATGATGGCGGACACGGGATACACTCCGCCGGATAATGCCTTGCCCACGATCAGGATATCCGGCGTGACGCCTTCATGGTCACAGGCCCAGCGCTTCCCCGTGCGGCCAAGCCCGGTCTGAATCTCGTCGGCGATGAACAGCACGTTGTGCTTGCGGCAGAGGTCGGCCGCCGCCCGCAGGTAGCCTTCGGGTGGAATATGAATGCCTGATTCACACTGGATCGGCTCGACCAGGAAACCACAGGTGTTGCCGTCGATCGCCGCGGCCAGCGCGTCGAGATCGCCGAAGGGAATCCGGACGAAGCCGGGAGTAAACGGTCCGAAGCCGTCGCGATACGAGTCTTCGGACGAGAACCCGACGATGGTGGTGGTCCGGCCGTGGAAGTTCCCCTCACAGACGATGATCTTGGCCTGATCGGCCGCGATCCCCTTCTGACGATAGCCCCAGCGCCGCGCCGCCTTGATCGCCGTTTCGACCGCCTCGGCGCCGGTGTTCATCGGCAGGACCTTATCGAGACCCGCCAGCTCCGCAAGCTCCTTGACGAAGAAGGCGAGCTGATCGTTGCGGAACGCGCGCGAGGTCAGGGTGACCCGCGACGCCTGCTGGGTCAGCGTCTCGATCAGACGAGGATGCCCATGCCCCAGGTTGACGGCCGAATACGAACTCAGACAATCGAGAAAGCGACGCCCTTCGACGTCATAGACCCAGGCCCCTTCGCCGCGCTCGACCACGATCGGGAGCGGGTGATAGTTGCTGGTTCCGTAGCGCTCCTCGAGCGCAATGTACTCGCCGGTTTTCGATGTACTCACCGCAGTCATGACGACCCCTTTCTGCCTGCCTCGACAGGCGCCGCCGGGCCAAGTTGCCCAGCGATTCGCGTCGCTTCTTCGACGGCCCGTGCCAGCACGGACCGGATTTTTCCATCCTCGAGCATCAGCAATCCGCCGATGGTGCACCCGGCCGGCGTCGTGACGTCGTCACGCAATGCCGCCGGGTGGCGTCCGGTTTCCTGCACCATCCTGGCGGCGCCAAGCATGGCCTGCGCAACGAGCATGAGCGCTTTGTCGCGCGGCAATCCGACCCGAACACCCGCGTCGGCCAGTGCTTCCATCATCAGGTACATGTAGGCGGGACCGCTCGCGCTCAGCGCCGTGATGGCGTTGAAATGCGACTCGTCGAGCACCACGCTCCGCCCGACGACCGCAAAAACCCGCTGGGCCAGCGCCAGATGCTCCGGGCGGGAAGTCGGCCCGCCGCACACGGCCGTCATGCCGTGACCGACCACGCACGGGGTGTTCGGCATGGCTCGGACCCAGGCATGTGAAGTTCCCAGGGCCGCCGCGAGCGTTGCGATGCTGACACCCGCTGCAATCGAAATCAGCAAGGCGTCGTCGCGGAGTCCTTGAGCGCCCAGCCGAGCCAGCACGGCCGGGATCTGCCCCGGTTTGACACAGACGATCACGATCGCCGCGTCCCCCACCCGGGCGCCATACTCCTGCTCGACCGGAATGCCTAACATTCCGGCAACCCGCTCGCAGGATTCGCGCGTTTTGCTGCTGGCCCAGAGTTGGGCCGGTGTGACGGCACGCTGCTCCAGCAGCCCTTTGAGGATGGTCTGTCCCATCACGCCGGCGCCGATGACGCCCAGCGTACGGCCGGCAGGAAGCAATGCTGAGTCAGTGGACACAGGATCGCTCCACGACATCGCTGCCTGAATTGGTATCGGGAAAACCTGCGGGGCGGTACATCCGGCTCCTTACGCCGCTAATCAGACAAGAAATAACCGGCCCAATCGGAAGGCAAGGCTATCCGGGAACGCCCAGCTCTAGGCGTGGGCCGGATTCTGTCCGTCCCCGTCCAGCAGCAGGCGCTCCGCCGCTTCGATCGACTCATGCGATCCGGCCACGGCAAGGCGATCGCCCGCCTGCAGGCGTTCATTCGGCCCGGGAACCGGAATAGACTCTTCCGCCCGGGCAATAGCCAGGACCAGCGCCCCGGTTCTGCCACGGAGTTCGAGTTCAGCCAGCGTCCGCCCGACGGCGTGACTGTGGGAGCCCAGCGTGACAACCATCGGCGCGCCGATACCAGGCAGCAGTTCTTTGACCGGACCCGGCATCTCGAGCCGTTCGGGCAGCGCCCCGGCGTGGGCCTGCCGCGCCAGCCCGGCCACAACGACTTCCGCGCCGGCCTTGACGTGCCCATCCAGGTCCGAGGCCCGCCGCCAGATCGCCACGGCGTAGCCCGCAAGAAAGACGACCAGAATGAGCGGGCCCGTAAAGTTCGGCAGGAAGGGATGCGTGACAGCCACGACGATCATGCCCGTCAACAGGACGATGACGAGCTGAAGGACCAGTGTGAGCACCTGCCGCGGCGTCCGATTGAGATCGAGCCCCTTGGTGACCGGAGGAAAGGCCCGCTGCGCCACGCGGTCGCCCAGCCGCCGGCCCAGCCGGCCGATCCCGAGCACGAGCGGAGCCGCCACCAGGCCGGTCAGCAGAATCAGCGCCCATCGGGCCACCATCGGGGTCACACCGATCCCCGCGACCGTCGCCTCGATCAAGCTGGTGTAATAGAAGCTGACCGCCACGACGACACCGCTCAAGACCGCCGCATCCACCAGCAGCAGGCCGACCACCCGCCGAAAGCCGCGCCGGGTTGCCGCCGATTTCCTGGGTCGATCGATCCACGACCCGTAGAGCGACGTCAGGGTCTGGAGTCGCGGCGGCATGTTGCGGTCGACGGCCGTGGCGACTCGACCGGAGTACTGCACCAGCCAGGGCGTCAGCAGCGTCGTGATGGCGGAGACGGCTACCACGACCGGGAAGACATAAGCACCGGTCTTGCCGAGCGAGAGGCCGAGTGTCGCGATGATAAAGGAGAACTCACCGATCTGGGCCAGACTCATGCCGGCCTGAATTGCCGTGCGGGTCGGCGTGCCGGCCAGAAACGCGCCCAGCGCCACGCTGACGATTTTGCCGATCACGACCACCAGCGTAAGCACCACGATCGGCTGCCAATGCGCCGCCAGGAGCGCCGGATCGATCAGCATCCCGACCGAGACGAAAAAGACCGCGGCAAAGAGATCCCGCACCGGCTTGATCGCGTGGTCGATCTGCTCACCAAGCCCGCCTTCGGCCATCAGCGAACCGGCCATGAAGGCGCCCAGCGCAATCGAATACCCCGCTTCCTGCGCAAGGTAGGCCATCAGGAAGCAGATGCCGATGCCCATCACCACCACGATCTCGGGCGTGCTTCGCGTCGTCGCCGCCCGCATGGCGCGGGGAATCACCACGATACCGACGCCGATCAGCAGCACCAGGAAGAGCCCCAGCCGGCCGATCGTGAGCGCCAGCGCCGTCGCCGAAAGACCACCGCCGGTGGCCACGGCCGTGAGCGCCGCCATCCCGATCACGGCAATCAGATCTTCGAACAGGAGGATGCCGACGACCAGGTCGCGAAGCCGGCCGGTGACCTTCTGCTCGTCGAATACTTTGGCGATGATGGTGGTGCTCGAGATCGCGATGGCGACACCGAGGAAGACGCTTTCGAGCTGTCCCCACCCGAACAGCTGGCCGACCAGGTATCCGAGCCAGGCGACGATTGCCGCCTGAATCGCTGCCGTCAACCCGGCAGTGGAGCCCATCGTCACCAGCTTGCGGAGACTGAACTCGAGGCCCAGCGAAAACATCAGCAGAATGACGCCGAGTTCCGACAGCGTATGGACGATGGCCTTGTCCGCAACGAAGCCGACCGGCACGTACGGTCCCACCAGCAAACCGGCGATCAGATAGCCGAGCACCACCGGCTGCTTGATCCGCTGGAACAGGTACGCCGTAAAGGCCCCGACGGCCAGAACGATCGTCAGGGACCGAAGAAACTCGTGCGCATCATGCATGGATACCAACGTAAGGCCTGGATCGGTCACTCACTAGGGAGGGCAACCGATCCAGGCCTCGCCCCGCTTTCCGTCGCGAATCAGCGGCGCACGAATCGCATTCCGTGGGCCCGATCCGTGTCGACGACGAATCCCACCACACTCCACGACCCGGCATGACGATGGAATTGATAGCGCCCCGCACCCCATCCGACCGGCGTGAACGCATCGACGATGGTCGGTCTGAGCGGCACCTCGTCACCCCGATGATGGCGGATTACCAGGCGACCGTCCTTGACCGAAACCGTGGCCGGTGCGCCGACGTCCTCGCTCCAGTACTCCCCGGCATACTGGGCCAGCTGCTCCGCCGACGGAGCGCCGGCCGGCGAGGCAACCAGCTCCATCATCCGGCCAGCGATGTACGGATGTGGCCGCTGTACCACCCAGTTGCCATCGCGCTCGACGAAGGTGAAGATGCCGAGCGGGTCTGTCCCCAGTTGATACCGGTTGCCGCCGAGGGCGCGCAGCGGCCGGCCCGGCGGGTTCAGGCCGAACCGGAGGCCGCCTTCATGCACCATGAAGCGATAGAGGTCGCGATCGTTGCCGTAGTAACCAGCCCGGGCTTGCAACTCGCCAGCGGACACCGCGACACCGGTGGGCGCCGTCGAATCGGGACGTGCCGCCAGCGCCGGTCCAAGCACGGCATCGACGACTTGCTCAGCCAGCGATGAGGATGCTGCGTGGTTGGCATTGCAGAGTACGGCGACACCAAGATCGTGGTCAGGAAATCGCACCAGGTACGTCCGGTAGCCGCCGTCGGAACCGGAATGAGACCAGGTGGGCGCCCCACGATAGGTCCCACGCACGATCCCCAATGCGTAGGTCAGAGTATCGCCGCTCGCGAGGACGGCGCGGGTTTCCATGGCGCGGATCCCGGCCGCCCCCCCGACGGTGCCGTCGGCGAAGTTGCGATGCCAGTGTACCAGATCGTTGACCGAACTGTAGAGACCGCCGGCCCCGACCGATTCGTAGAACGGAATGTCCAGGCGATACGTCGAGTCCGAGGTCCGGAGCGAGTAGGCATGCGTCCGCCCGGGCAGCAGACTCGCCGGGTCGCCATGGAACCTGGTGCTGTTCATGCCGAGCGGCTTGAAGATCCGCTCGGTGGTGAACTCGGTCAGGCTTCGACCGGTAACGCGCTGGACGATGATTCCCATCAGCCAGTAGGTCGCATTGCTATAGCTGTAGTCGGTGCCCGGCTCGAACTCGAGCCGTTCCTGGCGGACCACCGCACTCAGTGCATCCAGCAGCCTGATCGACTCGCCGGGATACTGGAGCCCGCCCAGCACCAGCGGCGTCAGGCCATCACGGAAGCCGCTGGTATGATTGATCATCTGCCGGATGGTGACGGTCCGGCCGAAGGTGGGGACTTCGGGCAGGTAACGGCGAATATCGTCATCCAGCCGGAGCACACCATCCTGTTCGAGGAGAACCATGGCCATCGCAGCGAACTGCTTCGACACCGAGGCGAGCTGAAAGGTCGACGCGGGGCTGATCGGAACGCCCAGTTCGAGGTTGCCCTGGCCATATCCCTTGGCGTACGCAATGGCGTTGCCGCGATAGACCCCCACCGCGCACCCCGGCGTTGCACCACTGGTAAACCGCTCGAAGACCCGGTCGATGGACCGCGCCTGCTGCCCCCCGATCCGCTGCGCCAGGGCCGGCGACGCCGAACCGACGGCCAGAACCCCAACCAGGACCCCGAACACTCGATCGAGCGCTCTCACCCGCATAGCAACTCCCCTCGATGAGTCGACGGCCCGCGAACCAGGAGGGGCTCCGCGACCGGCGATCCGATTCGACTATGACTGCGTGGATGAGGTATTCTAACGAGGCAGGACACCGGGGCAATGCACTGCAGTTGCGGTAGCGGCCGTTCGGATGATAGGCTTGAGGCCGCAACCGCGACATATCGGGGCATTGATGGACCAGGACAAACAGGCGTTCGATGATCTCTTCAGTCTGGCGTATGAAGAGCTGCGTCGCCTGGCGTCGAGCGTGCATCGAGACGATCCGAACGCCTCGATGAATCCGACGGCACTGGTCCACGAAGCCTGGCTCAAGATGGCCAGCTCACCCGGGCTCGCCGCCACCTCGCATGTCCATTTCAAACGAATTGCTGCCCGCGCCATGCGACAGATCCTGGTCGATGCCGCCCGCCGGCGCAACGCGCGTAAACGAGGTTCCGGTATCGCCGTAATCACCTACGATGACGCCATGGCCGGGACACCGACCTCGGCCGACGAGTTGCTCGGTCTCGATGCCGCGCTCGACGAGCTGGCCCGGCTGAGCCCGCGTCAGGCCGCCATGGTCGAAAGCCGATTCTTCGGTGGGCTCGAGACCCGGGAGATCGCCGAGGATCTTGGCATTTCGGAAGCCACCGTGCTGCGCGACTGGCGCGCGGCCAGGGCGTGGCTCGGTCGCCAGCTCCAACGCACCGTCTGATGGATCCCAATCGCTGGGAACGGGTTCAGGCGCTCTTTCACGCCGTAGCGGACTTGCCGCCCGACGAGCGGACCGTCGTGCTGGAAACCCAGTCCGGCGGCGACGAAGCGCTGGTCCAGGACGTCCGCGCCCTGCTCGACGCCGATCGGAACCAGCATCCGCTCCTCGGCCGGGATCTCGCCTCGGTGGCCTCCTCGGTCCTGAGCGAAACCGACCCGCGACGCCTCTTCGAGCAACCTTTCGGCCCCTATCGGCTGGTGCGGCTGCTTGGCGAAGGCGGCATGGGCGTGGTCTACCTCGGTGAACGGGCCGACCTCGCCAGCGTCGCCGCGATCAAGATCCTTCGCGATACGCTCTCCCCTTCACGCCGCCTCCGGTTCGCGGCCGAGCAGCGTACCCTGGCCCAGCTAAGCCACCCGGCCATCGCGCAACTCTTCGACGCGGGGACTCTGCCCGACGGTACGCCCTGGTTTGCGATGGAGTATGTCGAAGGGCTGACGGTGACGGACTACTGCCGGCAGCACCGATCGACCCTGCCGGAACGGCTCTCGATCTTTCGGGCCGCGGCGCTGGCGGTTCAGCATGCGCACCAGCACGCGGTGATCCACCGCGACATCAAGCCGTCCAACATCCTGGTCCGCACCGACGGGGCCGTCAAGCTGCTCGACTTCGGGATTGCCAAGCATTTCGCGGAAACGGATCCCGATGGATCAGATCAAACTCGTACCGGGTTCCGACTGCTGACACCTGCCTACGCCGCGCCGGAGCAGTTCACCGGCGGCCCGCTTGGTACGCCAACCGACGTCTACGCACTGGGCGCGGTACTGTTCGAACTGCTCAGCGGGCGCCGAGCCTTCGAGCACGCCGCCGAGAGCCCGGGTGGCGACAGAGCAAGCTCAGCAACGTCGCCGCGCCCTTCTGCCGTGCCGGATGCTCCTGTCACGCCGTCGCGCAGCGAGTGGGCCGATCTCGATGTGATCTGCCGCACCGCCATGCATCCCGACCCGGCCCGACGCTATCAGACGGTCGACGCGCTGGTTCGCGACGTGGATCGCTACCTCGCCGGCTCTCCGCTGGAAGCTCGGCCAGATACCATCGGTTACCGGCTCGGTAAGTTCGTGCGACGGAATGCGCGCGCCGTGGCCACGTCAGGCGTCGTTGCTGCCGCGGCGGTCATCATGGCGGTGTTCTACACCGTGCGACTCGCGGATGCACGCGACCTTGCCGTGGCCCAGGTCGAGCGGACCGAGCGGATCCAACGCTTCATGCTGAGTCTCTTTACCGGCGGCGAAGGCGCCGTGGGCCCCGCCGATAGCCTTCGCGTCGTTACCCTGGTGGAACACGGCATCCAGGAGGCCAGAGGCCTGAGCACGGAACCGCAAGTTCAGGCCGAGCTCTATCTCACCCTGGGAGGTATCGCCCAGAAGCTGGGCAGGATTGCCCAGGCCGACACCCTGATCCGGGCCGGTCTCGATCTCCGGCGGGAGCGCTACGGACCGAGGCACACCGACGTCGCCAAAGCAGTCGTCGCGCTGGGCCTGCTGCGACTCGATCAGGCCCAGCTGGAGGCAGCCGACAGCCTGACCCGGCAGGGGCTCGCCGTCAGCGAAGCGCTGCTGCCTCGCAATCATCCCGACGTCTTGGCCGCGCGCACCGCGCTGGGACAGGTGCTGTCCACCCGCGGCGACTATCCCGGCGCAATCGCTCTGCTCACGGAAACCCGGAACCGCTATCCCGCCGACGCCGTGACGCCCGAGTTTGCCAGCACCCTGTCCGTCCTGGCCAGCGCGCACTATTACGCCGGCAACTACCACACCTCCGATTCGCTCAATCGCCAGGTGCTGGACATGACGCGCCAGCTCTACGGACCAAGCCATCCCCTGGTAGCTGAGGACCTTGCCAACCTGGGCGCGATCCAGCAGGATCTCGGCCATTATGCGGAAGCGGAGCGGTTTCATCGGCAGGCCCTGGCCATCGTCGAACCATGGTACGGCGCCGACCACTACCGAACGGCCCTGGCCCTGACGCTGATCGGCCGGTCCCTGGTCTTCCAGCAGCGGCGTGCCGAAGCGGTTCCCCTGCTGGAGCGCGCCCTGGCCATTCGTGAGCGGGTCTTTGGCGTCAATCATCCGTCGGTCGCATCGACGCTCAGCGATCTGGGGTCGATCGCGCTCTCGGAGGAGCGTCTGGATGAAGCGGAAGCCCGGTTCGGGCAGATGGCAGCCATCTATCAGGCGGTACACGGCCCCCATCACAGTATGCTGGCAACGGCGCTGTCGAACCTGGCAAGCGTGGCCGTCGAGCGACGGGACTATCTGCGCGCCGAGCGCCTCTATCGCGAGGCGCTCGAGGGCTATCGCCGCAGCCAGGGACCCGACCACCCCAACACCGGCATTGCCCGGATCAAGCTCGGCCGCGCGTTGCTGCGCCAGAACCGCCATCGGGACGCAGCGACCGAAAGCCTAGCCGGCTACGAGATCCTGAGTAAACAGGTCGATCCAGCCGTTAGCTTCCTTCGCGCCGCTCGTACCGACCTGGCGGCAGCCTACACTGCACTCGGCATGACGGCCGACGCGGACCGCTTCCGCGCCGAGTTGGCCGAATCCACTCGGGACACCAAGCCTTAACCGTGCGCACCTTCATCCCCAAAATCCTCACCACGCTCGAAGGCTATACCCGGCCGCAGTTCATGGCCGACCTGACCGCGGGTGTCATCGTCGGCGTCGTGGCGCTGCCGCTCTGTATCGCGTTTGCCATTGCGAGTGGGGTGACCCCCGAACGGGGGCTCTACACCGGCATCGTCGCCGGCCTGCTGATATCACTGCTTGGTGGATCGCGAGTTCAGATCGGCGGTCCGACCGGTGCCTTCGTGGTGATCGTGGCCGGCATCGTGGCGCAGTACGGTGTGGATGGACTGATCGTCGCGACCCTGATGGCCGGATTCGTGCTGGTCGCGATGGGCTTGCTCAAGCTCGGCGCCATCATCAAGTACATTCCGTTTCCCGTGATCACGGGATTCACGTCCGGCATTGCCCTCATCATCTTTTCGCAGCAAGTCAAAGACCTGCTCGGTCTCTCGATCGAGGCCGTGCCTGCCGAATTCTTCGGCAAATGGGCCAGCTACCTGGCGAACCTGAGCAGCCTCGACCTGGCCACGACCGGCCTGGGCCTCGGTACGCTGGCCATCCTGGTCTTCTGGCCACGCCTGCGCCTGTCGACCAAGGTACCATCTCCGTTTGTCGCGCTCGTGGCCGGCACCATCGTCGTCGCACTGTTCGACCTTCCGGTCGACACCATCGGGTCACGTTTCGGCGTCATCGATGCGCGGCTACCGAGTCCACAGTGGCCGATGGTGACCGAGCGGATGTTGATCGATCTGGCCGCCCCGGCCCTGACCCTGGCCGTGCTGGGCGCCATCGAATCGCTGCTCTCGGCCGTAGTGTCGGATGGGATGATCGGCAGCCGGCACCGCAGCAACGTGGAGCTGGTCGCGCAGGGCGTGGCCAATATCGTCTCTCCGCTCTTCGGCGGGATGCCGGCCACCGGCGCGATTGCCCGCACGGCCACCAACGTTCGCAACGGCGGGAGAACCCCGATCGCGGGTGTCGTGCACGCACTGACGCTGCTGGTGATTACCCTCTTTGCCGGCCGCTACGCAGCAATGATCCCGATGGCCACGCTGGCCGCAATTCTGATCATGGTGGCCTATCACATGAGCGAGTGGCGCACCTTCCGCTCGGAAATCCTCGGCGCGCCACGTACCGACGTCGCCATCATGCTGACCACGTTCGGCCTGACGGTCCTGGTCGACTTGACGGTTGCGATCGCGGTGGGCATGGTGCTGGCGTCGTTTCTCTTTATGAAACGGATGTCAGAAATTGCCACGGTCGAACCGATGCGGGCCGAGCAGGATCGAGTGGCCGATGAGGTCCGGGAAGAAGCCAAGCAGGAGCAGCGGAGGCGGGTTCCGCGCGACGTCAAGGTCTACGACATCAACGGTCCGTTCTTCTTCGGCGCCGCGGAATCGTTCAAGGACGCCCTGCGCCAGGTCCACTGGAAGCCAAGGGCACTGATTCTCGATATGGACGACGTACCCGTCATCGACTCGACCGGGTTGCGGGCGCTCGCGGAGGTGGTCCGTCAGTGTCGGAAGGAAGGGATCCAGATCCTGCTCTGCAACCTCGATCCGCAGGTCCGTGCTACGGTCGAGGTATCACACCTGTCCCAACTGTTCGGACCGAGCGAGCTGTCGCTGACGTTCGACGAGGCCCTCATGGCCGTAGGCGGAACCGGCGAGCACAGAGTTCCCGCCCCGCCGCCGACCCCGTAGATCACCTCATTCCGGACCGGCAACCATCAGCCCTCGGCCCCTTCACCCTCGTTCCGAAGCTGATACTGCAGCGCACCAGACGGACAGATTCGAATCATCGCGGCCACCTCCGCGGCCGGAGCCGCTTCGGGGGCCACCCACTGCTTGCGGCGAACATCGAACACCGCGGGAAGGGTTCGGACACAGACCCCGGAATGGACACAGACGTTGGGATCAAACGTGACCACGATGTCGTCCGTCTCATAGCTCTGCACACGCTTGGTCATCTGCCCCCCCTCGATGGCCCGACCGATTCCGTACCGCGTTCCACCTGGAAGGTAAGCGCCCGTACCGCGGGTGCCAGTCGGGCCGTGTCCCGTACCTCTCAGGGAAGACCGTCGCGACAGCCGGGCATGGTGGCGTTTCGCTCGCTCAGTCCCAGAGGGCTCTCGAGCGGCACCGACACCCGTTCGACCCAGTGATACTGCCGGGGGCCGATCCGCATCGCCGAGGTAATCCAGTATGCACCCCGAGGAATCGCTTCGATGAGGAACTCGCCCGCCTCGGACGAGGTAACCCGCCAGGCCGCATGCCGATGGAGGAGCGCCAGCCGCTCCTGGATCAGACGCTCGTCTCGTTCCGCAATGGCCTGGCTGGGAGCATCGTCCCCGTTCCCGTTGCTGGACCGCTCATCCCGATCTGCCTCACGGGCTCGCTCCTCCCGGGCCTGGCGCTGACAGAGCGCCTTCCACTCGTTTCGGGTGCTGCCAGCGACGGGAATCAGATATACGATCCCGTTCCGCCCCGCCACCACGGCACCGGCCGTATCGGTCGCCGAGACTGTTCCGGAAACGGGCGACTGGGCCGCAACCCCCGCCGATCCTGCCAGGGGCAGCGCGAGGCTGATTCCTGCCGCTATCTGGACTAGACCTTTGCGCATCATGCTCCGTGCTGTGATTTCCGCTGATTTGACAGATCTGACGGCCAGTCGCCCTGATTCGAAATCGGGGCGAAGATCGTGCCATGAGGCCGATTTTCATGCAGTCGTCGACCGGGGCGGTCGGCCGGGCAGATTGGCCCCGTCAGGTCCGATCGGGGGCACCCGCGGTGCTGCCTTCGGGAGACCGGACTCGAAGTCCGAGTTCCGTCCTTGTCGGGAAACGGCCGCCCCGCAGGGCCGAAATCGCTTGTTACGCATAGTGTGCCTGCCGGGGCCTGCGTCGGCGTCACCCCAGATGAGGCCCCGCAACGAACGGCACCGGCGCCGACCCCTGCCTAGCTAGCTGCCCCCGGCCGTGGTCACAGGCCCGGCGCCGGCTCGATCGACCGCACTCTACGCTAGAGGGAGGAAGCTCATGCGACATGAACGCAACCACGACCATGACCGCTGGCCTGATCTCAAGAACCGGATTCTGAAACGGTGGTCGAATCTGGCGGAAGCGCAACTCGACGGTACGCAGGGCGACTGGGACCGGATTCGCACTCTGATCAGTGCAGAGTACGGCATCAGCGGCGAGGAAGCGGAGCGGGAAATGGACGCCCTGTTGACGGGGAAGGCGACCTACACGGCGGCCCCGACGTCGACGAAATCGCCGGCAGATGGGAAGCCGCGCGCACCCAAGCCGGACGACGAAGCGGTTCGTCGCCGGATGGGCGGGCCGCTTCATCGGACCAACTGACGTCGATCCCGCCACGGCACCTGCCAACCGGGAATCAGGTGTGCCGGGACCGGTCGAAGTGAAACAGGGCTTCGTCCTGATGTGAACGACCGGCGATCTGCGCACCAATCAAATCGGCGGCAACGGCACTGAAGACGATGCCATTGCCGCCGTACCCCAGGGCTGCGTAGGCCCGCGACTCTCCCGGAATACGTCCGATATACGGCAACCCATCCGGGGTCACCGCAAAGGTACCGGCCCAGGCAAAGGCGCGCTCGAGCGGCTCGATACCGAGCAATCGCGAAATCCGGGTTTCGAGCCCGCGAATCCGAACCGGTAGCAGCGCATCCCGGCCATCCGCATGCCGAAAGGGTACGTCCATCCCGCCGACCAGCACGCGGCCGTCGGGCGTCGTGCGCGCATAGGTGTAAGGGCGCGCGGTTTCCCACAACACGGCTCCCCGGTTGAGTGGCGCGGGCAACGGGCCGGGCTGCGTAACGAATGCATAGGTGCTATGCAGGGCGACGGACCCTTTGGGCACCTTGTGCGGCACCTCATACCCTGTGGCAAACACGACGGCCCGCGCCATACATTGCCCGCGCGCAGTCACCACCCGGCACCGAGCGCCCTCATCCTGCCATTCGAGCAGAGGCGTTCTCGGGCAGACAATGGCCCCGGCGGCCACGGCCCGAGCGAGCAGGCACCGGGTCAGCGCAACCGGATCGACCTGCGCAGCATGCAGTGTCTCCAGCGCGGCCGCGCCGGGAACGTCGTAGCGGGCGGCCAGATCGCGACGCGCCAGGAATCGCACGTCGAATCCATGGGCCCGGCGCAATTCGGCCTCGCGCTTGAGCCGCTTGAGGTCGCGCCGTCGTGAGGCGAGGTAGAGACTGGTCACTCGCTGAAAGCCGCATCCGTCACCCAGGGCGGCAGCCAGGACAGCGAGTTCATCGATGGCTTCCGCACACCGACGGTAAGCGCGCACAGCCGAGTCGAGGCCGATCAGATCCGCGAGCGACGCGAGTTCGACATCCAGCTCATACTGCAGCAGCGCGGTACTGACCGCCGTACTTCCCTCAGCCGGGGCGTGGCGCTCCAGGACGACGACCTTCCGGCCGTCCCGTACCAACGCGTCGGCAAGTAACGCCCCGGTGATCCCGGCCCCGACAATCAGCACGTCGGCCCGCGGCGGCGGGGGCAGGCCCGGCGGCTCGACCAGGCCATTCAGCATCAGCCAGTACGGAGCACCGGAAGCAATCCGAACTTCTGCGGAAACCGTCATCGACCGTCCTCAGATGGGTGACGAATCCGTACACCCGCCAGCGCCATGGAAAGTAGCTGGCGCTACCGCGCTACTCGCCGGCGATCTCCCAGACACACATGCACGTGGTGGGTGCCCCCGTCATCGACCAGCGGGATTTCCAGGGGGTTCACCGGCAGTCCGTCGAGCGTCACATCCGTTACTCCACGACACCGCCGCTCCGGATTGACGACGGTTATCTCGTAGCGGGTCCTGCCGTGGCGCCAGGAAATCGTATACTCCGGCCAGGCCGTCGGAATGCAGGGGTCTACCGTGAAGGTATCACCCCGGCGGGTAAGACCAAGGATGCTCTCGAGCCCGGCCCGATAGAGCCACCCCGCCGATCCGGTGTACCAGGTCCACCCGCCTCGGCCGGCGTGGGCCGGGTGCGAGTAAACATCGCCGGCCAGGACATACGGTTCGGTCTTGTAGTGCGCTACCTCGGCAGCGCTCCTGGTATGATTGATCGGATTGAGCAGGTGAAACAGCTCGACCGCTTCGTCTCCGTTACCCAACTCGGCCACCGCCATGACCGTCCACACCGCGGCGTGAGTGTACTGCGCCCCGTTTTCCCGGACACCGGGCGGATAACCCTTGATGTAGCCCGGATCCTGCGCCGACTGGTCGAAGGGCGGCGCCAGCAGCAACACCACACGCGCGTCGCGACGGACCAGCTGAGTCCGCACCGCATCCATCGCCCGCTCGGCGCGCTTGAGCGGAGCCACCCCGGACAGCACCGCCCACGACTGGGCGATCGAGTCGATCTTGCCCTCGTCGTTCTGAGCCGAACCCAGCGGCGTCCCGTCATCGTAGTAGCCGCGCCGGTACCATTCGCCATCCCAGGCGCGATCGAGTACCGCCGCCAGCCGACTCGCTTGCCGGGCATACCGGGTTGCACGGGCGGGATCGCGAGCCTCGCAGAGCGGGATGAACCGCCGGAGTACGCTATGCACGAACCATCCCAACCAGACGCTCTCGCCCCGGCCCTCGACCCCGACCCGGTTCATCCCGTCATTCCAGTCGCTCGCCCCCATCAGGGGCAGGCCGTGCGAGCCCGCGGTCAGGCCCCGATCGACCGCGCGAACGCAATGATCGAAGATCGACCCGGACGTCTCGGACACTGTCGGCAGCTGATAGGCCTCGACTTCACCGGCCTCGAGCAGCGGCGATTCCAGATAGGGAACCACCTCATCGAGAATGGCATGGTCTCCCGTAACACTGACATAGTGTGCCACCACGTACGGCAGCCAGAGTAGATCGTCAGAGCACTTGCTCCGCAGCCCTCGACCGGCCGGCTCGTGCCACCAGTGCTGGACATCGCCCTCCACGAACTGGCGGCCGGCGGCACGCAGGATATGGGCACGGACCAGATCGGGCCGAGCCAGAACCAGGGCCATGACATCCTGGAGCTGATCGCGAAAGCCGTATGCTCCGCCAGGTTGGTAGAACGCCGACCGGGCCCAGAGACGGCAGCTGAGGTTCTGATAAACCAGCCAGCCGTTCATCATCACGTCGAACGAGTCGTCGGGTGTGTGCACCTGCACCGTCTCGATCACATCCGACCAGAGACGGCGTGAGGCCTCGAGCGCCGACTCTGCCGCGGCAACGCTGCCGTGCCGACGGATCAGATCGAGGGCGTCGGCCCGGTCCCAGCCCTGCCCGAGCAGGAACACGATACGGCGCGACTCTCCCGGCGCCAGCACGATACGAACCTGGAGTGCAGCACAGGGATCGAGTCCCGCGCCGAACTCGCCGGAGAGAACGGCGTGGCCCAACCCCGCAGGCTGCGACGGCGAACCATTCCGCCCCAGAAACGCCAGGCGGCTCCCCGTTGCTGAGTCAACCGGCTCGCTGACGTGGAAGAAGGCAACCCGCTCGGCAAAGTCCTGATTGTAGCGGTTGGCAGCAAGCACCGCACCGGTCTCGACATCCTGCTCGGTGAGCACATGGAGCCGCTCGCCCGACTGCGGTGGACCGAGCCGCCATTCGCTATAGCCGAAGACCGAGAGCCGGCGGGTTCGATCGGTTCGATTGGTGAGGGTCAGCACCGAGAACTTGACCGAGTCCGTCGGATCTACCAGTACGGTCAGTTCCTGCAGGATACCGCGCGAACCATGCACGAAACTCGATTCGCCCGCCCCGTGTCGGATCAGATAGCGGCCGCTATCGACGGAACGCCGGATCGGGCCCGGCGTCGGCGACCAGATGTCGCCGCTGTCGTCGTCCCGGAGGAACAGCGCCTCCGTGGCCGGATCGGTGACCGGATCGTTGGAAAACGGAGTGAGCCGGTTCTCCCGACTGTTTTCGGACCAGGTGTATGCGGAGCCCGATGCTGAGACGACGGTGCCGAAATTCGGGTTGGCAATGACGTTGACCCACGGAACCGGAGTATCACGGTCGCCGTCGAGCACGATGATGTAATCCCGTCCGTCGGCGGAGAAGCCTCCGGTGCCGTTGGTAAGGAGGCGCGGCGGAATCTCGATCGGCACTTCGGGATCCGGCGGGACCGGCCCGGCCGCCAGCAGTTCCGGCTCCCACTGCGTATTCGGCTCGGCATACGGCAAATCCAGTTGCGTCGAAAGACTGCCGCGGTCGCCACTCAGAACGGCGCGGGCGACCGTGGCAAGCAGGATACGTTCGTCTTCGCGCATCCGGTCGCCGCGCAGGAGGAAGACGCCGCCGGATCGCTGCTTCCATGCGCCCCAAGGGCCGCTGTCGAGCAGGGCCGCAAGCTGCACCTGGATATCGTCGATATAGCCGATCGGGTACTCGTTCAGGATCACGACGTCGACGCTCAAGCCCTTGAGGCGCCAGTACTCCTGCCCCTGCAGCACCTGCCGCGCCAGGTCAAAGTCGTCACCGGTGACGATACGCACGAGCAGGATCGGCAGGTCGCCGGAAATGCCATGGGCCCAAAGCCCCGACTGTCCCAGGACGTTGCGCGCCAGCAGCTCGGAATCGGACCGCAACGAGTTGTCGGCATAAAGCACACGAGATGCCAGGCGCTCGAACAGCTGCGCATCGACGCCGGAGATGCCCAGGTATCGGAGCGTGCTCTGGGCCTGACTGAACGCCAGCGCAAAGGTACGCGCCGCGGCGCTCGATGCATGGTACTTGTAGGCCAAGGCAACCGCCGCGTCATACGTCGACGCGATCCCGGTGGCAAACGAAAGCCGAACCACCCCGCCCGGCGCGAGTCGGATCCGCTGGCGCAGACTCACGATCGGGTCCAGCACCGCTCCTGTCGTGCCCGAGAGCGGCCGGCCTTCCAGCGCGACAGGGTCCTCGGGCCCCCGACCTCGGCCCAGGAAGCGCGCCCGGTCGGTCTCCCATTCCACCGCCCCCTGCATCCTGCCTTCGACGCTGAGCACGTGAACCGCCCAGAGCCGAGGCTCATCATGCGCTCGGGGGCGTCGGCTGCAGATCAGGGCAGCGGCCGCAGGCAGATATTCGGTTTCGACGAAGAGTTTATTGAAGGCCGGATGCGCCAGGTCCGCACTGAGCGACGCCAGCACGATTTCCGCGTAGCTGGTCACCTCGAGTTCCCGCGGCCGATCGGTCTGGTTGGTGACCGTGAGGCGGCGGACCTCGACGTCGTCTTCGGGCGAGACGGCAATATCGAGCTGGGTCGCAATCCCGTCGTCGCGGCGGCGGAAGATAGCCCGCTCCGCCTGGAAGGTGGCGAGGTACTCCTCCGGCTCGCGCTTGGTAGGATGATAGGTCGGCGACCAGACCAGCCCGCTCCGAACATCGCGAAGGTAAAGGAACTGACTGCCGACATCGCGGGTGGCATCTTCACGGTGGCGAGTGACCACATTACCCCGGCAGAAGCTGGAGCCGCCGCCGGCGTTGGTCACCACGGTGGTATAGGTGCCGTTCGAGATGAACTGCGCATGCGGATACCGGGTGCGCGCAGTGCGGAACCGGCGGACCGCCACGGCCGGAACCGGCGCCGCCACGCGGGTTTCCTCCGCCGGTCGCACACGGGTAATCGGTGAATGCCGTGGCACCCGTTCCTGCAACAGCAGCGATGCCGCTTGGATCCGCGGGTCGGCGTGGAATCGATCCACCATCCGTCCCTCGAGCAAGACGTTGGCCAGCGCAACGATGCTCATTCCCTGGTGATGGGCCATGAACGACCGGACGATCACTCCCCGGGAGCCGTGCGGCTTGGGCTCGGTGATCCCCTCGTCCTCTTCACCTTTCCGGTGGGTGTAGTCGACCGCTTCATAGAAGCCGTAACGACCGTCCACGCCCTCCTCCGCCAGGCGACGGAAGTTACGGACCGCTGCTTCCGGATCGATCATCGCCGCCAACGCCGTCGCGTACGGAGCTACCACGAGTTCGTCACCCAGTCCCCGTTTCATGCCGAG
>CAZUES010000038.1:0-39002 GCA_964619465.1 uncultured Gemmatimonas sp.
ACCCGGGAGATACGACCCGGGCTCGATTCGGGCCCATTCCTCCCCCGGGCCTTCCCGACTCCGCTGCACGGGCCCTGCTTGCCGGGCTCGAGCTGCTGCCGCGACGACTCGGCGGCCTTCGTACCGCAACCGAGGATGCCATCGGAAGTAACAACTGGGCGGTGGCTCCGTTCCGGTCTGCGTCGGGCCGCACGTTGCTGGCCGGCGACCCGCACCTCGAACTGTCGCTTCCCTCGATCTGGTATCAGGCGCATCTGGTGGTGCCCGGTCAGTTGGACGTTGCCGGTGTCACCCTTCCCGGCGCGCCCTGGATCATCATGGGGTTCAATCGCGACATTGCCTGGTCGTTTACCAACACCGGAGCCGATGTCAGCGACTTCTACCGTGAAACGGTCGATGATGCCGGCAGTCCGACCACCTACCAGCTCGATGGAACCTGGCACCCGCTCGAGCTCAGGATCGAGACCTATCGGTCACCTGGCGGGACGGTGCTGGCTACCGATACGGTCCGCTATACCCATCGCGGCCCGCTCTGGAAGGTCGACGCCGCTTGGCTGTCCATGGCATGGACCGTCTACCGGTCCGAGATGAGCGGCGCCGAATTCCAGGCGATCGAGCGGGCCCGATCGGTGCCGGAGTTTCTGGCCGCAACCTCGGGGTTCTCAGTACCTGCGCAGAACATGCTCGTGGCCGATCGGAACGGGTCGATCGCCATCCGGTCGACCGGCACCTACCCGATCCGGCCCTATTCGGGGCGGGGTGATGTGATCCGCGACGGCTCGCAGTCCGCGGCCGATTGGACCGCCAATCTCCCGCTGGCCGAGTATCCCTTTGCCCAGGATCCGCCGCAGGGCTTCCTCTCGTCCGCCAACCAGCAGCCGGTCGATCCCGCCGTCAATCCGCGGTACTTCGGCGCCCATTGGTACAGTCCGTGGCGCGCCATCCGGATCAACGATCTGCTGCGGGCCGAGCCGGCGGTGACGGCCGATGCAATGCGTCAGTGGCAGGTCGATCCGGGCAGCGCCAGAGCCGACGCGTTCATGCCGTTTCTGCTCGGGACCGGCCTCACGCCTGCCCGGCTGGCGGCCGCACCGGCCAAAGCGCAGGAAGCGCGGACGCTGCTGGCCGGCTGGGATCGACGCTACACCCAGAACAATACCGGAGCCGTGCTGTTCGAAGCGGTCATGGCCGAGCTGGTGCGCGGCACCTGGGACGAACTGGCCGCGCCCGACGGCGTCGTCGCCGTGCCGGACGAGGCGCCGGTCAGGCCGGCCGATGCGCTCCTTCTCGTCCTGCTCGGACAACCCCGGAACGCCTGGTGGGACGATCGGCGCACGGCTGACACCATCGAATCACGGGATGAGATGCTCGAAATGGCGCTGGTGGCCGGCCTCGATACCGTCGTGGCAAGGTACGGAGCCCCCGGCGAGGCCTGGCAGTGGAACAAGGTCCATCATGCCAATATCAACCACCTGCTGCGCATCCCGGCCCTGTCGGCGCTGGGGCTGAGTGTGACGGGTGGTCCGAGCACCTTGAGTCCGACCAGCGGCCGGGGTACCTCCGGGGCCAGTTGGCGGATGGTGGTGGAACTCGGCGCCGAGGTTCGGGCCTGGGGCATTTATCCCGGCGGGCAATCCGGTAATCCGGTCAGTCGCCACTATCGGGATCAGCTCCCGACCTGGCTGGCTGGACAGCTGGACTCGCTGGTCATACCGGCGACGCCGGACGAGTTTCCCGCCGGGGTACCGAGCCGCCTGGTCTTTATCGGAGGCGCCCGATGATTCCGGTTTTCTTCTGGCTTCTGGTGACCGCCAACGCCGCCGGGTTCGGGACGCTGGTGGCAGGGTGGTGGGCCCTGGTAGTCGTGGCGATTGCTGCGGGCATTGCGGCGCCCGAGCGGGCACGACCGCTGCTGACTGTGCCGCTCGGTGCGCTCATCGGGTGGGGCATCCTGCTCTTTCGCAGCGCGCGGGTCGAGAATTTCCCGGCGCTCGTCGGCCTGCTCGATCGCGTGCTGCCCGTGCCGAGTCTGGTTCTTGCCGGCACCACGCTGCTACTGGCCGCGGTCCTCGGCATGGGCGGGGTGCTGATCGGATCGGCCCTGCGTCGGGACTCGGGCCGGACCGATCAATCCGCGATCAGCGCGTCGTAACCAGGATGGCGCCACCGCCGTAGTCGGTGCCGAACTTGGTGGTGGCGTTCGCTCCGTTCAGATACCGAATCTCCTTGATCGAGATTGCGCTGATCTGCCGCAACGTCTCGAGTTGGCCATGGGGGCTCCCGTCGAGCACCACCATCGGCCTCGGAGTCGCGTCCCCCACCACGTTACCGCCCAGGCTCGTTGCTCCGCGTGTCCGCAGAAAGGTCGGCCGGAGCCGCTGAACGATATCCAAACCGTTCGACGACTGATTTCGGACAGCCTCGATTTCCTCGAACGAGATCACGTCCGGATTTCGCCTCGGCCGTTTCTCTTCCTTGGCTTTTTCCGGCTTGTCTTGAGCCGCCGCCGGGGCAGCCGCAGCTGACGCCGTCAGCGCGGTCAGGATGAGGAGTGTGGCAAGTCTTGCCATTGGGAACCTCCGAGGTCGAGACTGAAAACGTAACATCAGGTCTTGGGGACGAAGAACAGGCCCGTCACCCTATTTTGGCTGTCATAGGCGATTTGTGCAACAAGTTCGGCCTGCTCGAAGGTGAGGGGGAGCAGAACCACCCGGACCGATTCCTGCTCGACCACGCTGGCCGTGCCGGTTGCACTGAGCGTTCCGACCTGGGAGGTCAGCTGTTTCCAGACCTCGGCCAGCTTGGTCGGCGGGAGCTGTTTGGCCATGGTGGAGTCCCAGGACGTGGCTGCCTGGTCGAACTGACCGTTGCGAAGCTGCTCGACGAGCCGCTTGGCGCGCTCGATGAGATCGGGCTGCTGCGCGGTTGTCGTCTGCGCCGGACTGAACGCCTTGCGGACCGAGAGGGAAGGGGAGGGGACCGCTGCGCCAATCCCGATGATCAGGGCGGCAGCAAAGATCGACACATTCATGATTGCTCCGACGATGAAGGATCCGACTCCGACGGCTCATGCCCCCGCTGCCGCCCGCGTCCTGCCTGCGCCAGCGCCTGCTTGAGGGCGTACTCGATCTGCCCGTTCAGGCTGCGGAACTCGTCCGCGGCCCAGCGCTGCAGGCTTTCGTGCAGCGCCGGGTCGATGCGGATCAGGACCGATTTACGTTCCGCCACGATGCGAGATCAGTGGTGCAGTGTGCCGGTGTTGACGACGGGTTGCGTTGCCCGGTCGCCGCACAGCACCACCAGCAGATTCGACACCATGGCGGCTTTGCGTTCGTCATCCAGATCGACCACGCCACGCGTTGAGAGCATCTCCAGGGCGTTTTCGACCATCCCGACGGCCCCTTCGACGATCTTGTAGCGCGCCGCCACGATCGCCGCCGCCTGTTGCCGCTGGAGCATCGCCTGGGCGATCTCCGGTGCGTACGCCAGGTGGCTGATCCGGGTTTCGAGCACATGGACCCCGGCCTTGCTGAGGCGGTCCTCCACATGCGTCTCGAGCAGCTTGGCGACCTCGGCGGGACTGCCGCTCAGCGAGGCTTCGTCGCTGTGGGCGTCGTACGGGAACGAGGAGGCCAGTTGCCGCAGGGCAGCTTCACTCTGAACCCGGACGAAATTCTCGTAGTCATCGACCTCGAACAGGGCATGGGCCGTTTCGACCACCTGCCAGACGATGACCGCGCCGATCTCGATCGGGTTGGAGTGGCTGTCGTTCACCTTGAGCTTGGCGGTCTCGAAGTTCCGCACCCGGAGCGACAGCTTGTGCTTTACCGCAAAAGGATTGGTGTACCAGATTCCAGCAGTCTTACTCGACCCGATGTACCGGCCGAACAGGGTGAGAACCCGCGCCTCGTTCGGATTCACGACGAAGATGCCAGCCAGCAGGATCAATGCGGTCACGAACCCGATTACGCCCCCGACAGCCAGCGGTATGTTGGGGTCGTCCGGCGTGACGCCGGATACGAATGCCACGCCGGCCCCGCCAAGGGCGGCCAGCAACAGGAGCAGCATGAGGAGTCCGGAAGGCAGCTGTACTTCGCGTTCTTCGAATGTCGCCATGGCGGGGTGGGTCCGGTTAAGGTGATACCGATATGATATCACTTAGATATCTGTGCGTCAATTGGCCAGGTTTCCAACGTTTGGGGTCGGCGAAGAGTCCAATTCGTCCGAACACTTCGATGGGGACCTTTGTCTGGCCGCTGCCACCTTGCCGGTTAAGTCTGCGGTGACGCTGCATTCTGCGGTGACTGAAACCGACGATGTCGCGCGGGCCGCGCGTGGAGACGCCGAGGCGTTCGAGCGGCTCTACCACGCCCATGTATCCCGGGTCAATGCGCTCGCGCGGTGGCTGGTGGATGCGGGTGAGGTGGAGGATGCGGTGCAGGACGTCTTCATCCGGGTCTGGCAGAAAATCGGGACCTTCGCCGGCCAGAGTGCTTTCGGCACCTGGCTGCATCGAGTGGCGGTCAACGCGCTGCTCCGGCGGCGTCAGGTCGCCGGTCGGTATCGGGCCCGCCACACCGGCGACGATCTGGCTTTGGAGTCGATCGCGGCGCCGGTGCACCATCCGGACCTGCGGGTCGCCATCGAGCGGGCGGTCGATACCTTGCCGGCCGGGGCGCGCGAAATCTTTGTCCTCCATGACATGGAGGGGTTCAAGCACGACGAGATCGCGTCGCTGCTCGGGATCGACCCGGGGACGTCGCGGTCGCAGCTGCACCGGGCGCGGATGATGTTGCGCCGCGTCCTGGCGGCGTGAGATGAGAGGGTAACCAATGAGCGAATCGCAGCATACCGAATGGACCGACCTGCTCTCGAGCTATCTCGACGAGGAACTCGATCCGGTAACCCGGCGACGCGTCGACGATCATCTGGCGGGCTGCGCTGCATGTCGTGAGGTGCTGGCCGATCTCGAGCAGATCGTGGTTGCCGCTCCGCATTACCGCGGCGTGGCGCCGGGTCGGGATCTGTGGTCCGGCATCGCAGACGCCATCGAAGCCGATCGGGTTCGGCCGTTGCCGGTTTCCCGTCGTTGGCTGGGCAGTACGACGCGCCGCCTGCTGGCTGCCGGAATCACGCTTGCCGTGCTGGGCGGCAGCGGCGGGTACTGGCTGGCCAAGCGAGGCGGGCCGGGCGTCGTTGCCGGGGCGCCGGTGGAGCAGGCAGCCGGGCAGGTCATTCCGGCCGGCTTCGACAGCGAAGCGTATGATCGCGCGGTGGCCGAGTTGGAGGATGTGCTGGTGGCCAACCGGGACCGTCTCGATACGGCGACGGTGCGGGTCGTCGAGGAAAGTCTGCGCACCATCGACGCGGCCATTGCCGACGCGCGTCTCGCAATCCAACGCGACAGCGCGAATGCGTATCTCAATGGTCAGATCGCGGCGCATCTGCGGAAGAAGGTGACGGTCCTTCGGTTGGCCGCCCGGGCTCTCGGCTCGGAAACTTAAAGGCGGTAAGGCAGGCATGATTTCACTGACGATGGTGCTTTTGACTGCGCTGGCTGCGCAACAGCCGCGCTTCGATACCGATACGACGGTTGCGGTGCCTCAAGGGGCCAGGCTCCGGTTGCAGAACCAGAGCGGCGACATTCTGGTCCGCACCTGGGGCCGGCAGGAAATGCGGATTCAGGCCATGCACGCGGCGCGGGCGCAGGTCGAAGTCGACGTCCGCGGGCAGCTGGTCGACATCAGGGTGCGAGACCGAATGGGATTGCCCCGTGCCGTGGATTATGAACTCACAGTCCCGGCCACGATGGCGCTCGACCTGGGCGGGATGCATTCGGAGATTTCCATCGACGGCATCCGGGCGCCGGTCAAGGCGAACACCCTGGACGGAAACATCACCCTCCGGGGCGGCAGCGAGTCGATTCAGCTGACGGCGCTGTCGGGCCGGATCGATGTCTCCGGTGCGCGGGGCCGCCTCGAGGTGCGGGCGGTGTCGAACAGCGTGACGGTCAACGATATGGAAGGCGAGCTGATCGTCGAGAGTGTCAGCGGCAGCATCGATCTCCGCAACATCGTGTCGCGATCGGTCGATGCGCAGGGGGTGAGCGGCAGCCTGGTTTTTCAGGGGCGGATCGACGATCGGGGAACCTACACCTTGGTGTCGCACAGCGGCAGCGTCACTCTGGGGCTGCCGGACAATACCAATGCGACGATTTCGGCCTCGGTGTCGAGCGGAACGGTGCGGTCGAGCTTTCCGATGCAGAGCGAGCGTCAAGGCCGCCGTCTGACCAGGTACCGGTTGGGCGCCGGGACGGCGTCGATCGACGTCGAGACCTTCAGCGGCAGCATCCGAATCCTTCGGACCTCGGAACTCGAACCGCCACGTGAACGTGGACGAAATCGGGGCGGGCGGTCCGACCGCGATGAGCACGATCGCGATGCGGGAGAGTTCTCGGGGATGATGTTGGGTGTCGACAACGGGAGAATTGAGCCATGAGAATTACAGTCGCGCTGGTTGCCGTCGGCATGTTCGGTGTGACGGGGTCCGTCGCTGCGCAGGACTTTCGCTTCAGTCGCAACCTGGCCGAGGGTCAGCGGTTCGCCCTTCGCAACATCGTCGGCGACGTTCGGGTGGAAGGGACCAGCGGCCGGAGCGTTCAGGTTGAGGCGGTCAAGCGTGAGGGCCGGTACGGCAATCCCGAGGATGTCGAAATCAAGGCGGTCGACATCGAGGACGGGGTGGCCATCTGCGTCTACTACCCCGGGCAGTATTCCCGCAACGATCGGGGCCGGGATGACCGTGAGGACCGGAACGACCGGAACGACCGGAACGACCGGCGGAATCGGAACCGGGGCTCGAACAACGTCTGCCATCGTGACGGGGGCTGGAACAACAACAACCGGAACGACACCCGGGTCGACTTCGTAATCAAGGTGCCGGCCGGGCTTCGGCTCGACCTCAAGACGGTTTCCGGCGATGTCTGGGGCCGCAGCTTGCGGGGCAACATTGAGCTGGCGACGGTGTCCGGGCACCTGGAACTCATCGATGCGACGGCCGACGTGCTGGAGGCGTCGTCGGTGAGCGGCAGTGTCGACCTCGAGCGGGTGACGGCACGTGAGGTGAGCGCCGAGACGGTCAGCGGAAATGTGACCTTCACCGGGTCGATCGAGGGGAAGGGGAGCTACGACTTCAAGACGCTGAGCGGTAACGTGATGCTGAACCTGCCCAAGCAGCCGGATGCCAGAGTGTCAGCCAACACCTTCAGTGGTCGAGTCCGTTCGGAGTTTCCGCTCGAACAGGACACCCGCCGTCGTCGCAGCCGGGCCAGCGCGACCTGGGGCAATGGCGGCGCGCAGTTGGATCTGGAGTCGTTCTCGGGGAACATTACGATTCGCAGCAACCGGTAGCGCCTGCCGAAATATGCTTCCGGTCGCCCGCATGACGGACGGCCGGAAGTTCTGCGTACACCAGTCGTGGTTTCGTCGAGGCGGTTGCTTTGCAGCCGGCCGCGGCAGGTCAGTGGGGCGTGATCAATGCCTTGAGGACCGTTTGAGCCTCGACTGCCTCCAGGGCCTCGCCGGCGCGGGCCAGGTCGTAGCGGGCGGACACCATCTCCGCCCAGGGTACCCGGTTCTGGAACCGGGTGGCAATCGCGACGGCGCGGTGAAAGTGCGAGAAGTCGGAACCCCAGCAGCCGCGGATCTCGACGTGCTTCCGGTTGATCTGCAGATGGGGGTTGATGGCGACAGGGCCGTGATCGGTGTACTGGCCGACCACGACGACCCGTCCGCCATCCCGAACCAGGTCGAGTGCCTGGGGCACCGCTTCGGGCCGTCCTGCCGCCTCGATCACCACATCCACCCCTCGGCCGCCCGTGATGGCCCGGACGGCCTCGAGGCGTTCCTCCGGCGATTGTGACAGGCTCAGCGTCTCGGTCGCCCCCATCCGGCGCGCAAAGGCGAGGCGATCGTCCGGCGCCCCGATGGCAATCACGGTGCCGGCCCCCGACAGCGCAGCTAGCGCCACCGCCGACTGCCCGACCGGTCCGACCCCCAGCACCGCGACACTCTGCCCCAGGCGAAGCTCGGCCCGGTCGAGCGCGTGGATCGAGGTGGTCAGGCCGCAGCCGCCACCGATGAAGGTCTCGGGCGCGAGAGACTCCGGGAGGCGAATCATCTTGACGCCGGGCTTCATCCACAGGTTGTCGGCCCAGCCGCCTAACGGTCCGTCGTCGGCGCCGTAGGTAATGCCGTAGACTTTGCGATGCGGGCAGCGGGTGGTCTGCCTGGCAACCAGGCACTGATAGCAGGCGTTGCAGGTTTCGTGGACGTCGAGAAAGGTCACCACGTCGCCTTCGCGGAAGGGCACGCCGTCGATATCGACGATCGGCCCGGCGAGTGCCACGATCCGTCCGACCGAGACGTGACCGGGGATCAGCGGATACGGCACGCCCGAGAGTCGTCCGTGGTGCAGGTGGACGTCGGTTCCGCAGACTTCGGAATACAACGTTTCGAGCAGCGCGGCGCCGGGTTCGAGCTTCGGGATCGGAATCTCGGTTAGCTCGACGGCTTGATTCGGGGCCGGGATGATGGCGGCGCGGCAGGAACGGGACATGGTCAGGCCGCCAGCAGTTCAAGGTTGACGCCGTGTGCTGCCGTTTCCGGAATCAGGACCGAGCGTCGGCCGAAGGGGGCGTGCGGCACGGCCTGGTCATCGAGCCAGCGCCGCGCCGCATCGAGGTCGCTCACCGCCACCGTCAGCCCCACCGCCTGCGTATGGTCGGAGGCGACCGGCCGACCGAGCCGATGGGTGGCGTACGCGGGCGAGACGATCCAGACTCGGGTTCCCAGGAGATCGAGTGCAAGGCCGCCCGGGTGCGGATGCACGCTCGCGCGGCCAAGCAGGCGATCGTACGCAGCGGAGATGCCTGCCGGATCGGGATGCACGACGGTGATCGCCACCACCTCCGTTGCCGTGTTGGCATGCCGCTGCCACGCGGGGCGCCAGACGTATTCCGGGGTATGATGCTGGCAGACGAAGCCGGGAAGAGCGGGTGTGGTGTCCGGCGGCAGCTGGGTAATCGTAAACCGAGCCTCGACCGTTTGGCCGTCCAGCCTGACCGGGCGGCTGAAGTCGAGCAACTCCGATGCGGCAATGCCGCGTGCCTGGAGCGTAGCTCGAGTGTGCGCGGCATCGCGCGAGCCGTAGGCAATGCTTGCCAGCTGCTCCCCGGCGGCCAGCGTTTGCTGCCACCGTTCGTTCTCCGTGCGCGGTGCCACCACGGTCAGGAGTTCGAGGTAGGTTCGCCCCATCATGATGGTATGGTTGGCGGTTCCGAGCTTGGGGTGGCCCCCTCGCGGCGTGAGGGTAAAGCCAAGTTGCCGGTAGGTTGTCGCGGCCCGGTCGAGGTCGCGAACGGCAAGGACCGTATGGTCGAAGTGGAGCATCGTGGTCGTCTTTGAGGTCCGGGCAATCTATCATTGCGGGTCGCGGCTTGATACCGTGGTCGAGTCCGCCGACCTTTCGACACCCGTTTGGAGGAGGCAGCGTGGCTCGGATACTGGCCAATCCCCACAAGATTCAGCACCGGATGACCACGACCGCCCTGGTGCTCGAGGGCTATCGGGTCGTCGAGACGCTCGGCGTGGTGCTCGGTATTACGGTTCGGTCCCGGTCGATCATCGGCTTTACCCTCGCGTCGTTCGAAACGCTTCGGGGCGGCCGGATCAAGCGGTTCATCGAGCTGTGCGAACGGACCCGCGCGGAAGCGTTCGAGTTGATGATCGAGCATGCGGAACAGCACGGAGCCAACGCCATCATTGCGGTGCGCTACGACGCGACCGAGGTGATGAGTGGTGTGACGGAGGTCCTATGCTATGGCACTGCGGTGGTAGTCGAACCGGAGTAGGTCGCTTCCGTTTCGCTCCGGATCTGCATGATTCTGGTACCATAGATTCAGTCCGAGGATGATACCATCGACGCGTTCCCTGGAAATGGAGCGCGTCAGTGCTGTCACGGATCCGGTCGGCGGCCGTTCTCGGAATAGATGCGTACCCGGTCGAAGTCGAAGTGGACCTCGCGTCGGGGTTGCCTTCATTTACGACCGTTGGGCTTCCGCACGGCGCCGTCAAAGAAGGCCGCGAGCGCGTGGCATCGGCCATCGTGAACAGCGGGTTCGAGCTTCCTCTCAAAAGGATGGTTGCGAACCTGGCGCCCGCGGACGTTCCGAAGGCAGGCTCGGCATTCGACCTTCCCATTGCCCTCGGCATTCTCGCCGCCAGCGGGCAGATCAATCCGACTGACCTCGCCAATGGTCTCTGCTTCGGTGAACTCGGTTTGGAGGGCGATTTACGGCCGCTGCGCGGAACCCTCTCGCTGGTCTCTTGTGCCCGGCAAGTGGGTGCGCATTGGGTCGTACTTCCGGAATCGAACCGGCGCGAGGGAGCGCTGGTCGATGGGGTTCGCGTTCTCGGCGCGCGCACCTTACGCGACGTGGTTGACCATCTGGAAGGTCGTCAGGGATTCGCTCCGCAGCCGGCGGCCGAGTTCGCCGTCGAACGACCGGCGGATGAGGCCGATTTCGCCGAGGTGCGTGGGCAACGCGCGGCCAAGCGAGCGCTGGAGGTCGCGGCTGCCGGAGGCCATAATGTCCTCATGGTCGGGCCGCCGGGAAGCGGAAAGACCATGCTGGCGCGCCGTCTCCCCAGCCTGCTGCCGTCGCTCGATTCGGAGGAAGCTCTCGAGGTTACCAAGATCCACAGCGTAGCCGGCCTGCTCCCGGCCTGGGGTGGGCTGGTGACGGCACGACCATTCCGCGCGCCACACCACACCGTGAGCGATGCGGGGATGTCCGGCGGCGGGCCACATCCGCGCCCCGGCGAGGTGAGCCTGGCCCATCACGGCGTGCTGTTTCTCGACGAACTGCTCGAGTTCCGGCGCAACGTCCTCGAGGTCCTGCGTCAACCGCTCGAGGATGGCCACGTGACCCTCTCACGCGCAGCAATCAGCGTCAACTATCCCGCCCGATTCATGCTGGCGGCCGCCATGAACCCATGCCCGTGCGGATTCTTCGACGATCCGGTCAAAACGTGCCTCTGCTCGCCGGAACGGGTTCGGTCGTACCGGGCCCGCCTGTCGGGGCCGCTCTACGATCGGATCGATTTCCACGTTGCCGTCCCGGCGCTTGCCTGGCAGGATCTCGCCGACCCGGCGCCGACGGAGTCGAGTGCGGTCATTCGGTCTCGAGTCGAAGCGGCCCGGGCGCGTCAGCGGGAGCGGCTCCGGGGCAGGCGGACGGTGCGCACCAATGCGCATCTCCAGGCGCGGGATATCGATCGGTGGTGTCGGCCCGATGCCGAAGGGCGTCGCCTGCTCGAGGCGGCGATGCATCGGCTGGGGTGGTCGGCGCGGGCCTACGGGCGGGTGCTCAAGGTGGCCCGGACCATCGCCGATCTCGAAGGAGCAGACGTGGTCCGGGCTCCGCACGTGGCGGAGGCGGTGCAGTACCGGGTGCTCGACCGAGCGCGCCGGCCGGGTGCCTAACGGTCGTTCAGGTCGACCGTCAGGCGGAGTCGGTACTGATCAGGTCCGATCGAGCCGGCTACGGTACGGAGCGGCAGGAGGTCGAGCAGGCGGATCCGGTAGTTGTTGTCGGCCCAGGCTGTGGGCAGAGGGTTGTTCACCAGAATCGGCTCAGGCGCACCACCGCCGAAGATCTCGAGTTCGATGCCGGCCTGTCCCTCCGTGACACAAGCCGCGTCGATCGGACAGCGCGAGTCGGCAACGACGCGGCGGAATCCGATGATCAGTGGCGTACCGGAGATTCTGACGCTCTGGTTGGGCGTCAGTTCGAATTCCTGACCGAGTGCAACTTCTTGCGAATCGGTGCCAAGGCAGGCGCTCAAGGCCAGGGTGAGGGCGAGAACAACGGTTATCAACTTCATGGGCCTGCAATATCCTTCGCGAATGAAAACCGTCCCTTGGAGCAGCCGGGGCGCGGTTCTCTTCAAGTACGTAGCGATCGACCGGTACGGCGCCTGTAACTGCAACGACCGTACCAGCCGAGCAATGCCGTAAGTCGATGTGATTCTTGAGCGTTAGGCCGCGGCTGTGTTGTTCCGACACACGGTCCCGACACGGTGTGTGGCCGCCGCGGCCTCCGACGAGCGGAGGAGGAGGGGTCAGGTTGCGTCGGGGAAGGCCGCTTGCATCCGTTCGATGATCACGAGTTCGAGTTGGCCTGTCGTTGCGCAGGTGACTCGATCGTTACGTCCGCCGGGAACATCCACCGCGTCGGCCGTAATCTCGAGATTGAGCTGGGCTTTGTCGGTGGCGGCTGCCGCGATCCGGCTGTGGAAATTGAGGTAGACGTACCAGCTGTCGGCATTGGGACCCGTCAGCCCCTGGCCACAGGAGAAGTACCGTGACAGCGGCGCCTTGCCCATCCTGCGGACGAGGCGGTGACGGACCAGAGCGACCTGCCGGGGCGCGGTCTGATCGTCTTTGATCTTGAGCCCCAACTCATCCAGGGTCTTGAGCAGAACCCGGTGCACGGAATCGGCCTGACCGTTGACCGAGCCGCTGGTCCGACCCAAGTCACGATCGAAGCGGTAGTTGCCCCATCCGGTCCGGGCCGTTTCCTGGGCGGCAAGTGAGCCCGCAGTCAACAGTGCAGCGGCGGTTGCGATGAGTGCGCGCATCGGTGACCTCTCCTCGGTATCGGTGAACGGGTCGGTGCATCAGCATTGCGACCCGCAGGCACTCCGCCCACCCTGATAGATTTGCACCCGTCATACGAACTAACGGGGATTGCCGTGGATCCGATTTGTCATACGCTCGCCGGTGGGGTGCTGGCTCACACCGGCCTTCGGTCGCTCACGACCCGCGCCACCATGACACTGGTGCTGGCGGCCAACATTCCCGATATCGATATCGTCGCGGCCTTCGTGGGCCGCAACCTGGAATGGCGCCGCGGCCTGACGCATGGTGTACCGGCCCTGTTCATCTGGCCGTTCGTCGTCGCTGCCTTGATTTTACTCTATGACCGCTGGCGTGCCAAACCCGGCGAGGTCAGAGCCTCCTATCGCGGGCTCGTCATCCTGGCGGCCATCGGGACGGCATCACATCCATTCCTGGATTTTCTCAACAGCTACGGCATGCGCTGGCTGATGCCGATGCTGAATCGCTGGTACTACGGCGACATCCTTTTCATCATCGATATCTGGATGTACCTCATCCTGGGGCTCGGCTGGTTTCTGGCCTCACGAGCGCGGCGGAAGGGATACCTGCGCCCGGAGCGCCGAGCCCATTGGGCGGTCGCTCTGGCGACACTCTATCTGGCACTGATGGCCGGCACGACCTGGGTTGGCCGCCGGGCGGCCCGAGCAGAACTCGGTGAGACCAGCCGCTTGATGGTCTCCGCCGTGCCGATCAATCCCTTCACGAAGCAACTGGTGGCCGATTACGGCGATCGACTCGTGGTGGGAACCGTCCGCTTGCTGCCGACTCCCACCGTCCAGCGACTTCGGGAGGTGGAGCGCGATCCGCTGTTTCCGGTGGCAATACTGGCCGCGTCCCGGACTCGCGAAGGGCGCGCATTCCTTGGGTGGGCGCGGTTCCCGGCCTCGGTTACTCTTGGTGCGGATGATCTGGTGCGCATCTACGATCTACGCTACTCCGATGGTAGCGAGCCCTCCTGGGCCAGCGTTACCGTGCAGTGGAGCCTGGCGCGATAACACGGATGATCCCGTCGAGCGCTGCGGCCGAATCGCGGGTGGCGCGCAGGGCGGCGGCGGCCGACGTCCAGACAAAGCGGACCTGCCCGCCAAGCGGATGCTGGGCGAACCGGCCGAGATCGGCGCCGATCACCGCCGCGATTTTTGGGTAACCGCCGACGGTCGGTCCGTCGTGCAGGATCACGATCGGCTGGCCGTCGTCGGGCACCTGAATCGCGCCGAGACAGGTGCCTTCCGACGGCAGGGTCGCGCGAGTCCGTGGGTGAATCGCCGGTCCCGCCAGGCGGGACCCCATCCGATCGGACTGCGGCAGGATTCGGTACGGCGCCGAAGCGAGGGCCGCGCACGCCTCGTCGGTAAACAGGTGGCTGTGCCCGGCGCCGGTAACGCGGATTGGCGCCTCGACCCAGGCCGAAGGCGCTTCCGCCGAGGTGCCGGCCGGGGGCGGCGTGCTTCGGTGCCCCAGCGGGAGGACGTCGCCGCTGCGCAGCCGACGGCCGTGCCAGCCCCCCAATGCCGTTGGCAGATAGGTAGCCCGGCTGCCCAGCAGCTCGGGAACGGCCAGACCGCCGGACACCGCAAGATAGCAAAATCGTCCGTGCGGACCTGGCGAGAGTCGAACCGGCACCCCTGGCGCCAGGGCAATGGTGGTCCCCTGCGGCAGCGCCTGCGCGTCGTCCCGCCACTCGCCGACTGCCCCCGTGACCGCCAGATGAGCCGGCCGGCTCGTCTCGATCACGATCGAGCCCAAGGTGAGCTCGATGCCGGCGGCATGAGCCTGGTTGCCAACCAGAGCATTGGCGATGCGCAGCGAGGCCTGATCTGCGGCCCCCGCCGGAGGGAGGCCGATCGATCGCTGGTCGACCCAGCCCAGGTCCTGGATCGTCGCGAGGCCGGCGGCTTTGCGAATCAGGAGCGTCATCCGGGCACCGCTTCGAATCTGACGCGATCTCCGACCGCCAGCAGGGCAGGCGGGCGCCGAGTCGGATCGAACAGCGGGAGCGACGTTTGCCCGATGATCAGCCACCCTCCCGGCGTCTCGGCCGGGTAGATCCCCGTCTGGCCCCCGGCGATTGCCACCGAGCCCGACGGGACCCGGCTTCTTGGCGTGGCCCGCCGGGGCAGCACCAGGCGGGGGTCGAGCGGCTCGAGGTAGGCAAACCCGGGAACAAAGCCCAGCAGGGCCACCTGATACTCCGGAGTCGTGTGCAGCTCGATCACGTCGGAAACGGAGAGGCCGCTGGCACGGGCTACCTCATCGAGGTCCATTCCATCGTACCGGACCGGAATGGTGATCGTCCTTCCGGCGGGTTGCGTTGCCGCGGGCGGGGCCAGCGTGAGCAGGACCGGGATCCGGTCGCGCAGCTGGGCAAACGAAGTTTGTGCCGGGTCGTAATGGACGATCAGGGAAACGTATCCCGGAACCAGATCGATCACGCCGGGGAGGCGAGCCTGGCGAAGGATGGCGGCGTGGTGGCGGACGACCCCATCGAGGCTCGGAGTGAGTTGGGTTGCGTACCGGATTGCGAGGCTGGCGTCGCCGTGCGGAGCGAGGCGCGGCCGCGTCATCGAGCGAATGGAGCGACCTCGATGCCAAGGATATCGAGCCGCTCTCGTACCGCCTGAAGCACCGCAACGGCCGAAGCCCCGTCGCCATGGACGCAGAGCGAGTCAGGACGGACGATCCGTCGGGTTCCATCCGTCGCGATGACGTAACGTTCGGTGATCATCCGCACGGCCCGCTCGACCATGGCGGGAATTTCGACCAGGACCGCGCCGGGCTGGTCCCGTGGCACCAGTCGCCCGTCAGGTCGGTAGGCCCGGTCGATGAAGGCTTCCCGGGCCACCTCGACGCCCTCCGCGGCGGCGGTCGTCAGCATGGTCGTGCCGTCGAGGCCGAGCAGAACCAGGTCGGGATCGACACTTCGGATGGCGCGCGCCACGGCGCGGGCCGTGCTCTCATCCCGGGCGGCGCGGTTATAGAGCGCGCCGTGTGGTTTGACGTATCGGAGCCGGGTGCCGTGCGCGGCGCAGAAGGCGGAAAGGGCGCCGATCTGATAGATCACGCAGGCTTCGATCTCGTCGGTGGTGGCATCGAGATCGCGGCGTCCGAATCCCTGCAGGTCGGGATACCCCGGGTGCGCACCAATCGCGATCCGACGGGCCGTGGCGCGCGACACCGTTTCGCGCATTACGGTGGGGTCGCCGGCGTGAAAGCCGCAGGCCACGTTGGCGGAACTCACCAGACTCAGCAACTCGGCGTCGGAGGTCAACCGATAGCGACCGAACCCTTCGCCCAAGTCGGCATTGAGATCGATTGTGCTCACATGGAGTCGGGAAGCGGCGGCGACGGGCGGATGATCCGGAACGCGAAGTTCTGCTGGACCCACTGGCGCACCGGCTTGTTGGCCTGGATTGCCGGGCGGAAGTACATCAGGGTCAGCGCGTTGCGTACCGAGTTGGTGAAGTCGGGGTGACTGGACTGGATCACGCGGATCGACATGCTGTCGACCCGGCCGGTCGAGTCGACCACGTAGTTCACGAAGGTCGCCCCTTCGACGTTGCTCGCGAGCAGTTGGGCGGGGTAGACCGGCACCGCGCTTCGCGGATCCCGCACCACGGCCGAATCGACTTCGATCTCGGTCAGCGCGGTCTCCTCTTCGATCAGGGCACCGGGCGGCAACTCCGAGGGTAGGGGATTGATCAGTTCTCCCGGGGGGCCAAGTGGAATGGTTTCTTCGGGCTCGGCGTGCGCCAGCGGTTCGTCGGTGGCGCCGACGCTCTCGACCAGTCCGGACCAGTCGACTCCGCCGCCCCCTGCCGATCCACCGGGACGATCCGGGGGGACGAAGAAGGTGACCAGTTGATCGAAAGGCCGTATCTCAGCCGACTCCTCGGCCCGGGGCAATACCAGGGGAGCCACCACGAATGCGTGGAGCACAAAGCTGGCCGTCGCGCCCATGTCCCAGGGACGCGAGGACGGCGGAAGCAAACGGAAGTCGGCCATGGACAGGGTCCTCAGCTTCAACACTATGTAACCTATCCTGACGGGGGCAAGGGGGGCCGGGTTTCGCGGCACATGATAATAGTTTTATTTGACAAATAAAAATAAATATGTCATCTTAGAAATCATGGCTTCCGATCCTGTTACGCAGCTGATGGCTGCCTACCCGATCGTCCATCACGCCCTCCGTCAGCGGGAGCATGCCGGGCAGGGTGGGGAGCGGGTCAGTGCGCATCAGGCAACTGTCCTGGCCCATCTCGACGCGGACCACGGGCAAACGCTGACCGAGCTGGCGGCCGCGCTCGGTGTGGCGCTGCCGACGATGTCGCTGCTGATGGATCGGTTGGTGCGCTCGGGGCTGGTGCACCGGGAGCGTGATCCTGCGGATGGACGGCGGGTCGCCCTCCGTCTGACGGAGGCGGGTGTATCGATCGTTCAGGAGCAATCGGTGCTCGATCCCACCCGGGTTCGTGCACTTCTGGCCACCCTGTCCGCTCGCGACCGGGCGGCCGGGGTCGACGGACTCATTACCCTGGCGCGGGCCGCCCGCCGCATGGCGGATCCGGCGGCCGAGTTGCCCTCGAAGCGAGGTTCTGCGTGAATCGTCGTCAACGTCGTCGGCGGGTTCGGGCCATTCGGCGCCTGGCGCTGCTGACCGTGCTCGCAGCTCTGGTCCTCTGGGGGCTTGGCTCGCGGCTCTCTCCTCGACATGTCGAGCAGTCCGTGGCGTGGATACCGGCCTCGCCCGAGTCGGTCTGGCTGGTGCTGACCGACCTGGATGGCATGCCAGCCTGGCGTCGCAACCTGGCCAGCGTGGAGCGCCTGCCGAGCGGGGGACGGGCCGATCGGATCCGTTGGCGCGAGGTCAGTGCCGGCGGGCGGCAGGTCGCCATGGAGCGCCTGGAAGCCGTCCCTCCGGAACGACTGGTGATCCGGCCGGCTGGTGCGGCGGATTCGACTCGTCGCTGGGTCTACCGTCTGACCGCGAAGGATCGGGGAACGGAAGTTGTCCTTCGCGAGGAGCGCGAGGTCGGTCACCCGATGCACCGAGTCCTGGTTGGCATCTTCGGGGCCAATCGTTCCCTGATCGACGGCATGACCGAGGACCTGGAACGGCGCCTGGTAGGGCGCGCCGGTCAGCTGGCGACCCGGGGGCTGTAAGGCAACGGGTCAGCGCCGGCCGGTCGCGGGGTCCAATCCGCAGCGGATCAGGGCCCGTTCGAGATAGATCTCGATTAGATCGAAGTGGGGCGTCCTGCTCCGGTGGAACCATTCGTCGCGACAGCCCAGCGTGCGCGCCGCGGCAAAAAGGGCAGGCTCGTCCTTGGCGAGCAGGTGGCAGGTGCGCCGCCCGTGGAAGTGGAAAATGTTCTCGTGGACGGCAATGCCCCCCGCCTCCGCCCATCGGCGTGCCGTACGCACTTCGCGGGAAACGAAGTAGCGCCACTCGGTTTCGATCGTCTCACTCATCGGTGCCGGGGCGGCGGCGTTGGCGCTTGATGTCGCTGCGTTTCCGCTTGGTGGCCAGACGGCGCAGCTTCTCGGTTCTTGGCACCCGGGTGGGATGCCTGATGCGCGGCGGCCGGCGGGCCTGATCGACCAGCGCTGCCATTCTCACTTCCGCGGCAATCCGATTGTGGTATTGGCTGCGTGAGTCGCTCGCGACGATGCGGAGCCAGCCGTCGTCGTCGATGCGGCCGTGCAGCGTCGCCAGCACTCGCGCCCGTTCCTCGTCGTCGAGCGCCGTGGTGGTGCGGACGTTCCATCGCAGTTCGACGCGAGTCGAGCTGGTATTGACGTGCTGGCCTCCCGGGCCGCCCGATCGGCTGGCGCGGAACTCGAGTTCGTCGGGCGGGATCCGAAACGCGGGTTGCATCGACGAAGTATAGAACGCGGCGTCTGGGAGGGAAACGTGTTTCCGGAACCCCGGGGGGCCGTTACGTTTCGGACTGGGACTTGGAATCGGTCGATCCGTGGTCACGTCGGGAGACTATGAGACTTTTCATGGCTGTACCCCTTCCGCCCGAGGCGGAGCGCACGACTGTCGAGACGATGCGTCGGCTCAAGGCGGCCAACTGGCCGGTCCGCTGGGTCGGCGAGGACGGCTTGCACGTGACCATCAAGTTTTTCGGGGAGATCACCAGCGATCGGGTTGATGCGCTGGCAGAGTTGCTGGAGCGTGCGACCCGTGAAATGCCGCCCGTCACCATGTCATTGACCGGCCTCGGGTGTTTCCCGAACACGGCCCGACCGAAGGTGCTGTATTCGGAAGCCGAGGCCGATGCGGGGCTGGAACTGCTGCAGGACCGGATCGAGCGAGGCGCGGAACAGTTAGGCTTTCCGCCGGAGGGCCGCCCGTTTCGTCCTCACGTGACGCTGGGCCGGGTTCGGGAAGGGCATCGCTTGCCCAGCGGCTGGCACGATGTGGCGGCCGGGGTCACACCGGTCGAGCCGTTCCTGATCGATCGCGTCGTGCTGTTTGAGAGTGAACTCGGCGACGGTGCGCCCCGGTATGTCGCTCGAGCGGAGGCACGACTGGTCTGATGCTCGGTTGTCTTTCTCTTCCGGCCCGCCTGCTGGGCACAGCGCTGGTCATCGGCGCCGGCTATCTCGCGTGGCAGAATCAGGATACCATCCGCCGCTGGGTTCATCGCGCCACGGCCGAGACGCCGCGGCCGGTCGATCCGATCGACGCCGAAGCGCGTAAGGTCCGCATCATGGCCCGTTTCGATTCCCTGGCGGCACGGCGTCTCGATTCCGTGATGCTGAGTGAAGCCGATGTCGAGGCGCTGGTGGCCGCCGAACTGACCAGGCAGGCGCGCGGGTATGCGGACAGCCTCCGGATCGAGTTCGGCAACGGGACGGCGGCCATCCGAGCGCAGGTCGATGCCGATCGTCTGCCGCCGGGTGCGCTAGGTGCGCTTTCCGAATGGATCAAGGGACGCCAGACGATCGAGGTGCGCGGCGCGCTCGGTCTGCTCCGGCTTGGCTCGGCCGAGTGGCGGATCGAGCAGGTGCTGGTGCGTGGCGTGCCCCTGCCCAAGGCGCTGTGGGAGAAGTACATCGGCGTCCTGATCGCGGGGGCCGGATCGTCGCTGGTCTTCCCGGTCGACGATTGGATTACCGGCCTTCGGATTGCCCCGGCCTCGCTCACCGTCTACGGTCGCGGGGTGGCGCGGTGAAGCCCAAGGTTCTGGTCATCGACGATGAGATCGGGGTGCGGGAAGCCGTCCGTCAGGTGCTCGATTACGAGGGCATGGAGGTGCGCCTGGCGGCTTCGGGAGGAGAGGGACTGACCCTCTTCGAGTCGTTTGGCCCCCATGTGGTGCTGCTCGACGTCAAGATGGCCGGGCTCGACGGTCTCGAAGTACTGGCGCGGCTGCGCACGGTGGATCCGGCGGCCACGGTGGTCATGATATCGGGACATGCGACGATTGCGACCGCGGTCGAGGCGACTCAGCAGGGCGCCTTCGATTTTCTCGAGAAACCGCTCGATACCGATCGCCTGCTGGTGACGCTGCGCAATGCGATGGCGCACATCTCGCTTGCCGGGGAGAACGAGCGGCTCAAGGGCGCGCTCGATACCAAGTATCCGATGATCGGGTCGAGCGACACGCTGCGCGGCGTGCGCGACCTGATTGCCCGGGTCGGGCCGACCGACGCCCGCGTCCTGATCACCGGCGAAAACGGTACCGGCAAGGAACTGGTCGCGCGGGCGATCCATGAGGCGTCGCGGCGCCGCGACCGGGCCTTCGTCGAGGTCAACTGTGCGGCCATTCCGACCGAGCTGATCGAAAGCGAGCTCTTCGGCCACATGCGAGGCAGCTTTACCGGCGCCGTCAGTGATCGCCCGGGCAAGTTCGAGCTGGCCGACGGCGGCACCCTCTTTCTCGATGAGATCGGCGACATGTCGCTCTCTGCGCAGGCCAAGGTGCTTCGCGCCCTACAGGAGGGCGTGGTGACCCGGATCGGAGCCACTCGGTCGAACGAGGTCGACGTGAGGGTGCTGGCCGCCACCAACAAGCTGCTCGACACGGAGATCGCCGAGGGGCGGTTCCGGGAAGATCTCTTTTACCGGCTCAACGTGGTTCCGATTCAGGTGCCCACGCTGCGCGACCGACGTGACGACATCGCCGAGCTGGTGGCTCATTTCGTGGAACAGCTGGGCGGTCGGGCCGGGGTGACGGCCAAGGCGTTTGCGCCGGAGGCGGTCGAACGCCTCGAAGCGCGGGGATGGCCCGGGAATGTCCGGGAGCTGCGCAATGCCGTCGAGCGCCTGCTGATCCTTTCGGGTCGAGTCGTCACGGCGGCCGATGTCGATCGGCTGCTGCCGGGCGCGGCCAATCCGCCGCTCGAGGCAGTCGACGCAATCGAGGGCAGTCCCGAGGGCAGTTTCGAGACCTTCCGCCAGGACGCCGAGCGGCTCTTTCTGCTGCAGAAGCTGCGCGAGCACGACTGGAACGTGTCCGAGACGGCCCGCGCCCTTGCGATGCCCAGATCCAACCTGTACAAAAAGATCGAGAAGCATCAGCTAACGCGGGAGTCACGATGACGTCGAATCAGCCGCGCGACTGGGACAAGGAGATGGCCGAGATCGACAAGATCATGGCCAAGGCGCCGCCGGCACAGTTGCCTGGCGGGAGCGGTGCGGCGCCTGCGCCCGCCCCGCGTGCCGGCTCGGCGCCTGCCCGGGTACCGGCCGGTGCCGCGCTGCCCGCCGCGGGGCGGGGAGCCCGTTTTTCGACCTGGCTTCGCGTCGGACTCGGCGTGGTGCTGGCCGCTGCGATGACGCAATGGCCGTACTTCCACGCCTGCGGCATGCCGCTCCTGCTCTATCTCGGTGCTGTAGGGGTGGTGCTGGTCAGTGGCGCCTGGGGCATGGTGTCGAGCTGGCACCGTCGCATGGCTGCTGCGCACATCGTCTCGCTTGGCGTGCTGATCTGGGGCGGGATCCTGCTGGCCGGCACCCTGCTGCCCCGGCTGGGCTATGCGGGACAGGTGGCCACCTGGTTCTGCCCCTGACGGTCTCCCGGCGCCCCTGGGGTTGGCCAAGGCGCGGACTCGACTAGCTTGCGCTTGAGTACGGGCGGCCGGCTCGGCCGTCCGTGACAGGCTCACATTCTCTCTGACACAAGACTTCGATGGCCAAGAACTTCAAGAACTTCATTGCCGGCGCCTGGACCGTTCCTTCCACCGGGATCTACTTCGAGAATCGTAACCCGGCCAATACCCGTGATCTGATCGGACGGTTTCCGGAGTCGTCGGCGCGTGATGTTGCACGCGCGGTGGCCGCGGCCAAACAGGGCTTCGAACGCTGGTCTCGGGTGCCGGCACCTGCGCGCGGCGATATTCTCCGGCGCATCGGTGATGTCCTGGTCGATCGCAAGGAAGCGCTCGCCAACGCCATGACGCGTGAGATGGGCAAAGTGCTGGCCGAAACGCGGGGTGACGTACAGGAAGCCATCGATACGGCGTACTACGCGGCATCCGAGGGACGGCGCCTGTTCGGCCACGTGGTGCCGTCTGAACTCAGACAGAAATGGGCCATGAGCTATCGGCGGCCGATCGGTGTCGTCGGGCTGGTCACGCCGTTCAACTTCCCGCTTGCCATCCCGACCTGGAAAATGTTCCCGGCGCTTCTGTGCGGGAACTCGGTGGTGCTCAAGCCGTCCGAAGACGTCCCCCATACATCGAGCCTGCTGGTCGAGATTCTGCTCGAGGCGGGTCTGCCGCCCGAAGCGATCCAGCTGGTCCATGGCAAAGGGGCGGCCGGGCAGGCGCTGGTGGAGCATCCTGACGTCGCTGTCGTCTCCTTTACCGGGTCGACGGCCACCGGCGCTCTGGTCGGCGAAACCTGCGGTCGGATGCATAAGCGCCTCTCGCTCGAAATGGGCGGCAAGAATGCGATGATCGTGATGGACGACGCCGATCTCGATCTGGCGCTCGACGGGGTGCTCTGGGGAGCCTTTGGCACCACCGGTCAGCGCTGTACGGCAACCAGTCGGTTGCTGCTGCACCGCAAGATCCACGACCGGTTCGTGCGGAAGTTGGCGGAAGCGGCCGAGGGGCTCGTGATGGGCGACGGTCGTGTGCCGAAGACCCAGGTCGGGCCGCTGATTCACGAGGCGGCGCGGCAGAAAGTCGAGCAGTACGTAGCAATCGGCCTGGAGCAGGGAGCCGAGGTTGTGGTCGGTGGGCGGAAGCCGCGCGGGGCCAAGTATCAGAACGGCTGGTTCTACCGGCCGACCATTCTGACCGGCGTCAAGCCCAGCCACCGGGTTGCCCAGGAAGAGATTTTCGGACCGGTGTTGAGCGTAATTCGGTTCGGCACCTTCGATGAGGCGGTGCGGATCAACAACGGCGTCAAATACGGGCTGTCGAGCGCTCTGTATACCCGGAATGTCAATCAGGGCTTCCGGGCGCTCGAAGAACTCGACAACGGGATTACCTACATCAACGCGCCGACCATCGGAGCCGAAGCGCATCTGCCCTTCGGCGGGATCAAGCAGACCGGGAATGGTCACCGCGAAGTCGGCTGGGAAGGGTATGATTTCTTCTCGGAAACGAAGGTATGCTATGTCGATTACTCGGGGACGTTGCAGCGCGCGCAGATCGATAACTACGACTGACCGCGCGCTGGCCTCGATGGTGTCCCCCGTTGCGGTCGTCCGACTGCGCGGGGTAGCTTGGATCGAACTCCGATTTGCGGGTTGAGGCCCACAGCCTATGCGAGCAATTCGGGTCGGCCCCGGTAAAGGCGGGCCGTCATCCGATGAAGGGTCTCTGGACCTCTACCTGCGGGAAATCAGCCGGTATCCGCTGATCCCGCAGGAAGAGGAGGTCCGGCTTGCCCAGCTGATTCGCCAGGCGGACGAAGAAGCGCTCGACAAACTCGTGCGCAGCAACCTTCGTTTCGTCGTCTCCGTCGCGAAGAAATACCAGAATCAGGGCGTCTCGCTCTCGGACCTCATCAATGAGGGCAACCTGGGGCTGATTCGGGCTGCGCATAAGTTCGATGAGACCAAAGGCATCAAGTTCATCTCCTATGCGGTCTGGTGGATTCGCCAGGCCATTCTGCAGGCGCTGGCGGAACAGAGCCGGATCGTTCGGGTGCCGCTCAATCGGGCGGGCGCCCTCCATCGGATTACCCGGCGGAGTTCGGCCCTTCAGCAGGAACTGGGACGACAGCCCACGGCGGCCGAAGTTGCGGAAGGGATGGACATCGAGGTCGAAGAGGTCGAGAAGACGCTGTCGATTTCGCTGAATCATGTCTCGCTCGATGCGCCGCTGGCCCCCGGCGAGGACAATCGTCTGCTGGATTATCTGGCCGATACGCAGAATCCCGGACCGGATGCGGAAACATTCGAGCGGGCGCTGACCCAATCGATCGAGGATGTCCTGAAAGGGCTCAAGGAACGTGAAGCCAGGATTCTCCGACTCTATTTCGGCCTCGACGGCCCGGAGCCGATGACCCTGGAAGAAATCGGAGCGGAACTGGGCATCACCCGGGAGCGGGTCCGCCAGATCAAGGAAAAGGCCCTGAGCCGCTTGCGCCACGTCAGCCGTTCCAAGGCGCTCGAAAGCTTTCTGACCTGAAGAATCATGGCAACGACGAGTTCATTCGATATTTCGACCGGCGCGGATCTGCAGGAAGTCGACAACGCCGTCAATCAGACCATCAAAGAGATCGCGCAGCGATACGACTTCAAGGGTACCAACTGTACCATCGAGTTCGATCGCGATAAGGCCATCATCAAGCTCTCGGCCGACGATGAGTTTCGGATGCAGCAGCTGATCGATGTGCTGGAGACGAAGTGCGCCAAGCGTCAGGTCCCGGCCAAGAATCTGAAGCGTGGAGACTTCGAGTCCGGCGCCGGCACGACGGTTCGCTGTACCCTGACGCTGACACAGGGCATCGACCAGGAAACGGCCAAGAAGATTTCCAAGGGGATCAAGGAGCAGGGTTTCAAGAAAGTGCAGGCCCAGATCCAGGGGGACGAGGTGCGGGTCACCAGCCCCTCGCGCGACGAGCTGCAGGCAGTAATTGCCTTTCTTCGCTCGCAGGACTTCGGCATCGAACTCAAGTTTGGCAACTTCCGCGGCTGAGGTGCGACTCGCCGGCCTCCTGATGGCGGCTCTTGCGCTCGGTGGCTGCCCCAGAGTCGAGGTCGCCGCGTTTCCCGAAACCGAGACCGCTGAGCCGGAGGTTCGCGTCGGACTGGGTCTTCCGGCCGCCGATGTCACCATCGGCGGTGGAGGCCGCCTGCTGATTACCGGGCGCGACGGCGGCGGGCTGGTCGAGATTCCCGCCGGGATGACCGGTGTCGTTGCCGGCAATGGCACCGCGGTCTGGGCGCGGGTTGGTGGCGTGCAGACCTCGGCGGCGTCGGCGCTCACCATTCGGGGTGCCGACACCACCGCGATGGTGCGAGTCAACGGCCGGGACTACCGGGGTGACGTGCTGGTGACCCCGTCGCCGGCGGGGCTGCTCGTCGTCAATCTGGTTTCCCTCGAGGCCTACGTCGCGGGCGTCGTCAACGCCGAGATGGGCCGACGCGGACCGCAGGATATGGCGGCGCTCCATGCGCAGGCCGTCATTTCCCGGACCGTGGCGATGCGGGCGCTCGGCCGTTACCGGGTCCGCGGATATGACCTGATCAATACCATCGCCGATCAGGCCTACGCAGGAGTCGGGTCCGAAACAGATCTGGGTTGGGAGGCGGTCCGCAACACCCGGGGTGAGGTGCTCACCTACAATGGAGCGGTGATCGAAGCGTTCTTCCATTCCACCTGTGCCGGCCAGACCGAGAACGTCGAATCGGTTTTTTCAGGCGGGCCGCAGCCCTACCTTCGGTCGATCGACGACCGTGGCCGCGATGGGCGGCCGTACTGCGCCATTTCACCCCGCTATCGCTGGCGCGAGGAATGGACTGGACCCGCGCTCGATGATCTGCTCCGGCGGCAGGCGGCCGGTGGTGCATCCCGCGGGGCCTCGAGTCCGTCGGATCTGCGGATTGCGACCCGATCCGGGACGGGGCGGGTCACCGAGCTGGCCTTCACCCCGGCCGGTACGTCCGTGGCAGGACAGAATGCCGTCCGTCAGGCGCTCAGGTTGAGTGACGGCGGGTGGCTTCGCAGTACGCGCTTCACGCTGCAGGCCTCGCGAGCCGGTGGCCGTCTGGTCCGTCTGGTTGCGGAAGGCGGGGGGAACGGCCACGGCGTCGGGATGTGCCAGTGGGGCGCGTTGGGGCGGGCTCGTGCCGGGGCATCGTATCAGGACATCCTGTCCGCTTATTTTCCCGGGACGGAACTTCGCCGCCTTTTCTGAGGTTACTGATATGACGGGTCCCCGCCGATCCGGTCCGCACACCCCCGCTTCGGGCGGTCGCGCGGTCGAGCAGGAAAGCCCCCAGTCCCCGGTTCGACTCGGCATTATCGGAGGCGGGGCCATCGTCCAGGTTGCCCACCTGCCTGTGCTGCGCAAAACCCGCGGCGTCAAAGTCGCCGCGCTCTGCGATGTCGACCTCGGTAAGGCGCGCGCTCTGGCGCAACGCGGCGGGATTCCGAGTGTCTACGACGACTTCGAGGATCTGCTGGCGCATGAGGAACTCGACGCGGTCCTGATCGCGACGCCGAATCATCTCCACGAATCGCACATTCTCGCCGCCTTGTCGGCCGATTTGGACGTCCTGGTCGAAAAGCCGCTGGCGCTCTCCTCCGCCAGTGCGCAGCGAGTGGCGCGCGCGGCCGAAAAGCGCGATCGCGTGGTAATGACCGGGATGACGCATCGGTACCGCCCGGACGTCCAGGCGGTCCGCAGCTTCGTCCAGGCGGGCGAACTCGGCGAGATCACCAGTGTGCGCGCCAGCTGGCACCTGGCTCGCCCGGAGCGCGCCCAGCTCGGCTGGCGGCAGAAGTTGAGTCAGGCCGGCGGTGGAGCCATGCTCGATCTCGGTCTCACCATGCTCGATCTCGGGCTCTGGCTCGGAAACAATCCGGTCCCCGCGCGGGTCAGTGCCAGTTTGAGCCGGCCCGGCGGCGAGCGGAACGTGGAACAGTCCGGTAGCGCATTTCTCGTCTGCGAAAACGGCGCCGCGATTTTCGTCGACGTGACCTGGCGTCACATCGGAGAAGGCGAGCGATTCGGCGCGGGGATCCGGGGCTCCAAGGGCACGGCCGGGATCAATCCGCTGCAGGTCTGGAAGGAGCTGCACGGCGTGGCTCACAACGTGTCGCCGACCGGATCGTTCAGTCGGGAAAATGCCTTCATCGCCTCCTTCCGGGCGCAATGGGCGCATTTCCTTGCGGCGGCCGGACGTAAGGTGCCGGCGCCGTCGCTCGATGAGCAGGTCCAGGTGCTGCGGGTACTCGAGGCGATCTACGAATCGGACGCCGAGGGGCGCGACATCACCCTGTGAGCTGGCTGGCGACTCTCATCGTTGCGGCCGGGATGGCCGCTTCGCCCGCGCAGGCCGACATCGCCGATTCGGTGCCGGGCAGTGAATTGTCGGTCTATCTGCTGACCTTCGACCCCGGCGACCTGGTCTGGGAGCGCTTCGGTCACAATGCCATCCGGATCGTCGACCACCGCACCGGCGTGGACGTCGCGTACGACTACGGCCGGTTTGATTTCGGGCGCACCTGGCGGGAACAGCTGGGGTTCGCCGCCCGCTTTGCCCGGAAAGATCTGCGCTACTCGATGGGTGAAGGCGATGGCCCCCGTACTCTGGCCGCGTACCAGCGCCTGGGCCGTTCGATCTGGTCGCAGGAACTCGATCTCGACCCGGCCGCGAAGCTGGCGATGTACGATTTTCTCCGCTGGAACATCCGCGACGAGAATCGCTACTACGACTACGACTACTATCTCGACAACTGCTCGACCCGCCTCAGGGACGTGATCGACCGCGCGGTAGGCGGGCAGCTCAAGGTCTGGGCCGAGAGCCTGCGGACCGAGCGGACATACCGCTTCCACACCCGCCGGACGGTCGAGAACTCCGTGCCCACCTACACGGCCCTGATGTTCGGCCTGGGCCAACCCGTCGACCAGCCCCTCTCGGCGTGGCAGGAGATGTTCCTGCCGATCGTGCTGCGCCCCTATCTCAATCAGCTGGTGGTCCGCGATGCCGCCGGGCAGGCCAGGCCACTGGTGAAAGAGGAACGGCACCTGGTGACGACGACCCCGTACTCGGTGGCCGAGGCGCCCTCGTCGTGGCGGGAGGGCTATCTGCTGGCCGGACTGATCGGGCTTGCCGTGCTGGTTGGCCTTGGCCTGGCGGGCCGGCGGCGCGGATGGGCCAGGAACGGATTCGGGGCGCTGGCTACGCTATGGAGCTATCTGGCGGGCATCGGCGGGATCGTGCTGGCGGCCTTGTGGGCTTTTACCGCGCATGCGGTCAGTCATCAGAACGAGAACGTGCTGCAGCTCAGCCTGCTCTCGATGGCGCTGGCTGTGATCCTGCCTGCCGCCGTCTGGCGGAGCGGTGCACGATATCGGCTGGCACTTCGGGTTGCGGCTCTGGTGGTGCTGCTCAGCATCGCCGGACTGGTGCTCAAGATTCTCCCCGCATTCGACCAGGGCAACCTCGATCTGATCGGGCTGGTGTTGCCCCTTCACCTGGGCTTACTGGCGGGGCTGACGGCGATGGGACCGTCGATCAGCCGGCGTTGAGGCGCTTGAGGCCTTCCTGAGCCTCGGTGTACTGCGGAAAGGCCTTGATGGCTGCGTTGTAGAACTCGGCCGCCTTCTTGGTGTCGCCGCGGTCCTGGTAGAGCAGGGCCCGGCTGTAGAGGCCGAGTGCTTCGGTGGGCACGTCGCGCGCGCGGGAAGCTTGCGCAGCGGCTTCCGGCAGTGCCGGCAAGGCGGTCCCTTCCGTGATCCGGTCGGCAACCGACTGAATGATCCGGAACATCTGTTTCCGGTCGGACAGCTTGGGGTCGCTGCGCACGACCTTGAGGATCTCGCCGGTTTCGACGTCGATGATTCTGGCATCGACCCGGAAATCTCCATACAGGTCAATGAAGGTGCCCGCCACCATGTACCGGGCGCCGAGCAGCTTCCCGATCCTGGCCGCCGTGCGGGCGTCGACCCGCTCGGCGGCGGAGCCCTGCTCGTCGAGCCGCTGCTGAATCTGCTCCCGCTCCACCAATCGCATCGCGGGATTCCGGGCCAGCTCCGACTGCACCATGGCCGCGATCCCGCGGCGCAAGGCGTCGAACTCCTCCTTGTCGCGTCCGTAGCTGCCACCATTTTCGAACGGCAGGACGGCAACGCCGGGGCGGCTGTCCTGGGCCGACACGACGCTGCTGCCGAACAGCAGGGCGGTCGAGAGGGCAAGCACTACTCGGAACATGGTGGTCTCCTCATCTAGCAGGACCAGGTCGAGCCTTCCATCGCCAGGGTGACGTCGAATCGACCGCCCAACTGCACCCGTCGCGTTTCCGCCTCGTCGAGCAACCGCTCGAGGTCGTCATCGGAGTGGGTCGGGTCATGGTGGAACAATATCACCCGATCCACTCCCGCCTCACTTGCCAACTCGACGACTTCCGTCGCAGTCGAATGGCCCCATCCGGCTCGGCTGGCTCGTTGCCGATCGAAGTACATGGCATCGTGAACCAGCGTATGGGTATGATGCAAAAATCGTACGAGCCTGCTCCAGTGGCCGCTCGTCCTGGCGAGTGCCAACTCGTTGTCGGTCATGTAGCTGATCCCTCGATGCTGGGCATCGAGACGGATCGAATAGCCGAGCGTGGCGCCGGGATGGCAGAGTTCGGTTGCTTCGATCAGAAAGCCGTCGACCAAGCGGGGCTCGTTTCCGAACGGGCCGGCGGTAATCGACCCTGCCAGGGCCGAACGAGGCACCGGAAAGACGGCCGGATCGAGCAGCTGGTCGATCACCTGGTCCAGTGTCGGAGCGGTTCGCTCCGGGCCCAGAATCGAGAGTCGAAAACCGGGGTGGTAGAGCGGCGCAAAGAACGGCAGCCCCTGGATGTGATCCCAGTGGGTGTGCGACAACAGCAGGGTCAGGCTTTGCGGGGGCGGATCGAGTGCGCGCCCGAGCAGGCGGATGCCGCTCCCGGCATCGAGGATCAGCAGGTGTCCCCGTCCGTCCTCGATGGAAACGCACGGGGTGTTGCCGCCGGCCTTCGCGGTGCTGCTGCCGGGTGCGGGGATCGACCCGCGCGCGCCCCAGCAGCGTGCCGTCAGCGCCATGGTCAGGCGCGTTGCGCCGCGATGCGCAGCTGGTCCGGAGCGAGCAGGACGATCTCCCGACGATTGACGGAAATGATCTGCTGAACCGCGAGGCTGCGCATGGTCCGGGAGACGGTTTCCCGGCTCGAGCCCACCATTTGCGCAATGGTGGCGTGGGTCAGCTTGCGGGTGATCCGCTGGCCGTCTTCTTCCCGGGCCAGTTCCAGCAGCAGGTGCGCGATGCGGCCGTTGACGTCGAGGAGTGCCATGCTGGCGATGGTTTCATCGGCCCGCCGCAATCGTCGCGTCAGTTCCTTGAGCAGCGCCACGCCGAGTTCCGGTGAGGCCCGGAGTCTCGCCTGGAAATCTTCGCGTCGGAGCTGGAGCAGTGTCGCCTCCGTCATCGCAATGACATGGGCCGAGCGCGGTTCGTCGTCGAGGAGCGCCATCTCGCCGAAGAAGCCGCTGCTTGCGAGCACGGAGAGAATCACTTCTCGGCCGTCTTCGGCAAACACCGCGACTTTGACCTGGCCTGCTGCGATCAGGAACATCGCATCGCCCGGCTCGCCCTGGGCAACGATGACTGCCCCGCGATAGAATTGCCGTTCGCGGAGCAGCCCGGCCAGCGCCTGGGCTTCATGTTCGCTCAAGTGGCGAAAGAGCGGTACAGTGCGGAGCACGTCGATCGGTGCGGTGGTCATCTCGTGCAGCATAGGACGAATCCGAACCCGAAGCAAGCGACCGGTCATGGGGGTGTGACGTGGATCACTTTTCTTTCAGGCCAACGGGTGGCGGATCTGCGTCCTGACGGGTAAATGGGGGTCCGCTTGCCTGGACAGCAGGCCCCTGCTAACTTTAGAGGCTTTCCCGGAGCTGAGAAGTCGTTACCGGGTAACGGTTTAGCCAGTGGGAGTTCCTCGTGAAGCCGAATCTTCATCCCCTCTACAACAAGACCGTCGGTAAGTGTGCCTGCGGGAACGAGTTCGAGACCCGTTCGACGGTCGCGTCGATCAGTGTCGAAGTCTGCTCGGTCTGCCATCCGTACTACACGGGTAAGCAGCGCCTGGTCGACACCGCTGGTCGGGTCGATCGCTTCCGGCGCAAGTACGGCGGTGGAGCAGCAGCGGCGGCGCCCCAGGAGTAAGCTGTGGAGGCCAAGCTCCGCCAGGCGCTGGTGCGGGCGGAGGTGGTCTCTCGCGAGCTCACCGATCCGGACCTCGCCAAAGATCCAACCCGCATTTCCGCCCTTGGGCGCGAGCACGCTCGGCTCGCGCCCATCGTGCGTTTGGGTGAGCAGTACCTTCGGCTGCTCGAAGACCTCCGGCAGGCCCGGGAACTCGAACAATCGGACGACCCGGACTTAGCCGAACTGGCCCGGTTGGACATCGAGCGCGTCGACGCAGAGTTGGTCCAGATCGAGCCCCTGCTGGGCGATCTGCTGGTGCCGCGGGACCCCCTCGAAGATCGTAACACCATCGTAGAAATCCGCGCCGGGACCGGTGGGGACGAAGCAGCCCTGTTCGCGGGCGACCTGCTCCGGATGTACACCCGGTTTGCCGAGCGCCACGGACTCAAGGTCGAAATGCTGTCGTTGAGTGACGCGGCGCTGGGCGGTGTCCGGGAAGCCGTGCTCGCGGTGAAGGGGCAGGAAGCGTACGGCCTGCTCCGCTGGGAGTCGGGCGTGCATCGCGTTCAGCGGGTTCCCGCCACGGAAACCCAGGGCCGGATTCATACTTCGGCTGCCACCGTGGCCGTGCTTCCGGAAGCGGAAGAAGTCGATGTCAGGATCGATCCGCAGGATCTCCGCATCGATGTGTTCCGATCGAGCGGTCCCGGCGGCCAGAGCGTCAACACCACCGACAGCGCGGTTCGGATCACCCATCTGCCCACCGGCATCGTCGTCTCGCAGCAGGATCAGAAATCGCAGCTGCAGAACAAGATCAAGGCGATGGAGGTACTGCGCGCGCGGCTGCTCGATCGGCGGATTGCGGAGCAGGAGGGGGCTCGCGCCCGCGAGCGGAAAGCCATGGTCGGCACCGGCGACCGGTCGGCGAAGATCCGGACCTACAACTATCCGCAGAGCCGGGTCACCGATCACCGGATCAACCTGTCGGTGCACAACCTCACTGATGTCATGGATGGTTATCTCGAGGATCTGGTCAAGGCGCTTCGCCTGGCCGGCCGTCGAGAAGCGGACGAGGGCTGATCCGATGGTGGCAGATGCGCCGACGCTGCAGCGCGCCCTCGAGTCGGCGGCAGCTGCGCTTGCCGCGGCCGGGATTTCGGAGCCCCGTCGGGAGGCATTCCGTCTCTTCGGTGACGTGCTCGACCGGCCCGTGTCGGCGCTGCTGCTCGATCGACAGCAATCCCTCGATCCGGCCCTGGCCACGCACCTCGACGGGCTGGTGCGACGACGGGCGGCGGGTGAGCCGTTGGCCTACGTCACCGGCATCGCCGGGTTTCGCCACCTGCTGCTGCGGAGCGATCGTCGGGCCCTGATTCCTCGCCCGGAAACCGAAGGGTTGGTCGATCGGGTTCTCGCGACGGGTGCCCGCGGTACGGTGGTCGATGTTGGAACCGGAACCGGGTGCATTGCCCTGGCGTTGGCAAGCGAGGGGCGGTTCGCCCGGGTCATTGGAGTCGATCGGTCGGCCGACGCGCTGTCGCTTGCCGCCGAGAACCGCCGCCGCACCGGCATCGGGATCGGGATCGGGTTGGTCCGGGGTGACCTGATCGGGGCGGTGCGGTCCCGGAGTGTCGATGTGGTGGTGTCCAACCCGCCGTATCTGACCCAAGCCGAGTATCTTGCGGTGGCCTCGTCGGTTCGGGATTACGAGCCCGTCGAGGCGCTGCCGAGCGGCCCCGATGGGCTGTCGGCGACCCGGACGCTGGCCCAGGATGCCGGGCGGGTGGTCGTACCTGGAGGCTGGCTCATGGTCGAGATCGCTGCGGACCGGCCGGCCGAATCCGCTGCGCAGGTTGCAGCAGCCGGTTGGTCCGAGATCCGGATCGAATCGGACCTTTTCGCGCGCCCACGCTATCTGATGGCGCGATGGAGGAAGCATGATTGAGGAACGCGCGCTCGACTTGGGTCGCCTGATCGGCCAGTCGACCGAATACCAGACGTTGCGTCGGGCCGAGTCGGCGCTCAAGGACGACGCGGACACGGTTGCCAAGCTCGACCAGATCCAGACGCTTGCCCGGCAGATCGATCAGCTGGTGTCGCAGGGGCAGATGCCCGATGATGCGATGACCCAGTCGTACGAGGAGGCGGTCCGGGCGCTCGAGTTGTCGCCGGTCGGGCAGGCCTACGTCGTGGCGCGGTCGAATTTCGACAAGCTGATGGCCCGGGTCAATCAGCAGATGTCCACCGGGATCGAGCGCGGCGCGACCAGCAACATCATCACCCTGGGCTGATGCCCGGCGTCTTCGTCGTGCTAGAAGGTCCGGAGGGCGCCGGGAAGACCACCCTGGCGCGCTATCTCTCGGAGCGCCTCCGCGCGGCGGGGATCGATCCCGTGCTGGTTCGCGAGCCCGGCGGAACGCCGGCGGCCGAAGCGCTGCGTGCCGAGCTGCTGCATGACGGGCGGGAGTGGACGCCCGAAGCGGAGTTACTCTACATCGCGGCCGCCCGAGCCGATCTCGTGGCCAAGGTGATTCGCCCGGCGCTGGCGTCGGGCCGGATGGTGTTGTCGGATCGTTTCGACCTTTCGACGCATGCCTACCAGGTGGCCGGTCGAGGCTTACCCGAAGCGCAGGTGAATTGGGTCAATCGGGCGGCGACCGGCGGGCTGGTGCCGCGGCTGACGCTGGTGCTGGATCTGCCGCCGTCGGTCGGGCGAGAGCGCCAGCTGGGCAGCGGGAAAGTGCGCGATCGGCTCGATCGTGAAGAAACGGCGTTCCACGATCGCGTCGCTGCGGCGTATCGCGCGGCAACCGGTTCCGGCATCGTACACCTCGATGCCACGCAGGAACCCGAGCCGTTGGGTGAAGCGGCATGGCAGGCGATTGCACGCGCCTGTCCGGACCTTGTCGGAGTGACGGCGTGACCCGGTTCAAGACCTTCCTGATAGGCCTGGTGGCCGTCGCAGCATTCTTCCTGGGCGGGTGGTTGCTCCGCAAAGGTATTACGCCGGTGGCGCCCCCGCCGGCTGTCGTGACACCCCTCGGCGGCACTCGGCTCTTCAATTCGGTGTTGCAGACGGTGCGGACCTATGCCGTCGATTCGCTCGACGAGTCGGGCGTCTATCGGCTGGCGGCTTCGGGTGTGCTCGGTGAACTCGGCGATCCGTACGCCGGCCTGGTGTCGGATCGCGACACGGCCGCGGCGCGGGAACGAATCGGGCCGGCGCCGGTCCAGGGCCTCTATCTCGATCTGGCCGACGGTTTCGTGATCGCGGTGTCGGTGGTGCCCGGATCGCCGGCGGCCGGCGCCGGCATTCGTTCCGGTGACGCCGTGCTGCGCGTCGGCGAGACCAACATCCGGACCCAGACGGCCGATGAGGTTGCTCAGCTGATCGATGGCCGCGCGGGCACCGCGGTTGCGTTGCGGCTCGGCCGCGAAGGCGCCACCGCTGCACTCCGAGTGGAACTGACCCGGGGAACCGTGCCGCGGCTGCCCGACCCCAGTCTGCAGACACTCGACGACGGCACCATGCACTTGCGTGCCTACCGAATCGATCGAATTGCCGTTGCCGTGCTCGAGCAGGCCCTTCGTGATAGTGGCACCGGGCGTCCCGGTCTGGTCATCGATCTGCGCGGCGCCGTCGAAGGCACGCTTCCCGATGCGGTGACCTTCGCCACCCGGCTGCTCGACCGCGGTCAATCGGTGGTGATCGTGCGACGGCGCCCTGCGGATGATTCCACTGCGGTTGCCGGCGAAACGGAAACGCGGCACCTCGATAGCCCGGTAGTGGTGCTGGTCGATCGAGGCACCGCCGGCGCCGCCGAGGTGGTGGCGGGGGCGCTGCAGGATCACGATCGCGCGGCAATTGTGGGCGAGACGACCTTCGGACGGGCCGGTCGTTCCTCCTTCTTTCCTCTCGGCGACGGACTCTCCCTGCGCCTCACGACGGAACTTTGGGTCACGCCGAGCGGACGGGTGATTCAGCGCACCCTGCCGCTGCAGCAGTCGGAGGCGTCGATCGATACGGTGGAAGTTCGTCCGGAGTTCCGGACCGAAAGCGGCCGGGTCATTCTCGGTGGCGGCGGGGTAGTGCCGGATCGCGAAGTGTCCAATGTCGGTGAAGTCAGCGAGGCAACCGATCCCGCCATGAACGCCGCGCGACAGTTGCTGGCCCGGGCTCTGGACCGGAAATCCCTGATCGCAGCGCTGACCAGCAACTGACCGTGCCTCCAGTTCCGATGACCATCATCATCGGCGCCGGCCGGATGGGCCGGGGCCTCGGACAACTCCTCGTCGACCGAGGAGCCTCGGTGCGCTTTGCCGTTCGGGCGCATCGGAGCGAGTTGCCGGCTCCTTTCGGTCTGCGCACCGACCCGGCCACCTATCGGGGCGGCCGCTGGATCATCCTGGCAACCCCCGACGACGCCATCCGGCCGACCGCTTCGGATCTTGGCGCGCTTGGTGTGATACGTCCCACCAATGTCGTTTTTCATCTTTCCGGCGCCCGGGGCACCTCCGACGTGCTCAAGCCGCTCCGCTTGACCGGCGCGGCGCTCGGATCCTTCCATCCGCTGCAGAGCCTCGTCGTGCCGGCGACGGCGGTCGAACGCCTGCCCGGTTCATTCGTCGGAATCGAGGGGGATCCGCGTGCCGTTCGTGCAGCACGGCGGCTGGCGCGGTTCCTCGACATGACGCCGGTTGCCATCCCGGCCCACGGACGTGCGGCCTACCATGCGGCAGCCACGTTCGTCTCGGGGTATGTCACGGTGCTGTACGCAACGGCAGTGGAGATTGCCGTAGAGGCAGGAGTGGAGGCGCGGGCGGCTCGCCGGATGTTCCGGCCGCTGCTCGAGGGTACTGTGGCCAATCTTGGCCTGCTGCCGCCGGCGCGCGCCATGACCGGTGCAGTGCCAAGGGGTGACCTGGCGACCGTCGAGGCGCATCTGAAGGACCTGCCCGGCGAGTATCGCGATGTCTATACCGCACTTGGGCGCCGGGCCGTGGCGCTGGCCCAGACGCTGCCCGATTCGTCCCCCCGTCTGGATGTCATCCTGAGAGCGCTGGGCGGAAAGCCCCGCGCTAAGCGGTAGAGGCTGGCCTTCAGGCTGGCGGGGCAACCACTCTGACCCCCGATGGGACCGTGAAGGTGAAGGTCCCCGCCGGAGTCGGCGCGTTGGGCCGCAGCCGGCTGAGCGCCAGCACTCGCCTGAGACCGGCGCCTTCGACCAGTTCGATCCGGCGCGGCAGGGCATCATCCACACCAAGCCAGATCCGGGCGCGGCTGAACGGAACACTCGCGACGCGCGGTACCAGGTCGATGACGTCGACCCGCCGTCCATCGGCCGTATCCCGCCCCACGTAGGTCGCGGTGTACCGCTCCCGGGGACGATCGAGCAGCTGCGCAAGAAAATTCGCGCCATAGACCGGATCGCTCGGTACCGGCGACCGGTAGACCACGTTCGGGGCGGTGCTGGGCGTATAGGTCCAGACGTGATTGCCGTCGATGATGATCGCCTCGCCGGCTGGATCGCTGAACCGCATCGCAAACCGGTTGGCGCCCGCCTGAATTATGCTGCCGCGGCTCGTCAAGGTGTCGCCTTGCGACCGGTCTTCGATGGTCTGGACGAAATCGGCCTGGAGCGAATTCAGCCCACGATAGATCCGGCCAGCCCGGCCGACGAGATCGGCCGGATCCTGAGCCGATGCCTCGTGCCCGGTGAGCCCCGCCAGGATTCCGATTGCAGTCAGGCGCAGTGCCCAGCGTCGTCCGTTCTTGATTTCCACGTCGTCCAGCCTCCCGACCGATTTCGAGACATTCACACGGCTAGGAGGATGACGACAGAAGGCCCTCCGGTCAACACCGACCTATCGCACGATGGGAAGCTCCAGCAGGCTCCAGCGATCCCGCTCGTGATGGAGCTCGATCTCGGCGACCTGGGCGTCCTGCCGGGTTTCCCGCGACACGTTACCGCCGCCGTTGTAGTTCCGCTGAAAGTGGATCGAGTTGGGTGACTGGACCAGGAGCCGCACCCGGCTTCCGGCTGCGAGCCGGCGGCTGGTGAAGCGGAAGTTGTCGATCACGATCTTGGTCGCGGTACCGGGCGTCATCAGTCGCTCGCGGTCGAGGCCGTCGCGAAAGCGGGTCCGGAGCTGGCCTTCGGTAAGCAGGATCGATTTGCCGTCCGCGGTAATTTCGTAGAGCGCGGCATGGAGGTCGGTGTCGCGCACCGAGGCCGTCAGCCACAGCGTCAGCTTCGCAAAACCGGAGATCTCGGTTGCCTGCTCGAATGGCGTGGTGTGGTAGATCGCCCCGCGTCCCCCTAACTCGGTGGCGAACCGCGGGTCGGTATAGTCCGGAGTCCCGCGCTCGTCTTTGCCCGGGGTGGTGTCGAGCGGATCATAGCGCCACCGATCTGGCGCCGTGGGCGACGGCTGCCGCTGGGCCAGCGATCCGGACTGTGCCACGGAACCGGCCGCGTTGCCCGACGAGGTGAGGTAGAAGGTCGTCGGATTCGCGCCGATTTCTTCGAGGCTGTCGGCGTGCTTCCATTCTTCGGCGCCGGTCACGTAGTAGGCGACGCGCTTCGGCAGGCGCGCAGGGCGGGCGCCGCCCTTGATGATCCAGTCGTACCAGTCGGCCTCGAGGTCTCCCATGCTGAAGATGGACGTGCTGTCGAAGCTCAACCCGCCAAAGTCGGTTTGCGGGGTCCGGGTTCCTGCGTGATCCCAGGGGCCGATCATCAGGATATGCTTGGCCTTCGCTTCGGCCGAGCCATATCGCATGTGCCGCCGATAGTGCTCGAGTGCTCCGATCTGGTCGCCGTCATAGATGCCGGTTCGGGTGAAGATCGGAAGGTCGAGTCGTGCCAGTTGCTCGGGCGACGGGGCCATGGACGACCAGTAGCCGTCGAGTGTCGGATGCGCCATCCAGCGCTGGAAGGCGGCCGAGGGGTTCCCGATTACCGAGTCGAGCGAAGCGAACGGGACATGGTTGAGGTAGAGATCGCGGAAGCGCGCCTGCCAGAACTCCCGGTCTCCGAACAAGTTGGGGTGCGTGACCTGCGCCGACACGAAGGTGATCCACTGCGCCCAATAGGGTTGATTCATACCACCCAGATGCGGCACATCGACGCCGAGATAGGCCGATGCGGTAGGTGCGATGGTCACGAGATTGGGGGGAAACTCCTTGGCAATCGACCACTGGTTGAAGCCGCCGTACGAGCCACCCATCATGCCGATCTTGCCGTCGGACCAGGGCTGCTTCGCCAGCCACGCAATCGCGTCGTAACCGTCCTTGGCATCGACCGCAAACGGCTCGAACACGCCGCCTGATCCGCCCCGCCCGCGAACGTCGACCACCGCCATGACGTAGCCTCGGCGTGCCGCCGGGAGGACATGGCGATGGTAGCCGTCGGCCATGTACGGGGTCATGGCAAAGATGACCGGCCGAGGTGTCCTGGGGCCGGGTGGGAAGAAGATCGTTGCGTTGAGTTCGACGCCGTCACGCATCGGGATCTTGACGCCGAAACTGATCTCGAGATCGCCTGCCGAGGCCTGCTGCGCAACGAGAGCCCCGCCTCCACGACCGAAGCCCGTCAGGGTGAACGCAACCAACAGGGCGTAGAACCGGACGGGCATCGATCGCAGCATCACTGGTCTCCGAGGTTAGCCGGTATGGCTGTGTTCCGGGCCGGGGTATTCACCCGCGCGGACTTCCGCGGCGTACTGACCGACCGCATCGCGGACGGCGGCGCCGAGTTGGGCATAGTGTTTGAGAAACTTAGGCTTGAAGCCCTCGTTGAGTCCAAGCATATCGTGGAGTACGAGCACCTGGCCGTCGCAACCTACACCGGCGCCGATGCCGATAGTGGGAATCGATACCCCGGCCGTCACCCGCTCGGCCACGCTGCCCGGCATCAGCTCGAGCACCATCGCGAAGGCGCCGGC
>CAZUES010000039.1:0-38225 GCA_964619465.1 uncultured Gemmatimonas sp.
TAACTAGTGTATGGACCTGCAGGGTCCGCCGCACAAACACGGCGTACAGCAAGCACCGCCGCATAGCCTGAAGGTGAAGTGCGCGCCCGCTCGATAGCGACCCAAGGCCGATAACTCCCACACAGTAATGTGCGCCTGACCACTCTATAGTCGCGAAATGTGGGTTAGGCGGCAAGCCTGGCCGTATAAGCCGGACATGCGACGGGGCGGAGCAGGAGTGCGACGCCCAGCGATCCTCCATGGCTCACTGCTGCACAAGGTCAATCGACGATCAGGAGTCGCGCCCCACCCTCCGTCGAAGACCGATGCGGAGCCACATCATCCGAAACCTGGTACGACATGCCCGCCGTCATCGTATGGCGCCCGCCACCCTGAATCTCCGTCACGAGCACCCCATCGAGCACATACAGGATGTGGCCCCGGTGGCACCAATGATCCGCCAGATAACCGGGCGAGTAGGTCACGAGCCGCACACGCACGTTCCCGGCCTGGATGGTCCGCCAAACGGCCTCGCCGGTCGTGCCCGGATGCCTGGTTTCCGGAACCTGTGACCAGTCAGTCACCCCGAAGGGTACGCCTTCGATCTTCATTCGCTCGGCCTTACTGCTGAAGTGCATATCAGTGAACCGGGAGCTGCGGTTCGGAGCCGACCTATTTGCACCGCTTCTGCCGGAAGTCGGCCGGGCGGCAATCGAATCCCGATGTCGCCCACAGGCCGCGTTTGGCGAGCTGCGCACTTCTTGCCGCGGTACGGAATTCATCGGCATACTTGACGTTCGGTGGTAGGACGTAGACAACCGCATACCCCTGACGCAGCATCTCTTCGTTGACCAGTTCGCCCTTCTCGTTCCAGAGGTGCGCCAGCAGGCGGCCATACTGATCGCGCTCACGGACGTCGAGGTCCAGCATGATATTCGACTGGAGCGGAAGGAGCTCCCGGAGCGCAGCAGCCGAGCGCGCGCCGAACGGTTGCTGCTGCAGCTCGGGTGCGTCGATGCCGAGCAGTCGGACCCGTTCCTTGGCGCCGTCCAGCTCGCACTCGATGGAGTCGCCGTCGACGACCCGAAGGACTTTGCAGGTCGGAGCATCCGGTTCTCGCTGCGCTGACGCCTGAACCAGCGCGAACCAGAGCCCCAGCCCAATCGCAACGACCGCCCAGGCTCGAAGGGTCATAGGTTGGACGAGCCGTCCGCAGCCGACTCCGCCCGCTCGGCGGGCTGAGATGCCGCCGTGTCCGACCGATCGGTGGCCCGCCGGCGCCGTTGTCGCCCCTCTTCATACCACCGCCGCGTGATTTCCCCCGCCAGCTCCCGGTTGCCCAGCCCGAACGCGAGCCCCGCCGCCAGCGCGATCGCGCCCAGCACCAGCGTAAACGCCGCCGTCACGATCTCCGCCGCCACCCCCATCTGCTGGGCCGCCATGAAGACCGCGATCAGGACCACCGCCGCCTTGGCCAGCTTGGCAAGCGTCGGCACCCCTTCGACTCCGCCCGCCGAGGCCAGCACGATGCCCCGGACGAACTCGCCTACGATCATTCCCAGGATCACGATCACCACCGTCGCGATCAGCGTCGGGATGTAGGAGAGCATGGTCCCGAACATTTCGTTGATGCTGTCCAGGCCCAGCGCCGCGCTGGCCAGGAGGATCACCACCAGCATCACCAGCCAAAAGAGGAGCTTGCCGACCGCATGGATCGGGTCGACCCGCATCCCCGCCCGGTCGACCGCCTCCGACAGCCCTCCCGCCTCGGCCATCTTGTTGAAGTTGAGCCGAGCGAGCACGGCGTCGGTGGTGTGCGCCACCAGCCGCGCCAGGAAGTAGCCGGCCACCAGAATCAGCAGTGCACCGAAGAAAGCGGGCACCACCGAGAAGAGTTGCGCCAGGCCAACCTGGAGACGTTCGAGCAACGGATTCATGAGTTCACCTCGAGGACGACCTTGCCCAGCTGATTGCCGCTCGCCAGCCGCTCGTAGGCGCGAACCCCCTCCTCGAGCGGTACCACCAGATCGACCGGCGGCGTGAGCTTGCCGCTGTTGGCCACTGCCATCATGTCCCGGAAGTCGGCGCTGGTGCCCATGGTCGAACCGAGCAGGCTCCACTGGAACCAGAAGAGCTTCCGGATGTCGATCGAGACATGCGGCCCCGTGGTCGCCCCGCAGGTGACCAGCCGGCCCCCGGGACGCAGCGACCGGAGCGACTTCTCCCAGGTTTGCTCACCTACCGAGTCGACCACCACATCGGCCCCGACTCCGGTCAGCGCGCGGACCGCCTTGGCCACGTCCTCGCTGGCGTGGTTGAGGGTGACGTCCGCGCCGAGCGCGGCGGCGGCCGCGAGCTTGGCATCCGAAGAGCTGGTGACCACCACCCGCGCGCCGAGATGTTTGGCAATCTGCAGTGCCGCGAGCGACACGCCGCCGCCGATGCCCCAGATCAGAACGGTCTCCCCGGGCTCGAGCCGAGCCCGAGTCACCAGCATCCGCCACGCCGTGAGGGAGGCCAGCGGCAGGGCGGCCGCCTCCGCCCAGCTCAAGTGCGCCCCTACCTTAGCCACGTTCCGCGCCGGCACCACCAGATACTCGGCCGCGGTGCCTGGGCTGTGCTCACCGATCACCCCGAAGCGCCGGCAGTACGGTTCCTCACCTTTGGCACACATGCTGCAAGTCCCGCACGAGAGGCCGGGGTTGAGCACTACCCGGTCTCCCGGGGCAAAGTCGCTGACCTCGCTGCCCACCGACTCGATCACACCGGCGGCGTCGGTGCCGACGATGTGCGGAAAGCCGAGTGTTACACCGGGCAGGCCGGCGACAACGAAGATGTCGAGTCGGTTGAGCGCCGCTGCCTTGATGGCAATCCGCACCTGATCCGGTTGCTCGAGCTTCCGATCGGGGAGTTCGAGGGCTCGCAGGCGGTCGAAACCGCCGTGTTCGGTCAGCGTAAGTGCGCGCATAGCTTGCACAAGTGAGAGAGATGTGCAAGATATATGTCTGCAGTCGCGCAGGGCGAGTCATCAACAGGCAAGCGGAGTCTTTCGCGTTGGAGGACAAGATGCTGTTCCGTGACGTGGAAATGGGTTGGACCGGGTCGGGGTGGATGGAGCCTATGCCTTCGTCATCCCCGCCAGCAGCGCCGGCTCCAGTTGCGGCACCGGCCCCAGTGGCCGCGCCGCCCATTCCCGCAACGCCGGTCGTGCTCGAAGTTCCGGAGCCGACGCCCGCACGTGCTGCCAAACGCAGGACGGCGCCCAAACGGGCCGCCACCAGGAAACCGGCCGCCAAGAAAAAGACGGCCGCTCGTCCGAAGTCGGCCAGAAAGGCCGCCAAGTCCGCTGCCCGGCCCAAAAAGGCCGTCAAGAAAGGGAAAACAATGGCTAAGAAGACTGCGAAGAAGGCTGCGAAGAAGTCGACTAAGAAGGTCGCTCGGAAGCCGGCCAAGAAAGTTGCCAAGAGGGCCGTGAAGAAGGTTGCTGCCAAGAAGGCCACGAAGAAGGTCGCCAGGAAGTCGACCCGCAAAGTCGTCAAGAAAGTCGCCAAGAAGCGGAAGTGAACGCTTCGGCGTCCGATGAGGGGGCGCTCCACGAGCGTGGGGCGCCCCCTTCGGCTTCCTCAGCCCCGGATGCCAGCTCGGCACGGGATGGACTGAGTCGGTTCTTTGCCCGGCGGATGAATCGGCATGGCTGGGCAGCTCGACGGGAACTGGGCCAACCTTCACCGGGAGACGAGCAACTCCGCCAACAGTTGGCCACCTCGGCGGGCTCGACCCTCCGGCAAGGCTCCGGCGCCTACAGTTGGGCCCTCCGCACCGGACTGGTCGAAGATCTGGCGGCGCTCACGCCCGGCTCGGAACAACTCCGCGAAGCCGTCGCCCCACTGCTGACCCTGAGCGGCCGCACCGGTGCCTTCGGTGAAGGCTGCACCTCCGCTCGCCACGGCCACCGGGTCTGCGAGCATTTCATCGGCGGTTTCTTTGCCGTAGCACCGCCCTCCGCCCGCGTCGCTCCCGTCACACTCCCCAATGGTCGTACCTGGCGAGTCGAGTCCCAGGCCCGCTTTGCCGCCAGTTGCTGGATCCTGCGCGCCGCGCTGCTGGCCGGGGCAGGGGATGACCCCGGCGTGCAACGGCACCTGGGCAGTTTCGGCTATCTGCTGGAAGAGTGGGATCGCTGGGAGGATTTCCTGGTGCCCGATCTGGCGTTTGCCACACTCGGCGCGCTGGCGGTTGCTCCGGAGCGATGGCGCGAGACCCGCGAGTCGCTGCTCCGGGTGGTCAGCGGCCGCCAGCTGCGCGACGGCACCTGGCCCAAGGTCGACTTCTTCACCGCTTTGGACGGTCTGGTGGCGGTCGATCACCCCACCGCCCGCGAGCTGCTCGCGCGCGCCCTGCCCAGTCTGTTGCAGCGGCAGCGGGAAGACGGGTCGTTCGGAACCGTGGCTCCCGATGAGCGCGGCCTGATCGGGCTCCGTGTCCTGGTCCGCGTGATCGGTCCCTAACGGGCGATCTGGCCGGTCCCGCGGCCCCCCGCGCCGCTCTATATTTGCGGGGTGTCCTTCCATTGGTCTCCCACCCGCATGGATCAGCTTGAGCGAGCCGCCCGCGAAGGCAAGCGGGTCGCGCTGATGCGTCGCGGTACCGAATACGTCGTGGTCGCCCGCCGGATCGAAATCGGCGTGCGCGGTGAGCGCCTGATCGGGTTCCTGGCCATGTCGGGGCAGGAGATGGCCTTCGAACTGAAGGATGTCGAGTCCTTCGAGGTCGTCTCGTGACGGTCCCCGTGCCTCGGCCGCGCGTGGTTGTCGCCCATCTGGATGAAAGCTGCCTCGGCAACGGCCGCGAGGGCTCGAATCCGGGAGGCGCGGCCGGGCTGATCGAAACCCGCACCAGCCGAGGGGTGGAGCGGCGGGATTTTTACGTCTCCGCGCCGGCCACCACCAACAACCGCATGGCGCTGACCAGTGCCATCACCCTGCTCGAGATTCTGGCGGCCAAGGGCCACCGGCTTCGGGTGCTGGTGATTTCCGACTCCGAGTATCTGGTGCGGGGCAGTCGCGAGTGGCTGCCGGGCTGGGTGGCCCGCGGCTGGAAGCGGAAGGCCGGGCCGATCGAAAATCTCGAACTCTGGCGCTCGCTGCATTCGGCGCTCACTCTTCACGATACCCAGTTGGTCTGGGTCCGGGGGCACGCCGGGCACCTGAAGAACGAGTTCGTCAACGATCTGGCTATCCGGGCGGCACGCGAGCAGATCGCCACCAAGGGGGCGGTCGAGTCGACCCTGCCGGAGTGGCTTGCTGCGCATCGGGCCAAGGGGCGCTATCTGGAGTCGGACCCGGATGCGTCGTACACCGTGCTGGAACAGCGGGTGGCCGCGGGTGAACGGTTCGTCATGTCGCTGGACGAACGCGCCGCGAGCGCGGCGTCGGGAGGACGGGGATGACCGACCTGGAACGCTTCGTCAAACGGTTGCTGGAGACGCTCAAGGCCCGTCACCCGGCGGGCGCGCAGCGTCCCTTTACCGTGGCCGAGCTGCGCGCTGCCATTCTGCCGTACCGGATGCACCGTTCGGCGCTCAAGCTCTCGAGCAGCGAGGACTACGAGCTGCTGGTGCTTCGGGTCGTGGCCGAGGAGGGCGGATTCAGCCGGACGACGCCTCCGGACGCGGCGGAACGGGCCCGCGAGGAGGTTGCCTCGCCGGTTCCGGACCTCGACCTGCTCGAGTTGCTCGGTGAGACGACGATCCAGCTGACTCCCGGGGTGTCCGATCGGATTGCGGCGACGGAGTCTGCTGAGCTTGCGCAGGTGGTGGTTACTCCGGTCGAATCTACCATTGCCGCGGTGGCTGCGGTCGAGTCCGCGGCGGCTCGGTCGGACGCGGTCGCGGAGTCGGTCGAGGACCCGTTCCCGGAGGATGCGGCCGAGAATGAATCGGCGGATCGCTCTCCGGTCGAGGCGCCCGTGCCGTTCGAGCCGCTGGCGGACAGTGTTTCGGTCGACGGTGTCACGGCCACCTCATCGGGGAAGCAGACCTGCGGCTCCTGTGATGCGCTATTGCCGGCCGATCGGGCGCTGGCCTTCTGTCCTTTCTGCGGGGAGCGGGTCGGGGTCCGGCGTTGTCGGCGCTGCGGCAGCGAGATGGACGCGGAATGGCGATATTGCGGGGCATGTGGAGAGGCTCATGTCCGGTAACCTGACTCCGGATCCGCGCGGTCCCGGCAAGCAGGTTCCCGCGACCATCGACCGGGCCACCCTGGACAAGATCATTCAGCGGGCCACCGAGTTGCAGACCGGTGAACGCGAGGTGGGCGACCACCTCACGCCCGATGAAGTGCTGGCGCTTGGCAAGGACGTCGGCATCCCGTCCAAGTACCTCCAGCAGGCCATGCTGGAACATCAGACCACGGCCGCCGTCGCTCCGGATCAGTCGCTGACGGGCCGGCTGGTCGGGGCGGCCGATCTGCAGGCGCAGCGGGTGGTGCAGGGCGACTCGGAGGATGTGCTCGAGGCGCTGCTCCGCTGGATGGACAAGAATGAGCTGATGGTGGTGCAGCGGCATCAGGCCGGGTGGATCAGCTGGGAACCCTTGCGCGGCATGCAGGCGGCGATCCGACGCGGCGCGGCATCGCTCGACACCAGCAAGCCCAAGTTCATGCTCTCGCGCGCCGAGGTCGTGGTGGCGACGGTAACCCAGCTGGAACGCGGCTATACCCATGTCACCCTTAGTGCCAGGCTCCGCTCGGCGCGCAGGGATCTGATCATCGGCGCCTCGGTGGCCGGCGGGCTGGGTGTCGGCGGCACCGTCGTGCTCGCCGCTTTGGGCGCGATGAGCCTGGTAGCGGCGTTGCCGGTGGGGATCGGCCTGCTGATCAGCGGTGTAGTGGTGCGCAGTTATCCGCCCATTGCCGAGCGGGTCCAGCTTGGGCTCGAGCGGGCGCTCGATTTTCTGGAGCGGGGCGGGGTCAAGCCGTCGCACGAGCTGCCTCAACGTGGGCCCGGGATCATGGACCTGCTGGCCAATGAAGTGCGGCGGGCGCTGACGTCAGGTGAGCAACGCAAGGACAAACGGTCATGAGCGATGTGAAGATCGAGTCGGTCGGCGTGGTGGGTGGCGGTCTGATGGGCAGCGGCATTGCCCAGGTCTCCGCGGTGGCGGGGATTCCGACCGTGGTCCGCGACGTCGGTGAGGCGCAGCTGGCCAAGTCGCGCAAGGCGATCGAGCAGTCGCTCGCCAAGCTGGTGGAAAAGGCCAAGCTCACCGCCGAGCAGCAGTCCGGCGCATTGGCCAATCTTCGCTTTACCTCCGATCTCGATGAAGTGGCCGGCAACGATCTTGTGATCGAGGCCATCTTCGAGGATCTGGATGCCAAGAACGCGCTCTGGCGGGATCTCGACGGTCGCGCGCCGGCGCATGCGATCTTCGCGACCAATACTTCGAGCCTCACCGTCGCGGCCATGGCTGCGGTGACCAAGCGGCCGACTCAGTTCGTCGGGCTCCACTTTTTCAGCCCGGTGCCGCTGATGGCGCTGGTCGAGGTGGTGCGCACCGTGACCACCTCGCCGGCCGTCTTCGATGCCGCTTTTGCCTGGGCTCGCCGGATCGGCAAGGAGCCGATCGCGGCCAAGGACAGCGCCGGCTTTGTGGTCAACCTGCTGCTGATTCCGTACATGCTCGATGCGGTGCGCGCTCTGGAGCACGGGGTGGCCTCGGTCGAGGATCTCGACAAGGCGATGAAGTTGGGTTGCAACCACCCGATGGGCCCGCTTACCCTGGCCGACTTTACCGGGCTCGACGTCTGCTTCAACGCGGCGGAAATCCTCTTCAAGGAGTTCCGCGAGCCCCGCTACGCGCCGCCGCCGCTGCTCAAGCGGCTGGTGCTGCTGGGCCACCTCGGTCGCAAGACCGGACGCGGCTTCTACGACTACTCCGTCAACCCGCCGGTTCCGGCAGAACTCGGCATCTGATGCGCGGCGCCAGGCTGGCAGTAGCGCTCTCGGCGGTGGCCACCGCGGCATTCGGTTGCCGGGCAACGACGGGTCGTCCGCATTTCGATCCATTTCCCGAAGCGGAACATGTCGAGATCGGCTTCGGGGCGATCGATCGGAACGCCACGGTGATGCAGATAACCGATACCGTGCTTGCCTACCTGCAGGCGGACAGCATCACGTTCACTCGGGTCCGCCGGTTCGACGGCTATCTCGAATCCGCCTGGCTCGATGCGGAAACGCTTCAGCCCACCGACCGGCGTCCGCTGGGCAGCAACACGATCCGGGTCCGGGTCTGGGTCGACCCGACCATGCCGGGCTACGGGCGGGTCGAGGCGGAAACCATCTACAACGTGATGGCTGATCCATCTCGGCCCTTCCGTGAACTGGAACGGCCGGTCGACCCCGCGCACGCGGTCAATCGGCGGATCGGCGACGTGCTCAAGCGCCTGGGTACGCTCTATGGCGCACCGACCGACTCGGTGGCAACAGCTCCGCCGGGAACTCCGCCACCGGGCGCGCCGCCCGTACCTCCCGACACCGCCGCGCGTGATACCACCGCTCGGCCGGTGCCGCCGCCGCTGCCGGATTCTGTGCCCACTGACACCACCCGTCGCCCTGCACCGGCGCCGTCCCCGCTGCCGGATTCGGTGCCGACCGACACCACCCGTCATCCTGCATTGGAGCCGTCCCCGTCCCCGCCGTCGTTGCCGTTTCCTGGTCGGGACTGAACCGAACATGGATGCTCCCACCTTCACCGGGATTTGGCGCACCGACGATCGCGCGCGCGCCGCGTACTCCGAGGGCGCCGGGATCTATCGGGTGATTCCGCGGGCCGTCGCGGTGCCGTCGACGACCAAGGCGCTGGTCGACCTGGTTCGCTGGGCGCATGAGCACGGCGTACCGCTGGTGCCGCGCGGGGCGGGGAGCGGCATGTCGGGCGGCAATGTCGGATCGGGCGTGGCACTCGACCTGACCGCGCTCGATGGGGCTCCCATCACGATCGATCCGGTTCGCTGCCTGGCTACCACGGGCGCGGCGGTGCGGTTGGGCGATCTTCGCGAGGCCGCCGCGCGCCACGGCCTTCGCATGCCGGTCGATCCGTCCAGCGAGCGGTGGGTCACCGCGGGTGGGGTGATCGGCACCAATGCGGCCGGCAGTCGCACCGTCAAGTATGGGCCGGTGCGTCGCTGGGTGCAGGGCATTACCCTGGTCACCGCCGACGGCGACGTCGTCACCCTCGAGCGTGGTAAGCCGGCGCCGCCCTGTGCGCTGGTGGAGCGGATCGACGCCATCCTGGCGGATACCCTGCGCCTGGCGCGCTGGCGGGTGGCGTCGAGTTTCCCCAAGGTGCGCAAGAACACGGCCGGGTACGGGCTCGATGCCTTTCTCGAATCGGGCGACCTGCTCGATCTGGTGATCGGGGCCGAAGGCACGCTCGGCATCGTCACCGAGGTCGTCTGGCGGCTCGAGCCGATTCCCGCGCATCGGGTCGGTCTACGGGCCGCATTGCGGGATCCCAAGCGGATCTCGTATGCCATTCCGGCGCTGCTCGAACTGGCGCCGAGCCGGCTCGAGTTTCTCGATGGCACCTTCATCCGCTTCGTGGCCGACGCGATCCGCGCGGTGCCCCGGGGCGGCCAGTTGGCTGGTGCCGCAGCGATCTTCATGGTCGAGTTCGAAGGCAGCGATGCTTCGGCGCTCGCGGGTGACCTGGAGCGGGCGGTTGGCATCCTCCGGCCTGAAAGCCTCGAAGTCGCGGTCGGCGAGGACGACGCCGAGGTCGAGGCGCTCTGGTCGATTCGGCATGCGGCCAGTCCCAAGCTGGCCTCGCTCGGTGAGCAATTTCGCACTATGCAGGTCATCGAAGACGGCTGTGTTCCGGTGACCCGCCTGGGCGAGTATCTCGAGTCGGTCGCCGCGATTGCTGCGCGGCATCAGATCCCGGTGGTGCTGTTCGGCCACGCCGGCGACGGCAACGTGCACGCCAACCTGCTGCCGGACGTGACCACCGAAGCGTGGGAACCTCGGGTCCGGGCGGTATATGACGAAGTGATGCAGCTGGTCGTGTCGCTTGGTGGCAGTCCGAGCGGCGAGCATGGCGACGGCCGGCTCCGGGCCGGGCTCACCGAGCGGGTCTACGGCTTCGAGGTCAGCCAGATCTTCCGGCAGATCAAGCGGGCCTTCGATCCGGTCGGCATCCTCAACCCGGGAATCAAGTTTGCCGACGCCATCGATCCGCTCCAGTCGCTCAAGGTCGGCAGCCGGGCGGCGCCGATTCCAGCAGATGTCGAAGCCGGCCTGCGACGCCTCGAACGTCAGGCGGGGTATTCCTGTTCCCGTCTCGCGCTGGCCGACGATCCGCTGGGTGTGGTTTTGGCCTGACGCCGGCCCTTAGCACTTCCCGATCCCTCCTTTTTTTCTCGTTCGAAATCAGCGCCTGAGCACGCGATAAACCTGTCAGGGACCGCGCAGCAATCCCGTAGTCGTCGGGTATTGCGTCAAATCATGACTGAATTTATCGTAAATACATTCTAACAAGAGAATGAAAGTCATTTTCATTAATGAAGGCCCAACGACCTTCTGCCGCCACTTCCTGGCGAATCACCGGTAGTTCCCGCTGGAGAACAGCTTCAAATGGCCTTTTCTCACACCCTCCGCACGGCAACCATGGTCCTGGGGTTCGGTCTGACCCTGTCCGCGCCGGGTGCCGCGCAGAGTGAATCCGATAAAAAGAAGCTTGCCCGCGACACGACCCGGGCGGCCTCCCTGCAGGACGTCGTCGTCATCGGCACTCGCGAACAGGCCCGCCTCTCGACCGGATCGGCCTACGTCATCCGCACCGAGGAGCTGCGGCAGTTCGAGTTCACCAACGTACACAGCATTCTGCGCAGCGTGCCGGGCGTCTATGTCCGCGAGGAAGACGGCCTCGGCACCTTTCCGCGGATCGGGATTCGCGCCTCGTCGTCGGGGCGCAGCGACCGGATCTCCATCATGGAGGACGGCATTCCCGCCGCGATGTCCCCGTATGCGAACACCTCGGCCTACTACTTCCCGGCCGTGGGCCGGATGAGCAGCGTCGAAGTGCTCAAGGGGCCTGAGATCCTGCGCTACGGTCCGCAGACGACGTCGGGCGCGCTCAACCTGGTTTCGACGCCGATTCCCGACCGTCCGAGCGGCTTCGTCAACGTGGAACTCGGCGCCTGGGACACTCGAAAGGTTCACACCTGGGTCGGCGGCACCTTCGGCCAGTTCGGTATCCTGGCCGAGGTCTATCCGCACCGGACCGACGGCTTCCAGCGGATCGATCGCTCGACCCGCACCGCCGGGAACGATATCGCGGACTACCTGCTCAAGCTGCGCTGGAAGAGTGATGCCTCCGCGACGGTCCAGCAGCAACTCGACCTCAAGCTCTTCCAGGGCGAAGAGTACGCCGACGTCTCGTATCTCGGCCTGACCGACGCCGACTTCCGCCGGGATCCGGATCGCCGCTACGGACTGAGCGAGCTCGAGCGGATGAACCGCAGTCGTAAATCGGCGAGCCTGCAGTACCGGATCGGATTCGCGCCGGGCATCACGCTGGTCACGACGGGCTACTATACCAAGACCGTCCGCGACTACACCCGGCTCAATCAGATCAACGGCATCGGCATCGGCGGCTCCGGCATCACGTCGCAGATCAACAACGGCGCGGCCAACGCGGCGTTGCTCCAGGGCATTCTCGACGGCACCGCCAACACCACGCACGCCAACGGCGTTCGCTTCGGCAACAACTTCCAGAGTTTCATCGCCAAGGGCATTCAGCTCGAGGCGCGCGCCGCGTTCACCACCGGTGCCGCAGTCCACGAGCTGATTGGCGGGGTCCGCCGGCACGAGGACGATGCAGAGAATACGGCGACCGAGACGAATGTGGTTTACGACCAGATCAATGGCAGCCTTGCCTTCCGGAGCGCGTCGGCCGCGACGCCGAACGAGGGTTACGCCAACGCGACCTCGTTCTGGATTGCCGATCGAATTCGGCTGGGCAGCCTGGCCCTGCTACCCTTGCTGCGCTACGAGGATGTCCAGAGTCGCGCCGATGTCGCGGTGCCGACGAGTGCCAGCAATACGCTCAAGAAGACGACGTTCGGGCTCGGCGCCAACTACGAACTCGGCGAGCAGTGGACCATCCTGGCCGGTGTCCATCAGGGTTTTGCCCCTCCCGGATCCGGTGCCGTCGATGGCAGCCGAGGTGAGGAGAGCACCAACCTCGAGGGCGGCCTTCGCTTTCGGAACGCCGGGTTCAGCATCGATGCCGTCGGCTTCTACACGGACTACGACAACGCCCTGCGCAACTGTCGCGTAGCCAACCCGTGCGCGGACGGCGCGATCGACGGGGTGCAGCAGGATGGTGCCAAGCAGGTGCACGGTGTCGAGATCGGCGTGTCCGCCAACCTGTTCGAACGGAACGGCGTCCGATTCCCGGTCCGGTTTGCCTATACCTACACCGACGGCAAGTACACCCGAGGTGCGGACGTCGCCTCCGGTGTGCGCGAGGGCGACGTGCTCGACTATACCCCGAAGCATATCGGACGGTTGGCCGTCGGTATCGAGCATGAGGCCGGATTCGACTTCAATCTGGGCTTCAACTACTCCGATGGAACCTGCACGACCACGACCTGCGAGCGGCCCGGAGTCGACAGCCGCTTTCTCACGACGGAGTCCCTGTTCACCCTGGATCTGTCCGCGTCCTACGCGCTGACGTCGTCCATCGACATCTATGCCCGGGGCGAGAACCTGTTCGACGAGCGCCGAATCACCCATCGGGGCTCCGATGGCGCTCGCGGAAATTCCGGCCGCTATTTCGGCAGCGGGCTCCGGGTGCACTTCTGAACGATGTTCCAGCGATTCACTTAACGGATCCTTTGTTGGAGAACCATGAGAGTCCCCATTGTCATTCGTACGACGGTCCTGGCCGCGGTCATCGGGTTGACCATGTCGGCTGCCGTCGTTGCTCAGACTGAACCTGCGAAGAAGGCAGCCCGCGACACCACCAAGGCCATCAGCCTGCAGGAGGTGGTCGTCTCGGCCTCGGGTTTCGAACAGGAAAAGAAGGAGGCGCCGGCCAGCATTACGGTGCTCAAGCGCGCCCAACTCGAAAAGCAGCGCAACAACAACCTGGCCGAGGCGCTGGCTGATGTGGAGGGAATCGATGTGGGCGGGACGGTCGGCAAGACGGGGGGAATGAACATCGGCATGCGCGGCATGCCGAGCGACTACACCCTGGTCCTGATCGACGGGCGCCGGCAGAACGCGGCGGGCAACGTAACGCCGAACGGCTTCGGCGAAACCTCGACCGGCTTCCTTCCTCCGGTGTCGGCCATCGACCGGATCGAGGTGATTCGCGGGCCGATGGCCACTTTGTATGGCTCCGATGCCATCGGCGGTGTGATCAATATCATCACCCGCAAGGTGAGCAGTCGGTGGCACGGGTCGTTGACGTCGGATGCGACGGTGCAGGGCAACACGGAGTTCGGCAACACCTACTCCGGCAATGCCTATCTCAACGGTCCCGTGGTGCCCGGCCGGCTCGGCCTGGCAGTTCGCGGCAGCCTGCTCAAGCGGGCCGAGTCTGATCTCCACCCGACTGGCGAGTTTGCCGACGCGACCGAGATTAGCAAGCGGGGGCCGAGTCCGGTCGAGGCCGACATCTACTCGGTAGGTGGCCGACTCACGCTGACGCCCGGGGTGGCGCACGACATCTGGTTCGATGTCGAGATCGCGCGGCAGCGGTACGAGAATGGCGAGGCGCAGCTCGGCACGCTCGATCGCCCCGATGCCACGCCGCCGTCATTCAACGGGTATGGCCCGGAGCAGAAATTTTATCGTGATGCCTTCACCCTGGCCCACACCTGGCGGTTCGGACCTGGCATCCTCGAGTCGAGCGTGATGCGCAATGCGACCGAGACCATCGGTCGGACCTTGCCGTCCGGCACGCCGGGCGGACCTCCCGGCAGCGGCGCGCCGAATAAGGTGGCCGGGTCGCCCCGGCAGCTCGAGGCGACCAACACGGTGTTCGATACCCGCCTGACCGCCGGCGTCGGACGCCACGTCTTCACGGTCGGTGGGCAGTACTGGGACGCCGAAATGATCGACGGCGTCGCACTTTCCCCGTTCACGTTTACGCAGTGGTCCGCCTTTGCGGAAGACGAGTGGCGTTTCGTCAGGAACCTGGCTTTGACTGCCGGGGTCCGCTATGACGACCACAGCTCGTTCGGCAGCCACGTGAGTCCGCGCGCCTACCTGGTCTGGTCGGCGAGTCAGAACTGGACCTTGAAGGGTGGCGTCAGCGGTGGTTACAAGACGCCGCGGCTGGAGCAGCTGGTCGACGGCATTACCGGGTTCACTGCGCAGGGACGAACCGCCACTATCGGCAGCCCCGGCCTCAAGCCGGAAACCAGTGTCAGCACCGAACTCGCCGCGCTGTACGGAAACCAGGCCGGCTGGTCGGCGGGCGTCAGCGTATTCAACAACAATTTCAACGATAAGATTGCCTCGGGAACGCCGGTTCCGAACTGCACTTTCCAGGGCAACCCGGATGCCGCCGGCTGCGTCAAATACGGCAACTTCCCGACTCAGGAAACCTTCTCGCAGTCGATCAACATCGACAAAGCGGTAACGCGCGGGTTCGAGCTGAGTGGCCGAGTGCCGTTCTCGCAGGCGGTGTCGCTGCAGGGGAACTACACCTACACCGAGAGCGAGCAGAAGAGTGGGGACTCGGAGGGGTGGCCGCTGACCAACACGCCGAAGCACATGGTCAACGGAACTTTCCGCGCCGATGTGAGCCGGACGGTGGGCACCTGGGTTCGCGGCGAGTACCGCAGCAGCCGCGCACGCCGTCTTTCCGCCGGCACCAACGCGGCCTTCGACGCCCTCGGCGATTTCAAGGCCTACGGTCTGCTCCACCTGGGCGGGTCGTTCCAGCTGGTCAACGGGGTTACCATCAACGCCACCGTCTACAACCTGCTCGATACCAACTTCCTCGAGTACGCGTCGTATCAGGGCACGCCGAGCGCGGCCAATCCGACCGGCACGCTCTATACCAACGTGTACAACAACCATCAGGAAGGTCGCCGGATCTGGCTCTCGACCAATCTGTCGTTCTGATCCTGCTTCGGTGGACGTAAATGCAAAGCCGCCCTCTCGGTTTCGAGGGGGCGGCTTTGGCTTGCCTGGTCCGGATCTAGCGACCCAGTGAGCGATCGATCCGGGTCAGCGCGTCTTCCAGGTGGATCCTGGTGTTGCGGTCCGCCGGTGGCTTGGCCAGGGCCGCTTCAATGTCACGTTTGAGACTGCGCAGCTGATCGCGGAGCAGGGGCCGGATGTCCGACTGGCCGATATGGAGGTCGGCATTCAGGGGCGGGTCGTCGTCGTTGCCGACCCGCAGGTTTCCGCTCGACGGCGGGCTCCACGACTTCGACTCGGCCGTGTGTAACAGGTGGTGGGCGTGATCCAGATAGCCGCGCTGGAGGTTCCGGCGATAGGTGTCGATCGGAGTGCCGCGCTTCACCTCCTGCCAGACGATGTCCCGTACTTCATCGAGCATGGCAGCGGGCCGGTAGGCGCGGTCGCCCAGGAAGGCCTCCTGTTCGATCAGGCGCGCCAGCCGGGCATGGTTGAGCACCCGGGTCACAGCCAGCACCTGGTAGGCGCGGATCCGCTCGACGGCGCCGGCGTGTTCGATCCGGCCGAGCAGGTCGCGATCGAGGGCCCAGGCGGGGGTTGCGAAGACGTGAGCGTCGAGAAACGCCATTGCCTTGCGCTGGTAGGCCGGATCGATCGGAGTGTAGACCGGCCCCGCTTCGCCACTCCGCTTGTGATGGGTCCAGAAGCCGCCGATCGCGGCCGAGGCGTGCTCGGCGAAGCGATTCCACTGGGTCAGGTTTTGGAGGTAATGCGCTTCCAGTTCGTAATAGTCCTGGTTGGGTTGGAGCACCCATTTCGTCAGGTTGGCGGTGGCGCTGCGCAGGTTCTGCATCCCGAGTTCCGCGGCGCGGATCGGGTCGTCCGAGATCCCTTCGGTCATCCGGTACGGGTCCCACTCCACGTCTATGCCGAACTGCGCTTCAGCGGAGCGGAACCAGGGCTTGTCGGCCCGCTCGACGATCCACCGGTCGAGGGTCGGCAACTCGTCGTGGGCCGTTTTGGCGTCGAGGATGGGACGATAGCCCCACATCACCGCGAATTTGTCCCAGAGGCCGAGTCGGCGCTCGGGCGGCACGCCGTCGCCCGGCTGCGCAGCGTAGTTGTAGCGGGTTCGGCCGACCGACGACGCGGAGTGGCCCATCCGTCGGACGAAATCCGGGTTGCGGATCGAGTCGACCGGGTAGACGAAATTGGCCAGCTGATTGTGTGGCAGACCGACCGAGTGCGCCGTCTCGTGCGAGACCACGTACCGGAGGGCCTCGCCCATGTCGGCGGTGGAGAGATCGCTCGTCTGGAACGACGGGTTGGCCGCCGCGACCTGCGACACCAGCCACCAGCGGAGCCGCTCGAGTACGCCCTGGTACATGTTGGTGTGTGCGCGGATCACCTCACCCGAGCGGGGGTCGATCACGTCGCCGCTCGAATTGGCGGATCGCACCGGTGAGGCGATATAACGGATGACGGAGTAGCGCGCATCGAGCAGACTGAACTCGGGATCTTCCTCTTCGGTCGGTGCGCGGCGGACCTGGATGGCATTCTTGAAGCCGGCCTGCTCGAACGCCTCGTTCCACTCGAGCACACCGGCCTCGAAGTAGGGGAGCCACTCGGGCGGTGTCGCGGGATCGATGTACCAGACCCAGGGCGTGACGGGTTCGACCAGCTCGCCGCGGCGGAAGGCGGCGGTGTCCTTGGGCTCGAGCCGGTAGCGCCGGATGTACCGCTCGGCGCGGACGCCCTGGAAGCGGCTCGAATAGTCGGTTCGGCTGGAGCTGATGTAGGTGACCCGTTCGTCCGCCAGCCGAGGCGTCATCGGCTTAGCGGGCAGGAGGATCATCGAGTGGTTGACCTCGAACGAGATCGAGCCGCCGCGGACGTTTGACGGCGGACGGTCCGCCACGTAGGTGCGGACGACCCGGAGTTCGACGTTGATCGGAAAACTCCGAGCCCATTCGAGCCAGGTCCGACCGCGGTCGTGATTGCGGACTGCATACTCGGTACGGCGCTGCCTGGGCATCGAGAAGACTTGGGTATCGCCCAGATAGAGGTCGGTTACGTCGACCACTGCGGTCCGGTTGCCGCGCGCCTTGATGGGGAGCGATGCCAGCACCGGCGCGAAGTTCGAGTTGTCGACCGCCAGGCGGACGGCGGAACTCGAGTCGGCGGTGTTGTCGTGCTGCACGCCGCGGAGGAGGATCCGACCGTCGCGCGACTCCCAGCGAACCACGATGTTCGGCGCCATCATGGCACCGCCGTCGGCCAGGCTTTCCTGGGTCTTGGCGTACCGGCTCATCACGATCATGTCGCGGCCGAGCAGCGAGTCGGGGATCTCGAACAGGAGGTTGCCGTCGACCCGGTGCACGGTGAAGAGTCCGGGATCCGACGCGGCCGATGCCGGCACGACGGCTCGATAGCTGTCCGACTGCGCGCCAAGTGGCGGTGGAGTGAAGACGGGCGCGCCGATGAGCGTGAAAGCGAGGAGGGCGCGCCCCCGGATAGCCGCGAGGGTCGTCATGGCAGACCTATACTGTGATTGGGCGAGGCATGCGTGGCTCACGGCGCCGTCCGCGCGCGTGCAGCACCCCTGATAGTACCTCGGCAGGGGCCCGTTTTCCAGGTGAAATCCGTCCGCTCGCCCCGCGCCGCGGGCCGCTCCTTTGAATATGGGGTTGCGCCGGGGCGAATCCCGTCCGCGCTTTCCAAAATCGTGATCCGGCGTTACCTGTTGAGGGAGAGGTTCTGCCAGTCAGCTACGCACCGCACGCCAGGTCAACGGGTTCATGACGAACGCTTCCTCGAAGCGGGGGGACGACAGCGCATTCGACGTCGACGCGAGGCTGATGGCACGCCTTCGCGAGGGCGACGCGGATGCGTTGGACCGGCTGATGGACCGGCACTGGAGCCATATCGTCGCCTATCTGGAGCGGATGGCCGACGTGCCGGAGGCTGCGCAGGATATCGCCCAGGAGGTGTTCCTCCGGCTCTGGCAGCAGCGGGTCGACTGGCACCCGATCGGCTCGTTGCGCTCCTTCCTGTTCTCGGTCGCCCGCCACCTGATGCTCAACCAGGACAAGAAGCGCTGGCGGGAAGTGCGCCATCTCCCATCGTATCGCGCCGAGCTCGAGCGGCGGAAGCAGGAGACGCCGGGCGAGTCGCTGGAGCGCGCCGAGTTACGGGTTGCGGTGAGCCAGGCCGTGGCAGCTCTGCCGCCGCGCCGGCGTGAGGTCTTCGTGCTGGCCCGGATCCACGGGCTCTCGTACAAGGAGATCGCCGACGTAATGGGGATCTCGCCGCAGACGGTGGCCAACCAGCTGAGTGCCGCGGTGGCGGAGCTTCGCGGCATTCTGCGCGGTATTGCCGAGCCCTGAGCGGCCGCTTGGTCGACGGGCGGACGGGCTGAACTCCCGCTCCCGGCGCAAGGTGATATCGCCGCGCCACCCCTCTGATTTCCCTCCGATGGTATAAACCCAACCTCAGCGGAACTCATCACATCATGGACGAAGCCGCGATCATCCGCGTCCTCCGGGGCGAAGCCACGGAACTCGAGCACCGGGAGCTCTCGGCCTGGCGCCGAGCGGCGGGGGAGAACGAGCGCCTCTACCAGGAGGTTGCTCGCCTCTGGCGCGTGACGGCCGTGCTGGAGGATGACATGCCCGAGCGGGTGCATCCGCCGGCAGCCGAGATTATCCGGAAGGATCGGGCGGTACCGGTTGCTCCGGAGATCGTACTGCCCGGTCGACGCCGCATCCCGGTCGTCGCGTGGGCGGCCGCAGCGGTTCTGGTCGTCGCGCTGGGCGCCCGCCTGATCGGTCGCAGTCCTGTCGAAGCGCCGGCGGCCGCCGCCACGGAGTTCGTCACCGGGCCGGAGGAACGGGTCACGGTGACTCTCACGGATGGCAGCGTGGTCCGCCTGGCGCCCGAAAGCCATTTCCGGTTCGTGGACGGCCTCGAGGAGCGGCGCGCGGAACTCAACGGCCGGGCCTATTTCGCCGTGGCCAAATCCGAGGGCAGGCCCTTTCGCATCGAAACACCGTCCGGTGCCGCGACCGTGCTCGGTACGCAGTTCGACCTCGACGGCCGGGAGCAGCATTTCCGCCTCGTCGTGATCGAGGGCCGCGTGGCAGTTGCGGCCGCCGATTCGGCCGTCGAGGTCGGGCCACGGCAGATCGCCTCGATGGAAGCCGGCGCGCCGCCGACGGTCGCGCTGGCGGCCAATGTCGACACGGTGACGCGCTGGACGGGCAACTTCCTCGTGTTCCAGGGCACCCCGGTGCGCGACGCGTTGCGTGAGGTCGAGACGCGGTACGGCGCCACGGTTCGCCTGATCGATCCGGAGCTGGCGAATGACCGCGTCAACGCCTGGTTCACCGATCGTGATTTTTCCCATGTGATGACGACCATCTGCCGGATTCTTGGCGCCCGCTGCGAGGTGGGCGATCGGCGTGCGGTCGTAGAGTTGCGGCGAGGCGGAGGCGTGGAGCCTCCGCTGCCATCGAGTTGAGTTTACCCCCGATGGAGGGAGCGGCAAGCATGACCGAAACACGGAAACGAGGTCGGGTGATCGGCGGGGTACTCGTGGCCGCATCCTGTCTGGTGGTATCGCTGGGCGCGCAGGCACAGCCGATGCCGACTCAGCTTGGGGTGCTGGTCCCACAGTCTCTCTCTCCGCTTGCCCGCGTGGCCCGGCTCAACGTACAGAATCTCTCGCTCGGCACGGCCCTGCTTCACCTGCGGCAGCGATCAGGCGTCGACCTGGCCTTCAGCACGCGGGCCATTCCGTCGAGTCATCGGGTCAGCTGCGAGTGTACCTCGGTCACAGTGGCGGAGGCGCTGGACCGGATGCTGGCGGGCACCTTCCTGAACTATTCGGAACTCGACGGCCAGGTCATCATCGAGCCTCGCTCACGGTCGGACTATCTCGACCGCGCCGCGGTGGCGACGGCATCGCTCGCTCCGGGCCGCCGATTGGACACGATCCACGACGATGCACGGGAGGTCCAGACGCCGTCGGTCACAGGCCTGGTCCAGGGTACCGGTGGGCGTGCGATTCAAGCGGCGCGCGTTTTCGTCGTCGGCACGGCGCGGCAGTCGACGACCGATGCGGAGGGAAGATTTCGGATCACCGACGTGCCTGAGGCTGGTCTTACCGTCCGCATCCTCGCCATCGGCTATCAGCCGCTGATGCGGGCCGTGCGGGCCGGTACCGAGGTGCAATTGTTCCAGTTGGTCGAGAGCCCGGTCAACCTCGATGAGTTGATCGTGACCGGGACGGTCGGCGCCACCGAGAAGCGCGCGATCGGCAATTCGATCGGCCAGGTGAAGGCGTCCGAAGTGCTGGAACTGGCGCCGGTGGCGGATGCCATCCAGCTGATCAATGGACGGGTGCCGGGTGTGCTGGTGCAACCGTCGACCGGGGTTGTGGGGGGCGGCGGGCGGATCCGGATTCGCGGCGCGTCGAGCATCTCGCTGTTCGGCAGCGATCCGCTGCTGTTCGTCGACGGGATTCGCGTGGACAATCGGGCGCATTCGGGGCCGGCGTCCCAGGGTGGCGGCACGACAGGGAGCGGGCCTGCGTCTCGCATGAGTGATATCAATCCCGAGGACATCGAGTCGATCGAGATCGTGAAGGGACCCGCGGCAGCGGTGCTGTACGGCACCGAGGCGACGGGCGGCGTTATCCAGATCATTACCAAGCGCGGCAGCCGCGGCGGGCGGGCGGAGGTATCCGCGACGTTCAAGCAGGGCACCAACTGGTTTATGAACGCGGAGGAGCGGTGGCCCTCGATGTACACTCGCGTCAACGGCGAGATCATCGAGATGAACCTCGCACGGAACGAGCGTGAGCGCGGCACGCCGATGTTCCGGAACGGCCGCGTTCAGGGTTACGGGACGAATGCCAAAGGCGGTACGGAGCGCGTCCGGTATTTCGCCAGCCTCGATCTCGACCACGAAACCGGCATCGAGCCCACGAATACGCTGTTCAAGTTCGGTGGCCGGGTCAATCTCGATTTGCCCTTGACCGATCGGTTCGAAGTAGGCGTCAACCTCGGCCTGGTGAGCAGCGACCTGCAGTTGCCGATCGAAGTGGCCGCTGGCCCGTGGGCTTCGCAGGACCTCGGCAACCCCGCGACGTTGGGCCAGCCGTTGCGTGGCTTCAATCTGGCTCCGCCCGAAGCCTGGCACCGCGCCTCCGAAAGTCGGAGCCGGACGGGGCACCTCGTCGCTGGCCTTCGGTTTCAGCACCGGCCCAGTACCTGGTTCAATCATCGGTTGACACTGGGCTTGGACCTCGTGAGCTCGGACAATTTCACGCTGTTGCGCAACATCGCCTCCATTCCGGAGTTTGCGCTGTTCAACCTGGGGGGCGGAGGCGGTCGCCTCGGCACGAAGTTCTCGCGCCGGGAGCAGGTCACCACGAACACGGTCGACTACGCCGCGACGGCAACGGCCAACCTGCGGCCGTCGATCGTCTCGACCTCATCCGTGGGGCTGCAGTACTACCGGAACTTCAATTCCTTTGCGACGGCCGAAGGACGTGAGTTCCCGGATTTCTCCGTGCAGAGTATCAGCGCGGCGGCAACCACGTTCGGATCGGACAACTTCGTCGAGAACGCGACGGTGGGCATGTACCTCCAGCAGCAGTTCGCCTTCTCGAATCGCTTGTTCCTGACGGCTGCCATCCGAGCCGACGACAACAGTGCCTTCGGTGAATCGTTCGACCTGGTAACGTATCCCAAGGTGGCGGCTAGTTGGGTGGTCAGCGAGGACGGGGCCGGACTGTTCCGGTTCGTCGACGTGCTCAAGCTGCGCGCGGCATATGGTCAGGCTGGCCAGCAACCGGCGGCGTTCTCCGCGATACGGACCTACACGGCGGTGGGTGGGCCGACCGGGCCGGGGCTCAGGCCCGGCGCGAGCGGGAATCCGGACCTCGGTCCCGAGCGGGGAGAAGAGATCGAGGTCGGGCTGGAGACGTCGCTCTTCGGTAGCCGCGTGTCGATCGATGCGAGCTACTACCACAAGACGACGCGAGACGCCATCATCGGCGTGCCCAATATCCCGTCACAAGGATTCATGGGAACGCGACTCGTCAACGCGGGCGTGCTGCGGAATCAGGGGGTCGAGCTCGGGCTGTCGGCCCGAGTGCTCGATGGCGCCAAGGTGGCACTCGATCTGGGCGTCAATCTCTCGCACAACGACAACAAGGTGCTGGAGCTCGCCAGCGGCGCGACGGAGCTGCCGGTGCTCGACGACCGCCTCGTGCACAAAGTCGGCTATCCGGCGTTCTCGAGCTTCATCCGCAAGGTGGTAAGCGCGGAACTCGGACCGGACGGCGTGGCGACGAACATTCTCTGTGATGGGGGTGAAGGCAACGCGCCGATGTCGTGCGCGGCGGCGCCGGGGATCTTCGTGGGCTCCGCGCTGCCGACGACGGAGGGATCGGTAAGCTCGACGCTGACCCTCGGCGGACGGGTGCGGCTCTATGCCCTCGTCGATTTCAAGCTCGGCCACCAGCTGTTCGAGAACAGCTTGATGTTGCGGTGCCTAAACGGCCATTGCCGGGAGCGGTTCTATCCGACCGAGTACGACCCCGTTTGGATCGCGACGACGCAGAACCCCGCGGGGCGGTTCGACTGGAGTATCCAAGACGCCGGGTTCGGCAAATTGCGCGAGGTGTCGGCCAATCTGATGATGCCTGCAAGCTGGGCGCGGGTGCTTGGTGCTCGCTCCGGAAGTGTGACCGTGGCCGGCCGCAATCTCCACACCTGGACGAACTGGTCCGGGGTCGATCCGGAATCCTACCAGGTCAACAACCTGTTCAGCCTGGTGCGCGCCACTACGCCGCAGCTGGCCCAGTTCGTGGCCACCGTCAACCTTGTTTTCTGAGGACTGCGCGATGCTTCCTTCTCTGTCGGTGACGGTCGGTCGTGTGGGGGTGCGGCGCTGGATCGGTGGGGCGTTGCTCCTCGCGGCATCCCTCGGCGGCTGCAATGCGTTCGATGAGCTCCTGTCGGTCGAGCTGCCGGGCGCGATTGCGGCCGAGGATGCGGAGGCGCCGGCCAAGGCGGCCACGCTAGTCAACGGTGGCATCACGCTCTTCAACTGCGCCCTGTTGGGACATATCGAGCAGGGGGCCATTCTCGGCGACGAGCTCTCGACCGGGTCAGGAGGAGCGAGTTGGGGGGATAACCGTGCGTTCTTTCTCGAGTACACGGCCGGCTCGACGGCGGGAACGGGATGCACCGGGCAGTCGTATGGTGCCACGGCCGGGGCTCGATGGCACAACGAGCATACGCTCGCGCTGCTCGAGGGTTGGTCCGATCAGGACGTTGCGAATCGCTTGTCGCTGATTGCCCAGGCCGCTGTGTACGCGGGGTACAGTCTGGTGCTGTTGGCCGAACGATTCTGCTCGGCGGCGATTGACGGCGGGCCCGAGATATCGTCCGCACAGGTCTTCGAACGTGCCGAAGGTCGCTTTACCCGTGCGCTCGAAGCGGCTGCAGCGGCGTCCGATCAGGGTATGGTCAACTTGGCGCGGAGCGGACGAGCGCGGGCGCGGCTCGGGCTCGGCCGACTGGCTGACGCGGCAGCCGATGCGCTGCTGGTACCTCAGGGATATGTGAAACATGCCGAGTACCCCGGTACTGCGGCCGGAGTGAACGAGAACGGCATCTACCCGGCCGTCTGGTTGGGAAACCTGCACACGGTCGATCCTCGATATCGGGACATGCGGTTTAACGGAGTAGCGGACTCCCGTGTCGTCGTGACCAATACCGGCCTCGTCACCCGGTACGCCGAGCCGCTCTGGGTGCCGGCGAAACATTCCTCTCGAACCACTCCGATCGAGATAGCGACGTCGGCGGAGGCGCAGCTCATCGTGGCGGAACACCGTGCCAAGAGCGGCGATCTGACGGGCGCCATCGCGATCATCAACGCGCTGCATGACGCCGCCGGCCTGCCCGACTTCTCGAGCAGCGATCCGCAGTCGGTGATGGAACAGATCATTTACGAGCGCCGTGCCGAGCTCTTCTTCGAGGGACAGCATCTCGGTGATTTCCGGCGGCTCGAGTTGCCGTTGATTCCTGCACCGGGGACGCCCTACTATAACGAGCCGGGTCGGACCTGGGGCGCCGAGCGGTGCTTCCCGATGCCGAACTCCGAACGAGTGAACAATCCGAATCTGGCGGTACGCAAATAGCGAGATCGCATGGTCGCTGCCCTGTGGGGCGCGGTGAGCGGGGGGCGTTGGGGCGCATAGGACTCTACTGCGCGTGAGCGCGATACTCCGGTTCGTGGTCGCCGTTGGCCTCGTGGTCGGACCGGTGGGCACCGCTGTGGCGCAGACGGACAGCGGAGCAACCGTATTCCTTCGCTGGGCGTCCGGCGCCCTTCATTCGGTCGCCGTCGATTCGGTGGGCGAGAAAGTGGCGAACATCGCACCCTTGCTGGAGATGATCGGCCCCGTTCCGCTCGTGGCTTTCAGTGAAGCGACGCACAGCGGGGACGAAGTGCTTCGGTTCCGGAACGCGCTCTTTCTCGCGCTGGCCCGCGAGCGCGGCTTCCGCGCACTGGCGATCGAATCGGGGCTCAGCGAAGGCGAGCGGCTCCACACCTACGTGCGAATCGGTTCGGAGCCGCTGGCGTCGGCGGTCGATAGCGGTTTCACCTGGACCTTCCACCATCACCGTGCTAACCGGCAGCTGCTGCAGTCGCTGCGCGCCTACAATGCGGCAGGGCCCCGCGATACCGTCGCTCTCTACGGATTCGATGTTCCGGGAAGCCCCGGGAATACGGCCGCCGTTCGCGGTGTCAGCACTGCCCTCGAAGCGGCGCTCGCCTATCTCCGTCAGGTCGATGAAGCAGCGTATCGGGGACTGGAGCCCCGGGTCGCGGGGTTCGTCGGCTCGACACCCAAGGAGACGTACGCTCGCTACGGTACGCTCGAGCTTGCCGAGCGGGATCGCTTCTCCGGCGCGATCGCGGACCTGATCGGTCTCCTGGAGCGACGGGCAACCCGATACACGGAGGCGTCATCGGCTGAGGCGTTCGCATGGGGGCATCGTCATGCGGTCGGCGCCCGCCAGGTCGATACCTGGCTCCGGCTCCTGCCTGTCAATGACCGCCCCGACAACTATGCCGAGCATCATGCCTATCGCGATTGGGCGATGGCCGACAACATCGACTGGATCAGAAGTCGCGAGGGTCCGAATGCGCGGCTCATGATCTTCGCGTCGCGCTTCCATATCGCGGGCGCACCGGTCCTCGTTTCGAGCCCCCGGATCAGCAGCTCGACCCAGGGCTCGATCACGCTCGGCAGCCACCTCCGAGCCCGCTACGGCGATCGAGTCGTGTTGATCGGCAATATCTTCGGGCGCTCGGCCGTGTGTCCGCCGTCCCGCCCGTCGACGGTGAACAGTCTGGATCGCCTGCTGCCGGCGCTCGGCGTCCGTTCGTTCGTGCTGGATCTGCGGCAAGCCCCACCTGCCGTTCGCGCCTGGCTCGATCGGTTGCACGCTCTCGACGAGTCGTTCACCGTCAATCCGGCGCAAGCGTTCGATATCATCTACTACAATCAGATCGATCCACCTTCCTGCCGGCCGTAGGGCCGATCGTCGTCGGGTCTTCTTTCGGCCTTGCGATACCGGGAGGCCGAGATACTCTTTCTGGGACTGACCCTGATGGGTTCGAGCGCCAACCCGGAACCCGGCCATCTCATGAACCAGCATTTCCTCCTCTCCGCTGCTGCCTGCGTCCTGATCTCCTCTGCCGCTGCTGCCCAGCGCGATCCGATCATCCGCGAGGGCGTCACGGTCAAGCTCGGTCCGCACACCTATGCGATCCCCGACGACTGGGTCAGTATGGTCCCCAACGTCGGTATCGTCGTCGGAAGCCGCGCCACGCTGGTGATCGACCCCGGCATGGGCCGACAGAACGGCGAGACCGTGCTCCGCGAGGCGGCCAAGCTGAGCAAGAACACCGAGCTCTACGTCGTCTCGACGCACTATCACCCGGAGCACACCACGGGCTATCTGGCCTTCCCGTCCACCGCCCGCTACGTCAACTCGACCGTTCAGGAAGCCGAGTTTGCGGAGCTCGGCATGGGCATGATCGAACGCTTCGCCGGCTTCACGCCGGTCACGGCCGAGTTGTTGAAAGGCGTCACGCGCCGCGTCGCCGACATCACCTTCGACCGTGAGCACCGGCTGGATCTGGGCGGGGTCGCGGTGCGCATGGTGGTGGTCGGACCCACCCACACCCGCGGTGACACCGGTTTCTTCGTCGAAGGCGACGGCGTCCTCTTCGCCGGTGACGTCGTCATGAACGAGTCGTTCCTCGCGGCCAATCAGGCCTCCAGCACGACCGCGTGGCTCAAGGCATTTGACACCTTCGATACGTTCCGGCCCACCACCCTCGTGCCCGCCCATGGTCCGATCGGCAGCGGAGCTGTCATTGCTACGCAGCGAACGATCGTCAGCCGGATTCAGGCCCGCGCCCGCGAACTCAAAGCGCAGGGCCGCTCCGCCGATGAGGTCGCGACAACCGTACAGAAGGAGGTGCAGGCGGAGCACCCGCAATGGCCTCGCGCCAGCGGGATTGCCGCGCTGGCCCGCTCGGCGTGGAATGAGGCGCCTTGATTATCGCTGTCAGATAGTGTCGAAATGCCGGCTGCCGTGACCTGAGCCGGCGCAGGTTAAATTGCTTCGGTCGGGGCCGGCTGCCGGTCCCGACCGTGTCTTTTCTCGTTGCACCGCCCTCGCCCGCGGAGCGCCCGTCAATGCTTGCATTCCTTGTCGTTCATTCCGTTCTGGCCGGCTCGCCAGAGCTTGCCGCACCGGTTGTCTTGCAGGATACGGCCCGGCGCGCGCCTGCCGGTCTGCCCCTGCAGACGGGTACGCAGACCTTTCGGCTCGCCACCAGTCGAGGCACCTGGATTTCCGTCGACATCACGCCCGACGGCCGCACCCTGGTTTTCGATCTGCTGGGCGATCTCTACACGCTGCCCATTACCGGTGGGCGCGCAACCAGGCTGACCAGCGGTCTGGCCTTCGATGCGCAGCCTCGGATCAGTCCGGATGGCAAGCGCGTCGCCTTCGTCTCCGATCGCAGTGGGTCCGACCACGTTTGGGCCATGTCGCTCGACGGTCGCGACACGGTGCAGGTTACCCGCGGGAACCTCCAGGGCGTTGCGTCGCCCGAGTGGACCCCGGATGGTACGGCGCTCGTGGTCACCAGATCGGGTGGCGGACCCGGAGCGGCCAAGCTCTGGCTCCACCACGTCAATGGCGGCAGCGGTGTGCAGTTGATCCGCGAACCCGCACAGCGCTTCACGCTGGGCGCGGCGTTTGGTCCGGATCCACGCTACGTCTGGCATGCCTTCCGCAACGGTGGCTTCAGCTACGACGTGCGTTTCCCGATGTATCAGATTGCCGTCTACGATCGCGAAGCCGGTACGCAGACGGTCATGACCAGTCGCCAGGGCTCGGCCTTCCGTCCCACTCTCTCGCCCGACGGCAAGTGGCTGGCCTACGGTACCCGGTACAAGGCCGAGACCGGCCTGCGCCTGCGCGAGCTGACCACCGGGAATGAACGCTGGTTGGCTTACCCGGTCCAGCGCGATGATCAGGAAGGATCGTCGTCCCTCGACGTGTTGCCCGGCTTCACTTTCACACCGGACTCGCGCGAGGTGATTGCTTCGTACGGCGGCGAGATCTGGCGGATTCCGGTGTCGGGCGGCGCCGCCACGAAGATTCCCTTCCAGGTCGACGAGGAGATTACCATCGGCCCCGAGGTCAAGTTCGCCTATCGGGTCGACACCGGCACGGTCCAAGTCAGACAGATCCGGGATGCGGTCCCATCACCGGACGGCACTCGGCTCGCATTTTCCGCGCTGGGAAAAGTCTATCTGATGGATTACCCGAACGGCACGCCGAGGCGGGTGTCGAGCCTGGCGGAAGGCGAGCACTATCCGGTCTGGTCGCCGGACGGCGCGGCGCTTGCCTTCGTGACTTGGAACGATCGTGAAGGGGGGCACATCTACCGGGTACCAACGCGAGGGACCGGCGCGGCGCAACGGCTGACTCGGACCCCGGCCCGTTATGCGCAACTTGCGTGGTCGCCGGATGGACAGCGGATCGTTGCCGTGCGTGCCGCTGCCCGAGACATGCAGGAGACCCTCGAGCGCTTCGGCGCAGGACTTGGCGCGGAATTCGTTTGGATCCCGGCCACCGGCGGCGACGTCTCGGTCCTGGCGCCGACCGGTGGAAAACAAGCTCCGCATTTCAGCAATTCATCCGATCGGCTCTATTCATACAGCCCGGCTGACGGGCTGGTGTCGATGCGCTGGGACGGCACCGATATCAAGGCGCATCTCAAGGTCACCGGATCGGCGCCGCCCGGTGGAACCACGCCGCCACCCGCTGGCCTGATTCTGATGTCTCCCTCGGGAGATCGCGCGCTGGCCCAGGTGGGCAGCAATCTCTACGTGGTGACGGTGCCCTTGGTTGGCGGCCAGGTCCCGACGGTCTCCGTGGCCGACCCCGCCAATGCAGCGTTCCCGGTGCGTAAGCTAACCGATATCGGCGGCGAGTTTCCCGCGTGGGAGTCGAACGGCAACGCGGTGAGGTGGTCGGTGGGCAACGCCCATCTCCGGTATGACCTCACTCGGGCCCAGGCGCTCGACGACAGTCTGCGCGCCGCGCGGAATGCGCCGGCCGATACCGCCAGCCGCGAACGGCCCCGCTACCGGCCGACCGAAACACGGGTCCGGATCACTGCGCCGCGCGACGTTCCGGCGCAGAATCTGGTCCTTCGCGGTGCCCGCGTCATCACCATGCGCGGCAACGAGGTGGTCGAGAACGCCGATGTCGTGATCCGCAACGACCGGATCGTGTCGGTCGGTCCTCGCGGCACCGTACCAGCAGGCGCACGCGTGATCGAGCTGAACGGCAAGACCATCGTGCCGGGGTTCGTCGATGCGCATGCGCACTTCCGTCACTCGCCCGGGATCCACTTCGGTCAGATGTGGGCGTATCTGGCCAATCTGGCCTACGGAGTGACCACGGCCCGTGATCCGCAGACCGCGACGACCGACGTACTCACCTATGGCGATCTGGTGGAAACGGGCCAGATGATCGGTCCGCGCATCTATTCGACCGGCCCCGGCGTCTTTCTCACCGAGCAGATCCGCAGCCTGGATCACGCCCGCGACGTGCTCCGCCGCTACAGTCAGTACTACGATACCAAGACGCTCAAGATGTACATGAGCGGCACCCGGCAGCAGCGGCAGTGGATCATCATGGCAGCCCGCGAACTCGAGCTGATGCCGACGACCGAGGGCGGGATCGACTACGCCCTCGAGATCACGCATGCGCTCGACGGCTATTCCGGGGTCGAACATTCGTTGCCGGTGTATCCGATCTTCGAGGACGTAGTCAGTCTGTTCAAGAACAGTGGCACCGTCAATGTCCCGACTCTGATCGTTGCCTACGGCGGGCCCTGGGCGGAGAACTACTACTACGCCACGGAGCGCGTGGCCGATGACCCCAAGCTGATGCGCTTCCTGCCCGCGGCCGAGCTGGATGGTCGCGCCCGGCGGCGCGGTGGCAGCCCGGGTGTTTCCGGTTGGGTGCATCCCGACGAGCAGATCTTTGCGAAACACGCCGAGTTTGCCAAGGCGCTGATCGAAGCCGGGGGCAAGATCGGAGTCGGTGGGCATGGCCAGCTTCAGGGGCTGGCCTATCATTGGGAACTTTGGTCGATCCAGGCCGGCGGGATGTCGCGTCATGATGCCCTGCGCGCGGCGACGCTGTTCGGTGCGCAAGCTATCGGCCTCGAGACGGACATCGGGTCGCTCGAGCCCGGCAAGCTGGCCGATCTGGTCGTGCTCGACGCCAATCCGCTCGACGATATCCGGCACTCGAAGGCGGTGCATCAGGTGATGCGCGGCGGCAGGCTCTACGATGCCGAGACGCTCGACCAGATCGCGCCGACGGCCAAGCCGTTGCCGCCCCAGTGGTGGCGGGAGTACGAGCCGGCGGTCGAACCCGGCTATCGACGCCCGCGCTAGCGAGCGTGAAAGGCGGGCCGAGGATAGACCTCGTTCTGGTCAGCCGATCGACTTCAGGATGGCGGCCGGTGTCGAGGCAGGGATGGGGGATGCAGAAAAATCACGGACATTGCGGGTCGCAATGATCTCCGCCTTGCACGCGGCGGCGGCGGCGACCTGCATGGCGTCCTCGAAGTCTCTCATTGCAAGCGAGGTGGCATACTTGAGGCTTGCGGTCGACGTCGGAGCGACATCGATGAACTGCATGAGGTCAGCGACGAACCGCCGTGTCGTGGCCTGACCACGTTTCGCAGTCACCAGATAATAGAAGTTGGAGATCGAGTGCCAGGCGACGAATCCCTGTCCCGGGTGGCGCTCGAGCCAATCGAGCAGCGCGCTCGACGCCTCGACATGGGGAGCCCGCCCAAGCGCGACGTCCAGTAGCACATCGGTGTCGACCAGGACGATCACAGGTATTTCCGTGCGAGTGCCTTGAAACGAGGACTCCGCCGCCGCGCTGGTCGAAACGCTCCAGCCCAGCGATCTGAAAAGGAGGCTTGATCCTTCTGGTCGAGTGAACGAAGACTGGACTCGATCAGGCTCGACAACGAGACCCCTTTGCTCTTGGCGTACCGCTTGGCTCGAGGAAGCAGCTCCCGATCGACAGTTACTGTCAGCTTTGTCTTCATCACACCCTCACGATATACGTATAGTGTAAATATAGTACGTATACTACCTGAATGTTCAAGCATGTCGACGGTACGGCCAGGGGCCGCTCTCCAGATGGCTCGCCGGCTCGACCGGACCCGACCTGCCTGCGGACGGCGGTCAGGGCGACCCGCGCGGCTCGATTCCGGGGTGAATCGATAGTCTCGAATCGGCTTAGCGAAACGTCCCGGGGCTGAACTCGTAGACCAGCTGCGGGGCACCGACATCCTCCTCCGGCGCCCAGAAGCCCAGCTGCTCGGCCCAACGATCCGTCCGCAGCCGTCGACCTCGGATCGTCAGGAAGCCGGCCGCCCGGTCGGTAATCACGCCCAGCTTGCGGAGATCGGCCACACCCCGGATCAGCGTCGACCGCCTGGTGGCGACAATGCGCCGCGCCGCGACCGGGCCGATGCCCGGTACCCGAACCAGCTCCTCGTACGACGACTGCTCGACCTCCATCGGGAACTGTTCGGGCGACGCAAGCGCCCAGCTCACCTTGGGATCGCGCGACAGCGGCAGGTTGCCCCGTTCGTCGTAGACGATCTCGCCGGGCGCGAAACCGTAGTCGCGGATCAGGTGATCGACCTGATAAAGCCGCTGCTCCCGAAGCGCGGGGGTGGCTTTGGCCTCCTCCATGGGCGTCTCCCGGATCGGACGGAACGCGCTGAACTGGGTGTGGTGCATGCCGCCGCCCGCGTAGAGGCCGGTGATCGTGTCGACCAGCGTCCGGTCGCTGTCGGGCGTGGCGCCGACCACGAATTGAACCGTCATGCCCGCCGTCGACCCGGGATGGAGCGGATCCCGCGGGCGTCCCGCTCGCTCTGCAGCTTTGGTCCGGACGATTTCGGCGCGCGCCTGCTCGAGGCTGGCCAGCGCAGTGGGCAACTGCTTGTCGGGCGCGATCTTGACCAGATGCTCGCCGCAGGGTGCTTCGAGGTTGACGGAGACGCGATTGGCCAGCTGGGCCAAACGCGCCACCTGCGCCGGCTCACCGCCGGGAACGATCTTGGTGTGGATGTATCCGGCAAAGCGGTGCCGCTCCCGCAGCAGTTCCAGCACCTTGATCAGCTCGTCCATCACGGCCGTCGGTCGGCCGGGAATCCCGGTGGTGATGAACAGTCCGGTACACCAGCCGCGACTGACCGCCCCCAGAAAGATCCGGACCAGCTCCTCCGCCTTGAGCAGGGTGCGCGGCAGGTTGCGGTCGCGCCGCATGGGGCAGTAGTGGCAGTTGAAGCTGCAGGCGTTGGTCATCAGGATCCGCAGCAGCGTCGTCGCGGGTCCGCCGTTCATACGCACCGAGCGCAGGTTGAGCGGGCGGAGCGCCCCGGCCTGGTTGGCGTTCCGGAGCCGAGGCGGCACCGGGCGGGCACCGCCCTCGCCGGGGCCGGTCCGGTCGTCCTCGGCCAAGGACATGAGGAGGGCGATCTTCTGATCGAGGTTGGCAGGTTGCTTCATGACAGCCACGTATGGAGATGGGTCCAATAGGATACCGAATAAAACCCGAAAATACAATGAATGATTATCGATCGCTCGAACCCGGATCTTGGAATCCGGGGGTTAACCCCGAGAGAATCCCTCCCGGTCGAGGCCGAACCCTGAGTTGATTCCGCGCGGGTGGTTGGGGGCTGGTACTATGCCCAGCTTATGGCAGATTCGATTTCCGGAAGATGCCTAACGACCCTGGATTCCAGCTGGAGCCGCGCCATCTGGTGGCTCCATTGTCGGGAGGGTCGGCTCGCGGCTGTCAGCTGTAATCCTTGTATGGACTCAACGAGGCAACCGACCCCACCGGCGGGGTCGACGCCGGAGATGGTAGCACGCTAGCACGACGACGTCTGTCTCCAGCACTTGGAAGAACAGCCCGTAGGGAAACCGCCGGACTAAGGCGCGCCGCCTTGCGTGGTGTGTTACTGGAAAGAGGAGGGGAGATCGGGTGAGGAGATCGACCACCTGCGCAATTTCGTCCTCGAATTCGCGTCCGAGGCCCACGCGCTGGGCTTCATACCACTGCCGGGCAGATCGAATCTCGGCGAGCGCCTGCGGCCGGAACGTGACCGCGAAGCTCAAGCCTCGCCTGCGATGCGGCGCCGCGCCTCCGCCCAGGGAATTGCCGACCCCGGATCCGCCAGATGCTCTGCGAGTCGGCGATCCAACTCCGCCCGCTGCTCATCGGTCAACGTGAAGGCCGCCGCAGCCTCGGGAGAATCGGCCAGGCTATCCCAAATCGCCTCAACGAGATCCAGCCGCTCGGGGATCGGCAGCTTGAGAATGGCGTCCAAGTAAGGACTTGTCATGGGTTTAACACTGGCGAAAGACTCCAGAACAGGCAACCCCAGCCTTGGCCAACGAGCAGAACGCCCGGATCGGCGCGGAGTGACCGCGTCGATCCGGGCGTTTCGTCCGAGAGGGGGCGAAGGCTCGGTCCGCCCGGCTAGTCCTTGGCGGTACCGATGAATTTGTAGATCGTCGCGCCGAGGATGCCCCCGACGATCGGTGCCACCCAGAAAAGCCAGAGCTGCGAAATGGCCCCGCCGCCGGCAAACAGGGCAACGCCGGTGCTGCGGGCCGGGTTGACCGAGGTGTTGGTGACCGGAATGCTGATCAGATGGATCAGCGTCAGCCCCAAGCCGATGGCGATAGGTGCGAAGCCGCTCGGTGCCCGCGAGTCGGTGGCGCCCAGGATGATGACCAGGAACAGCGCCGTCAGCACCACTTCGATGATCAGGGCCGACTGAAGCGAGTATCCGCCCGGTGAATGTTCACCGTAGCCGTTCGATGCGAAGCCGCCGATTTCGAAGCCGGCCTTGCCGCTCGCGATCAGGTACAGCACGCCACCGGCAACCAGCGCACCTACCACCTGCGCGATGATGTAGGGGGCGAGCTGATTGGCGGGGAATCGCCCGCCGGCCCAGAGCCCGACCGATACGGCCGGATTGAAGTGCCCGCCCGAGATGTGGCCCAACGCATAGGCGCCGGTGAGTACGGTGAGACCGAAGGCAAGGGATACCCCGGCGAACCCGATGCCGAGTTCCGGATACGCAGCAGCCAGGACCGCGCTGCCGCAACCACCCAAGACGAGCCAGAACGTGCCCAGGAACTCCGCGCCGTACTTGTTCATAGAGGACTCCTCGAAGTCACGATGGATGTGTGCTTCATCGATACATCCCCGATCCGACCTGCCCGACATAGCCGGTGCGGCCGCGAAGGTGCGACGCTCCGGAAGACCTCATTGTCGGCATGCGAAGTTCGGTGGGGAAACGCTAAGATACCGTCGTCGTGAGACCCCGCAACCCCACGCCATCGACCCGTTACTGACCGAGGATGGCCGCCGCCTGGGCAAAGGCCCGGACCCCCTCGGCGACCTCATGGTCGAGCAGGGCCAGAATCCGATAGTAGCCGGGGTCGCCCCACTTGGCGTCGGCGATCAGGAGGAGGAGCCAGCGTGAGAGGAGGCGGTCGGCCTCGTCACCCTCGGGAATCGTGGCGCCTTCCCGGGTCGCGAATGCGCGGAAATCCGTAACGGCGCCCTCCGGCAGCGCCAACCGGGCCGCCAGGCTGTCGAGGGAGTTGATCGAGGCGCCGGCTCCATCGAGGTAGCCGGGTACCCAACGGAGTGCGGTCGGCTGCTCGGCCAGCCGAATCAACCAGGCGGCCGCGGGGCCGCGATCGGCGAGACGGACGTCGGGGTAGATCCCGCCACCTCCGTAGACGGTCCTTCCCTTGGCCGTCTTGCAGGAAGGACGCCCGACCGAATCACGCTCGGCGGCGGCCTGACGATAGTATTCCCGCGTGGTGATGCCGCGATACTGCCGCTGGATCACCCTGCCACACGGCGTCTTGGAATGTCCCATCACGAGCCACATGATCGAGCCATCGGGCAACCCGACCGCTCGCATCACCAGAGACTTTCCGAAGCTGGTCTGTCCGACCACGAGTGCGCGATCGTGGTCCTGCAGCGCACCCGATACCAGTTCCGCCGCGCTGGCGGTGTTCTCGTTCTGGAGCACGACGATGGGATAGCGCCGCTCCTGGCGGAAGAATGATCGCGAGACCTTTACGGTTTCGTTGAGCTCCGCCTTCTTGCCCTCTTGGACGTGGACCACCGCACCGGTCGGCAGGAACAGCCCGGCTACGTCGGTAGCTTCCTTGACGCTGCCTCCGCCGTTGTCGCGCAGGTCGAGAACCAGGCGTTGCATGCCCGACTTCTCGAGCTGCTCGATCCCTTTCCGAAGGTCTTCGTTGACCTTGGCCCCCTCGAAGGTGGTGACCCGGACGTAGCCGGTCTCCCCGTCGAGCATGAATGCAATCGGGACCGCCGTCGCTTCGCCGACCTTCTCGCGCTTGATATCGCGCACCACGCGGGTTCGACTGCCGTCACTCCGCTGCCGTTCGAAGGTCAGCTGGACGGTTGATCCCTTGCGGCCGGCCAGATGAACCGCGAGTTCGTCTGCGCTTTCCGCAGCAACTGGACTTCCGTCGATGGCGATCAGCTCGTCGCCCGGAAGCACGTTCTTCCGCCGCGCGTCCGATCCGGCGGCAACGCCCACGACTACGGGTGCGCCGCCGATGAAACGGAATGAGATCGGGACCGGCACCGCGCGTCCGTCGGCGATTTCCTTGGCACGCTCCGCGGTGACGGGCTGATAGATCAGCACGTAGCTGTGGGGGTCGGCCGCGGACACCATGCCCCGAATCGCCGCCATGATGAGGGCATGCGGGTCGGTCGAATCGGGATGGTTGACGCGAATCTGATTGAGGACACCCGTGAACATCTGCAGGTCTTCACCGAGCGTTCGCGCCCGGGTGGGGCCGGCAGCGCGGTCCTGGGCGCCGGCGGCGGACGCCATCGCAGCAAGGGCAACGACGATGCCCAGAGACATTCGCGTCATGGTGCCTTTTCCTTGAGGGCGGCGAGGCGCTGTTCGGCATGCGCTCGCTCACGCTGACGGTGCCGCGGCGCGAGGTCCAGATACCGGGTGTACTGCGCGGTCGCGCTGTCGACCGCTCCGGTCGCGTCGAGGGCCAGCGCCAGAGCAAGGCGCGCGGAGGCAAAGAGCGGCTCCAACTCGATCGCCTTCTCGAGATGCGGCACCGCCTCGTCGGGCCGGCCGATGACCACGAGCGCAGCGCCAAGCCGCTCCTGCAGAAACGGCGAAGTGGGCTTGAGCTCTACCGCCAGCTGGTATTCCTGCAGATAGGTCGCCGTGTCGGCCCGGGCCCAGGCCAGGTCGCCCAGCCGGAAGTGGGCCATATAGAACGAAAGGTCCTCGGCCACTACCCGATCGTAGGCTTCCTTGGCCTCGGCGATGCGTCCGGTCGCTTCGTACATGAAGCCCATCATGTAGACCGCAAAGGCCTTGGAGTCGTAGAACGTCACCACATCCTTCTGCTCGGACGCCTCCTGCTTGCTGATCATCAGGCGGAGCTCGGCCGCGGCGCTGTCGACCTGGTTCATCTGGTGGAAGACCAGGGCCCGGTCGACGTGGGTGCTGTAGTCGTTCTTGGTGCGCTGCAGCGCTTCCGCGAAGTACTTGAGCGCCTGGGGAAAGCGGGCCTGCGTATACGCCATCCAGCCGTTGAACCAGGGGTTGGGTCCGCGCCAATCGACGGAGCTGGCGCTCCGTCCGGTTTCATGCTCGAACCATCGGAAGAGCAACTGGCTGTCATGCCCGCGAAAGAGGACCGGATTGCGGAGCAAGGCCTCGTTCTGCAGCGAGTCGATGGCGCGGACCTCCTTGGACCTGGCGTAGGCCCTGCGCAGCAGATAGTCCTCCAGTCGCTGCGGATAGGTCAGGTGATAGGCGACCCGCTTGGCATAGAGCGGCTCCGCCCACCCCGGTTCGATCCGGGCGGCCCAGTGAAAGGCGGCAAAGGCCTGGTCGGGACGGTCGCGCAGGTGCTTGAGTCCGAACTCGTAGTAGGTGCCGGCGCTGTTGGTGTCGGCCGAGGCCGGCAGCTTGGGGCGGCGGGGTTCTTTCTGCGCCGAGAGAGCGGTCGACAGGGAAACCGCCAGTGAGAGGAGCAGCAGAAGCGCCCGGGACATGGTAATCTCCTCGACCCGCAGGGGTAGGGTGGTCATGCGGAGCTATCACCAATATCGTGCCCGAGCCCGGTTTCCGGAATAGGGAGGTTAGGGCAGTCGGACTGGGGCCGGGCGGTTGTGTGGGAGCCGACACCGGGCAGCCGATCGGTTAGGTTATGGCATGCGTCAGTATCTGGATCTGCTTCGCCATGTCCTCGAGCATGGCCGCTCCAAGAGCGACCGCACCGGTACCGGCACCTCAAGCGTTTTCGGGCAACAGGTGCGGTACGACTTGGCTCAGGGGTTCCCCCTCCTCACTACCAAGAAGGTCCACACCAGGTCGATCATCTACGAACTGCTCTGGTTTCTCCGTGGCGAAACCAATGTGGCGTACTTGAAAGAGCATGGCGTTTCTATTTGGAACGAATGGGCCGATCCGCAGGGAGAACTCGGTCCTATATATGGATATCAGTGGCGGTCGTGGCCGACTCGTGATGGCGGCACCGTCGATCAGATCAGCCAGGTGGTCGAGCAGATCAAGACCAACCCCGATTCCCGACGGCTCATCGTCAGTGCCTGGAACGTGGCCGACCTGCCGCGCATGGCGCTGGCGCCGTGTCACACGCTGTTCCAGTTCTATGTGGTCGATGGCCGTCTCTCCTGCCAGCTCTATCAGCGGAGCGCCGACATCTTTCTGGGAGTGCCGTTCAACATCGCCTCCTATGCGCTGCTGACCATGATGGTGGCGGAGGTGACGGGGCTCGGCGTGGGTGAGTTCGTCCATACTTTCGGTGATCTCCACCTCTATTCGAATCACGTCGAGCAGGCCAGGCTGCAGCTGACGCGGGAACCCAAGCCGCTGCCCACCATGCGGCTTCGTTCCGGGGTGGCTTCGATCTTCGACTTCCAGTTCGAGGATTTCGAGTTGACCGGCTATCACCCCGATCCGCACATCGCAGCACCGGTGGCGGTCTGACCGTGATCGTCTCCCTGGTGGCGGCGATGGCGGAGAACCGCGTCATAGGACGGGACGGCGGATTGCCTTGGCACTTGCCGGACGACCTCAAGCATTTCAAGCGTCTCACACTCGACCACACCATCGTGATGGGCCGGAAGACCTTCGACGAGGTGCGCCGCCCGCTGGCCAATCGACGTAACGTGGTGATCTCCCGCGATCCGACCTTCCGCCCCGCCGGTGTCACGGTGGTGCCCAGCCTCGACGAGGCGTTGGCACTTGGTGCCACCGAATCGGAGGTCTTCGTGATCGGAGGCGGCACCATCTACCAGCTTGCTTTG
>CAZUES010000040.1:0-37127 GCA_964619465.1 uncultured Gemmatimonas sp.
CCCGCTCGGCCACGCTGCCCGGCATCAGCTCGAGCACCATCGCGAAGGCGCCGGCCGACTCGAGCGCCCGGGCGTCCTCGACCAGACGCTCGGGTCCGCCGGCCTGTTTGCCCTGGATCCGATGGCCGCCCAGCTGATGGACCGACTGCGGGGTGAAGCCGAGGTGCCCCATGACGGGGATACCGGCGGCCACTAGCCGCGCCACGGTTGGTGCGAACTCGACGCCCCCCTCGAGCTTGACGGCTGCCGCACCGGTTTCCTTGAGGATGCGTCCCGCATTGGCGACGGCGCGTGCCGGGGAAACCTGATAGCTCAGGAAGGGAAGATCGACCACCAGGAGCGCACGTTCCAGGCCCCGCCGGACGATGCGGCCATGGTAGATCATCTGATCCATGGTTGCGCCGAGCGTGGTCTCTTCGCCGGTCAAAAGCGGTGCGACGGAATCGCCGACCAGCACGACGTCGACACCGGACTGATCCACCAGTTTGGCGAACAGGGTGTCATAGGCGGTGATCATCACGATCCGCTGACCGGATCGCTTCATGGCGGCGAGTTCGAGCGTGGTGACCCGCTTGCGCGGTCCGCTGGCCGGCGTATCCTGCAGATAGGCGCACATGCGGGGTTACTCCGATGGGGGAAACAGGACGTCGCCGGTGTCGGCGTTCTCCACCCGGATTGCACCGGTGGGGCAGTAGGATGCTGCTTTGATGACGATGGGTACGGGCGCTCCGGCGGGATCGACCACGGTCGACTGCACATTCTCATTATGACGAAAGACATCCGGCGCCAGACCGACGCACTGCGCGTTGCCGACGCAGAGATCGTGATCGACCAGAATACGAAGCCGCGGCGCGGGCGCCGTCATCGATCCCACTCCACCGGCAACGCTTTGAGCGATCGGAACTGGATGCTCGGTTGATACTCGAGGGTGCCCGGTCGGAGCCGGAGCGACGGGAGCCGCTCGGCCAGCGCGCGGAAGACTTCCTGGCCTTCCACCCGCGCCAGCGTGGCGCCGAGGCAGTAATGGATGCCCGAGCCGAAGGACACGTGCGGGTTGGGCTGGCGGGTGATGTCGAACCGATCGGGCTGGTCGAATGCCTCGGGGTCGCGATTGGCGGCGGCAATGAACCAGCGGAGCCGGTCGCCCGCCTTGATGACGTGTGACCGCAGGGGCACGTCGGCGGTTGCGATCCGCTGGGTCGACTTGACGGGCGGATCGTAGCGGAGACACTCCTCCGTCGCGACCCGAACCCGGCCAGCCGGATCGGCGCAGAGCGTGGCCCACTGATCGGGATGCCGGAGCAGCGCGCGGGTGCCGTTGCAGATCAGATTCATGGTCGTTTCGTGTCCGGCAAACAGCAGCAGGGCAGTGTTGACCAGCACCTGATGCCGCGTGAAGATCCCGCGACCCTCGGCTTCGGCAAGAACCGAGATGAAGTCGTCTCCCGGTGAGGCGCGGCGCAGATCCACTTTTGGCGCGACGTAGTCGATCATGCCGCGAATCCCCTCCATCAGGGGCTTCATGCGATATGATTCACCGCGGTTGATATAGAGCAGCTTGTCGGCCAGGTGGCGCAAGGTGTCCTGGTCTTCCGGCGGCACACCCATCATTCGCGTGATGACGCGGACGGGGAGGGGAGCGGCGAGGGCGGCCAGGACGTCCATCTCTCCCTGATCGATAACCTGGTCGAGCAACTCGTGGACCGCGGCGCGGATGAACGGGCGCCACTTTTCCATAGCCGAGGGAGTGAAGTAGGCGTGGACGGCGCCCCGCATGTCCGTATGCTCCGGACGGTCCTGCTCGACTAGCTGGTCGGCCCGGAAGGTGCGCACTTGCTCGGCAAGCGGCTTGTCTTCGCGGTCGATCGGCGGGTAGGGCGGCCGCTGATCGCTCCGGATCACGGCGGACGAGAAGAGCTCGTTGTGGCGAACCAGCCAGACCAGATCGTCGTAGCGGGTGATGACCCAGAGCTGGTAGCGCTCGTTCCAGTGGACCGGGGCGGTGTCGCGGAGATGCCCGAGCAGCGGATAGGGATCCGCGATCACGTCCGGAGCAAACAGGTCGTCGAGATCGTAGTCGAGCGTCGTCATGCGTCGGTCTCCGGTGGCGCGGCGCGGTCGGGTCGGGGCCGGCGAGCAGCCTGCTCGGCTCGCGGTGCGAGCACAACGGTCAGGGTGCAGAGCTTGCCTCGGCGGGGATGGCGAGCCTGGGTGAGCAGGTCGATCAGCTCATCCATGGTGCGGTTGACGCGACGGAGGTCCGCGGCCGAGAGCCAGGCGTAGCGGCGACTGGCCCAGAGATTTCGGAGCGGGCCTTGCCGTTCGGTGTCCTCGTCGGCGAGGGCTGCGCGGAAATCGCGTTCTGCGGTTCGCAGCATGCTGCGAACCAAGCGGCTCAACGGATGGGTCAGCGGATCGCGATGAGTCGGGTATCTGAGTACCAGCGGATGTCCCGCCAGGTCGTAGACCGTCTCGTCGCGCCGGCCTCGGCGGCGTACCTCGAGCGGAACCAGGAGGCCGACCGCCGCCAGCCGGCGGATGTGATAGTAGAGGGCGTCAGCCGGCCGGCCCATCAGTTCCGCGATTTCGAGCGCGGAGCAGGGGCCGGTGGCCTGAATCGTGTCCACGATTTCCTGGCGGACGGACGATTCGAGAGCCGCAATCTGATCCCGGCGTTCGATGATATACGGGCGGGGCCGGGTCCGCTGCGCCGATCGGGCGGCGCGCCTCTCAGAGCTTGACACTGCTGAAATATCGCACGAATCTTCAGCACCGCAAGAGCCGGCGATATTCGTCCTTTCCGGCCGCGGCACATACTTCCACGTGGAGATCGTATGCGTGACTGGATCGAGCTGATGCGGAACTGGTCTGGGGATGAGGTCGTCGTCCGGTACGATCGGGCCGCTGATGCCTGGATGTTCATTGCCGTCCATGCCGCGACCGGTACCCGATCGGTCGGCGGGTTGCGAATGAAGGTCTACCCTGATCCGGTCGAAGGCTGGTGGGACGCGGTGCGGCTGGCCGAAGGCATGACCAACAAGTGGGCTGCCATCGACGTGAACTATGGTGGCGGCAAAGGGGTCATTGCCCTTTCCCGACCGGTGCAGGGGGAGGAGCGGACCGCCTTACTGCGGCGATTCGGCCGGATGATCGCGTCGCTCAACGGTCGCTATGGCACGGGGCCCGACATCGGAACCACGCCTGCGGACATGGCGCTGCTTGCTACGGAGACCCGCTACGTTCACTGCTTCGACTGGACCAGAAACGAGCCCTATGACCCGGGCATCTACACCGCACTCGGCGTTTTCGTCGGACTCAAGGCCGGCTGGCGGTTCGTGACCGGATCGGATGACCTGCGCGGCGTTCGCGTCCTGGTGCAGGGCGTCGGCGACACCGGTGCGCCTCTGGCACGCTCGCTCAAGCAGGCCGGTGCGGTCGTGCTGCTCAACGACATCGACCCGAAGAAAGTAGCGTCGCTTGCTGCGGATCTTGACGCCGAAATCGTGCCGGTGGAGCGGATCTACGGGGCCAATATGGACATCTATGCGCCCTGCTCGGTCGGCGCGACGCTCGATCGGACGACCATCCCGGAACTTCGCTGTCGACTGATTGCCGGCGCGGCCAACAACCAACTGCGGGGGGCGGAAGACGGCGAGCGTCTCCTGGCTCGGGGCATTGCCTATCTGCCGGACTACGTCATCAACGGCGGCGGAGCGGTGTCCCTCGCGATGGTCGACGAAGGCGCGGACTTCCCGGCCATCGAAGCTGAGATCGGGAAGATGGATGCGCGGATCACGGGCATCCTGGAAGAGGCTCGAGAGCGGAACGAGTCGCCGGTGCATGCGGCGGATCGAATGGTGGCCCGGCGCCTCGCGTCGTTGCGATAACCGGTTCGGGAGTGGATGCCATCAGGGCGGGAGCGATATCGCTCCCGCCCTGATCGTTGCTACAGCTGCAATGCCGCGCTCAGGGCGTTGCTGCGACCCGGCGCCCGAGCGCCTGGGCCACCGCGCGGACTTCCTCGACCAGCAGGTCAAACTGTTCGGGATAGAGGCTCTGGGCCCCGTCTGACAGCGCCTCATCGGGGCGGACGTGGACTTCGATGAGCAGACCATCGGCGCCCGCGGCCACGGCGGCGCGAGACATCGGACGCACCAGATTACGGCGGCCCGTTCCATGGCTCGGATCGGCCATGATCGGGAGGTGGGAGAGCTGCTTGAGCGCAGGGATCACGTTCAGGTCGAAGACGTTTCGCGTGGTCGCATCCGCGCCGCGAATACCGCGTTCGCACAGAATCACATTGGCGTTGCCCTCCGACATGACGTACTCGGCCGAGAGCAGCCAGTCGGTCACGGACGCGGTGGGGCCGCGCTTGAGGAGGACGGGCTTCCCGGCGCGGCCGGCCCGCTTGAGCAGACTGAAGTTCTGCATGTTCCTGGCGCCGATCTGGACCACGTCGGCGACCTCGGCAACCGCGTCCAGGCCGGCATCGTCCATTGCCTCGGTCACGATGAACAGCCCGGTTTCTCGGCGAGCGGTATCGAGCAGACGTAACCCGGCGGCGCCGAGCCCTTGGAACGCATAGGGCGAGCTGCGCGGCTTGTAGGCCCCGGCGCGAAGGCCGACCGCCCCGGCCTGCCTGACGGCCCGCGCGGTGGCCAGGATCTGCTCTTCGCTTTCGACCGAGCAGGGGCCGGCAATGATCGGAATTTCATCGCCACCGATGCTGATGCCGCCCGGCAAGCGGACCACCGTCGGGTCGCTGCGCCAGCTGCGCGCCACCATCCGATACGGCTTGCTGAGCGGGATGATCTGCTCGACGCCCTGCAGGGCGGCGATCCGGGCGCTGTCGACCCGGCCGTCATGGTCGTGTACGGCGACTGCCCGGTTGCCGAGTCCGGACACGGGAGTGGGCTCGAGGCCCGCCTCCCGCACCAGAGCAACGACTCGGGCTTCATCGGCGGGAGCCGCATCAGCCCTGAAGAGAATCAGCATCGCCTAGGCGGCGGCCTTACCCGTGTCCTGCTCGCCAAGACGTACCCCGACGATGGTCGAGACACCCGGCTCCTGCATGGTGACGCCGAAGACCGCGTCGGCCGACTGCATGGTGCGCGGGTTGTGGGTGATGACCACGAACTGCGTCACGCCCTTGAACTCCTGCAGCAGATTGGTGAAGCGGCCGACGTTGGAATCGTCGAGCGGCGCGTCCACTTCGTCCATCAGGCAGAACGGGCTTGGCTTGGTGAGATAGATGCTGAAGAGCAGGGACACCGCCACCAGCGTCCGCTCTCCCGAGCTGAGCAGGTGGATCCGCTGCGTCTTCTTGCCGCGGGGCGCCGCGTGAATCTCGATTTCGCTTTCGAGCGGGTCCTCGCTGTTGGCCAGCCGGAGGTCGCACTCGCCGCCGCCGAAGAGCGTCTGGAACACCTTGTGGAAATTGGCCTGAACGGCTGCGAAGGTTTCCAGAAAGAGGGTCCGGGCGGTACCGTCGATTTCCCGGATGGCCTGGAGCAACGACTGGCGCGCCGCCACCAGATCGTCCCGTTGCGAGGTCAGGAACTCCAGTCGCTTCGATTCCTCCGCATGCTCTTCGACGGCCAGCGGGTTGACCGGTCCGATGGCTTCGAGCGCCTGGACGATGCGCGCCACCTCGACCTCGAGGGTGTCACGATCGAGCTCGAGCAGTTCGACCTTGGGGAGCAGTTCGTCGAACGGCGCCCGCCATTCGGTTTCGATCCGCTCGAGCACTCGGCGCCGCTGCCCGGCCGCCTCGGTGAGGTCGAGCTCGAGCCGATGGGCTTCTTCGTTCGAGACATCCAGCTCGGCGCGCAGCGCGTGAACCGTCTGCTCGGCCTCGTGCAGCGCAGCCGTGGCCGAGGCCAGTGCTCCTTCGGCGTTGGCGGCGTTTTGCTCGAGTTCCGCCAGCGCGGTCAGCCGATCCTGACGCTGATCGTTCCACTCGGTATGCTTGGATTCGAGCGCCACCGCTTCCTGCTCGAGCGCACTGATTTCTGTCTGCAGCGCTTCCGATGCCTGCCGAGCCAGCTCGATGGTCTGGTTGGCGCGGCTCAGACGCTCGGTCGTCGCCCGCAGCTTGGCGGCGACGTGGGCTTCTTCGACCTGCCAGTGGACTCGGGCCTCGCGGGCCGCTTCCTGCTCACCTTCCAGCGTTGCCAGGGTTTGCCGGGCCACGCCGATCGTCTCTTCTTCACGGACTTTGGCCAGCTCGCCCTCGTGGAGGGCTCCGCCAACCTCGGCCTGGCGCGCCTCAGTCCGGCCGATCCGCTCGGTCAGCCGCTCGAGACGGGTGCGGGCTTCCTGACGTTCCCGTTCCAGGGTGACCAGGAGCCGAGTGGCGTCGTCGCGCGCGACGGTTGCCTGGCGCTCCTGCTCCCGGGCTTGTTCCACTACCGACTGAGCTTCGGCGGCCTGCCGCTCGAGGCCGGTCAGCTGTTCCCGGGTGGCGGCCAGCCGCTCGAGAATGGCATCGAGGCTGACTTGCTGCGCATCGATGTCCTGGGTCAGCGCTTCGAGTTCGGCGCGCCGCCGGATCGGGCCCGAGGGGGCTGCAGAGCCGGCCAGCATGACGGCACCGGTCCGCCGCCGGAAGACCCGGCCGGAGGGGTGCAGAACCTCGGAGCCGCCGAGCAAGGCATCGATCCACGGGGCGGCTGGCCCTTCCGCCGACAACCGGCCGGTCAGCGGATGGGCCTGGCCGTCGTGGCTTCCCGGCACCCCGGGCAAGAGCACCAGTGCACCGGGCTGGACTTCGTCGTACCAGGTCCGAATTTCATCGAGACTACTGTCATCCCGGAGCACGATGGCGTGCATCCACTCGCCGAGCAGGCGCTCGGCCAGTTCGGCCGCATCGCGATCGGTACGGATGAAATCGCTCAGCGGACCGAGCACGGCCTCGCCGAAGCGCTCCCGCACCGCGAGCAGCGCTTGCGCACCAGGCGCAAGCCCGACGCGGTCGCGCTCCAGCTCCTCCAGGGCCTGTCGTCGTGCCGATAGCTGGGCAAGCTGCTCCTCGGCCGACCGGCGCTCGTCGCGCTCGGCCGCTTCGCGCTCGCGCGTCTCGGCCACCAGGTGCCGGGCCCGATCGGCGGCGGTGGTGGCGATCAGGGTATCGTGGCCTCGCTGGGTGGCTTCCTGCTCGGCAATCCGGGTCCGCTCTTCGGCGTTGGTGTAGTCCTGTTCCAGTCCGGCGCAGTGGGCCTGCTGCTGGGTCAGGCCATCGCGCAGCGATGCCAGCTCCCCTTCGAGCGCCTCCCGTTCTCCTTCGAGGGTGCGGAGCTGCTGAGTCCGGGTGTGGATGGCCTGTTCCAGCCGTCGGACTTCGTCGCGATGGCTGCCCAGCCGTTTGCGGACTTCATCTTCCGCCTGGGCGCGTTCCACCAGCTGCGTCTTGATCGACTCGTGCTCAGCGAGCGCGTCGGCCTTATCGGTTTCCGCCTGTTCCCGTTCGAGAGCTGCCTGCTCGGTTCGGACCACCGCCTGCTGCCGCTCTTCTTCGTCGCGATCACGGCGCGCTCTGGCGTGGGCCAGGCGCTCGGACGCCACCGCAAGGTCGCCATCGAGCTTACCGAGCGCGAGCTGCACCTGGGCCAGTTCGCGTGAGACGGTGGCCCGGTGTTCCTCGGCGGTGATGCGCTCACGTCCCAGACCTTCCTGCCGGGTCGTGGCGCTGCTCAGCTGCTCCCGCAAGTCGGGCAGAACGGCCTTGAGTTCGTCGTGCCGCGCCTGCATGCCGCTGACTCGCTCGGTCAGATCGGCCAGCGTCAGGTGCGCCAGCGTGATCTGGGTCGAGAACTTTTCTTCCGTCAGCTTCACATGCCGCTCGGCCTTGCCCTTCTGGCGGGCCAGGCTGCGAATCTGGGACTGCACTTCGGCAATCAGGTCTTCCAGCCGCTGGAGGTCGGTGGCCGTTTCGGCCAGGCGGCGCTCGGTGGAATGCTTCCGATCGCGGTAGAGCCCGATGCCCGATGCTTCTTCGAAGAGCGACCGGCGCTCGTCGGCACGATCCGAGAGCAGCAGGTCGATCATCTTGGCTTCCATCACCACGCCGGCGTCGCTGCCCAGTCCGGTGCCGCGCAGCAGGTCGTTGACGTCGCGGAGACGGACCGGGCTCTTGTTGACGAAATATTCGCTCTGGCCGGATCGGGTCAGCCGGCGGGTAATCACGACTTCACCGAAGGCAATCGGCAGCCCGCCGTCGGTGTTGTCGAGGTAGAGGGACACCTCGGTGACGTTGATCGGACGCCGGTTGATCGAGCCCTGGAAGATCACGTCTTCCATCTTGCCGCCGCGCAGCAAGCGGGCTGATGTCTCGCCCAGTACCCAGCGGACGGCGTCGGAGACGTTGGATTTTCCGCAGCCGTTGGGGCCGACGATCGCCGTGACACCGTGATCGAATTCGAGCGTGACGTGGTCGGCGAATGACTTGAAGCCGGAGAGTTCCAGCTTGAGCAGTTTCATGAGATATCCGGATGGAGCGTTCGCGTTCGTACGGGGGCGCCCGTAGCGACGGGCAGAAAATAGCCGGGCGAGGGAGCTTCGGGCTACTGCTTGAAGGGTGGATTCGTGAGGATGAAATACGGGCGGCCCAGCCGGCGCCCGGTCTCTTCCGCCAGGGCGCGGTTGTCGTAGGGCCCGACTACGACGCGGTAGCCCTCATCGTCAGTGGCCGGATCCAGCACCCGTGCCGGATAGCCGGCCGCGACCAGCTGCTTGGCAAACTCGCGGGACCACTCGGCGTTCTGGGAGCTGCTGACCTGCAGGTAGAGGCGGTCGGTCGAAACGGCCTGGCTGTCGGGACGGACTAGCTGGCCGTCCTGTGCCACCAGGATGGATTCGGCAACCGCTGCCGCCAGGGTCACCCGATCCCGGGGGATCCAGGCGGTCACCACCCAGAAATCCGCTGCACCGCCATCGATACGCCCCAACTCGGGCTGATTGGCGCGGCTCAGATCGAGGGTGACGAGGTCGCCATCGCGGCGAACCAGGACGGTGCTTCCGCCCGCAACGTTCGGCAGATCCGTGTCCCAATCGGTCCGCACTGTGGCGGTCAGGCGTCCGGTGGCCAGGTCGACGATCCAGGCGCTGTCGCTCGCCTCGGCCTGAGCCAGCAGCCAGCGGCCGGAGCCATCGGTGCGAATCCGTCGTGGGGTTCCGGGAAGGGAAATCGTCGAGAGCCGATTCTCACCGTATCGGTCGAAAACCTCGATCGAACTGTCGTCGTGTGCGACGTAAATCCGATGTCCCGATGGACTGAACGAGACGTGCCGGGCCGGAGCGCTGGCGCGGATGGTGGTGACCCGGAACGGATCGCTCGTCTGGTGGAGATTGACGTCGCGCCCTTCCGGGATGGCAACCAGGTCCGCCCAGTAGCTCGCCGTTGGCTCCCCGTCGCCGACATCGACGCTGTGCAGTGGCCGATCCGGGCTCAGGATGGTGAGCTGACGAGGCGTGCTTCCCAGGACGCCGACGTATCGGTCACTCAGCGTTGCTGTTTGAAACACCGGATCGACCGGTAGCGGGGTGCGGTAGGGGACGGGGACTCCGCCTTCGTATCGGCTGACTCGCCGGCCGGCATTGATTGCGTAGACTGAGCCGTCGCCCACCATGGTTGCGGTTTCCACGCCAGCGGTTCGGAGACGGACCGCGCCGGACTCCAGATCGACGGCGAGCAGGTTCTTGGCGGTATCGATCAGATAGAGGAGCCGGGCCTCGACATTAACGCCCAGGACGTCCCGTACGTTGGGAACATCTCCCCGGGTACTCCAGATAGGCTTCTGAAGGGAGTCGGGGTGGTATGCCTCGACTACGCCGCTTCGGCGTGGAATCCGAATCAGCGAAACCTGGCCCCCGATGGCCGGAAGGTCCGGCGGCGGGGCAGGAGGGCCGGAGTCACATCCGGCGGCAAACAGAAGGCCCGCGACCAGCGCTGCCGTCTGGGTCGCGGGCCTCGAGTGGTGCAGCGGTGTTGTCAGAACGTCGGTCCCAAGCTGATGGTCCACATCCCTCCCACGGAACGCTGCAGCGGTATGGCGTAATCCAGCCGAAGAATCAGGATATTAAGAAGGTTCGTCCGCAACGAAAAGCCGTAGCTGGTGAGCGGGGTCCGGACACAACCGGGCACCGCGAGGCCGGTGGAAGGATCGAAGGCGCAAACCGCCGAGGAGCCGTTGTCGCGATTCAGGTTGACGGACATGCCGCGCTCCCAGAAGACACCGGCGTCGAAGAAGACGGCGGCCTCCAAGGCGGCAGGGAAATTCCCCAGCGAGATCAGCCCAAGACCCGGGGCAAAGATCGGGAGGCGGATCTCCGCATTGAAAACGGCCGCTCGGGATCCGATCAGCTCGTCGAAGGCGCCGCAACCGGAGAACGAGTTCTCGTCGGCACCCTCGCGGCATTCGTTGCGGCTGAACGATCCGGCGGTGTATCCGCGGATCAGTTCGGTGTTGCCGCCGTAGAATCGGAATCGGTTCTCGTCCCGGCCCATACGTCCGAAGAACAGGCCGCGCGTAGCAAACGTCATGTTGCCCACCAGCCGATCATACCGCCGCACGTCGGCCGTGACCGAGGTAAAGCGCCATCCCGACCCGATCACCTCGAAATTCTGGCTGATCTCGAACCGCGACCGGCGGCCGAGGAACGGCCCGACATACGCACTCAGCGAATTATCGTGAACCAAGGCCAGCGCCGGCGCGAGGTAGGTGATGCTCTGAACATGCGTCGTTTCGAGGAACGGATCGCGACTGGGGATCCCGGATCCGATGAAGTAGGGCTGACGGATCTGCAACAGGTCGTCCGACAGGTTGGCGAAGCTGATGGACCCTTCGACCCGTGAGAACCGGCTGAACGGGTAGAAAGCCCGGGTGGAAAGATCCCGGAGCACCAGGCGGCGAACGTTGGTGACGTAGGTCGCTTCCTGATCCGTCGGCCCGGGCTCGAGGGTGCTGTAGTCGTAAAAGAAGTACGGTTGCTGTTGGATCCCGACGCCCCAATTGAGCCGGCGCGACAGGTTGGCATACTGGGCAATGAACTCCGTTTCCGGCAATCTCCCGTTGAGCGACGCACCGACGATGACCTGCTGGTTGGACAGCATGTCACCCATGACGACTACTGCCGAGCCGGTGACGCCGCGGCCGAAGTTGTCGCGCACGTACCCGATGGTCGGCCGCGAGACATACTCGGGGGCAAAGCGCGCCCGGTACGGCCGATGCACGAAGTCGGTGGTGTCCGGCACCGGGATGACGACCGAATCGCGGAGGCGGGCAATCGTCACCGGAGGCGGTTGCTGGAGCGAATCCGGCAGAGTCGGGAGCGAGTCGGTTCGGCGGAACCCGGTGGCGCCCCGGTAGATCGAGCGCGAACTCAACACCCCGGCGGGTCTGGTGGTGGTGTCCGCCTGCTGAGCGGGCCGCGGCACGAAGATCGGTTGCGCAGCTACAAGAATCGGCTGCCCCGATGCTCGCGGCCGCCAGGGCTCTTTTTTCAACGAGCGCGGATCGTTGACCGTGTAGATGTCGTAGGTGGCCTGTTCGAAGTAAATGAACGCCAGGCGATCGGCGCCGCGCGCCCATGAGAGAACCGGCGACAACGGGGTAATACCCTGCGCACCGGTGTAGAACTCGGTCAGCTGGTAGACGTCCCGATCGGCAAAGTCGTACAGAAACAGATTGGCGACATTGTCCCGGTCCGAGACGAACGCAATCGACTGACCGTCCGGCGCCCACTGCGGATTGGAGTTGCGGCCTTCATCCATGTTCGGCAGCACTTCGATGCTGCCGTCCTCGACATGATACAGAGCGATTCTGAGGTCGCCCCAGACCAGGGCTTCGAGGTCGGTGCCGGGGCCGCGGTCGGTCGCGAACGCGATGGTTTTGCCGTCAGGCGACCAGACCGGATGCAGATCGGCATACTTGTCGTTGGTCAGCCGGCGGAGGTCACTGCCGTCGACATTGATGGTAAAGAGATCGGAAAGTCCGCCGTCCAGGCCCGTGAAAACGATCCTGGTTCCGTCGGGACTGAAGGTCGGGGTCGTGACCCCGGCCAGAGGAACCGTGATGCGACGGACTTCGCGATTGCGCTCCGCCTCGATGATGACGATATCGTCCTTACCCGAGCGCTTGGCCGCGATGGCAAGGTACCGGCCGTCTTCCGACCACGCGGCCGATGATGTCATGAATCGGAAGGTTTCGTAGCTGCCGCTGAACGTCGACTTGAGCAAGCGGCGAATCGGCTTGCCGCTGACGCCGTCGGCCAGCCACAAGTCCATCGAGAAGAAGTCCTGCTCGCTGAAAAAGGCAATCCGGCTTCCGTCCGGGGAGAGGGCGGGCGCGAGGTGCCAGTTGCCTTTGGATGTTTCCTTGGTGAGCAGCCCCTGGGCCATGGTACTGGCCCGAACCCGATTCTCGATTTCCGGCAGGTACTGACGCGTCACCGCGTCGCGCCACTGCTCGATCAACTGTTCGAACGACATGCCAAGCACCCGCCGCAGCGAGGCATGCAGGCCACCGCCGACGGCGTTCTTGGTGATGGCGCCGATAGCCTCATCACCCCAGCGCTGGCCGATGTAGGTGATGATGGCGTGGCCGAACTGGTAGGGAAACACCGTCATCAGTTCGCGGGGGGTTGGCAGCTTGCCTTCGAGTGCCCCGTCCCGCAGCCACATCGCGGTCTTGGTATCGGTCGGGCCGAGCGAGAAGTACTCGGCCATACCCTCGCCGTACCAGAGCGGGGCGTTGGCCGAGAAGATGCCCTGGATCCCGGCCCCGCCGCGTCCGCGCGACCAGATGTCGAACTGAAATTGGTGCACCATTTCGTGCGTCAGCACGTGGTCGTCGTCGTTATAGAACCCGGACAGCGGGAAGACGTTCCGGTGCCGGAGGAAGTCGGTGAAGCCCTGGGTGCCTTCGGGCACGTCGCCGCCGCCCAGATTGGTCTGCTGGAAGTGGCTGTGCGAGGCGTAAAGGATGATCGCTTTACGTTCTTCGAACTGATGGTTCAGCACCCGCGAAAGCCGGGCATACGAGCGCTCGGCGATCCGGGCCATATCCATGGCGGCTTCGCGCTCTTCCGGATAGTAGTAGACGTCGAAATGCTCGGTCTGTACGATCTGGAAGTCGAAGCGGCCGTACTGCACTCTGTTGCGGCCGAAATACTGCGCGGCCAGCGCGCTCGGGAGCCCGGCCAGCAGCAGAAGGAGCAGGACGAAGCGGCGCATCGGTCAAACCTTTCGTTCCGCGGCCGGTGCGTAGGCAACGGCGGGTGCATCGTTCCAGAGACGCTCGAGCTGGTAAAACGCTCGGGTTTCCGGGTGGAATACATGAACCACGAAATCGACGAAATCGAGCAGCGCCCAGCGGCCCGACTGGAGCCCTTCGACGTGGTGGGCATCGACGCCCAGCTTGGCCATCCGATCCATCACCGAATCGGCAATACCGCGGACGTGGGCGTCCGAGGTCCCCGAGGCCACCACGAAGAAATCGGCCGCGTCCGACAGGCCCCGCAGGTCGAGGGTGACGATATCGCGCGCTTTGAGATCGTCCGCGGCGTCCAGTGCTGCCAGGACGGGCTTCGGGATGGTCGAACTTTTGGAGGCACTAGCCACGAGCGATTCTCCGAACGAGCGGGCCGATTCCGCGCTCGATAGCGTGACACACGTCGAGACGGCCCGGCCATACTGCGCTGTCCGTCTGACAATCGATTTTCCGGCGCACCCTGACGGCCGGGAAGGTTGTCGGAAGGTCGGGGGTTGATCCGCGAAACGGAAGGGTGTCCGGCCCGCCGGTCCGGTGCGTCGATCGGTTGCCGGCGGGTCCGAGGATCGGGCAGGCGATAGAGCGGAACTCGGCCCTATTCTGCAGCGATGGTGACCTGGAGCTGCGCGGTGACGTCCGGGTGGATCCGGATCGAAACCGGGTGGGTGCCGAGCTGCTTGATCGGATGCTCGAGCTCGATGCGGCGCCGGTCGATCTCGAAGCCCTGCTTGGCCAGTGCATCGGCCAGGTCGGACGAGGTGATCGATCCGAAGAGCTTGTCGCCTTCGCCGGCCTTGGCCGAGAGCTTGAGGGCCACCGCGCCCAGCTTGTCGGCGAGGGCCTGCGCTTCGGCCCGGTCCGTCGCAGCCCGGTTGGCGCGAGCCTTATGTTCCGATTCGATCCGGCGCTTGTTGCCCTCGGTGGCCTCGAACGCGAGGCCGCGAGGGAGGAGGAAGTTGCGCGCATAGCCAGGCTTGACCCGGACCAGAGCGCCGGCCTTACCCAGGCCCTTGATGTCTTCCCGAAGAATCACTTCAAGATGCATTGCCGCCTCCAGCGGTCGGAATGCTGCGGTTGCGAAAATCAATCCAGGTGTCGGCGACGCCGACCAATACGAGCGTTCCGAGCGCCATGGGCAGCACCAGAACGGATGCGATCAACACGAGCACCTTGCCGGGCAGGGGCCACGCTTGCGTCGCGCCGAGCACGATGGCTAGACCGCGGATCGCATAGATGCCACCCCAGACGATGGTGGCCCAGGTGATCACACGACCGAGCGGTCCGCCCACATCGAACAGCGCGAGTGCCAGGGTAAAGATAGCACCCCAGATGATGTGATCGTTGAAGCGGAAGTCGAAGAGCCGGCGCGGCGGACGACCAACCGGTGCCGCTGCAATCAGGTGATACCAGCGCCAGGCCAGGGCCAGGCCCAGCATGCCGAGCAAGACGATGATGCCGGGAAAGGACCGGGCCATCAGCGGCAGCGCTTCCGTCATCATGGCGACCTGTGCCGGCTCGGCTCCGCGGAGCCCGATATCCAGGCCACGCTTCAGATCCTCGGCCAAGGCCGCATCGATCGTCGACATGACAATGCCCGCCGAGCGGGCCCAGATCGCCGCCGCGGCCACGCCGGCAATCATGGCGATGGCGGCGCGGAACAGGGTCGACGCGCGCGGCTGGAGGTAGGTCAGCAGAACGAACACGCCGCCGGCGGTGATGGCCACTGCGGTAAGCAGGCGGACCGAAACGGCCGGGTGCGCAGCGTCGCCCAGGACTTTGAGGCCCCCGAGACCGGCTGTCAGCACCAGCCAGAGCCACTCGCGCGAACTCTTGGGCGGACCGAATGCCAGCAGCAGGGCGAGAGGCGTCAATAGAAAAAGTGGTGGGGCAACCAGAAGGTATGCCACCACCACGAACGTCGTGCCGAACGCGGGGCGGCACCCCTCTGGGGGTGCCGCGGGCGATGTCATCAGCCCGTATGTCCCTTGATGTAGGGCAGGAGCGCCAGGTACCGGGCCCGCTTGATGGCCACGGCCAGCTGCCGCTGATGCCGAGCCGTCACACCACTCAGGCGGCGGGGCAGGATCTTCCCGCGCTCGGTCAGGAAGCGCGACAGCAGCTTTTCATCTTTGTAGTCGACGATCCGAATCCGCAACTCGGCCAGTGGATCGCCCTTCTTGTGGCGGCTCATTCGTCCTCCTCTTCGGCATCGGCCGGCTTCACCGCAGCGTAGTTGGGCGGCGTCGGCGGCTCGTCGTTCAAGACCACCAGGTGGCGGAGCACGCTGTCATCGAGTTTGATAGCGCGTTCGAACTCGGGCAACGTGGTCGATTCCGTTTCGAAATTGGCCACCACGTAGTAACCGGAATCATTCTTCCTGATCTGATACGCAAGCGCGCGACGTCCCCAGTGGTTCAACTGGACTGATTCGGCTGCGCCGACCAGGGCGTGGAAGTTTGCGAGCTTGGCGTTGACGGCCTCTTCGTCCAGGGCAGGATCGAAGATGTAGACCACCTCGTACGGACGAGACATGCACACCTTTCCTTTGGTCGTGGTCGCCCCGGATCTGGTGCGTGAATCCGGGGAGGATGACTGGGACAGCCTTTCATTATAAACCCTGGCCGCTCCGCGAACAACGGAGCCCTGCTTTTTCCGCCGGGTCACCTGGTCCGGAAACCGGCCTGGGCTAATTTCCGTCCATGCGTCTCGAATCGCTGCAAACGGGGCAACCTCGAACGGTAAGCCGGCCGGGGGTCGGAACCCTCAACGACGAATCCTGGACCAGCACTATCTGGAAGGATCCGGTGATCGGCCGAGTCTGGACCGGAACGCTGGGCTTGAGTGGCGATGCCCCGGGAGACAACCCCGATCGAGCGCTCCTGGCCTACGCCTCTGCCCACTATCCGCTTTGGCGGAAAGCCTGGGGCATGCCCGACCTGGGGCCCGGCGCCTTTGGCGAGAATCTGACCATCGCCGGCCTGGATGAGCGGACCGTCTGCCTGGGCGACCTTTTCCTGATCGGCGACCTGCGGGTCGAGGTTGCCGGGCCCGGTCGGCCGGGGACGGACCTGGTCTGGCGGCATGGTCGGGAAGGTGTCCTCGAGCAGATTGCCGCGACGGGGCGGTGGGGCTGGTACTTCCGGGCGCAGAATGAAGCATGGCTCGAGCCCGGATTGGCCGTTTCGCTGCTCGATCGCCCCTATCCGCAGTGGCCGATCCTCAGAGTGGCACAGACGATCGGAGGGAATCGGGCCCAGGTGGAGCAGTTGGCCGGGTGCGCCGCCCTGTCGGAGCATTGGCGCGCGGTCATCGCGTCGGTTTGAAGTTCGGCAGTGTATCGCGATCGGGCACGTCGGCCCGATTCCGGTATACTATTATGGATACAATCTCCAAGGACAATCCATGCGTCTCGCGTCCCTGGCCGCGGCCTGTGCCGTCGCCGTGGCGGTGGCACCCCTGCCAGCGCAGCGACCGGCCAATCATGCCCGCGAACTCGCGGCTATCGACAACGTCGTCACATCGCTGATGAAGGAGTGGCAGGTACCCGGGCTTGCGCTGGGCATCGTCAAGGACGGCAAGGTGCTCTACCTCAAGGGGTACGGCTACCGCGACGTCGAACAGCAGCAGCCGGTTACTCCGCAGACGCGCATGGCCATCGGCTCCAACAGCAAGTCGTTCACCGCGCTCTTGATGGGCATGCTGGTTGATCAGCAGAAGCTCGAGTGGGACAAGCCGGTCAAACAGTACCTGCCCGATTTCGAGATGCATGACGACTACGCCACCCGCAACCTGACCCCGCGCGACCTAGTGAGCCATACCTCCGGTCTGCCTCGTCACGACATGGTCTGGTACGGGCGCGACATCAAGCGCCAGGACATCCTGGGGCGGCTCAAATATCTGGAACCGACCACTTCGTTCCGGGGGGCGTGGCAATATCAGAACCTGATGTTCGTCACGGCCGGGATCCTGGTGGAGCGGCTCTGGGGTCGCAGCTGGGAAGACCTTGTCAAAAACGAGATTTTCGGGCCGCTCGGTATGACGCAGTCGCTGCCCGGGACGACGGGAATCGACGGGCCTGGAGATTTCTCGTGGCCCTATCAGCTGGTGGACGAGAAGATCACCCGGATCCCGTACCGGGTCATCGATGAAGTGGGGCCGGCCGGCTCGATCACGTCGACGGTCGAGGACATGGTGAAGTACATCCAGTTCCGGCTGGATCGCGGGACCGGTGATCACACGGTGAAGATCTCGGTGGCGCAGGAGAATCTGATGCAGTCACCCAAGATGGTGGTTGGCGGGGCGGCGGGTGCGGTCTGGCCCGGGGTCGATCTGGTCAGCTACGGGCTGGGGCTCGGCGTCGGATCGTATCGCGGCCACGGGATCGTGATCCATGGTGGCGGGATCGACGGGTTCATTTCGCAGATGTCGTGGATTCCCTCGAAGAACATCGGTGTCGTCGTGCTGACGAACTCGGGGAATCCGATTCCGACTCTGGTCGTCGAGTCGGTCTACGACCGGCTGCTCGGCCTGCCGCCGGTCGACTACGCCGCGATTCAGCGCAAGGTCGACGCCGAGGGCAAGGCCGCGGTCGCGAAGGCCCAGGCCGAGCACCGGGCGACCCAGAAGCAGGGAACCGCGCCGAGCCATCCGCTGGCTGCGTATGTCGGGACCTACCAGCATCCGGGGTACGGCCGGCTGGTGATCCGGGAGACGGGCGGCCGGCTCGAGGTCGCGCTCGACAATCTCAAAGCATCGCTCCGCCACTTCCACTACGATGTCTTCGAAGTCGATCCGACCGTCGGCACGACCGTGCTGAGCGGCACGCTGAGTTTCACGTCGAGTCTGAAGGGCGAAGTCGATCAGGTCGCGATTCCGTTCGAGCCCGGCATCAAGCCGATCATTTTCACGCGAGCAAAGAACTAACGTCGCTCTCGTTCGCTAGATACGGATTCGATCCGCCGGCAGCCGTTCGCTGCCGGCGGATTTTTCGTTTCGCTTCCGGAAAGTGAACCGGTGTCGCCGACGATCGTTGGAGGGTTGCTGGTATCAGGGGGCGCGAGGTGGCCGAGCCAGAGTCGGCATCGGGTAACGCTCCAGGAACTCCTGGTGGTCGGCATCGAGCCGGACCAGATATACATGAGCCCGGCCAAAGCCTACGATTCGCGTGCGCGTCGGTGTCTGAACTTGTCCGACGACGTTGCCGAGCCGGTCGACGAGATCGAAGAGCTCGGGGGCACCCGCGTCCGTCGTGCGGTGAACCCAGAGGATTCCGCTTGGGTCGATCTGAACCGCGGCATACAGAAATGGCGGGAGATAATCGGGCCATTCGACCGGCTCGAACGGCCGCCTGATACGCACGCCCGGCCTTGGCCCTTGATCGCCGGGCGTCATCATCATGACGGGCCGCGGCCTGTCCTGATCGTCTCGCCATTGCTTCTGATGCGCCGCCGTGACGCGAATCCGGCGATAGGGTATCGGTTTGCCCTTGGTACGGACGCCGCGCGAATCGATATGGTCAACCGAATAGGGGCTTGGCCGGACGATAGCGATCTGCCCGTCTTGACCTACCGTCCAATGGGGCGCTGTCGTGAAGGCTCGAGTACCGCGCCCCGGTGGCAGGATACGTTCGTCGGGAGGAGGCAGCGGCAGGTACGCAACTGTATCCCGCTGGGAACTGCCGACGCGCCAGCGCTCGATCGGTGCGGAATCCGCGGCTTGTGATGCTGCTGGCCCAAAATTCGAGAATGCAATGGTGTACAAGTAGCCATGCCTGTCGCCCGCCGCCGGATTCTGGCCACTCAGCTTGGATTGGTCAGCAATTCGGGTTCCGTGCGCGTTCAGGACGCTGCTCGGCTTGCCATCGCGTGTGATAACGAGAATTCGGCCATTCCCGGCGTCGAAAATGCCGATACTGTCCCCGCCCAGTTGCAAGAGTCCGGTTGGAAATCGGTACTCTCCCGGTCCCGATCCGATTCGGCCGATAGGCCGTACCACGTCATTGGCAAGGTCGACGAGCATCACGCTTTGGGCGTTGGCGTCGAGGACGACAAGGCGTCCGTCGCGCAGCTCGTGTAGTCCGCGAATGCGGTCGAAGGGCGCGGATACTCCCTTTTCCGGAGTAAGTATCGAGCTTGCTCGGCCCTGTGCGCTTGCACAAGGCGTGAAAGGAGCAAGCGCAGACAGTGTGACGAACGCAAGCAAACAACGAGACATGCGCGTTCTGCCTAGTTGAGCTTTACCGCGATATTTCGCCAGCGGCCCTGATTGAATCGGAGCAGGCTGAGAGCCCACCGAGTTACGTGCCCCGCCAGGATCGCGAGCCAGATGTCGATCGGGTCGAGCCGGCCCAGTTGTTGAACCGCAAAGCAGATTCCGAGCGGGATGATGACCTGTGAGATGATCGAAATGTAGAGCGGGCTCTTGGTGTCGCCCGTGCCCTGAAGGCCGCCGGTGTACGTCAGCGCCGACGCAATGAACAGCCCGGAGACGCTCAGCACGCGCAGTAACTCGACGCCGATTTCGACCACGGCCGGTTCCGTCATACCGAAGATCGCGAGGAGTTGCCGCGGGAAGACCAGAAAGAAGAAGCCGATGAACGCGGCACCCGAAAGTCCGTAGCGGGCCGCAACCCGCACTGCCTGGTCGGCACGGTCGGGCTGACCCGCTCCGAGGTTCTGCCCCGCCACAGTGGCCGCCGCACCCATCAGGCCGACCGCCGTCCACGTGATCAGCGAAAAGAGCTGCGAGTAGGCGATCGCGAACGCCGCTTGAGCCGGAGCGCTCTGGGCCAGCGATCCGATGAACGCCAGCATCAGGACACCGCCCACGTTCATAGCAATTCCCTGAACCCCGGCCGGAAGGCCGAAGCGGAACAGCGAGCGGATGATCGGCCAATCCGGTCCGTAGCCTTGTCCGCGCGGGAAGCGGACCACCCAGCCGCCGGACCAGAGTTTCCACAGGGCGTAGCCGCTGACCAGCCACGAGGCGATGGCGGTACCCATGGCCGACCCGGCGGTGCCGAAGGCGGGAATCGGACCCAGGCCGCGGATCAGCACGATATTGAAGACCAGATTGAGCACCGTCATCACGATGCCGAGGATCATCGGCGTTCGGGCATCGCCGGCGGATCGGAGCACGCCGCTCAGCATGAAGAAGAGCAGCATCCCCCCGGAGAACCCGAACATGATGCGGAGGAAGGGGAGCGCCTCGGCCTTGACCGCGGCGGTGGCGTTGACCAGGTCGAGCAACCACGGGGCGAGGAAATATCCGAGCGGTGCCAGAATGCCGAGGGTCAGGCCGATCGTGGTCAGGAAAGCCTGGTACACCACGCGATCGACCAGCGCTTCATCTCCTGCTCCGGCAAAGCGGGCCACCAGGACGCTGGCCCCGGTATAGAGCGACGAGACGAAGACGATCACGACGAGGAGGATCTGCCAGGCGACGCCGATTGCTGCGTTGGCGGTGTAGCCGATCAGGTGGCCGACCAGGACGTGATCGACGATGCCCTGCAGTCCGCCGATCACATTGGTCAACATGGTTGGCCATGCGATCATCCAGACGGCCGGGACGAGCGGCCCTGCGATGATCGAGCGGTCGTACCGGCCACTCGGTCTTGGAGCGGTGGCCGAGTCCGGCGCGACCGGTGGCGGCGTGGCCGGGTCGGTCGGCTGAGGACACTCCGGGTCGGGGCTGGTCGGCTCGCTGGTCATCGGCCGGAAAGTACGGACAGAAGGCGTTCCGGCCTAGCCGGCGGGATCTGGCCGGTGGCCAAGTCACGGCCAGGCAACGCCAGCCGGACACTTTGTCTCCCGTTCTGGCCACCGGCATGGGCGGAATTGCCAATCAGGCGGGTAAGCATTAGCCTTCTGGTCTGCTAAGTCGTTGTGTCACTTGCGATTCGGTCGAACTAACCGGAATCCAGGACGTTCGTGAAACTGGTCATCAAGCCGCTCGAGCGGGCCTACTTTGCGGTCACGGATCCGATCGTGGGCCTGTTGCTCAAGCTGCGAGTCCGTCCCAACACGCTCACTACGATCGGTGCGTTGGTGGTAGTGGCCTCCGGGGTGGCCTTTGCCTTTGGCTGGATTCGCACTGGCGGGGCAGTACTGCTCTTGTCCGGAATCGTCGATACCTTCGACGGCGCGGTGGCCCGGCGGAGCGGCCAGGTCTCCAAGTTCGGGGCCTTTTACGACTCGACCCTCGATCGGGTCGGCGATGGCGCGACCTTCATGGGGATTGCCGTCTATCTGCTCCAGGCACCGGATATCACGCGCCGAGTCGAGTGGACCGTGGTCTGTATGGTGGCGATCGTGAGCGCGCTGATCGTGTCGTACGCCAGGGCGCGCGCGGAGGGGCTGGGCATCGACTGCAAGGTCGGCATCGTGCAGCGCGCCGAGCGGTTGCTGGCGGTCGGGGTGCCGACCTTGTTCCTCGGGGCGGGGTCTGACGCCATCGTGCTCAAGGTCATCGTGGCCGCGTTGGCGTTGGCGTCGACTATCACGGTCGTGCAGCGTTTCGTGTACATGTACCAGGTTACCGAAGGTCAATCGGGCGGCGATACGCCGTCCGCATCGTAACGAACCATCAAGCGGTAGGTCGGCCCGGAACCGGGCCGTCGACGAAAGGATCGAACGTGCCTCAAGGAACTCCTCGCCCCATTCAGCCCGCGTCCGGCAAGCTCGGTGTGCTCTGCGTCGGGCTCGGCGCCGTGGCGTCGACTTTCATCGCGGGTGTCGAGAACGTCCGCCGCGGTCGCGCGCAGGCGACCGGCTCGCTGACGCAGCTGGCGACGATTCGCCTGGGCAAGCGGACCGACAAGCGGGCGCCGCTGATCAAGGATTTCGTGCCGCTCTCGAAGCTCGACGATCTGGTCTTCGGCGCCTGGGATCCGGTGCCGGATGACTGCTACCAGTCGGCGCTCCATTGCGGCGTGCTCGACAAGTACGAGCATGTCGAGCCGATTGCCGATTTCCTCAAGTCGGTCAAGCCGATGCCGGCCGCGTTCGACCAGCACTACGTCAAGCGGCTCCAGGGCACCAACATCAAGAAGGGCACCAAGCGGCAGATGGCCGACGAGCTCCGGAAAGACATCCGGGACTTCAAGGCCAAGAATGGCTGCGAGCGGCTGGTGATGGTCTGGTGCGCCTCGACCGAGATCTTCATCACGCCCGGCCCTGCGCACCAGACGCTCGAGGCGTTCGAGAAGGCCATCGACGCCAACGACCCGTCGATTGCGCCGTCGATGCTCTACGCCTATGCCTCGATCATGGAAGGGGTGCCGTTTGCCAACGGGGCGCCGAATCTGACCTGCGACTTCCCGGCCATCGAGCAGCTCGCGCTCGACAAGAAGGTTGCCATCGGCGGCAAGGACTTCAAGACCGGGCAGACCATGCTCAAGACCGTGCTCTCGCCGATGTTCAAGGCGCGCATGCTCGGCGTTTCGGGCTGGTACTCGACCAACATCCTGGGCAACCGCGACGGCGAAGTGCTGGACGATCCCGAGAGCTTCAAGACCAAGGAAGAGTCGAAGCTGGGCGTGCTGGAGCACATCCTGCAGCCCGAGGTCTATCCGGAGCTGTACGGCAAGCTCTACCACAAGGTGCGCATCAACTACTACCCGCCGCGGGGCGACAACAAAGAGGGCTGGGACAACATCGACATCTTCGGGTGGCTGGGCTATCCGATGCAGATCAAGGTCGATTTCCTCTGCCGCGACTCGATCCTGGCCGCGCCGCTGGTGCTCGATCTGGCGCTCTTCTTCGACCTGGCGCAGCGGGCCGGGATGGCCGGCGTGCAGGAGTGGCTCTCGTTCTACTTCAAGAGCCCGCAGACGGCACCGGGGCTCTATGCCGAGCACGATCTGTTCATCCAGCAGACCAAGCTCAAGAACACGCTCCGTTATCTTATGGGCGAGGCCGCGATTACCCATCTCGGCGTGGAGTACTACGATTACGGCAAGGAGTGAGGTGCCTGGACGATGAAATACTTTCACCGGACCTCCGCCACGCCCGATGAGGTGGTTGCCAAGGCGGCCGAGTTCTTCGGGGCGCGGATGCAGCGAACCGAAGAGGGCGCGCGGCGGCTGCGGTTTGCCGGGGCGATTGGCCAACTGAGCGTGAGTGTGCTGGCCGAAGGCGGTCACTACACCCTCGTCACGGTCGAGACCAATCAGCCCGGCGAAAGCGAAATCGACAAGCTCGCCAAGCGGTTTCTGGCGACGGTGCATACTCTGGTCCATGAACGTCACGAGGTTCGCGGAAGCTACTGAGCTTCGTAATTGGGACACAGTAAAGCGGTCGGCCGAGAGAGTTCGGTCGACCGCTTTTGCGTTGGCGGGGTGCAACCGGGCTGGGGTGGGACGTCAGGGAAGAAAGGGCCCGCGCACAACGGGCCTGACCATTCCATTGTCCGGAGGCGTCATGACACGAGCGCAACGAGGCCCCAAGCGGATCCGCTACGCGGTGGTCGGGTTGGGGCACATTTCGCAGGTGGCACTCCTCCCGGCCATGGCAAAAGCGAAAGCCAACAGCGAACTCGCCGCGCTGGTGTCGGGTGACCGAACCAAGCTGCGGCAACTGGGGCGCAAGTACCGGGTCGAGACGCTGGTCGACTACGACGGGTTTGACGCGCTGATGGCGAGCGGTGACATCGACGCGGTGTATATCGGGCTGCCGAACCATCTCCACCGGCAGTACGTCATCCGCGCGGCGCGCGCCGGCGTCCATGTGCTCTCTGAAAAGCCGCTCGGCCTCGATGCCAGAGAGTGCCGGGACATGATTCGCGCCTGCGAGGACAACGGCGTCCGCCTGATGGTGGCGTACCGGCTGCACTTTGCCCCCTCCAATCTGCGAGCCATCGAGGAGATCCGGTCGGGGGCCTTAGGCCAGGTCCGAATCTTCGATTCTGTCTTTTCGATGCAGGTACGGGCCGGCAACATCCGGCTCGATGCGTTCCGGAAAGGCGGCGGAACCCTGTATGACATCGGGATCTACTGCATCAATGCGGCGCGGTATCTCTTTCGCGCCGAACCCGAACAGGCAATGGCCTTTCGCGCCAACAACGGTCAGAGGCGGTTCCGCAAAGCTGATGAGATGACGGGCGGGCTGCTCCGGTTTCCCGGCGATGGCCTGGCAACTTTCGTGAGCAGCTTCGGGGCGGCCGATGTCTCGCGGTATGAAGTGGTGGGGAGCAAAGGCAAGCTGATCCTCGAGCAGGCCTACGGGTACTCGAAGCCGTCCCGTCTGACGGTCACGACCGAGCGGGGTACCAGGGTGCATGACTTCGAGGCCAGCGACCAGTTTGCGCCCGAGTTACTTCATTTTTCCGAGTGTATTCTTAAGGGACGTGTGCCGGGGCCGGCCGGTGAAGAAGGGTTGGCCGATGCCCTGGTAATCGATGCGCTTCACCGTTCCGCCGAGTCTGGCCGGCCGGTCAGGCTGGCTTCCTTCGAGCGGACCCGGCGACCGACCGGGGCCCAGGCGCGCCGCAAGCCGCGTTCGTCCAAGCCGCGGGCGGTCCGGGCCGAGCAGCCGCGCCGGTGATGCCTGGGGCGAGGTGCGCCGGGCTTCGCGGGGCGCGAAGACGGGTCGCTTGACTTCGCATTGCGACGGGTAAATCTTTACAGGTTATCAGGTTACGCGCTCTAGCGACAGGTCAATGGCCGCTCCAACTACGACATCGACGCCCCGGCCGATCCCGGCCGGTCTCACCCGGGCGCAGCTCCAGGAGTTGTACTACTGGATGCGCCTCACGCGATCGCTCGAAGAGAAACTGGTAAACCTCTATCGGCAGACCAAAGTGGTCGGCGGGTTGTTCCGCTCGCTAGGTCAGGAAGCGGATTCCGTCGGCAGCGCGTTTGCCCTCGATCGGGGCAAGGGCGACATCCTCTCGCCGCTGATCCGGAACCTGGGGTCGATGCTGGTGCAGGGGGCCACACCGGTCGAGGTGCTCCGCCAGTACATGGCCAAGGCCGAGAGCCCGACCCGGGGCCGTGAACTCAACATCCATTTCAACGACCTGAAGCGTGGCTTCCTGGGGCAGATCTCGCACCTGGGCGACATGGTTCCCGTGATGTGCGGGGTCACCATGTCCTTCAAGATGCGGCGCGAGCCACGGGTCGGCATGGTCTATATCGGCGACGGGGCCATGAGCACCGGCGCCTTTCACGAGGGGATCAACTTTGCGGCCGTGCAGAAGCTGCCGCTGGTGATCATCTGTGAAAACAACGGCTACGCCTACTCGACGCCGATGTCGAAGCAGACGGCGGTCAAGTTCCTGGTCGAGAAGGCGCCGGCCTACGGCGTGGTCGGTGAGCAGGCCGACGGGAACGACGTGCTAGCTGTGTACGAGACCACCAAGCGGGCGGTCGATCGGGCGCGGGCGGGTGAGGGTGTGACGCTGATCGAGTTGATCACCTTCCGCCGGAAGGGGCATGCGGAGCACGACAATCAGTCGTACGTGTCGCCCGAGGAAATCAAGGCGTGGGAAGCCCGCGATCCGATCGACCTCTATGTTCGCCAGCTGGGCGACAACGCCTGGGCCACGCCGGCAGAGCTGGCGGCCATCGACGAGCGGATCACGGCCGAGATCGACGCTGCGGTGGCGCTGTGTGAGAATGAGCCGTTTCCCGCGGCGGAGTCGGCGTTGGGCGGCGTGATGGCGTCGCCCGACCGGGCCGAGCTCGAGTGGTATCGGAGGCTTTGATCCATGGCTGAACGTACCTACCTCGAGGCGATTCACGACGGGCTGGAAGAGGAAATGGCCCGGGACGAGAATGTCTTCATGATGGGCGAGGACATCGGGTTCTTCGGTGGCGCCTTCAAGGTGACCGATGGCTTCCAGAAGCGCTTCGGAGCCGATCGAGTCATCGATGCGCCGATTTCCGAGGTGGCCATCGTCGGTGCGGCAGCGGGAGCCGCCCACATGGGATTGCGTCCCGTCTGCGAGATGCAGTTCATCGATTTCCTGTCGTGCGCGTATTCGATCATCACCAATTACGTAGCCACCGCGCGGTATCGGGCCGACCTCAAGACGCCGATGGTGGTGCGGGGGCCCTCGGGCGGATACGTGCGGGGCGGTCCGTTCCACTCACAGAATCCGGAAGCTGCGTATCTGCATACGCCGGGACTCAAGATCGTTTCACCGGCAACGGTACGAGACGCGAAGGGGCTGATCAAGTCGGCCATTCGCGATGATGATCCGGTGCTCTACTTCGAGCACAAGTATCTCTACCGTCGGATCAAGGATGAGTTGCCCGAGGGCGAGGAGATCCTGACGCCGATCGGCAAAGCGCGGGTAGCGCGTGAGGGCAAGGATCTGACTATCGTCACTTACTCGGCGATGGTCTGGAAGGCCCTCGAGGCGGCCGAGCGGATTGCGCGGGACGACGGGGCGTCGGTCGAGGTGCTCGACCTGCGTACCCTGCTGCCGATCGACGACGAGGCAATCGTTGCGAGCGTCAAGAAGACGAATCGGGTCCTGATCGTTCATGAGGATACCCGGACCGGCGGGATGGCAGGGGAGATTGCCGCCCGGATCAACGAGCACTGCTTCGAGTGGCTCGATGCACCGATCCGCCGGGTCTGCGCGCACGACGTGCCGCTGCCGTACGCACCGACGCTGGAAGATTTCGTACTGCCGCAGACGGACGACATCGTCAACGCGGCACGATGGATGTTGGCTTACTGAGCAAACCGGGGCGTGCGGCGGACGCGCGACCCCTACGAGGAGTATACGATGGCGCGAATCGACGTAGTGATGCCGCAGATGGGCGAATCGATTGCCGAGGGCACACTGTCCAAGTGGCTCAAGCAAGTCGGCGATACGGTCAAGCGGGACGAGCCGATCTTCGAGATCTCGACGGATAAAGTCGATGCGGAGATCCCGGCCCCCAGTGCCGGAGTGCTGGCCGAGATTCTGGTAACCGAGGGGCAGACGGTACCGATCCAGACCGTGGTGGCGCGCCTCGAGACGGAGGCCGGTGCAGCTGTCGCGGCTGCTCCCGCTGCCCCGGCAGCGGCTCCGGCAGCTCCAGCCGCCCCGGCGGCTCCGGCGGCCCCAGCCCAGCCGGCGGCCACCGCGCCTGCCCGGCCTGCTCCTGCATCGACCGCTCCCGCCGATGAGTCATTGGAGGATCGGCTCCGCCGCCGGTCGACCCCGGTGGTGCGGAAGATTGCTGCGGAGCACGGCCTCGACATCACCACGATTCCCGGTTCCGGTCTGGCTGGCCGAGTCACCAAGCAGGATGTGCTCAGCTTCCTCGAGTCGGGTGGAGACGGCGCCGCCGCGCCTGCTACACAGCCGGCGGCTCCTGCGCCTGCGGCTGCCCCTGCCGCACCGGTTGCCGGGGGTGTGTCGGTGATTCCGGGACCGGTGGTCGAGCCCTGGGACGGTGATCGGGTTGAGCAGTGGTCTCGAATCCGGAAGTTGACCGCCGACCACATGATCATGTCGCGGCGGGTGTCGCCGCACGTGTCGAGTCTGATCGAGATCGATTACACTCGGGTGGCGCAGGTGCGCGCCAAGCGAAAGGCCGAGTTTGCGGAGCGGGGCGTCAACCTGACGTTCCTGTCGTTCGTGATCAAGGCGGTTGCCGAAAATCTTCGCAAGCATCCGGTCGTCAACTCCGCCGTGATGGGCGAATCGACCATCTTCCGGCGGGAAGTCAACATCGGGATTGCCGTGGCACTCGATTGGGGCCTGATTGTGCCGGTCGTTCGCCATGCCGATGAACTCAACTTGCTGGGCCTGGCGCGGGCCATTCAGGATCTGGCCGATCGGGCGCGAAACAAGAAGCTGTCGCCGGACGAAGTGCAGAAGGGCACTTTCACGGTCACCAATCCTGGCGTGTTCGGCACCGTGGTCGGGTTGCCGATCATCAATCAGCCGCAGTCGGCTATCCTGGCGGTCGGGGCCATCGAGAAGCAGCCGGCGGTGATTACCCAGCCGGATGGCACCGATACCATCGCGATTCGGACCAAGGGCATTCTGGCCCTGTCGTTCGACCATCGCGTCGTCGATGGCGCCGATGCCGATCGGTTCCTGGCTGACGTGAAGAAGTCGTTGCACACCGTGCCCGACAACGCCTGATCGGAGGGATTCGTGGCGCAGCGTACCATCGAAGTGAACGGTGTGACCTGGAACGTGTCGGCCAGCGGGCGGCGGACCCAGTACGCCAAGGACGAGTTTTCGGTCGTGTTTACCCGGGCCGATAGCGCGGAAGCCCGGGTGGCCCGTTATTCGCCGCTCGGCTCCAAAGGCCGCGAGACCTCACTGGCCGAGCTGACGGATGCGCGGCTGGCAGTCTTGCTGGCGCGATCGCAGCCGTCGTGGACCGCGGCGGAGATGGGGTATCAGCGCTGAATTGAGTCACGTCGCCGATCTACACGCTCATAGTACGGCCTCCGATGGGATCAACAGTCCCTCGGAGGTCGTTCGTCTTGCTGCCCGTGCCGGGCTGGCGGCCATTGCCCTGACCGATCACGACACGGTGGGCGGGGTGGCCGAGGCCCGCGCGGAAGGGCAGCAGCTCGGAGTCAGAGTCCTGTCCGGTTGTGAATTCTCGGTGCTGGGCGACTGGGGCGAGATGCACCTGCTTGCCTACGGGATGCCGGAGGGAGACGCCGAGCTCGAAGCCACCTTCCGGCGAATGCGTACCAATCGCGAGGACCGCGGCCGCGCCATGGTGACCGCGATCGCCAAGTGCGGTGTACCGATCGATTACGCCGAAGTCGAGGGTATTGCCGCGGGGGCGCCGCTCGGCCGTCCGCATGTGGCGCGAGCGCTGATCGCCCGGGGCGTGGTGCGCACCATCGATGAGGCGTTTGTCCGCTTTCTGGGGCGCGGCAGGCCGGGGTACGTGGGGAAGGTGCTGCCGTCGCTCGAAGAAATTACCGATCTGATCCGTCGGGTCGGGGGCGTCTCGTCGCTGGCGCATCCGCGAGACCGGGCCAATCGAGCGGCCTTGCAGGGGTTTCAGGTTCGCGGTCTGGACGGGGTCGAGGTCCGGCATCCCAGTCACAGTCCGACTGTTCGGGCCGAGTTGGAGCGGGTGGCGGGGGAACTGGGCCTGCTGATGACGGGCGGCAGCGATTCGCACGGCGAGACATCACCGAGTGCTACGCACAAGCTGGTCGGCGGGGAGCGGATCCCGATCGAATGGGTGGACGCGATCGAGCGTCTCGCGGCGAGCCGGCGAGCCTGACGGTCCCGGCCTTTCGCGACGTCGTCATTATCGGCGGCGGCTGCTACGGGGCGTTCTATGCTGCGCAGCTGTCAGAGGCGGCGTTGCGCGGCAAGATTCGTTTCTCGTCGGTCATCGTGGTCGACCGCGACGCGGCATGCCAGGCGGTCCGGGAGGGACGGATTGCGGAGCGCGTAACGCTTGCCGTTGCGGAGTGGGGCGTCTTTCTGGATCAGTTCCTCGATCGTCCGCCGCCGGATCCGGGCCAGCCCGACGATGCGATCGTTCCGTCGCCGCTGATGCCGCATCTGATGGCCGAATGGCTGGTGCGGGTCGGGCGTCGCGCGGCGCCGGAGCGGTCCTTCGACTCGGTTCTGGTCGACCAGCCGGTGGGGACGCCCTACGACCGGCTCGGCCCCGGCGGCAACCGGTACGTGTCGTTTGCCGACTGGCTTTGCCCCACGCATTGTATCGAACCGCATCGCTGCCCCGTGATTCGAGCGCCCCGGACCTGGGAAATGGCCGATACGATAGCTGAGTACACCGATCGGCTCGGCCGCGATCGCCCGATCCTGGGCCCGGCGCTCTTCATCACCCGGCACCGGGCGTACGGGGTGGGGATGTTCGATCTGGCGGAGGTGCGCTCGGCGCGGGCCTGGATGGATCGCGCGCTGGCGACGTCCGGAGAGGTCGATCTGGTGGTGGGGACGATCTCCGCTTGCCACGGAGCCATCGGAGTGCTGCGGTGCGGGGACGGACAGCTTACAGCGTCAGGGCCAGGACCGTCAGCACGGCAATGAGCTGACCGGCCACCACATCGCCCGGGTAGTGCACACCAAGCGCAACGCGGCTCCAGCCCACCAGGACACCAAGCGAAATCAGCAGCGGCATCAGAGTGGGGAAGCTGGTAGCGTAGGCGGCCGCCACCGCGAAGCTCGAGGCGGAATGTCCGGACGGAAAGGAGAATCGATCCGGATCGGCCACGAGGCAGTGATGCGGTCGATGGGTCGATGGCCGACTCCGCACCACCAGCCGTTTGATGATCTGGACGATGACGTGGGAGATGGCCAATGCGAGGCCGGCGCGCCAGGCGGCCGGCGCGGGCACCCAGCCGAACAGGAGCGGTAGCAGCACGGCACCGATGGTGACGGCTGCGGAGCCGAGTGCCGTCGCCGCTTTCCAGCAGGTGCGGGCCAGGCGGGAATGATCCTGGCCGAGGGACCACCGCAGAAAGAGACGGCGGTCGTGCGCGTCCAGTCGGCCTATCAGGCTTGTCGTCATCTCGAATCCACCTCCGTCGGACTCGCTCCCAATGATGGGGAGGCGCCATCAGGGTGCCGCGACGACGATGTCTCGATCGTGTCACGGACGCGGGTGACCAAGTCGTGACTCCACGCTGACACGGGTGTCGGTGAGGCGCGTCAATATTCGAGGGTGCGCGCGCTCTATTTCACCGACACCTATCCGCCGCAGGTCAACGGTGTCTCTGTCGTCACCCACCTGTCGGTTCGCGGCCTGATGGCCCGCGGATGGGAGGTCGGGGTCGTGGCGCCGGAATATCCCGATACGGCTGACATCTTTGGTGCGGCGGCCGACCAGGTGGTCATGACGCTGCCCAGCATCCCGTGTCCGGGGTATCCCGATCTCCGACTTGCGGCGCCGTATCAGGGCCGGATCAACCGTCTGATTCGAGAGTTTCGCCCCGATGTGGTGCATTGCTGCACCGAGTTCGTGATCGGCTGGCTCGGCCGACGGGCTGCGCGGGCAGCGGGCCTTCCGATCGTGACATCATATCACACCGATTTCGGCCGGTATCTCGCTTCCTACGGTGCGCCGATGCTGTCCGGCCCCGTGGTGGCGTACCTGAACCGATTTCATCGCACTGCGCAGCAGACGCTGACGCCATCCGGGATGGTCCAGCGCGAACTGCTCGAGCGCGGCATTCGTCACGCCCGGATCTGGGGCTGCGGCGTCGATGGGCAAACCTTTCATCCCGATCGGGGCACGGCCGCGTGCCGGCAGTCGCTGGGCGGGTTGGGGCGTTTCGTCTTTCTCCATGTCGGTCGCCTGGCACCCGAGAAGAGTGTGGACCGGTTGCTGGCCGGGTTTGCCCGCTGCCGGCAGGTTCTGGGTGACGATGTCCGCCTGGTGATTGCCGGCGAAGGGCCTTCGCGGCCGGACCTCGAGCGGACAGCGCCCCCTGGCGTGCGGTTCGTCGGCTTTCTCGATCGGGCCACCGCATTGCCGGAGCTGTACGCCAGCGCCGATGCCTTCATCTATGCCTCGGAAACCGAAACACTCGGCCTGGTCATGCTCGAGGCGATGGCCAGTGGCCTGCCCGTCGTGGCAGTGCCCGCCGGCGGCGTGGCTGATCACCTGCGCCACGGAGTCAACGGCCTGGCCTGGGGCGGTGGTGCTGCCGGCGCCGTAGATCATCTGGCGCGGCACATGATCGACCTGGCCACCCGGCCGGAACTCCGGACGGTGCTCGCGGCCGGCGCGCTGGAAACGGCCGCTGCCCTCACCTGGGAGGTCGAGCTGGATCGTCTCGACAGGATCTACCGGGAGCTGCTGCCCGTGCCAGCGCTTCCATCGGTTTCTTCGACCTTGCCGGCTGGCGTTCCTGCCCGAGTCTGACACGCCTCAAACCCGCCACAACCGCTAACTGCCGATAGTCGGCACCTCGCTTCCGTGGGCGCCGTTCCGGGACGAGTCCGGCATCGCTTTAGGCCACCTGCGACGGGCTTATATTGCGGGCTGGCAAGAGCATGACAGTCTACGGAATCGGGTTTTCATCATGAACAATTTCGACGTCATCATCGTCGGCGCCGGGCCGGCCGGAATGTGCGCCGGTATGTACGCTGGCCGTGGTATGCTGAACGCAGTCGTTCTCGAACGGGGGTTGCCGGGTGGGGAACTCCTCAATACGGAAAAGATCGAGGACTATCCCGGGTTCGAAACCATTCTCGGTCCCGAACTCGCGGCCAAGATGGCCAGTCACGCGGAGAAATTTGGCGCGGATATCCGACAGGAAAATGTCGACGGGATTCATCGGCTGCCCGATGGAACCTTCAAAGTCGAGACCAGTTCCGGAACGGACTTCCTTGCTCCCACGGTGATCCTGACGGCGGGTGGCACGCCCACCAAGCTCGGGGTGCCCGGAGAAGTGGAGTACGCGGGGCGGGGCGTATCGTACTGCGCGGTCTGTGACGGCGCCTTCTTCAAAGGCGAGACGATTGCCGTGATCGGCGGGGGCGATGCCGCGGTCGAAGAAGCCGATTACCTGACCCGGTATGCCGCGAAGGTCTATGTGATTCATCGGCGTGACGAACTGCGGGCCTCCAAGATCCTGCAGGAACGGGCGTTCAAGAATCCGAAGATCGAGTTCCTCTGGAACAAGCAGGTGGTCGAGATGGTCGGCGAGCCCAGTGGCCTCAAGTCGCTGAGCCTCGAGGACACGGTCGATGGAACGACGTCGACGCTGGCGGTGACCGGTGCGTTCGTCTTCATCGGATTTACCCCGAACAGCGGGTTGGTCAAGGAGCACATCGCGCACGACCCCAACGGCTATCTGATCACCGACGACCGGATGATGACGTCGATTCCCGGCTTGTTTGCCGCGGGAGATCTCCGGGTCCAGTTGGTTCGGCAGGTGACCACGGCGGTGGGTGACGCCACGACCGCGGCGATTGCCGTGGAGAAGTATCTGACGGAGCGGAAGTCGCAGCCGGCATGACGACTCCGCTGCGGATCATCCCGATCCTCAACGGCCAGTTCATGCAGAATTGCTACCTGCTGGCCGAAGAGGGCGCGACCGATGCGGTCATCGTCGACCCGGGCGAGGCGCCGGAGCTGTTTCTGGAGACGGCCGCCCGCCATGGCCTGACCATCCGGGAAATCTGGCTCACGCATGGCCACATCGATCACGTATCCGGAGTCGGGGCCATCAAGGCGGCAACCGGCGCGCCGATCTGGATGCATCCGGCCGACCTGCCGCTCTACCGCAATCTGGTGCAGCAAGCGAGCTGGTTCGGGCTCGAACTCGACGATCCGCCGTCGGTCGATCACGAGCTGGCGCACGGGCAGACCCTCACGCTCGGTACGACCTCGTTCGAGGTGAGACACACGCCGGGGCATTCGCCGGGGAGCGTCTGCCTGGTTACCGCAGGTAGCGTGATCGGCGGGGATGTCCTGTTCCAGGGTTCGGTGGGTCGAGTCGACTTGCCTGGCGGCGATTGGGAACAGTTGCTGAGCAGTATTCGCGACGAACTGTTCCCGCTTCCGGATGATACCGTCGTTCATCCAGGGCATGGGCCGCAAACCACGATCGGTGCGGAGAAACGCAACAACCCGTTTCTTCGCGGCCTGGGCGACTAGGCGTTCAGGTCGGCGGGGGCGCGAGGGCGACGAACATCACGGTCCGCTCCAGCGCCTCATCGACGCCGTGAGGTATTTCGGCCGGTGCCCAGACCAGGTGACCTGCCGTTGCCTCGAACTGGTGGTCCCCCACCGTCATTCTCGCCTTTCCGGAGAGGATCAGATACAATTTGTCCGCACCCCGATGGGTGTGGATAGGCTGGCCTTGTCCCGGCTCGAAACAGTTGAGGCCGGCAAAGAGCGCCTCGCCGCGGACGAGATCGGCCTTGGTGTAGCGTTGGGTCGAGAAGGTCGCCGATTCCGTCGTCTGCAGCAGATAGGGGTTCGTCATTTGCGCGTTCCCGTCACCTTTCACATCGGTCTCCGTCATGTCGTTCCGAATCGAAAAAGATCCACTGGGTGAGAAGCAGGTTCCGGCGTCCGCCCTGTACGGTATTCAGACTCTCCGCGCCGTCGAAAACTTTCCGATTTCCGGCTTGAAGCCGTTGCCGGCGTTTGTCGACGCCGTCGTCTGGATCAAGCGCTCGGCAGCCGTCACGCACAAGCAAACGGGCCGTCTCGACGCCAAGCTGGCGGATGCCATCGTCGCGGCCGCCGATGAAGTGCTGGCCGGCCAGTATCGGGACCAGTTCGTGGTCGACGTCTATCAAGCTGGTGCCGGCACGTCGCACAACATGAACTGTAACGAGGTGCTGGCCAACCGAGCCAACGAATTGCTGGGTGGCACCCGCGGCAGCTACCAGCCGGTCCACCCCAACGATCACGTCAACATGGCGCAAAGCACCAATGACGTGATCCCCACGGCAATGCGGCTGGCGACGCTGGCATCGCTTCCGGCGCTGCTGCAGTCGCTTGCGGACCTTGCGGCAACCTTTCTCAAGAAGGGGGCCGAGTTCGATCATGTCATGAAATCCGGACGGACCCACCTCCAGGACGCAACGCCGATCCGGCTCGGTCAGGAGTTTGCGGCGTACGGGCGGACGGTCGAACGGCATCATCAGAAGATCGCGGAAGCTGCGCGCTGGCTCCGGCCGATGAATATCGGCGGCACCGCCGTGGGGACCGGGATCAATGCCGAGGTCGAGTATCCCACGCTGATGGTGGAGCACCTTCGCGCGCTGACCGGTCTCGACCTCGAGGTTGCCGAGGATCGGATTCAGCTGATGCAGTCGATGGGCGATATCGCCACCGTCAGCGGGGCGATCCGGGCCTTCACGCTCGACCTCAATAAGATCGCCAACGACATCCGGTTGCTGGCTTCGGGTCCGCGGACGGGGCTCGCGGAGATCCTGTTGCCGGCTGTGCAGCCCGGATCCAGCATCATGCCGGGCAAGGTCAATCCGTCGATTGCGGAGATGGTCAACCAGGTCTGCTATCAGGTCATCGGACTCGATACCACGGTTGCCATGGCCGCGGAAGCCGGGCAGCTCGAACTGAACGTGATGATGCCGGTCATTACGCACAACATCGTCTTCGCCATCAACATTCTGGCGACGGCGTCGCGCCAGCTGGATGTCGCGTGCGTCCGCGGGATCGAGGCGGATGAGGCTCAGTGCGCCTATTGGCTCGAGCGGAGCCCGGCGCTGGTGACGGCCCTGGCGCCCAAGATCGGTTATGCCGAATCGGCCAAGCTGGCCAAGGAGGCGATTGCCACCGGGCTCACGGTCAAGGCCCTGGTCACCGACAAGAAGATCCTCGAGGGACAGGAACTCGAAGACGTGCTCGACCTCCGCGCCATGACGGAGCTTGGCGTGCCCGGCGGCAAGGGGCTGCCCGGCGGCGGCTGACAGCGGGTGGTCAACGGCGTCTCGGGTCTCGAGGCGCCGTTTTGTCGTATTGGAGGACAGGCCGCGTGCGCATCGTCTCGGGTCTCATCGCTGTGTGTTTCCTCGCATTCGGCGCCGTACCCGGTCGGGCGCAGGATGTTTCGGTTCGCGTGGTACACGCAGGGAGCGGCACTCCTCTGGTTGGTGCGCTGGTTTCGCTGCGGAATCCGGATGGCGTCGTGGTGGTTCGCGGCTTGACTGGTCCGAGCGGCAGCGTCGCGCTGCGGGTGCCGACTCCCGGCCGATACCTGCCGCGGGCCGACGGGATCGGATTCCGGGGTGTCGACGGGGTACCGGTCGATCTCGGCGGTGGGGCGCTGCGTACGGTCGAGTTCGCGCTGGAGCCCGCTCCCTTTCCGCTCGAAGAACTGGTGGTCGGCGCCAACCGATCGGTTGTCTGCGACATGCGTGCGGAGACCGCGCACCTGACGGCTCGGGTCTGGGATGAGGCACGCAAGGCCTTGTTCGGCACGGTGATTACGCGGGCCCAGGATCCGCCTCGCATGCAAGTGGAGTTGTATCGACGGCAGCTCACGCCGGGTGGCTGGATTGCCCATGAACGACGGGAAACGCTCGAGGTCATCAGCGACCGTCCCTTCGTAGCGGCAGATCCGGTGGAGCTGCATGAGCAGGGCTGGGCGCGTAAGGACGCCGCCGGTACGGAGTATTTCGGGCCGGATGCGGAACTGCTGCTCTCCGATTTCTTCCTCGAAGATCACTGCTTTCGGGCGGTTGCCACCGAAGACCGACGACTCGGTCTCGAGTTTTCCCCCCATCGGCGTCGCAAGGTGCCTGAGGTGGCTGGGACCCTGTGGCTCGACCCGGCCACCATGGAACTTCGGTCGCTCGACTTCCGATTCGTCAATCTCGAGCTTCCCGATCGGGTGCTCCGCTCGGCCCGCTTTGGCGGACGGGTCACCTTCGATCGTCTTCCGACCGGTGGGTGGTACATCCCCGATTGGAGCATCCTGACTCCTTATCTGCATCGGCAGGTTCGGATCAACCGGACCGATTACGTGGTCGCCTGGTATCAGGATGTCGGTGGAACGGCCAGCCCGATCGGTGCGCAGGCACCGGTTACGGCGATTGTCGGGCAGGTATTCGACTCGCTGGCCGGTCGGTCGCTCGCCGGCGCCTCGATCAGCCTGGGAGGTGCGGCCCTGGCGGTGTCCGATTCGGCGGGGCAATTTCGATTCGAGTTGGACCGTCAGGGGGACTATCTGGTGACGGTATCGCATCCGAGCTTGGCGGCCGTCGGCCTGTCTCCGCTTCAGGACTCGGTTCGGGTCCGGGGCCGCGAGATGCGACTCGATCTGGCGTCTCCTTCGGCAGAAACGCAACTCGCGCTGCTTTGTCGGCGGGATGTGCGTCGGCCGAATCTCGGTGTGCTGAGCGCCATGGTGATCGACGGCCCGCAGGACCAGGACATCAGCTTTCAGATCGAGGTGCCTCGGAGCGTCGCGCGACCTCAGGCCG
>CAZUES010000041.1:0-36162 GCA_964619465.1 uncultured Gemmatimonas sp.
GGGCCGTCGCGCCCGGTGCGAGATAGCCCCCATAGCAGCCGCGCGTCCACACCTGCGTGGACCAATTCATCTCGATGACGCGATCCGGCGTGAGCGCCTTGTCGCCGAACCGCACCGCCATTTCGGCCAGGATCTTCCGACGTCGCTCCTGAGCGGGTAGCATCGACGCAGCGCGCGCCTGATCGGTGTAGATGAAGCCAGTCAACACGCCAGCTGTGCCGTGCCCCTCGGGTGCGCTGCTGTCAGCGGTTTCCGACACCATCGCGGAGTAGTCCAGCGAGCCGCCGCTCAAGCCCTGTTCACGCCAGAACGGGCTGCTGTAGACCATACCAACCTTGATGACGAGCCCTTGCGGCCAGTGCTGCGTGATCTGCGCGCGCGCCACTGGAAGCGACGGCGCGAATTCAATGGCGCCCATCAACGACGGAGGCCCCGCGAAGATGACGTGACGCGCTTTGACATCGACCGCATCGGTACTGACCGTTGCTTCGGTGTCGTTCCATCGCACGCGTCGCACCGGGTTCTTGAGCCGGATGTTACCGGCGCCAAGCAAATCTGCCATGCCGGCCGCAACGGGCTGCACCCCTCCCACGACGCGATCCTGCTGCGCAGCATCGACATACCCGTTCAGCTTGTCGAAACTGACGCACTGCTTTACCAGCGAGAGAAACGACAACACGGAAATCTGTTCAGGACTCGCGCACGCATAGGACATATCGCCAACCAGAAAGTCGCGGATGTTTTGCTCCTTGACGTTCTGCGCGAGCCACTGCGCCATCGTGATGCCATCCCACGCACGCGCCTCTGAATGCGACCACGGAGCGGCAGGGTCGAGCGAATCCGCCATTGTCTGCAGTCTGGACTTGATGGCTTCCACGCGTGCGTACCCCGGCAAAACGGACCAATCGTCACCGACGCGCTGGTGTTGCTTGAGAATCGGACCGAAGACCATCGCGTCACCAAAGTTCGGGCTGGGATAGGTCGTCTTTCCCGTCGCCTTGATCCAGTGGTAAAAGCGATCATGACCAGCACCCGCCCATTGGCCGCCTTCGTCAACCCAGCCCCCGCCTGGGAGCGGAATGGTCAACGTCCGTCCGCCGACTCGATCACGCGCCTCGAGTACGAGCACCGTTTTGCCCGCTGCCTTGACTGCGTGTGCAGCCGCGAGGCCCGCAAATCCCGCTCCGACGACGCAAACATCAACCGAGATCGGCGCGCCGCGCGGCCCGGATTCCGGGGCGGTACTGTCCGTTGATGCAACGACACCACCAGCGTTTGGGGGCGTGTTGCACGCGGTACCCACGAGACCCGCGCCGGCAGCAACGCCGGTGGCTTTCAGGAACTCACGTCTCGAGACGTCAGCTGGCGAAGACGAGTCGGCGTCGCTCATGGGAGCCTTGGAGTGCGCAGAAGGTGAAGAGAGGACGCCAGACCCGGTCCGCGAGGGAAGCGCGCGTCGGTTGGGCATGGCAGCCTCTCCCGTTTGGGGATGATCCATCAAATATGACCGGGACAACCCAAAGCGTCAGGTAGGCCGTCTTTGCTCTCACGACCCGTTGGTTCGTCCTGCTCATGCCGAACCGTGGTGCCCGGTTCGGCCCCGTAGTAGGTTCTGACCTTGTGGCTTATCCCCTGACAACGGAGGATCCGGTGAACACCTTCCCTCTTCGCGCCGCCCTGGTCGCCGCGCTCGCGGCCGTTCCCCACTCGGCTCGCGCCCAAGACGCCATTCCCCCGGCGGCTGAGCAGATCGCCGCGGCCGTGCTGGCAATGCCCGCGGAGATGCGGGCCACTGCCCGGGTCATGGGCTACGATCGGGCAGGCCGGTTCGTGGTCCTGCGGCAGGGGAAGGAGATGATCTGTCTGGCCCAGTACCCGAAAGAGCAGCGCTTCCACGTGTCGTGCTACCACGAATCGCTGGAGCCGTTCATGGCGCGCGGGCGCGAACTCCGGACGGCCGGCACCCCTTCCGATCAGATCGACACGGTCCGCTACGCAGAAGCGAGGAGCGGCAAGCTCAAGCTGCCGTCCGGGCCAGCGGCGCTCTGGCAGCTCCTCGGGGGGACCTACGACCCTAAGGCTGCAAGTGTGACCGGGGCGCGCAAACTGTATGTGATCTACATCCCCTACGCAACCGGCGCGTCGACCGGCCTGCCGGAGCGCCCCCATGGCAGTGAGCCCTGGCTTATGTCACCGGGCACGCCGAAGGCGCACATCATGTTCGCGCCGAGCATGTAGCCAACCATACCCCAAGCTGTTTCCCGGTGCCGTGATGTGATTGCACGCGTATTAGTGAGCTGCGCCATGCTGCGACGCTTCGGGAAATACTGCCGGACCAAGCCCTTGGTATTTTCGCTTGTGCCACGCTTCCACGCATGGTGCGGCATCGCGAAATAGAATTGCGCGGCGATCCCGGTTTCGAGGGCGGGGCGAGTGGGGTCGGGAGATCGCTAGCCGCGCGCGAGCGGCGAACCAGTGCAATACCAAGGCGGGGCCCCATCGTCTATCGATGGGGCTTGACCTGATTCGTGATGGTGCCTAGGATTCTTCCCATCGTCTATCGATGGAACGACCGATGAAGCAGCCGGCCGAGCTCCTCCCGGGAACGCTCGATCTCCTCGTCCTCCGAACGCTCACCCGCGGCCCGCAACATGGGTACGGCATCGCGCAGCGGGTGAAGGACCTTTCACGCGACGTGCTGCAGGTCGGCGAGAGTTCACTCTACCCGGCGCTCCAGCGCCTTCTTCTCGCCGGGTACGTCGACGCCGAGTGGGGCACGTCGGAGAACAATCGGCGCGCACGATTTTATACGATCACTCCGGCCGGGCGAAAACAGCTCGGCATCGAGCGAAGGGAGTTCGAGCGCGTCGTCGACGCCATCCGTCTCGTGCTCGAGCTCGCGTGAGCGGCGCGATGAGTCGCGCGATGCGCCGGATCGCGCAATGGTTTCGGTTCCGTGCGAACGCGAATGACCTCGAGAGCGAGCTCGCGTTCCATCGCGAACAGATCGAGCAGGAGCTGACCGCGCGCGGCGTCGATCCTGCGGCCGCGCGCGCTGAAGCGCGGCGCCGCATGGGGAATGAGACGCTCATGCGCGAGAACGCGCGTGGTGTCTGGCTCTGGCCTTCAGTGGAAGCCGTTCAGCAGGATGTGCGCGTCGCGCTGCGCGGACTGGTGCGAAGCCCGGGCTTCACAATCGTGGCCACGCTCACGATTGCGCTGGGCGTCGGCGCCAACGCTGCGGTGTTCTCCGTGGTCAGCGCGGTGATGCTCCGGCCGCTCCCCTTCGCCGATCCGGACCGCGTGGTGATGGTGTGGGATCGCGACCGGATTTCGGGGCGGCTCCTTGGTGTGACGCCCGCGGACTTCGATGACTGGCGCGCCCGCGATCATGGATTCGCCGCACTCGCTGCTCTCGATCCGTTCCCCAGTCTGACACTGACCGGCGCCGGTGCGCCTGAGCGCTTCGCCGCCGCCGCTGTCTCGGCGGACCTCTTTGCAGTACTCGGTGTGCGCCCGGCCCTTGGACGCCCGTTCGTCGCCGACGACGAGACGTATGGCGGCGACCGCATCGTTATGCTCAGCGACCATGTGTGGCGCGTGCGCTTTGGTGGAGATACCGCCATCGTCGGTCGCGCCATCACACTGAATGGAACGCCGTACACCGTTACCGGAGTGCTGCCACCGGCACTCGGCATGGTTGGAAGGCGCGGTGATTTCGACGGCCACGCGACGTTCGACGTGTGGATCCCGTTGCGTCTCAATCCGCAACTTCTGCCGCAGCTGCGCGGGACGCATCCACTGCGTGTCTTCGCGCGACTGCGAGCAGAGCGGACCGTAATGGATGCGCGCCGCGATATGGACGGCATTGCCGCGGCGCTCGAGGTCATCCATCCCGAGACGAATGAGGATCGCGGGGTCGCCATCGTTCCTTTATCCGACCAGATGATCGGCGGCGCGCGGGGTCCGTTGCTCATTCTCGCTGGAGCGGCTGCATTGGTGCTTGCTATCGCATGCGCGAATGTGGTGGCGCTGTTGCTCGGTCGGGCCACGGTACGCACGCGCGAGATCGCCCTCCGCATCGCACTCGGCGCAGGCCGCGGGCGACTTGCCCGGCAGCTGGTCACGGAAGGCATCGTCCTCTCCACGCTTGGAAGCGTAGCGGGCGTGCTCGTAGCGTGGATGATGATCGGCATGATGCGCCGGTTCATACCTGCTGATCTTCCATTGGCACACGACGTCACGATCGACGCGCGAGTACTTGCCGTCGCGTTGCTCGTCGCGATAGCGACCGGAATTCTGTTCGGCGTCGTGCCTCTCATGTCATCACGGCGCGTTGAAACGAACCGCGCATTGCGTGCCGGAACCAGGTCAACCGGTACTGGTGGCGCGCAACGTATCTTCGTGGTTGGTCAGCTCGCGCTCGCGCTCACGCTTCTCGCCGGAGCGGGCCTCACTACGAAGAGTCTCTGGCGACTGCTCGCCGTGGATCCGGGCTTTCAGGCGGAGCGACTCCTCACCGCGCGCATCTCGCTCCCCGGGGACCGCCGCTATGAGACGAGCGGCGGCACGGAGGATTTCTATCGCGAGCTCGTCCGGCAGGTCGGCGGAATGCCTGGGGCCGAAGGGGCAGCGGTGGCCGCCCATCTGCCACTCGGCGGAACTGACAACTTCTGGAGCTACGAGGTGGAGGGGTCGCACGCGAGTGAGTCGCACAGCGCCAAGTACCGTCCCGTCGGCGCCGGCTACTTCGAAACCGTGAGGATCCCGCTCCGCAGCGGCCGCACTTTCACCGCCGTAGATCGCGCCGGTGCGTCGCTCGTCGTGGTCATCAATGAATCGCTCGCGCGTGTCATCACCGCCACCGAGGGAGGCTCGCCGATCGGGCGGCGGTTACGCATGCTCGACCCGAAGATGGAATGGCGCACGGTGGTCGGCGTCGTTGCAAATGTGAGGCATTTCGCGTTGGATCAACCGACTGTGCCGGAGCTGTATCTCCCGGTCGGGCAGACTCCGTTTGCCGTGCGCGACGCCTTTCTCACAATCCGCACGCAAGGCGAACCGACGTTGCTCGTGCCGGCTGTGCGTGAGGCCATCACCACATTCAGTCCGGACAAGGCGGTATTCGATGTGAAGACGATGGAGCAGCGCGTCTCCGCGTCGGCGGAGGCGGCACGCTTTCGTGCCGCGTTGCTGGGCGTGTTCGCGCTGTTGGCACTGTCGATCGCAACCGTCGGCGTGTTCGGTGTGATGGCGTACATCGTCGGGCAGCGCACCCGCGAGATGGGTATCCGGCTCGCGATTGGTGCCCGTCCCGTTGCACTGGTCGGCTACGTGATGCGCGGCGCCGCTGCCACGGTCGCCACAGGTGTCGTGCTCGGCCTTGCCGGCGCATGGGCGCTCGGCCGCGTTCTCGCCGACGCTCTTTTCAATGTTACTGCGTTCGATGGCGCAGTCTTTGGAAGCGTCGCATTGCTGCTTGCGACGGCGTCACTTGTCGCCGCCTGGTTGCCGGCACGCCGGGTGACAAGGGTGAGTCCGGTGATCGCGCTTCGGGGCGATTGACCGCGGGGAGGGGGCAAGCAGGTGGCTGACGCTCACCCACGCGCGGTTCCACCGGATGCCGCCGTTGCGGCTCACTGACGGTGCGGAACAGCGGATACGTTGCCGGGCACATTGGCGTGGCCGCCGCCCCCCTGAATGAGTACCGCGCGGGCCACGCGCCCAGGTGAACTGGCGGATTCGGACGGTCGTTTCCGTTCTTGTTGACATGTGGCGTGGCCGTATCAAGCGGACCTTCAACGGGAGTGCCCTCATGCAACGCCGAACCGTCCGATGTGCCGTCTCGACAGCCGCGTTTGCCGTCCTGGGCTTGCTCACGACCGGGGCGCCGCTGCTCGCCCAGAACTATGCCATCCGTGAACAGCAGGCGTCGCCGCAGATCCGGGAACTGCTGCTCTCCCTGCGGAACACCATCAACGCCCGGAGCTACAGCTATACGGTCGGTTATACCGAGGCACTCGACCTACCCCTGGATCGGATTGCCGGTCTGAGATTGCCATCCAACGCCGTGATGCTGGACCTGGCCCGCCGGCAGGCTCCGCTCTCCGCGTCACTCGCCGACCTGAAGAAGCGATTCGTCCTGTCGAGCACGTGTCCCGCGCCGGATCGACCCAGGGGTTCCTCGGGCCTGTCCAGCTTCCGTTGGGATACGAGAAGTAAGGTGACCGCCGTGCGGAATCAGCGGAACTGCGGTTCCTGCTGGGCCTTCGCGGCCACCGGTGCCGTCGAGGCGACCCAGATGATCGTCAGTAACCGTTCGCCCGACCTCTCGGAAGAGCACCAGGTCAGCACGTGTAATTCCGCCGCGGGCACCTGCAGAGGTGGATTCTATCACAGGGTGTTCGAGGACTACCTCGTCAACGGCACGGTGGACGAGTCCGTCATGCCCTACACGGCAACCGACAGTAGATGCCCAAACCCGTCATCTCTGCCGCATCGTCTTCTGAACTGGGGCTTCGTCGGGAGCGCGGCCTGGAAACCGACGATTCGGGAGATCAAGCTCGCGCTGCAGGACTATGGGCCCGTCGCGGTCGGTGTCTGGGCGGACCGTGCATTTCAGGCCTATACCGGTGGGGTGTTCGAGGGGGCATATGCGGGTGATAGCACCAACCACGCCGTCCTCATTGTAGGCTGGGACGATCAACGCGGCGCGTGGCGCGTCAAGAACTCCTGGGGGCGCCTCTGGGGTGACGACGGCTACATGTGGATCAGGTATGACACGAACCGGATCGGGGCATGGGCCGCGTGGGTCGACCCGAAGCCCGAATGCCTGGTGCTCAGGCCGGAGTATGACCGCCTGGCGGCCGAGGAGATTGCGAAACATCTCAACCGCGACATGCGGCCGCTCGACAGGGGTGGCGTGCCGCCCGGTCGGCCACCGCGCTGACCCCGTGGAGCAGGGAGCGCATGACAGGCCTGGGCAGGGTGTTGGTACACGCGTCGGTTCACGGGATCCTCCGGGGATCCGCCGTGCCATCAAATGGCATTCGCCCGGAGGGCTCACGCCAGGTCAGGTAGACTTTCCCCCGCCCCCCTATCTTCCGCCATGTCCTCAACCTTTGCTGCCCTCGGGGTCACCCCCGCTCTGGTCGAAGCCCTGACCGCCCTCGGCTATGAAGAGCCGACCCCGATCCAGGAACAGGCGATCCCCCCGCTCCTGGCCGGCCGGGACATTCTGGCCCAGGCCGCGACCGGCACCGGTAAAACCGCCGCCTTCGCGCTGCCCCTGCTGCAACGCTTGCCGTCGGAGGCTCCGGCCCCCTCCCGCCCCGCAGTGCTGGTCCTGGTACCCACCCGGGAACTCGCGATGCAAGTGGCCGAAGCCTTCCACCGCTACGGCCGAGCGCTGGGCGCCTCGACGGTACCGATCTACGGCGGGCAGGAGTTCAGCCAACAGATCAAGATGCTGCGGCGCGGGGTCCACGTGGTGGTGGCCACGCCGGGGCGCGCGCTCGATCACCTGCGGCGGAAGACCCTGGACCTTGCAGGCCTGGTCGCCGTCGTCCTGGATGAGGCCGATGAGATGCTCGACATGGGGTTTGCCGAGGAGATCGAAGGCATCCTCGAGCTGGCACCCGCCGAGCGACAGACGGCGCTCTTCTCCGCCACCATGGCGCCACGCATCGCGACCATCGCCAAGCGTCACCTGCGAGATCCCGCCAAGGTGCTGGTGGCGCAGGAGAAGCCTGCGGCGGGGAAGCTCCCCAAGGTCCGCCAGACCGCCTACGTGGTGAACCGTGCGCAGAAACTGACGGCGCTGGGCCGAGTCCTCGACCTCGAGGCGCCGACGCTGGCGCTGGTGTTCTGCCGGACGCGCCACGAAGTGGACAGCCTGGCCGAGAGCATGGGAGGCCACGGCTACCGGGTGCAGGCGCTGCATGGCGGGATGTCGCAGGACCAGCGGAGCCGGGTCATGCAGCGTACCCGCGCCGGGACGGTCGACATCCTCGTGGCCACCGACGTGGCGGCACGCGGGCTGGACATCGAGCAGATCAGCCACGTGGTGAACTTCGACGTGCCGCAGTCGCCGGCTGCGTATGTGCACCGGATCGGCCGGACCGGGCGGGCCGGGCGGGAGGGCGTGGCCATCACCTTCGCGGAGCCGCGCGAGCACCGGATGCTCAAGAGCATCGAGCATCTCACCCGCCAGAAGATCGAGATGGCCAGCCTGCCCACCGTGCTCGATGTGCGCGCCAAGCAGCTGGAGATCACTCGGGGCTCGATTCGGGAAGCGATCCTGGCCGGCGAGCTGGACGGCTACCGGGTGATCGTGGACGCGCTGGCGGCCGAGCACGACGTGATGGACATTGCGACGGCGGCGGTGAAGCTGGCCCACCTGGCGGGCGGCGGGATCGATGGGGCGACAGGGCCCCAGCTCGACGAACCGGTCGTAGCGGCCGAGAGCACGAAGCAGAAGGCGACGGGCAAGCGCACCAAGCCCGGCGGATCGCCCCGAAAACCGGCGGCGGGGATGGCGCGGATCTATATCGGCTCCGGCCGCAAAGACAACATCCGCCCGGCCGACCTGGTGGGGGCGATCGCCAATGAGGCGCAGATTCCCGCTGCCCAGATCGGCGCCATCGAGATTACCGACAAGTTCTCGCTGGTTGAGCTGCCCGAGGAACTGGTGCAACCGGTCATCGCCGCGCTCAGGGCCACCAAGATCAAGGGAAAGCGGCAGACGGTGCGGAAGGATGAGGCGGGGAGACGGACGGGCGGGAACTAGAGAGCGCCGGTTCGCCTCCAAGGCCAGATGTGCGCCGTATCACCGCTATGTGCCCACCTCGGCGCTACCTTCCGGGATGCACCGGATCCCGGTCGTCCTTGCCCTCGTCCTCATAGGGACGCCGGCCTCTGCCCAGGAGGTAACCTCCCGGGCCCCAGCCTTGAGCGTGGCCATCGGCCCATCCGCAATCATCATGGATCGGGTCCACCCCAACATCACGATACCTGACACCTGGCACCACGGTGGCTCGGCCTCACTTCGACTTGCAGTGCCGGTGGCAACCAGGATTGGCGTGATCGGGCAAGTCATAGCGTTCCGCGGAGACGAGGGACGCGGCTGGCAGAGCGCACTTATCGGAGTCGAGCTGCGCCTCGGCAGCGGAGCGCAGCTGCCCGTAACACTTACTGGTGGAACGGTTCGCCAGCCCGTAGAGCAGGCATGCATCGACGCCTGCCCTGCGAACATGCCGCGCTTCGGCGGCGCCACCCACCCGACGGTCGGCTTTGCCGCAGGCTACCTGTTCCGCGTCGGTACGCACACTGAGGTAGGGCCTGAGTTCACCTTGACCCGGACTCTCGCGAACAGCGAGCGCTTTCACAGCGTCCATTTCGGTCTACGACTCACGCGCCGCCTGTAGGCTCTACAACGCTCGCAATGGAGGGAAAACGATGGGCAAGCCGGGAAACCACGACGAACGAATTCGCAAGATGATCTTTGCGTCCGTGTATCCACACTACGTGACAAAGGTCGAGAAGAAGGGGCGAACCAAAGAGGAGCTCCATCAGGTCATCGCCTGGTTGACGGGCTTCAGCGAAGCGAAGCTGCAAAAGCATATCAGCGATAAGGCGACCTTCGAGGAGTTTTTTCAATCTGCGACCTTGAACCCCAACGCGCATCTGATCACAGGGACGATCTGCGGCTATCGAATCGAAGACATCGAGAATCCGCTGACGCAAAAGGCCAGGTACCTGGACAAGCTGGTGGATGAGCTTGCGAAGGGGCGCAAAATCGAGAAGATCCTGCGGAGCGCCGCCCCCCGTTGACGATCGACTACGTGCGCTCGCGTAATCGGGCAGCGGTGGTTCATTGCAAAATCACCGACTGGGTGGAGTGAGACAGGTCGCGGCGGTTCGTTCGGCCCGGCGCCGGACTTCTGTGAGCAGCGACCGCACGGCTCGTACATGCATTCCCGACGACATGAGCAGCCTACCGTAGACCCACCCCAACAGGCCCTGGAATCTGGCCCGGCTCGCTGCTCGCAGCTGTGTTGCGCAGGCATCGCGCCGGTCGATGTGGAACTCCAGTTCGTACCACGCGAAACGGTGGCGACCCGCGAGGAGCAGTCTTCGCGCCGCGTCCGCAACCGCGACCCGAAATCCTGGAATCGTGCCGTCCTGCTCGAGTGGCCTCGGCCCGGACGCCGTGGTGTCGTCGCAACCGACGATCCGAACGAAAGCAGCTGCACCCGTTTTCGTGCCGACGGCGTCGACGACCGCGAGGAGCGCCTCCCAGACGTTGCGGTCGTCGGCCGCGATGGCAATGGCGTGCTCGTCCAGCAGGGGAAGCGCGTCCGCATCCATCGCATTCTGCGGAGGTTGCGGCACGTCGGTCACGCCGATGAGGGCCGCGGTATCAGCGGCTTGGGCAAGTCGGCCGTGGGACCGAGGTGTCGCAGCTTATCGGGGTTGACGATGGAGCGAATCGCTCGGATCCGGCCGTCGGCGATGTCGAGCGACCACACGTTCAGGATCCGCTGACGCCCGTCGAGGCCCAACGTGGCGGGTTGGCCGTTTACCTCGACAGGTCGCATCGAGAAGCCTTCGACGCGCGTGATAACCTGCATCCACCCCAGCAGGGTCCGCGCCACGAGGTGACGTCCGAAGAGCGGCTGCGCCGGCGCCCGTGCCTTGCCACCGCCGTCACCGTGCAGGGCCACGTCGTCGGCCAGCAAGGCCTCGAGCCCGTCGAGGTCGCCCGTCTGTACGGCTGCCATGAACCTGCCTGCTAATTCGTCCCGCTTCTGACGCGAAACCTCGAAGCGTGGCCGATCCTGCTCGACGTGACGGCGGGCCCGCACCGCGAGCTGCCGGCATGCCGCCTCGCTCTTGCCGACGATCTCCGCGATGGTGTCGTAGCCATAGTCGAACACTTCCCGCAACAGGAACACGGCCCGCTGCTCGGGGGTGAGGCGCTCCAGCAGGACGATGAAGGCGAGCGACAGCGAATCCGACATCTCCACGCGGGTGACCGGATCGTCCCAGTCCCCGGTCACCACCGGCTCCGGCAACCATTCGCCGACATAAGTTTCCCGTCGCATCTGCGCCGAGCGGAGCCGATCGATGCCGAGCCGGGTGACGATGGTGGACAGGTAGGCCTCCGGCGCCTTGATCTCCTCCCCCGCCTCGAGGACGCCATGCAGGCGCATCAGCGCTTCCTGCACGATGTCTTCCGCGTCGCTCACACTGCCGAGCATCCGGTAGGCAATGGCGAACGCCCGTGGTCGCAACTCGTCGAACAGGTCTGCCATGTCAGTCGAACTCTTCGCTGAGGTCCTGTCGCCAACTTCTGTGCGCACGAAAACGAGCCACCGCCATGCCGCACCTACGCCTTGACAGGATAACGGCTGGAGGTGGCAATCCGATTCCAGGCATTGATGACAACGGCGAGCCATTCAACAGCTGATATTTCCTCGGGAGAAAGATGTACCGTCGCCCGCTGATAGACCGCATCTGGCAATTGTCCATCGGCGATCCGGGTAATCGCCTCAATCAGCTCCAATGCGGCACGTTCTTTCCGGGTGAAGTAGTCGGTTTCACGCCATGCGGCAAGAACGGCGATCCGATCACTGGACTCCCCGCTGGCGAGAGCATCCCGCGAATGCAACCTGACGCAGAAAGCACATTGGTTGATCTGAGAAGCGCGCAAGCGCAAGAGATGCGAAAAGCCATCCGCGATGCCTGCATTGGCCACAGCATCAGACGCAAGCCGACCAAGCGCGATGATTGCCTGGTATAGACCGGGCGCGGACTTTCCAAGATTGACTCTTTCAGTCATAACCGGGCCACTCGAAGCCGGGGTTCTTTCTGTAGTCGTCCCTGCGACCGGCAAGCGCTGCGGCAACGTGTCCCGGCGCGTCCGTTCCGACGAGGAGCCTCAGTGGACCAGGTGTGTCCCTGGCCACGTGACTGATCAGCGCAGCGGCGGCATCGCGCGGATCGGCGCCCGTGTCGGTTTGACTCATATCCCACGGGAGGTGTCTCGTTCCGAACGTGCGCTCACGGAGCGCATCGTATGCGGGCAGGCCGCGAGCAAACCGCATGCTGCTCCAGGCCCAGTCGGTAGCAAATCCTCCGAGTTCCGCGATCGTAGTACGAATACCGAGATCCGCGACTTCTGCGGCTAGCGCTTCGCTGAACGCCTCCAGAGCCCACTTGCTCGCGTTGTACGCCCCGAATGCGGGCATGGTGCCGACTCCGCCGACGCTAGAGATCTGCACGATGTGTCCCGAGCCTTGCGCGCGCATCGCCGGCAAGACGGCCTGCGTGACCCAGAGCGCACCGAAGAAATTTGTCTCCATCTGCTCGCGCGCGTCGAGCTCGCTCAACTCCTCGATAGCCCCGACCAATCCATAACCGGCGTTGTTGATCACGACGTCGATCCGACCAAATAGCGCACGGGCATCCTCGACTGTAGCGAACACACGCTGTCGTTCACGCACGTCGAGGTACATGGTGCGGATGGTGTCGGGATGCGTGGAAGCGAGATCCGCCAGCGCTTCAGGTTGCCGCAAAGTGGCCACAACCCGATCACCCACAGCAAGCGCCGCTTCGACGAACGCACGTCCCAAGCCACGACCGGCCCCTGTAACGAACCAGACTCGAGGAGAGGCGCTCTTCAACGACGTCATGATGACTCTTTCTGGAGAAGGTCCACCTGCACAGCCAAACCATCCTGAGTCGGTCTCATTGTCCTGAGACGAGACAGCCCGATCGTTTGTGACATGAATAACGACCGAGGACGAATATCGGCCTGTGCCCGGTCGACATGTGCCGTGCTGTCACAGGCGCAGCCACTGGTTCGTCTTGGCAGGTGTCCGAACGAAGTAGGGGTTGCCATGAAAGTTTTCGTCGCTGGCGCCACGGGCGCACTCGGCAAGCAGCTTGTTCCCATGCTGGTCGCCCAAGGGCACGATGTCGTCGGGATGACCCGTACCGAAGCAAAACGCGACCAGATACGCAGCCTCGGTGCGCAGCCCGTGGTGGCCGACGCCCTGGATGCCAGCGCCGTGGGGCGGGCGGTAGGCGCGGCAGAGCCCGACGTGATCGTGCATCAACTCACCGCCATACCGCCGGCAATCAACATGCGGCGCTTCGACCGCGAGTTCGCGCTCACCAACCGATTGCGCATCGAAGGCACCGATCATCTGCTGTCAGCGGGGCATGCGGTCGGCGTCAAGCGGTTCGTCGCCCAGAGCAACGCCGGCGTGGTATATGCCCGCACCGGCGACCTGGTGAAGCACGAAGACGCTCCGCTCGAATCCGATCCGCCGGCGCCGATGCGTGAGGTGATCGCGGCAATCCGTCATCTCGAAACCGCAGTTGTGCGCGCCCACTGGACCGAGGGGCTGGTGCTGCGTTACGGCTGGTTCTACGGCCCCGGCACGTCGATCGCGCTCGATCCACCCGGCAGTCAGATCGAGTTGATCCGCCGGCGCCAGCTCCCAATCGTCGGCGGGGGCGCGGGGGTCTGGTCGTTCGTCCACATCAAGGACGCTGCCTCGGCAACCCTCGCCGCGATTGAGGGCGGGCCTGCCGGCATCTACAACATCGTCGATGACGAACCGGCACCCGCGTTCGACTTCCTCCCGGCGCTGGCGGCGGCCGTCGGCGCGAAGCGACCGCGGCAGGTGCCTCGCTGGCTCGGGCGCCTCGCGGCGGGAGAAGTGGCCGCCATAGCCATGACCGAGATCCGCGGCGCATCCAACGACAAGGCCAAGCGCGAACTCGGCTGGCGGCTGCGCTACCCGAGCTGGCGGCAGGGCTTCGCCGACGGGCTCGGCTGACATCGGGAAACCTTCCACCATAGAAGAGGCTAACCATGATGACGTTCATAAGACGTGGCCTGCTGGCGACAGCACTGGTATGGATGCCGGCTGCGGCCCAGGCGCAATGGGAAGTCGAAGCCGACCCGATCGCCTACCTGCTGAAGGGCTTCTCCGGGCACCTCGCCCGCCAGGTCGCGCACGGCGCGGGTCGGCTGCAGGTCGGTGTGTTCGGTGTCGAGGTGCCCGAGGCGTGGCACGGGCACGACGGCGTCAGCCAACGGGCGCGCGGGGTGACCGCCAAGGCGGACTACTTCTTCCGGGGCCATCCCGGCGGGCTGTTCGTCGGAGCGGACGGCGCGTATACCCGAACGCGCTATCGGCATGATGCAACCGGAAGCCAGGTGACGACGAATGGGGGCAGCATCGGGCCACGCGTCGGGTACCGGTTCAATGTCGGAAACCGTCTGTACATCACACCGTGGGTGTCGGTGAGCTATCTGTTCAATACCGAAGACGTGGTGCTGGCCGGTCAACGGCTCGAACAAAAGCGCTACCTGGTCTTTCCGACGGTGCATATAGGCTGGCGGCTCTGATGACCGCCGGGGCTGCGAGCCCTGCGGCGTGTGCTCGCAGCCCTCGCCCCGCCTCCCCTTGCGTACGCCTCTCCGTTAGCATATACTGAACCATATGGTTCAGCTTCAACGAGTCCACCTGGATACCTCATTCGCCGCGCTCTCGGACGCCACCCGACGCGGCATCCTGGAGCGGCTAGGGCATGCGGACGCTTCGATCACGGACCTTGCCGAGAAGTTCCGTATGACCCTCACGGGCATGAAGAAGCACGTCGGCGTCTTGGAACGGGCGGGGCTCGTCACCACGGAAAAGGTCGGGCGGGTGCGGACGTGCAAGCTCGGCTTGCGCCGGCTGGAGGAAGAGATGGCATGGATCGAGAGGTACCGCCAGCTCTGGGAGGCACGCTTCGACGAGTTGGACAGGATCGTTGAGGAATTGAATCGGGAGACAAGAGTCGATGGAGGAGAAAAAGGAAAGTGAGCCCAATCCCATGAAGAACCCCACGACGGTAGAACGAAAGTCAGAGCGTGAGCTAGTCGTCACGCGCACATTCAATGGCCCTGCACACATCGTGTTCGAGGCCTGGACCAAGCCCGAGCTGTTCAAGCGGTGGTGGGTACCGAAGTCGTTCGGCATGTCCCTGCTTTCCTGCGACATGGACGTTCGTGTCGGGGGCACGTATCGATTGGTGTTCCACCACCCTGCCTTTCCGGAGCCCATGGCGTTCTTGGGCAGGTACATCGATGTGACGCCGTACTCGCGCATCGCCTGGACGAACGAGGAGGGCGCCGATGGTCCCATTACCACAGTGACCCTCGAGGAAAAGGACGGTAAGACGCTACTGGTCCTGAGCGAACTCTATCCTTCCAAGCAAGCCCTCGACGACGCCATCGCCTCCGGCAGCACGGGCACGAACGGGGCGGGCGAACAGTTCGAGCTGTTGGACGACCTTCTCGTGACCTTGGTGAGACCATGAGAAAGCCCCGACCATATACTGGTCCTCGTTGCCGCGGCCCTTGCCGTGTCCGCGCATACCACGATGGCGGGAGGACAAGCCATGCGCACACCAGAATCGAAGGGTTATGCCAAACGACGTTGATCCGCAGCAAGAAAGCACACCCCGGACAGCTTGTGCGTCCAAGAGTGTCCGGGTTGCCACCGTCCAGTCGGGACGGTACTGTTGTCCGCAACCGACAAGCATGCCGTCGCGAGTCGGACCCATGCTGCATCGGAGCCGACGACCCCATACGCCCACCGCGACTTCGGAGCCGATGCCCGAACCCGTCCACGACAGTTCAGGAACGCCTCCGCCGTCCGACCGTCTCACGGAGATGCTACGTCGTGCGGATCTCTCCGATCCGAGCCAGGCCGATGCCCTTCTCCCGCTGATCTACGACGAGCTGCGCGTCATGGCTGCGCGCCACATGCGCCGCGAGCGTGCCGGTCATACACTGCAACCCACCGCACTCGTGCATGAGGCGTACCTCCGCCTCGCGCAGGGCGCGCCGCCCGTGTTCCAGAACCGCACCCACTTCTTTCGCGTCGCCGCCCGCGCCATGCGCCAGGTCCTCGTGGACGCCGCGCGCCGCCGCGACGCCGAGAAGCGTGGCGGCGGGTGGCAGCGCGTAACCCTCGAACCGGATGTCGCCCCGATCGCGGGCGACTACGACCTCATCGACCTCCACGAAACGCTCGCCCGGCTCGGCGAGATGGACGCGCAACTCGAGCGCCTCGTCGAGCTGCGCTTCTTCACCGGCCTTTCGCTCGACGAGGCGGCGCAGGCCCTCGGCATCTCTCGGCGCAAGGCCGCGAACGACTGGGCGGCCGCGCTGCTCTGGCTCCGGCGTGAGCTGACCGCTCCATGACCGCGGATCCCGCCCGTTTTCGGCGCCTCATCTCCCTCGTCGGTGAGGCGATGGAGCGCGACGGGTCCGAACGCGACGCATGGATCGAGGCGCACTGCGCGGATGACCCGGAGCTGCTGAAGGAGGCGCGATCGCTTCTCGCGCAGGCAACGACCGGCGCGATCGACTCGCTCAGCGGCCAGGTCGAGGCGCAGATCGCTGCTGCTGCGCATGCGATCCTCCCGGCCGCGACCCCCGAACGCATCGGGCCGTACCTCGTGACGGGCCTCCTCGGCGAGGGAGGCATGGGGTTCGTGTACGCCGCACATCAGGAGGCGCCGATCGCGCGCGACGTCGCCATCAAGGTGGTCCGCGGCGGGCTCTCCACCCCCAGCATCGCGGCGCGCTTCGACTTGGAACGCCGCACCCTTGCGACGCTCCAGCACCCGCACATCGCGCAGCTCTTCGACGCCGGCGCCACCGCCGACGGCCTGCCCTACTTTGCCATGGAGCTGGTACACGGCGTACCGATCACGGACTACTGCGACCAGCACCGACTCGACATCGACACTCGGCTCGATCTCTTCCGTAAGGTGCTGGGCGCGGTCCATCATGCCCACCAGAAGGCGATCGTCCACCGCGATCTCAAGCCGTCCAATATTCTCGTGACCGAGGTGGACGGGGTTCCGACTCCCAAGGTCATCGATTTCGGGATCGCACGCGTGCTCTCCGGCGAGAGCGGGATTACCGCCGTCAACACCGGGCAGCACGTCCTCGGCACACGCGAATACATGAGCCCCGAGCAGCTCTCCGCGTCACCAGAGACGGTGGACATCCGTTCCGACATTTACTCGCTCGCGGTCCTGCTGTACGAGTTGCTCACCGGGTCGCTTCCCTTCCCGTCCGACCAGCTGCGCGCGGCGTCGCCGCTCGAGCTCGAACGGCTCCTCCGAGATACCGACCCGCCTCCGCCGAGCCGGCGCGTCCTCGCGAGCGCCGAAGAGGGCGCGGCACGAGCGTCCGCGCGCGGCACCACGCCGCGCCACCTCGCGCGCAGCTTGAGTGGCGACCTCGATACCATCGTCGGAACGGCGATGCGGAAGGATCCGGCCCATCGGTATGCTTCGGCCGCACAGTTCGCCGACGATATCGCACGCTATCGCGCGGGGCTCCCGATCACGGCGCGGCCGGCGACCCTGAACTACCATGCCGGCCGCTTCATCAAGCGCAACCGTGTGGGGGTCGCCGGCACGGCGGTGGCGCTGCTCGTCCTGGTCGCGACGATCGGCGCCTTTGCGTGGCGGCTGAGCGAGGAGCGCGATCGCGCCCGCCTCGAGGCGGCGAAGGCCGCGCGCGTCGCCGACTTCCTCGAAGGGCTCTTCAGCGGCTCCGATCCCGCCGTGGCCGTGTCGCCCGATGTGAGCGCGCGCCAGCTCCTCGACTCGGGCGCGGTACGGATCTCGACGCAACTGGAGGGACAGCCCGCGCTCCAGGCCTCCATGCTGTTCGTGATCGGGCGCACCTACCGCCGGCTCGGCCTGTTTTCGGAGGCTGCGGAGCGACTCGAGGAAGCGCTCTCGCTCCAGGAGACACTGTACGGGGACATCCACGCCGACGTGGCGACCACGCTGGAGGAGCTTGGCCGAGTCCACCTTTCGCTCGCGGGCAGGCTGGCGGAGGGGGAGGACGAACAGCGCCGGGCGCTCGCAATCCGGACCCGGCTCTTCGGTGCGCGTGATTCCGCCAGCGTGGCAACCATGCAGGCCCTCGCCACGACCCTCAACCAGCGCGGCAAGCGTGCCGAGGCGGAGAGCCTCCTCACCGCCGCCCTGGCGATTCAACGAACGTCGCCCCGAACGGCCCCGCTGGACAGCGCCGCCACGCTGCAGGAGCTGGGAACCGTGCTGCGCAACCTCAGCCGGCTGGACGAGGCGGAGCGGGTGCTCCGTTCGGCGCTGGCCGTGCGGAGACAGCATCTCGCTGCCACGCATCCCGACGTTCTGATGACGATGCACAGCCTGGCGTTCGCCCTCGAGCAGGCGGCCCAGTACGAGGAGGCGGAGGCACTCTTTCGCGAGCGCTACGAGCTCACCGCGCGCAGCGTCGGCCTCGAGCATCCGACCACAGTCAACGCGCTCAACAGCCTCGCGTACATGCTCTGGCGAACCGGCTCGTACGCAAGGGCTGAGGAACATTTCCGCGAGGTGGTCGCGCTCGGCCGCCGCGTCTATCGGACCGACCACATCGTCGTGGGCATCGGCATCAACAACCTCGCGGTCGCGCTGCGGCGGCGTGGCGGCGTGGCGCTCGCGGAGGCCGAGCAACTCCAGCGCGAAGCGATCGAGATCAACCGCTCGGCCTACGGCACCGACCATCCCCGTACGGCGGCGGACATGGACAACCTCGGCCGAATCCTGCTCGCTCAGGGCCGTGTTGCCGAGGCGGAACGGACGCACCGCGACGCCCTCGTCCTCCGGACGCGGCTGCTCGACCGGAACGACCTCGAGAATGCGGAGAGCCTCCTGGGGCTCGGCGCCGCGCGCGCCGCGCAGGGCGATCTTACCGGGGCCGACTCCCTGATGCGCACGGCGCTGGCAATGCGCATCGAGCGGGTCGGCAGCCGAAACGCGCGCACGGCCAATGCGCACCACGATCTCGGAGTCCTACTGCACCGACAACGCCGCTACGACGAAAGCGAGCAGCATCTTCGCGAGGCGCTCGCCGTCCGCACCGCGATCGGCGGCCCCACCCACCCCGACGTTGCGCTCTCGATGCGCGAACTGGCCCTGGTGCTCCGCACGATACATCGCACCAGCGAGGCCGATTCGCTCCTGCGCGAAAGCAGGAAGATTCTGGTCGAGCGGCTCGGGGAAGACGACCCCGAGAGCCGGCGCGCGACTGCCTATCTGCGCGAGTAGCTGCCGCAGCCGCACCACCCCGGGCTCATAGACCGAGCCGAGTATCCTGCACGAAGCTGTTCATGTACCCCGTGTTACAGCTCAGGGTCCAGTTGAGATACCGTCGCACCGCCTCGGCGGTTTTCGGGAACAGCCCCCATGCCTGCTTATAGGCCGAACTCCCCTGGGCGAGCACCGTGCCGTCGCGCGTCAGTCGCGCATTGAGCAGGCCATAGCGCACGATGCAGGCCCCGCCAAAGTCGTTTGCTATCGATCCGGTGGCATGGCCATACCAGCCCGTCTGCCGGTCGTGATGATAGCAGAGATAGTCCATGCCATCGACCGACTCCGCCGATTTGCCGACGGCCGGCCGGCCGTGTCCACAGTTGCGCCCGTAAAACGGCACCGGGATCGTCAGCCACTCGAACGGGATGTAGGCATCGCGAACGCAGTCCGCCTGGCAACCGGCGAGCAGCGTCTGATAGCTGGCCGGCGTCGTGCGGTAGGGCGGCATCGGAACGGCCACCGCGGCGTGGAACTGCGTGACAGTCCCGGTGAGTGTCTGGTCCGTGCCCCACGGCGCCGACGGCGCGCCCGTCTTGATCCGGATCCGGTTGCCGTTCAGCACCACACCGATCCGATTGCGGTGCAGGTGGAAGTCGGTGGCCCCCGAAGACGCCAACGTGATCCACGCCCCCTGGAGCCCCTCCTTCACGTAGAACGACCCGTTGGACCGAAGCGCTCCGATCCGATTGCCGTCGAGCTGATACTTCTGGAATCCGCCGGACGCCAGCACTGCCCAGGTTCCGGCGATGCCGTCCTTGGCGCGTAGCTCGCCGTTCGTCTTGAGCAGCGCGATCCGGTTCCCTTCGAGCTGGAAGGATTCGGCAGTGCCGGCATCGAGAACGGTCCACCCGCCCTGAATCCCGTCCTTGACCCGAAAGACTCCGCCGTCCTGCAGCACCCCGATCCGATTCCCTTCGAGCTGAAAGTCGCGGGCCGTACCGGCCACCAGCGTGGACCACGCACCGCTCAACCCGTCGCGCACCCGGAAGTCGCCATTGGCATCGAGCAGTCCGATCCGGTTCCCCTCCAGCTGGAACTTCGCGACACCGCCGTTGGCCACCACCGTCCAGGCGCCATGGATCCCGCTTTTCACGCGCACGCTCCCGTTGCCGTGGTGTACGCCGATCAGGTTGCCCTCGAGCTGGAAATCGGCGGCGGTGGCGACGACCAGCGTCTCCCATTCCCCGACCCGATCACGCACCCGAAGCGTGCCCTGCCCGCCACTCACGTCGCTGAGAATCGCGATCCGCTCCGCCTCCCACTGGAACCGGGACACGCCGTCGTCGGTCCAGGGCGCGGTGAAACTGGCCTTCGGCGTGACCAGCCTGCCCTGCGCTACGACCGCCGGCGACTCCACCAGCCGAGGGAGATAGACGGTCCAGACCACTCCGTTGGCGATCGCGCCGGTCTGGTCGACGAGCACCGACGCAGTACCCACGAGGCCTCCCAACGTAGCGGTGATCGTGGCGGTGCCGTTACTGAGCGCAGTCACCTCACCCTGCGCATCCACCGACGCGACCGCCGGATTCGAGCTCTGCCAGAGCGGATTGGACACCGCGACGTCGGCCCCGTGGGCGTTTTGGGCCTGCACGCCAAGCATCACCCGCTCCCCCAGCGCGGTGGCCGTCCAATCACCGGGTATCACCTGCATCGTCACCGCCGCCGGCGGCGGGGTACCGAGCACCGTGAGCGTGGCTTGCGCGGACCACCCCGCCGTCGTCGCCGTGAGTACGGCTATGCCGGGCGCAACCACCGTCGCCAGACCGGCAGGAGATACCGTTACGACGCCTGCCGCCGACGATACCCAGGTGAAGCCGAGCCCGGCGATCGGCACGCCATTGGCATCGGTCGCGCGCGCCACCAGCTGCAGCGTGTCGCCAGCCGCGTACAGCGTGTCCTGCCCCGGCGACACGGCCAACGCGGCGATGGCTTGCGTCACCAGCACCGGGACCTGAGTCGGCCCCGTCGCGGTCTCCGCCATAACGGTGGCGCTCCCCTGCCCCACGGAGCGCATCAGGCCGTCGGCCGTGACCGTGACGACCGCGGTGTCGGACGAGTACCAGGCGAGCGACCAATCGGTGAGCGGCTGTCCGTTGGCATCCTTCCCCGCGACCACGAGCTGCTGCTCCGCGCCGAGCGCCGTCGGCTGCCACGACGCCGGAGTGACCTCCACCGCCGCGAGCACCTGCGCGACGTGAATCTCGGCCGTGCCCTCCTCGCTCTCGACGACCGCGCGAAGCAGCGTCGACCCGATCCGCTGGGCGGTAGCGAGTCCCGCCGGCGTCACCGTAATGGTGCTGTCGTCGCCCACTTGCCATTCGAAGGCGGCATCCGCGACAGGCTGCCCGTTGGCATCCCGGGCAACGGCGGTGAACTGCTGCTCCGCACCGAGCGCAGTCGGTTGCCACGACGCCGGTGTAACTTCCACCGACGCGAGCAGCTGCGTGACGTGAATCTGCGCCGTCCCCGTCTGCCCGCCTGCCACCGCATGGAGCGAGGCCGCCCCGACGCGGTGCGCAGTGGCCAGACCCGCCGGCGTCACCGTGATGGTGCTGTCGTCGTCCACCTGCCACACCAACGCCGCGCCGACGATCGGGTTCTCGTTGGCATCACGGGCCACGGCCGTGAACTGCTGCGTCGATTGCAGAGCCGTGGGTGACCACGCGTCCGGCGCGACCTCAACGGATGCCACTGCCTGCTGAACAGCGATGGAAGCGGTGGCCGTCACGCTTCCGGTGGCCGCGGTCATCACGGCGGTCCCATTGCCGATGGCGGTGACCAGGCCCGCCGGTGTGATCGTGGCGATATCGGGGTGCGAGGAGCTCCATGTCACTTCGGCCCCGGCAACCGCGCTGCCACTGGCGGTCCGAGGCGTCGCCGTCAGCCGGACGGTGTCACCCAACGCCGAGAGGGCCGGGCTGCCACCATTCGTAATGGTGATGGCCGTGACCCGGGCCGGGTCGGAGGGGCGCGACGGCTCATCGCCGCCGCCACAACCGGCTCCAGCGAGCAGGGTAAGCACCGCGAGGAGCGGAGTACGAAGGAACGACATTGACGGCTCCGGATTGGGGATGGGGCGCGCCAGCGGCACACCCCTTTCCTCTAAATGCGCAATTCGGCGACAAACCGTGCAGGCGCAACCTGAAACCATCCGAGACGAGAGACATCACCGGCGGCGACGCCGATGACGGTGAACGAGTCTGATTTTGGATCAACGTGGTTCCGGGGTCTCGGCCCAGCTCAATGGCCCAGAACCTGGTAGGCAGGGAGTGCGCCCGATACCCGGCCGGTCTATCCGGCGGCTCAGCGCCGCCTGTCGGTCGACGAGCAACTAGCCGAGTAGCTGGTCTGCAAGGCTAGCGGCAATTGCGGGCTATGCATATTCTGGCCTTTGCAGCTTATACATTAGATTAGAGCGCCATCCCGGTGCTTTCTCGTAAACGCAGCGCCTATGATTGAGACGCTTCAGTTCAGGACGGCTGTGTACGCAACGGTCGGTGTGCTACTCAGCTACACCGCAGCATGCTGGAGCCTGGGTCAGCCAACCCCATCTAACATGGCGGCGACTCCCCTCGCCGACGATTCCGTCCGCGGGCGGGTCGTCGTGGATACGCAAGGTGTCACTCCCCAGCATGCGATCCGAGTTACCCTGCTCCGATCCACTGAAGACCCCTCGGAGGCAATCGCATCGGCGTGGTTCCCTGGTCCCACCTTTGCGTTTGGGGCCGTACCTGCTGGGGACTACCTCCTCGAAGCTGCGCGGGTCGGGTACGAGCCAACGCGGATGCCCGTACGGCTCCCGCTCGTTGGTGCTGTGGAAGTACTCGTGCCCCTCTACTGGCTGCCAATTCTTCTCGACCATTCGCCAGCTGCTACCACCGTTATAGGTCGGGTCCGCTGCCTTGCCTCCGACGGCGTGTTGCCGCCGCAGCTGACCATCTCGTCCGGGCGTCCCGATCGGCAGTCCAGACATAGTGACGTAGGCCCAGACGGCCTGTTTACGTTGTCAGGCCTTACGCGGGAAACACGCTGGTTCCTCGAGGTGCATGCGGAGGGGCGGATCGTGGGCGGGCGATCTATTAGCCTTGAACAGGCGTATCTCTTGAAGACGGTCACCGTGTTTATCGCCTGCTGAACGCGGTGTCGATGTCCGATGCGCTCTAACAAGGTTTCCAGCAGGCGGCCGGGCCGGGTACCTCTTCCGGAGTCACGGCTGCGCCCCCATGTTGGTAGGAGGATGGCGCGAAAAATGAGGTCGGTGATGTCGGATGATCGGCGGGTCTACAGCGATGAAGAGTTCGCCCTCATTCTGCGCCAAGCCGCGGAACTGGGGAGCAGGGCGGAGCCGCCTGGCGCCTCATCAGCCGGATTGACGCTGACGGAGATGAAGGCGATTGCGGCCCAAGTCGGGCTCGACCCCGCCCTCGTCGAGCAGGCGGCGCGGACGCTCGTTGCCAAGGTAACTGCATCCCCGGTAGAGCGGCTGATCGGCGGGCCGCTGCGTCACAACCAAGAGGTTCGCTTTCCCATCGAGCTCGACGAGAACAAGGCCGCTCTGCTCCTGTCTGCCGTTCGTATCAGCGCGGCCCTGGCCGGCCGCCAGGATGTCGGGCATTCCGGCTCGATGGGCATGACCTGGCACGACGGGGGCGATACGGAGGCGCTTAGCATCACGGCGCACCAGGAGGAGGGCGACACAGCCGTGTCCGTCGTCCTCGACCGTCGAGGCACCCTCGGTGTGGTCACACTGTTTTCCGCGGTCGCGGCTTTCTTTGCAGTCCTCTTCGCTGCCTTCGCACTTTACCCTGAGGCTCCCGCGCTCGGCTACGGTGGATTCATTGCCGGTATCGGCGGCATTCTTGGGATCGCGCGCGGCTACTGGGCATCCTCGACGAGGAAGGCGCGAGAGAGAATAAGCGCCGTTATGGACACGATCGACAAGACTCTTCGTCAGCCGGAGCCCCCCCAAGCCACTACGGTCGAGGACGGCGCTGCGGCTCCAACGCGTGATACGGGCGTCGTCGGGGACGCGGAGCTAACAGGGGCGTGAACCGGACAGTCGCCCTGCTCCGCCCGCACGGTCCAAGCAACCGTTCAACTGATAGCGGTGTCATCAAGACTCGAGGAGGTACTGCTATGGTCCGCTCTGCGCTTCTTCTCGGATTCCTTACTTTCCCCGGCATCGTCGTCGCTCAACAGGCGTCCGGCCTCGCCGAGGTGGCGCTCGGTCCCGCCTGGCGTGGCGGCTTGGCGGGCGTTCGGGTTACTGGGCACCGCTACCTGAGCGCCGTTGACCGGCCATTCGCTCTGCGGCTGGAGGCCGGCGCCCGGTGGACGCCAAGCCAGACAGTGGCCTATCCGTCCATCCTGGCGGGACCGGGCGGTCGATACGTAGGCGAGGCGCAGGAAGCGGACCTTGCCCTGGGTACAAGCGGAGTTCTGCGACCCTGGCCGCTGGCTCGGCATGCGCCCTACCTCGTGATGGGCGTCTCGGCCGTGCAGTGGTGGAACCGGGGACAGGGAGCCTTTCAGGGCCCGAGTGGCTTCACGGTACCAGAGCACCGTGAGTCGCGCGGCGCGCTCGGTGTAACCGTTGGCGCAGGGTTCCGCACCACGGTGGCCGGACGTCGATTAGCCCTGGAGGCGCGGTCCTATCACCGCACCTTTGGGTTGTCGGTAGGTACTGACCTTCACTGAGAGTCGACTCAGGCAGGGTGTAACAACTGCCAGGAGGCGTGAATGAAACGCATTAGCTTCGCCGCCGTCGGCTTGATGCTCGCCGCATGCTCCGATTCTGACGTGATCGCTGATCCACAGCTCCAGAGCGAACTCTCGGTTGGGTTTGTCAGCACCGAGAGCCTGCGCATCGACGGCCTTCGGCTCGATCTATCCAGCGGTTCTTGGACCAGGACACTGCACGGGACGGATTTTGATCGGCACCCCAACAACGCAACCGCGTTCTCCTCCGGCTACATCTCGATCCCGAGCGGCGCCACCCTTAGCATCGGACTCCTCATCCTCCAGGCCGGCGACACTATCGCCATCGCAGACCTCGGTTTTCCAATCGAAGCGGCCTACAGCTACGGACTCTCCATCTACGCCACTCGGGATCTCCCTGGCTACGGCGGCGACATCGCGATTCCGCTCGTACGCAGGCTGCCCGGGTTCCCGAGCGACTCGATATACTATCGCTGGGGCGGCACTATGAACCGGCCAGCCCCAAACTGAGATGATCAGCTATGGTGACCCGGTGGGGTAGGGTCACCCGCGCATTGCCGCTCCCTGAACCAGCAAGCTCAACTCGGCCAGGACATCGTGCGGAACCGGGCAGTCATGGTTGCGCGGCGGTGATTTGTATCTCACATTGTATACAAATCACGGCAACCTTCTACGCCCCTGCGGCAACCGTCTCCCGAGGAACCATCATGAAAGCCTGCATCACGGGCATCGTCGCGCTCGTTCTCCTCTCCGCCGGCGGCCTTCACGCCCAACAAACCACGCGGCTGCAGGTCGGAAAGCCCGTGCCTGCGACGCTCGCAGCGAACGATACGCTCCGATACGAACTCGACTTACCGGCGCGTCACTTTGTCGCCGGTCGAGTGGATCAGGACGGGGTGGACGCCACGGTGACGGTCACGGGCCCCGCAGGCTCGCAAGTGTTTCGGGGGGCGCGCGTCGGACGAGGCGGCCCGGAGGCGTTTGCCTTCGCGACGGATAGTGCTGCGGGCCGGTACGTGATCGCGATTGCGCCGGCGACGGCCGGCAACGGCGGCGCCGTGCAGGTTCAGCTCACCCGTTCCGAGCCGGTGGCGACGACGCCGGCGGGCAAGGTGGACCAGGCTGCCGCCCAGTTGTACAACGACACGCCAGGAGCCGTGGTGGGCGTGATCGAGGGTGGCAAGCTGACGTTTGCGAAGGGATATGGCGCCGCAGACCTGACCAATGGCTTGCCGTTCACGACCGAGACGCCGACCAACATCGGCTCCACGTCGAAGCAGTTCACGGGATTCGCACTCGCCCTGCTGGCGTCACGGGGCAAGCTCTCCCTGGACGACGATGTGCGGAAGCACATTCCCGAGCTCAAGGATTTCGGCACGACGATCACCCTGCGGCACCTGCTGACGCACACCACCGGGTACCGCGAGTTCATCAACTTGCTGCTCATCGGAGGGCGGCAGGTGATGGAGGGCGACTACATCGCGCCCGATGAAGTCATCAAGGTGCTCAACCGGCAGCCGACGCTGCAGAACGCTCCCGGCGCGGAGTTCAACTACAATAACTCCGCATTCAGCCTGGCCACGATCGTGGTGGAGCGGGTTACCGGGCGTCCATTCGCGGAGTGGATGCGCGACGAAGTGTTCCTGCCCCTGGGCATGACGAAGACCTGGGTCCGCGCGAATCCGGGGCAGATCATCCCCAACCGAACGGTGGGCTACCAAGCGGGCACCTTCGGCTTCCGCGAAGTGCGCGACCTCCACGGCTCGGCGGGCGCGGGCGGCATCTATACGACGCCGGGCGACGCCGCGAAGTGGATGCACAATTTCAAGACCGGAACACTGGGCGGCCCGGCCGTCATCAAGGAGATGACGACCTCGTTCGTACTCAACAGCGGAGCGCCCGCGAACTACGGGTACGGCATCTTCCTCAGCACCAACCGCGGTCTGAAGCAATGGCAGCACGGCGGCAATGATATCGCCCACAGCTCGACGTTCGTGTACTACCCCGACCTCGACGCCGGGTACGTCGTGTTCAGCAATTACCAGGGCGTTCCCGGGGGGATCGCCGGCGTCGTGGCCGAGTCGTTCTTCGGGCAGCACATGACGGCGGCGCCTCAGCGCCAGACCGCGGCGTCGGGCGTCAACGTGCCTGGTGCGACGTTGCGGCGCTACGCCGGCAAGTATCAGATGACGACGCTCGGCGACCTGGTCCTGACCGTGGAACAGCAGGGTGGTCAGCTGCGTCTCCAGCTTCCCGGCCAGCCGGCGCTGCCGCTCCGGGCCACGTCCACGACCTCCTTCGACGTGGTCGGCGCGCCGGCCAAGATCACCTTCAATGCAGCAGCGGACGGAGCGGTCCAGGACATCACCTTCCAGCAGAACGGCGAACACCCCGGCCAGCGCGTGGAAGAGAAGACGGTGGACCTCGCCAGCTTCACGGGTCGCTACTTCAGCGAGGAACTCGAGACCTTCTACGACCTGAGCGTGGAGGGTGGGCAACTCGTCATTCGGCACCGTCGATTCGGGCCGGCCGCGCTGACGCACACGAATGGTGACAACTTCTCCGGGACATTGCCGGTGAGCCAAGTCGCCTTCCGCCGCGATGCACAAGGCATTGTGACCGGCTTCGAGGCCGGGAACGGGCGGGCACGCGGAATCCTGTTCGAAAGAGTCGGACGCTAGCGAGGGTTCTTGAGATCGGCCCCGGCCGCATCCGGGTTGGGGCCGAGCCTGGTACGCAGCCACGCAGACTTGGGCCGCGGTCACCGCACCGCGTACAGGCGTCCGTCGGTGCTGCCAAAGTAGACGACACCGTCCACCACCACCGGGCTTGACAGCACCGAGCCCACAGTCTGCATCGTCCGCATCCCGATCATCATGCCGTCCAACGTGCGGTCCGGGTACATCTGGGCCGTCTGCAATCGACCGTTCGCGTCCGTGTAGCGCGGCCCGTTCTGCTTCGAGCCTTCGGTCTGAAACTGGGCGACGAAACTGCCGTTTCCAAGATCGACGGCGTGCAACCAGCCGTCCGACGTCCCATAGATAGCCACCTGACCGACCAGCGCGGGTGACGAAAAGCTGATGGCCTTGTTCTCGAGATCGAAACGCATGACGCCCGAGGCGGCGTCGAGCGCCTTGAAGCGGGTGCCGTCCGATGTCGGGAAATAGACGACACCGTCCCGCACCGCCGGCGACGCGATGGTCCAGCCCATCCGGTTGTCGTGCTTCCACAGCAACCGGCCAGTCGCCGCATCCACGGCGTGGAAATGACCGTCACGCCCACCCACGAAGACACGCCCGTCGCTCACCGCGGCCGAGCTGGCGATGCCGATCTGATTGTAGATCGTGGTATCGTTCCCCGTGGTGTAACGCCAGCGCTCGCGGCCGGTGGCCAAGTCGAGCGCGTAGAGATTGCGATCCCAGCTGCCGATGTAGACCACGCCGTCGGCGACGGCCGGCGATGCGTGCACCACATCTCCCGTCGCGAAGGACCAACGGACGGCACCAGTCGTCGCATCGAGGGCGTAGACGTGTTGGTCACCGCTGCCGATCACCACCGTTTCACCGCTGACCACCGGTGACGAAAGGAAGACGTCGAATGGATCGGGCATCCGCTCGGTGCGCGGAATGGCGCCATGGATCCCGGACGCTGTAAAGCGCCGCTCGCCACGCGTCGCGAAGGTCCAGCGCGCCTTGCCCGTCGCGGTGTCGACCGCATAGACGTTGCCATCGACACTGCCGACATAGACGAGCCCGTGCGCCACGGCAGGCGAGGAGTTGACCGCTCCCCGGGTCGCGAAGCGCCAGCGCTCACGGCCGGTGGCCCGATCGATCGCATAGAGATGATGGTCGGTGCTGCCGACGTAGACCGCATCGCCAGCCACCGCCGGCGACGAGATGACACGCCCGGCAGTCGTGAACGTCCAAACGACGGCCTGGAGCGTCGGCACCGGTCCCTGGTAGACGCCGGTGTGCTCGGGCGAGCCGCGGAACATGGCAAGCTGCGCGCTGAGCGCGCCGACCGCCAGGGTCGCGGCCATGCCCGCGGCAGCGAGGGCCCGGAGCAGGACCCGGTTGATACGATGGCTAGACATGAGAGGCCCCAGACACTGGTGGAAACGACGATCCCATCACCTGAAACGTCGCGCCGCCCACCCGCGTAGGGCTTGTACGAACTTGCAGGCGGAGCCAGACGATACCCGTGCCGCACCGCATCACCGTCGAACGTGCCCAGACATCACTCGGCGCGATCGAGTTCTTCACTTTCGAGCGCCACCACCATGCGTTCCCGCGCCACGCGCATGAGGTCCTCACCCTCGGCGCCCTCGGCCCGGACAACGGGACCATCCGGGTCAAAAACGGCTCCTATCCGGCAGTCACCGGTGCACTCCTGGCCCTTGCGCCAGACCAGGTCCACAGCGCCGAGCCCCTGGGCCAAAGCGGCTGGACCTATCGTTCGCTCTGTCCTTCTCCCGCACTGCTGGCAGAAGCGCTGGGCAGCGAGCGAGCCTTCGTCTTCGACCGACCCGTGATTGCGGACGACGCCTGCGCCACGGAGGTAGGTGCGCTGCATCAGGCTCTGGGCTTCGGGCCCCCGACGCTCGAGACGGAAGTCCGCCTGGTAGAGCTGCTGCGTCGGGTGGTGGGGCGGCATGGAACCGAACGAACTCGGAATACGGGCGACTCCGATATTCTATCGCACGAGACGGCTGTGGTGCGGGCGCGCGACCTCCTCGAGGCCCGTTTTTCCCGGTCGGTGCGTCTGGCGGAGCTGGCGAGGGAATGCGGCATCAGCCCGTTCCAGTTGGTTCGCGCCTTCCATGCCGCGTTCGGCGCGCCGCCCCACGCGTATCTGATGCAGGTGCGAGTTCGCCGCGCCCGTACGATGCTCTCGCGCGGGGAGTCGATCTCGAGCGTCGCCTTCGCCTGCGGTTTTGTCGACCAGAGCCACCTGACGCGAGTCTTCAAGCGCCATTTCGGCTTGACCCCGGGTGCCTATCGTAGGGCCTGACACGGCGCCGAGCGCTCAGCACCCTGCAGGACTTCAATCTTCCGACAAGCTGGCGCCAACCGGGCCGGAAACTCAACGCATCGAGGCGGCCAGCCGCTCCATGAGCCCTTCCCCCGGTGCCGGCGCGCCGAACACCGCGACCAGCCCCCGGATCAGATTCATGGGCGCCACGGTCGTGTGGCTCTCATCCGGAAAGACCCGCGACGACAGCTCGAGCGACGGATACTTCCTGGCCCGAAGCTCCCGTTCGAGCCGGAGCGTGTTGGTCACCATCCGACTCGCAGCCGCCGCCGGCAGTTCCTCGAGTCCACCCACGCCGAGAAAAACCGTCGCGGCAAGATCGTTGTGGGTCTTGGCGTATTCCTCGGCCAGCTTGAAGGTGCTCTCTCCGCCCCACCACAGCGACGGACTCCCGATGATGTAACGGTTGAAGGTGTCCGGCGCGGTAAACAGGACGTAGCAGCCGAACAGCCCGCCAAGTGAATCGCCGAAGTAGGCGCGGTCCTTGGGATCGCTGGGATACTTCGCGTCGATGAAGGGAATCAACTCGCTCTGGATGAAGGCGAGGAACTTGTCCGCACCGCCCGACATCACGTTGGGCGTGAGCTTCCCCTCGACCGGAATGCCGACCCCACCCCAGCTCGGCACCGCAACCGGCGTAAGGTCGCGGGTCCGGATCTCCAGCGCCTGAAAGATGCCGTTCGCGCCGGCGTTGCCGATCCCGACCGCGATGAACCGGGGAACGTCCCCCATCATCATCAGGCGCATTGCGTCCTCCGAGACGATGAAGGCCCCATGCGAATCGGTGAGGTAGACGACCGGGAAACGGGTCGTCTCACCGGGAATCATCGGAGGCATCGCGACCCGGATCTCGAATGAGTCGCCCACCGCCTTCGACACCATCGTGTGGACTTCGACCGGCGGAATCCGAAGCTGCGCATCTGCCGACGCCGAGACTAACGTGAAGGCAACGAAAGCTGCGCCGAGTACGAAGCTCGATCGAGACATGAGAGATCCGGGGTTATGGGGGTCAATGTTGATCCGGGACCCGGAATCTGCGGCTGGTTCCCTCGGAAAGCCAGCGTCTCCGCCGACGCGCCATCACCGAGAACTGGCAGCGGAGCATCGAGGCAATCACCACGCAAGCCAACCTGAGCTTCATGTTAGCGATCGTCGACCAGCTGGCCGGTCACCAGCCTTCGCCGGCGCGACTTCTCCCGGGTACCGCAGGTCGCCATCTGACACCACCGCCGGAGCCCGTTCCGGCTCCGGTCGATGTAGTACCAGCCGCAGTCGTCACCTGGGCAGCGGCGAAGCCGGCCGAGTTCATCTGACCCCAGCAGCGTGGCCGCGGCCCAAACGACGGGACGGATCACCGATCGGAGGTCTCGGCCGAGATCGTCGAAGGTCCAGATCCACCGGTCGCCGGCGGGTGCCGGAAGGAGTCGGAGATGGGCGGCGGTATCGGCTATCAGGGGATCGAGCGGGGCCGTGACGGATCGACCGCGTTCGCCCCGGGTCAACTTCCCGAGGGCCCGTTCGAACATCCCACGCGCCCGGTGTGCCTGGGCCAGTACCGCCGTCGCCGCCTTGGGCCGCCGGCCGGCAATCGACCGGAGCCTGGCCGCATCTGTCCGACCCACGACGCCCGCCTCCCGAGCCCAGTCGACCAACCGGTTGTAGTCGAGGAGGCGCTCATTGACCGGCGCGGGAAGGGCCCAGTCGATGGTATTGACGAAATCGACGGCAAGGTCACCGCCGATGAAGCGGAACGGCAGAGGCCGATCGGACATGATGCCAATATAGCACCAGTATTCGCAGTTTGACTGGTGTCGCGCCGAGCGGTACCTTGCACCAGTATAACGTCGATTACCGGTGCAATCCGACATGACCCCGCAACCTTCCCGACCCCACTCGCTCCACCTGCTCGGCGCGTTCGCTGCCGTTTACCTCTTTTGGGGCGCCACCTTCCTCGCCATCCGCTACGCCGTGGCCGAAGTCCCGCCCCTCGCGACGATGGCGATCCGCTGCGGAGGAGGCGCGCTCATCCTCTTCCTCTGGCTCTTCGCGCGCGGCGGCATCGAGCGAACCACCCGCGCGCAATGGCTCACGGCAGCGGCCGCCGGGACGCTTCTGTTCCTCGGCTGCCACGCCATCCTCGCGAGTGCGGAGCAGCGGGTCTCATCGGGCCAGGCTGCCCTGCTGATGACTTCGATTCCTCTTTCGCTGGTCGTCCTGGGCGCGCTCAAGAACCGGCGGCTCCCTCCCGGCCCGGTCATCGCGGGCCTCTCAGTGGGGATTGCGGGGATTGCCCTGCTCGCGGGGAACGATTCGTCGGGCACTGTCTGGGACCGAGTGGCACTCGGCTTCAGTGGCGTCCTCTGGGCAACCGGATCGATGGTGGGTCGGGACGGCGCGCGACCGAAATCGGCGACGCTGGCAAGCACGATGCAGCTCACGGCCGGCGCTGCCGCCCTCATGATCGCAAGCCTGGCTAGCGGAGAATCCACGGACTGGCTCGCGACGGGAACCTCCACTCGCGCGTCGCTCGCACTGGTCTTCCTGGTGACCTGCGGCACCGTGATCGGATTCGTGGCCTACACCTGGCTCCTTACCGTCACCACGCCCGCGGCCGCAGGGAGCTACGCCTTCGTCAATCCGATCGTGGCGCTAGCACTTGCCTGGCTCGCAGGCGACGAAACGCCCAGTCTCCGGACCGCGGTGGCGGCCACCCTGGTAATCGGCGCCGTAATTCTGACGCGCGATCGCGAAGCCCGGAGCCACAGCTGACGGCGGGGCGCAACGAGCCGTTACGGAATTATCGGCAGCTCGATGCGCGAGGGATACGACGCGGTGTGATACACACGCTGCGTAGCGGCACGGAAATCGGACTCGACCGCGTTGTAGATGTCCACGAACGTCTGCGGATTGCGATCGACGAGCGGGAACCAACTGCTCTGCACATGCACCATGATCCGGTGCCCCTTCCTGAACGTGTGCAGCACGTCGTTCGAGTTGAAGGCAACCAATTCGGTCTTGCCGGGCACGAACGCCTCCGGACGCGAGTAGCTGTTCCGGAACTTGCCGCGCATCACGTCACCGCGCACCATCTCCTGAAATCCCGTCGGCCGATCCGACACCGAATCGGGATGGACGTCGATCAACTTCACCACCCAGTCGCTGTCGGTCCCGCTCGTCGACACGAACAGTGTCGGCCGTATGGACCCGGCAACGGTAACCTCCTCGACGAGCGGATCGCTCACGTACACCAGCACGTCGGGGCGCGCGGCGCTGAAGCGCTGATCGAGCGCCATGTAGTCCGACTTCATTCCGGTGGAGTGCCCGGCAAGGAACGGAACGGGCTTGGCGGGGTCACTTTCGTATTCGCGATACGCCGGTGACTCGGTAGCGGGCGGTACAACAAAGGAGAGCTTGCCCCCCGCGCGCAGGTACAGCGACCGCGTCGTCGCGGTCTTCGGCGGCCACGCATCGAAGCCGCGCCATTGGTTCACACCCGTCTCGAAGACCGTGGCGTGGGGAAGCTCGACGTTGCCGTCGCCATAGAGATGCGACTCGAAAAACGAGAACTCGACCGTGTCGCGAAAGAAAGGGCCGGTGTGCGACTCAAATCGGAGATCACCGACCGCATCGCCAGGCCCGCCGCGGCGCCACTGGCCGTGCGACCACGGACCCAGCACGATCCGATTCGATGTGGCAGGACTCTGGCGCGCGATGGCTTCGTGAACCCGCAACGCACCATGCAGGTTGTTCGCGTCATACCACCCTCCCACCGTGAGCACGGCGGGTTTGATATTGCGCAGCTTGGGAGCGAGCTGGCGCGCTTTCCAGAAGTCATCCAGAGTGCCATGCGCCATCATCTCGTTCCAGAACGGCGCTGAACCTTTCATATACAGACCGTCGGCGTTCGAGAGCGGCCCCATGGCGAGGAAGAACTGGTACCCATCTTCCGTTCCGAACTGGAAGCGCGGCGGCGGTTCGGCCCCCGGGCTCGGACGGGCGCGGCCGGCGGTTATGAAGAAATTGAACGCGCTGGCCAGCAGGAACGCGCCGTGGTGGTGAACGTCGTCGCCCATGAACCAATCTGCCTGGGGCGCCTGCGGCGATGCGGCCTTGAGCGCCGGATGCGCATCGATCAGCGCGGCAGCGGCGAAGTAGCCCGGATACGAGGTACCCCAAGTACCTACTCGTCCGTTGTTGTGCGGGATGTTCTTGATCAGCCAATCGATGGTGTCGGACGCATCGGTGCTCTCATCGGTCGCCCGCGCTCCGGCGGTGCCGCGCCACGGCGTCATGTGGACGAAGTCGCCCTCCGACATCGATCGGCCGCGCACGTCCTGATACACGAAGATGAAGCCCCGGTCGATGAATCTGGGCGAGATCAGCCTGAGCGCCGGCGTGTACGACGTCGTCCCGTATGGACCGACGCCGTACGGCGTTCGGGCGAGCATGATCGCGTAACGCTGCGTAGTATCGCGGGGCGAATATACCGCCGTGAAGAGGCGGGTTCCGTCCCTCATCGGGATGCGGTATTCGGTCTTCACATAGCGGCTTTCGATGGTCGAGGCGTCTTGCGCACCACCGTTGGTCGCGGCGGCCAGCCATAGCGCACACAATACGAGGATAGTTCTCATGACAGTCCGAGCGTTAGAGTGCTGCTTCTCGACGACCTGCACGGAACTATGATCGAGACCACAATGGTATACCACGAATCCGCGTGATCCGCAATTCGTGCTTTTTCGGGTCAGGAACGCCTCCCTCACTCCGCGCGAACGCCACCAACGGTTCCGCCCTACCGGCAGCGACTCGCCGAGAGGCTTCGGCAGTACGTGGTAGCTGATGAGAGCGCTCCGATTCCAAATGTGACCATCTGCGCGGCGGGGAGGAGATGATGCCCTGTGTCGTTCCCTAGCGCAAACTCGGTTTTCGGCGCATCGTCTGTCCACGGTACGTCGTTGGGCCTTTGCCCACGTTGGCGTCTCACGGGCGGCCCTTACCCTCTTGACGGAGTTCGTTATGGACCTCTCCACGATCTTGATTCAGGTAATCAGCGGTGCCGTCGGCGGCAACCTCGGTGGCCTCCTCAACAAGGCCAAGAGCCTCGGTCCGCTCTTGAACACCATTCTGGGGGCACTCGGCGGGGTTGGCGGCGGCCAGTTGCTCGGCGGCCAGCTGGCGAATCTCCTCGGTAACGCCACCGCCGGGACCGCGACCGCATCCGCTGTTGTCGGCCTCGTCGTGCCGCTACTCGCAGGCTTCTTGAAGAAGAAGGCTGCCTGAGCCGGCCATGAACCGTCGACCGTCGTACTACGCCACGCAGGAGTTCCCGATGGCTCGATCCACGCTCCGCCGCTGGTCCGTGTTGGCCATCCTCCTCGCGGTCGCGTGCGGCGGTCCAGCGCCCACCAGCTCCCAACTTCCGCCATTCGACTTGGCGGCAACGCGCCAACTCATCGTGCAGCAGAACGAGCGCTTCACCCAGGCACATGTCACGGGCGATATCGCCACGATTGACTCAATGTTCACTCCGGACGCCACGGCCTACCCGCCCGGCGCCGCCGCGGTGATCGGCCAGCCGGCGCTGCACGCATTTACCGTGGAGTACGTCAAGGCCGGCATCTCCGAGTTTCGCGAGGAGACCACCAACTTCTACGGCAACGCGGAGTACGTGGTTGATGCGGGCACCTACGTCGTCGTGTATGGGCCCACCCACGTGACCGAGCGCGGCAAGTACCTCAATGTGTGGACCCAGGTAAACGGGCACTGGAAGATCAAGTCAAACATGTGGAACGCGGACTAATGACGACCCGCGGCGGAATCCCTCCGCCCATTTGACCCTATCTCAGCGCCTGGCGGAATCGGCCGATGAGGTCCCCCACCGGGAGTCGGTTCCAGGTCTCGTTGACGGCAACCGTGAGGCGAGGGCTCGCGCCCGCCGCGATTCGAATGCCATTCGCGGCAAGCGTGGGCCCCACGCCGCTCCAGTCCCGACCCGCCAGCGTCAGCGTCGTCAGGTTGGTTCCGCCGGGCACCCGCTCGACAGTCAGCCCCGGCTGCGCAGCGATGGCCTGAAAGAACTCCTCGGAGATCCGCACGGCCGACCGGAGCCGGTCGAGAAACCCGTCCATGTAGTGCGTCGCGACCACGGTGGCGGGCCATCCCTGCGCCAGGTTGCCGCCGAACATCCGCCGGACGTGATACATC
>CAZUES010000042.1:0-32960 GCA_964619465.1 uncultured Gemmatimonas sp.
CCCTTGAGACCGACGCAGGCGCCGACCGGATCGATCGCGTCGTCGCGCGAGATCACCGCCACCTTGGTCCGGCTCCCCACTTCGCGCGCGATGGCCCGGATCTCGACGATCTGCTGGGCAATTTCGGGCACTTCGAGCCGGAACAGCGCCGCGACGAACGACGGGTCCGCGCGCGACAGCACCAATCGGGGGCCCTTCGGCGTCTCCTCCAGCCGCTTGAGCACGGCCCGGATCGTGTCGCCCTGGTGAAAGTGCTCCCGGTGGTTCTGTTCCCGATACGGAACGATGGCCTCGGCTTCTTTGAACTTGCCCAGCATCAGCACGATCTTGCCCCGCTCGACCTGCTGCACTTCACCGGACAGCAACTCGCCGACCTTCTCGCCGAACTCCTCGCGAATCTTGCTCCGCTCGCCTTCGCGCACCCGCTGGATGATCCGCTGCTTGGCTGCCTGCACCGCCAACCGGCCGAAATCGCTGAACGGCACGTCTTCTTCGAGCACGTCGCCGACCTGGAAGTCCTCATCCTCGTATCGCGCTTCGTCGATCGAAACCTGCGAACTCGGATCCTCGACATCCTCGACGACGGTGCGCAGCCGGGCAACCCGGATCACGCCCTGCAACTCGTCGACGTTCATCTCGAACTTGACGTTCGGGCCGTATTTGCGAACCAGCGCTGCGTGAATGCCGTCGCGAAGCAGATCGAGCAGATCGGCTCGATCCAGTTGCTTCGCATTGGTCAGCTCGCGAAACGCTGCCAGCATCTCGGTGGAACCCGCCATCGACATCCCCCCACTTCGGAGGCCCACGGTTTGAGCACGAATCTCCGACGAGACTCGCGACGCTACGGTACCAGAATCGTTTCGAGGACGACCGCGGATGGGCACCTGCAACGCGCATCCCCTCTGGCGAGGGGACGGACCAGCAACTGGTTCCGAAAACAAAAATGTGGGGGAGCACCCCACATCACCCACTCCCCGCGCCAGATCTTGAAGTTAGCCGAGCGAAGCCCAAGCGTCAACGATGACAATGCCCCTATGGTCTTGTCTGACAGGCCGTTACGAGAGCCCCGGGAGCCGCCACCCGCCCGGTCTCCCCTGCGCTCCGCCCGGTTCTGCTTCGACCGGCCCAGGGGTGAGCGGAATCGATCACTCCGGGGGAATGATTCCCAGCATCGCAACCATCCGACCGTCCCGCCCGGCCGATCGGCGGTAACTCATGAACCGCCCTGCATCATGGGCTGAACAGAGGGGGGAGACCGAAAGGTCTCCCACTCCGAGCCCGGCCGCCTGTTCGGCAATGACCGCCCGCAGATCGAGCCGGCTCGCCCCCCCGCCCGCCGGAGGCCGGCCGCAGGCGGAAGCCACCTCGGCCCCCACCTCGTAACAGGCCCCGCAGATCCCGACGCCGATATGGACCACCACATCGCCGATCCGCGACCCGGCCTGTCGGCAGAGCAGCTCGACACCGGCCCGCAGAATCCCACCGGCCGTCCCTCGCCACCCCGAATGAAGCAGCGCCACGGCCCGCCGGACCGGATCGACCAGGTAGATCGGAATGCAGTCCGCCAGCGACACGGTCAGCAGGAGCCCCGGCGCCGAGGTGGCATGGCCGTCGGCGCCATGGAGGAGCGTCAACCCGGACCGCGCTTCGCCATGCCAGAGCACCGAAACCCCATGGACCTGCCGCGCCACCACCACGCCGGCCATCCGGGGAGCAAGCGCCTGGATCCGCTGCCAGCGCTCGAGCACGGCCCCGATCGGCGCGGCCCCCGCCAGCCCCAAGTCGAACGGCGCCGCGGCATCGCCCCGTTCTGTGATACCGGCAAAAACCCCGAAACGCTCCCGCCAGCCGGGCAGCAGCGCCCACGGCACCGCCGGGTCCGCCACCGTCTGCTCGGCAAGCGATGCGGGTTCAGTCATCGAATCGCTGGATCTCGGCCCCCAGGGCGCGCAGGCGTTCGTCGATCCGTTCGTAGCCGCGTTCGATCTGCCCCACGTTATGGATCACGCTTTGCCCCTCCGCAGCAAGGGCCGCCAGCAGCATGGCCATCCCGGCCCGGATATCGGGCGACTCCACCACGCCGCCCCGCAGCGGCGACGGCCCGGCAATGACCGCGCGATGGGGGTCGCACAAGACGATCCGGGCGCCCATGCCGATCAGCTTGTCGACGAAGTAGAGCCGCGACTCGAACATCTTCTCGAAGACCAGCAGCATACCGGCGCACTGGGTCGCGGCCACGATGGCAATCGACATCGTATCGGCCGGAAATGCCGGCCAGGGACCGTCTTCGAGTTTGGGCACATGCCCGCCCATATCCGAGCGGATGCGCCGCTCCTGATTCCGATCGACGGTCAGCCGACTGCCCTCGAGCCGCGGCCGGATGCCGAGTCGGTCGAAACCGATCAGCGTGGCGCGGAGGTCGTCGCCACGGACGCCCTCGATGACCAGCTGTCCGTTGGTCACCGCCGCCAGGCCGATAAAGCTGCCGATCTCGATGTGGTCCGGGCCGATCTCGTACGTAGTCCCCTTGAGCGGCTTGCCACCCCGGATCACGTAGGTGTTGCTCCCGATCCCTTCGATCTCCGCTCCCATGGCCACCAGGATTCTGGCCAGGTCCTGCACATGCGGTTCCGCCGCCGCATTGCGCAGCGTCGTCGTGCCCTCGGCCATGACGGCCGCCATCAGCGCATTTTCGGTCCCCGTCACACTCGGTTCATCCAGGAAGATGTCGGCCCCGACCAGCCGCTTGGCCTCGATTTCGTACCGGTCGCCGATCCGGATGGTGGCCCCCAGGGCTTCCAAAATCAGGAAGTGGGTGTCGACCCGGCGGCGCCCGATCACGTCCCCTCCTGGAGGGGGCAGCGTGACCTGACCGAATCGCGCCAGGAGAGGCGCCGCCAGCAGAATCGAGGCGCGGATCCGGGCACACAGCTCCGGGTCGAGGGGCTTCGAACTGACGCCGTGCGCGTCGATTCGCACCACGTTGGGTCCGGTCCACTCGGCCCGGGCGCCGAGATGCTCCAGCAGCGCGATCATCAGTTCGACATCGCGAATCCTGGGGACGTTGCGGAGCTCGACCGGTTCATCGACGAGCAGGGTTGCTGCCAGGATGGGCAACGCGGCGTTCTTGTTTCCAGCGGGGCGCACCGTTCCACTGAGCGAACGGCCGCCTTGCACGACGAATCGAGGAGGCATGGGCAACAACCTCGCCACCGCCCTGGCGGCCCGTCAAGGCAAGGACGTTATCTTGTAAGGATGCGGACCATGAGGTGGATATGACGACGGTACCCGGATGGGTCGGACCGACCATCGCCCTGTCGCTCGTGATCATCGCGATCGGCTTCATCGCGTTCATTGCCGCCCTGCTCTTGGCCGGCAAGAAAGCGGCAGATCAGGCGGAGAGCCTCGGGAAAGAAATCGCCGAGTTGCGGAAAGAGCTGCATCCGACCATTGCGTCGATCAACACCTGGATCGGGTCCAGTGTCGAAGTCACGGCCGAGGTGAAGGACGAGGTCCGGGCTATCCTGAAAACCTCACGTCGCCTTCGCAAGAGCGCGGTACGAGGCGTCGGGAGGGTGCGCGACCGGCTCGAGGATCTCGACGCGCTCTACGAGGTCGTCTCGGCCGAAGTGGAGGAAACCGCGCTGACGGTTGCCTCCACGCTGCGATCGGTCCGCAGCGGCACTTCGGCCCTCAGTCGGATCAAACGCTTTCTCGGGTATCGCCGGTGAGCGTACGCCGCTGGCTGGCAACCGGCGTGGTCCTCGGCTGCCTGGCGGCCGTGTTCCTGCCGGGGGATGCCTATGCCTGGACCCACGGAACCCACGTTTTCCTGGGCGAGGCGGTCCTTGCCAATCTGCATCTCCTGCCGTCCCATGTCGCGACCCTGATCGGAGCCTTTCCGCACGACTTCCTCTACGGCTCGATCGCACCCGATACCTCGATTGCCAAAAGGTACGTGCCGACCGGGCGACATTCGCACTATTGGAACGTCGGCCAGGAAACCTTCGACCACGCCGAAACGGAGGCCCTCCGCTCCTTCGGCCTCGGCTACCTGTCACACCTGGCGGCAGATACCGTTGCGCACAACTTTTTCATCCCGCGCCAGCTGTTGCTGACGAGCAGTACCAGGGCCATGGGGCACCAGTACTGGGAACTGCGAGTCGAAACCCATCTGACCGATCGGTTTGCCCGGCTCGCGCGAGACCTGATCCGCCGGGATCACTCGGGATCCGACCAGCACCTCGAACGGATCATCTCGCCCACGCTGTTCAGCGTGAAAACCAACCGGCGTATCTTTCGCAGTATCGTCCACCTCTCGGACACCAAGAGTTGGCAGCGGGCCATGCAGGCGGCCCGCGGGGTCAGCCGGTTCCTGCTGACCGATGACGACGTGGAGCGTCACCTCGCGCTGTCGTACGAGGTGGTGATGCAGACACTCGCCAGCATCGACGACCGGGAGGGCATTGCCCGGCAGTGGGATCCGTCGGGCGAAAGCCCCTTGCGCCGGGCCAAACGCTGGCGGCGAGAAGCACTTTGGAAGGGCGGGCTCTGGGTCCCGGAACACATGATCGAAGCCGCAGAGGAACGATTCGGTCTGCCAGACCTTGAATTGGGCTTCTGGCAGGCGTCCAGAATCGAACGGCCCTGGATGCCGCTGATCGGCAAACCGGCCTTGTACGACACACATACACCAGGAGCACTAATCGATGGGCAAGGGTGACCGACGCAGTCGCAAAGGCAAGATCTTTCGGGGAACCACGGGGAAGAAGCGTCCCCGCGGCACCAAAAAGACCGCCGCCTCGAAAAAGAGCTGATCTCAAAACGAAAAGAGGGGCGATCATCTCGCCCCTCTTTTCGTAGGTTCCCTGACCGATCGTCCGGACTGACCAGCCTCAGCGCACCGCAAGCTCAGCAACACCGGCAACCAGTCGATCGATCTCGGACTCGTCGGTGTAACAGGCAATCCCGGCTCGCCCGATGCCGTGCTCTCGCTGCCCCAACCCCTCGATCACGCTCAGTGCGTAAAAGTCACCGTGGGAGACGAACACGGCCCGGTCGGCAAGATGGCGGGCAATGGCGTCCGCGGGCACGCCGTCCAGGGTGAATCCCAGCGTCGGCGTTCGCGCCCCGCCCGGCGGCACCCCGTACCGGCGGATGCCGCGAATCTCCCCCACCTCGTTCCACAGGCGATCGAACAGCGCCATCCCGCGGCTGTGCAGCGCGTCGAACGCCGCCGCCAGCGATGCCCGGCGGGTCGACCGAGGAGCAACGCCGGCCAGGTACTCGACTGCCGCGTGAGCGCCGACGATCGCCTCATGGGAGAGCGTGCCGGTCTCGAGCCGCTCCGGCGCCGTGTCGGGCGCGGGCTCGAGCTTGGGCACGGCCACCGATTCGAGCAGCGGCCGACGGCCGAAGAGGACGCCGAGGTGCGGTCCGTAAAACTTGTAGGGAGAGCAGACCAGGAAATCACAGCCTAACGCTTTGACATCGGGCAGCTGGTGCGCCGCGCCATGGACCGCGTCGATGTAGCTCAAGGCGCCGCGCTCACGCGCGACCCGGCAGACCGTGGCGACGTCGTTGACCGTGCCGATGGCGTTGGAGGCGAGCCCCATGGCAACCACCCGCGTCCGATCATTGATCGTCGCAACAAGCCGGTCCAGGTCGAGCGTCCCCTGCACCGGATCGAACGGGACCCGATGAATCACGAGGCCCCGCTCCCGCGCGATGGCATCCCAGGGGGCGATGTTGGCGTGGTGATCGAGCTGAGTCACCACCAGTTCGTCGCCTGGCCCCAAGTCGTTGGCCAATCCACGGCTCAGATGGAACGTCAGGGTGGTCATGTTCTGACCGAAGACGACCTCGTCGGCTGCGCAGTGGAAGAAGTCGGCAAACGCCTCGCGCGCCGCCTGGATCATCGCGTCGGTTTCGTGGCTGGTCGGATACTCCCAATGCGTGTTGGCATTGTGCCGAGTCAGGTAGCCGACCATCGCATCGATGACGGCCTGGGGCACCTGCGTCCCGCCAGGTCCATCGAAAAAGGCAATCGGCTTACCGCGGTGCTCCCGTGCCAGTGCCGGAAAATCAGAGCGAATCGACTCGACTGACCGAACGGTGGTGCTCATGTCAACGCCTTGCCAATGAGGTCAGAGACTGCCTTGGGATCGGCCTTGCCGCGACTCTTCTTCATCACTTGACCAACCAGAAACCCCATCAATTTGCCTTCGCCCTGCCGGAAGCGATCGACCTCGGCCGGATGCGCCTCGAGAACTTCGCCGACCCATGCCGTCAACGCATCATCGTCGCGAACCTGGCGGAGCCCGAGCCTGTCGATGATGGTATCGGGAGCTTCACCGGTCAGGGCCATTTCACCGAACACCTTCTTGGCCGCCTGGTGGCTCACCGCGCCATCCCGCACCAGCCCGATCAGGAGAGCCAGCCTGGCCGCGTCGACCGGGAAGGTTCCCCGCTCGTTGAATCCGGGGAGGGCCTCGGTCGAGACCCAGTTGGACGCCGCCTTGGGCTCCGCCCCGGACCGGACCACGGCCTCGTAGTAGTCGGCGACCGCCTGCTCCGCTGTCAGTACCCGCGCATCATACGCCGACAAACCATACACTTCAGCAAATCGGGCTCGCTTGGCATCCGGTAGCTCCGGAAGAGCGGCACGTTCGGTCTCAATCCATTCTTTGCTCAGAACGAGCGGCGGGAGGTCGGGATCCGGAAAGTACCGGTAGTCGTGGCTCTCTTCTTTGCTGCGCATCGGCCGGACGGTTCCGTTGGCCGCGTCGAAGAGCAGTGTCACCTGTTCGACCGACCCGCCCGAATCGAGCACCGCCTGCTGGCGAACCCGCTCGATTTCGAGCGCCCGCTCCACGTTGGCGAAGCTGTTCATATTCTTGAGCTCGGTCTTGGTACCGAGCTTCGCTGCGCCGGGCCGGCGCAGCGAGATATTGGCGTCGACCCGCAGGCTGCCCTTTTCCATGCTGCATTCGCTGATCCCGGTATAGACCAGGATCTGCCGCAGCGTGGTGAGATAGGCCCGCGCTTCGGCGGGACTCTTGAGGTCAGGATCGCTGACGATTTCGGCCAGTGGAATTCCGGTCCGATTCAGATCCACCGCGGTGGCTCCGGGAATCCGATCGTGCAGCAGTTTTCCCGCATCCTCCTCCAGATGCAGCCGGGTCACCCCGATCTCGACCATACCGCGCTCCGGGCTTTCGCAGCGGACCGACCCGCCCGTGGCAAGAGGCCGGTCGAATTGCGAGATCTGATACCCCTTCGGCAGGTCCGGATAGAAATAGTTCTTCCGGGCAAAGATGCTCCGCTCGTGGACAGTACACCCCAGCGCGAGCGCCGCCCTGGTGCCGAGCCGCACCGCCTGCTCGTTCGGCACCGGCAGCGCACCAGGCAAACCGAGGCAAACCGGGCAGACGTTGGTGTTCGGCCGATCGCCGAATCCGGTCGAGCAGCCGCAGAAGAGCTTGGAACGAGTGGCCAGCTGGACGTGGACCTCGAGGCCGATCACGGTTTCCCAGGTCATCTCAGCGGACCTCCGCCCCGGCATCGAGGTGCTGCTCGATTACCTGGGCCACCGCCAACATTCGCGCCTCGTCGAATGCGGGACTGATGAGCTGCAGCCCCACCGGCAAACCGTCGCTCTTCCCCATGGGAATGCTGATCGCAGGCAACCCGGCCAGGCTCGCTCCGCAGACGAACACGTCCGCCAGATACATCTGGACCGGATCGTCGACCTTGGCGCCGGCCGCAAACGCCGGTGTCGGCGTCGTCGGCGTCAGCAGGCCGTCGACACCGGCATCGAAGACACTCTGAAAGTCGCGGATGATGCGACGTCGCGCCGCCTGGGCACGCCCATAGTAGGCATCGTAGTACCCGGCGCTCAGCACGTAGGTTCCGACCAGAATCCGGCGTCGCACCTCAGCGCCGAAGCCCTGGCCGCGCGTGGCACGGTAGAGCGCCCGCAAGTCGCCGGCTGGTCCGATCTGGCGGCTGCCGTACCGGACGCCGTCATAGCGGGCCAGGTTGGCGGCCGCCTCCGCCGGAGCCACGACGTAGTACGTCGGCACCGCGTACGCAGTGCTCGGCAGTGAGACATCGACCACCGTCGCCCCCAGACTGCGGACCAACTCGACCGCGCGATCGACGCCGGCCCGCATACCCGGGTCCAGATCGGCGGGCAGATACTCGAGCGGCAATCCGAAGCGCAAGCCGCGCAGGTCGGAGCGCCCGGGCTCCGGAACCAGCGGCGGCGCCTCGACGGTCGTGGCATCCCGAGGGTCCGCTCCGGCAATACTCCCCAACACCCGCGCCGCAGTGTCGACATCACGGCCAAAGACCGAAACGCAATCGAGCGATGACCCGAACGCTACCAGGCCAAACCGGCTGACGCGGCCGTAGCTCGGTTTGACGCCGACGATCCCGCAGAAGGCCGCCGGCTGGCGGACGGAACCACCCGTCTCGGAGCCGAGTGCCGCCGGCACCACCCCCGCGGCAACCAGCGCAGCGGAGCCTCCGGAGCTGCCGCCGGGCACCAGGGCCGGATCGAGCGGGTGGCGGACTCGACCATACGCCGAGTATTCGCTCGATGACCCCATGGCAAACTCGTCCATGTTGGTCTTGCAGGCCACCAAGCCGCCCGCGTCGCGGAGCCGCTCGACCACGGTGGCGGCAAAGGGCGACCGATACCCGGCAAGCAGCGCCGAGCCACAGGTGGTCGGCAGCTCGGTGGTAACAATATTGTCTTTGATTGCGACCGGCATTCCGGCCAGCGAGCCGTCGGGCGCGCGAACCGCCACCCGGTCGGCCTCCGCCACCAGATCGGCGCGGTTGCCGGCCAGCACCGCATTGAGCGACTCCGCGGCGTCGAGCCGGTCCGCCGCCTGCTCTGCCAGCGCGCGGAAGCTCATCCATCCTCCATGGCCGCGAGCCGCGGTACCACGAAGAAACCGTCCACCGTCGCCGGCGCGAACGTTTCGGGGCCATGGGCCAGCGGAATCGGCGCCACCACGTCCTGGCGGAGCCGCGCAGCCTGCGGACCAACCGGAGGTTGTGCCTCGTCGTCCGCTCCAGCCGGATCGAGCCGACCGACGTAGTCGACGATCTCAGTCAGCTGCGCTGCCAATCGCTCCACCTCCGCTTCGGGCAGATCGAGTTCCGCCAGTCGCGCCACGTGCAGGACATCCTGTCGGGATATGCTCATGCGCTCTCCCAATCGCGCTCGAGTCCGGCATAGGCCACGAGCAACTGCTTGACCCCGAACTCTTCCGAGTCGAACCGGACAGTCACCTTGAGATCCTTGCCCGCGCCCGACAGTCCCTGAATGACGCCGCTGCCGAAGCGCCGGTGCCGAACCCGCTCGCCCTTGATGAATCGCGGTGCGTCCTGCGACTGCTCTTCAGCCTCGACTCGCTGAGACGGCACTGCGGCCGGCCGAGCCGCAGGGCGCTCCGACTGCCAGCCGCGCTGGGGCGACCGCCCGTAGCCGCTGGACTGCCCGGCGCTGCCGCCGGCTCGCCCGTACCGGCTTGCCGACGCCTGCTTCCAGCTCGGCACGAACAGCGAGGAAGTCCGCTTCTCTTCGACGATGCCCGGCGGAACACTCTCCAGAAAGCGCGACGGCATGCTAGGCAGGATTTCTCCCCCCCGCCGCCGGGAACGGGCGTGACTCAGGTAGAGCTTGTCCTTGGCTCGCGTCAGCGCGACATAGAAGACTCGCCGCTCCTCCTCCAGGCCTTCCTGCGACTCGGTCGAGCGCGCCAGCGGAAAGAGCCCGTCCTCGAGGCCGGCAACCGCCACCACCGGCCATTCGAGCCCCTTAGCCGTGTGCATCGTCATCAGCGTGACGCCGACTTCGTCGCCCTCCTGCGTATCGTGGTTCGAAAGCAGCGCGGCCTCCGCCAGGAAACGCATCAGCGGCGTGGTGGTATCCTCACCGTCGGTCACGACCTCCGACCAGCTGGCGGCTGCGGCCACCAGTTCCCTGACGTTGTCCCAGCGATCTTTGCCCTCGGGCCCCTCATCGAGCAGCATCCGCTCGTATCCCAGCGACTCGATCAGCGCCTCCAGCACCTCGGCCGGCTGGCGGTCGCCCACCCGATCGCGGAGCCCGTTCACCAGCTCCGCAAATCGACGCAGCGCTTCCCGCACGTTCGGTCGCAAGCCGGGCACCCGGTCGCCCGCCGCCGCCGACTCGAGCAGCGGCTTCTGCCACCCGGCTGCCGTCTCGAGCAGCACCTGGAGACTGGTGTCACCGACGCCGCGTTTGGGCACGCCGATGGCACGGAGAAAGGCCTCGTCGTCGGCGGGATTGACGATGAGACGAAGGTACGCCAGCAGATCCTTGACCTCGCGCCGATCGTAGAAGCTGACCGAGCCGACCAGCCGGAACGGCACCCCGGCACGACGAAACGCTTCTTCCATGGCGCGGGACTGGAAGTTGGTCCGGTAGAGCACCGCCATCTGGCTGGTACCATAGTCGCCGGCCGACCGGCGGGCCGCAAACTCCCGGGCAATCCACTCGGCCTCGTCGCGCTCGTCGGCCGCACCGAGCACGGTAACGGGCTCCCCGCCCTTCCGCCTGGTCCGCAAGGTCTTGCCGATCCGGCCGGTATTGAGCGCAATGGCGGCGTTGGCCGCGTCGAGTACGGTCTGGGTACTGCGATAATTTTCCTCGAGCCGGATCAGGCGGCTGCCCGGAAAATCCTCCTGGAAATCACGCATATTGCGCACTTCCGCGCCGCGCCAGGCGTAGATCGACTGATCGTCGTCGCCCACCACGAAGACGTTCTGATGCGCACCGAGTTGCCGCACCAGCTGGTATTGCGCTTTGTTGGTGTCCTGAAATTCGTCGACCAGCACGAACGCAAACCGCCGGCGATACCACTCGAGCCGATCCGGGTGCTCCCGGAACAGGGTGAGCGGATGAAGCATCAGGTCATCGAAGTCCATCGCGTTCTGGGCTTTGAGCGCGGACGTCAGATCGCGAAACACCTCGGCGGCAACCCCGGTCAATGGATCGCTGCCCGACGTCGCCAGATCCTCGGGCGACTGCATCCGGTTCTTGGCGCCCGAAATGAGGCTCTGCACCAGCTTGGGGGGAAATAGCTTGGGCGAATGGCGCCGCTGCTCCAGGATCCGCTTGATCAGCGAGAGGCGATCGTCCTCATCGTAGATGGTGAACTCGCGCGAAAAGCCGAGCCGCTCCGCTTCGCGGCGCAGCAGGCGGGCCGAAAGACTGTGGAAGGTTCCGATCCAGAGCCCGGTGGGATCGCGTGCGAGCATGGTGCCGATCCGCTCCTTCATTTCCGCCGCCGCGCGGTTGGTGAAGGTGACGGCAAAGATCTGTTGCGGCGGAACCCGGTGTTCCTGGATCAGCAGTGCAATCCGGGTCGTCAGCACTCGCGTCTTTCCCGAGCCGGCGCCAGCCAGTACCAGGACCGGACCGGTCAGGTGCTCGGCTGCGGCGCGCTGCTCGGGATTCAAGGCAAGAAGGAGATCAGAAGCAGAGGACACGAGGCGGCAGCGTTCTTCGAAGGTCGAGGGCGTGCGCTCGTGGATACGGCGCGACGGACTCGAGACAACCTAATCGGGCCGGAACCCGACCCGAAGCCGCTCAGGCGGTCAGCCGCTCCACGCCGAGATACGGCACCAGGGCCTCCGGAACGACGACCGAACCGTCCGCTTCCTGGTAGTGCTCGAGCAGCCCGATGATGGTGCGAGGAAAGGCGACGCCGGAAGAGTTGAGCGTGTGGACGAACTCGGGCTTGGCACCGGGAGCCGGGCGATAGCGCAGGTTGGCGCGCCGCGCCTGAAAATCCGTGAAGACGCTGGCGCTCGACACTTCGAGCCAGGCATCGGTACCGGGAGCCCAGATCTCCAAATCGAGCGTGCGGGCCGACGCAAACCCGAGATCGCCCGCGGCAAGGGCCAGGACGCGATACGGTAACCCGAGGCGCTGCAGCACCGTTTCGGAGTGCTTGGTGAGCAACTCGTGCTCCGCGGCGCTGGTGTCGGCAGTCACCAGGCGCACCAATTCGACCTTATCGAACTGGTGGAGGCGAATCAGCCCGCGGGTGTCCTTGCCATGGGAGAAAGCCTCCTGGCGGAAACACGGCGTATACGCCGTATACGCAATCGGCAAAGCGGCTGCGTCGAGAATCTCATCCCGATGGATATTGGTAAGCGGCACTTCCGAGGTCGGAATCAGGAACAGGTCGTCCTCGGTCCGATACATGTCCTCTTCGAACTTGGGCAGTTGCCCGGTGCCGGTCGCGGTGGCCCGATTGACGACATAGGGCGGCTGGACTTCACGGTAGCCGTGCTCGCGGGTGTGCAGATCGAGCATGAAGTTGGCCAGCGCGCGCACCAACCGGGCGCCCATCCCGGTAAAGAGCGGGAAGCCCGACCCGGCCAGCTTGGCGCCGCGCGGCAGGTCGAAGAGGCCCAGAGTTTCGCCCAGCTCCCAGTGCGGTTTGGGCGCGAAGTCGAACCGCCGCGGCTCGCCCCAGGAGCGCAGCAGCTGATTGGCGGTGGCGTCTCCGTCCGGAACGATGGGAAGCGGCAGGTTCGGAATACCGAGCGCCGCCTGCTGGAGCGTCTCTTCGACTCGGCGCACCTCGGCGTCGAGCTGCTTGACCTGCTCGCTCGACTCCTTGAGCTGCGCCATCAGATCGTCAGCCGGCTGCTTGGCACGCTTCCGACGGGCCACTTCCTCGGTGGCCGCATTCCGCTCGGCCTTGAGGCGCTCCACCTGGGCAACCAGCGTCCGCCATTCCCGTTCCAGTTCGCCAAGCCGGTCGAGAGCTTCGGGCAAGGCAGGATCGAGGCGCCGGAGGATTGCGATGCGAAAAGCCTCCGGATCCTGGCGAAATGACTTGAGATCGATCACTGGCTGGGTATACCTGGCTCGAGTTGGCGATAGCCGCAGTTGATGTTGACCAGGACGCGGAATCGCACGGACCGGGCTTCGTCGTCGAACGAGAGCACTTCGAGCTTGGCGTAGTACGGGATGTTCAGGAAACACCCGTTCGGCAGGCCGGAACGGGCATAGAGCACCCGGCCGACTTCGAGCGGCGTCGGGCGATCGACCACATACCCGATCTGCTGCGCCTCACGGATCGCGTCGAATGCCGTCGTCGACGACTGGAGCCCGGGATAGCCCAGGGTCGATGCGCCGGGAGGAGCCGGGGCCACGACCCGATACGGCACGAACTCAGGGCCGTTAGTGGGGTCGATCCGGTACAAGAAGTCGAAATTGTACGCGGTGACGTCGATCCCCAGCCGAACCGGGATCCGACTGGACAGGACGTAACCGCTGGCCTTGTTGAGGCCAGTCCCGTTGACGGCAAAGATCTCGACCGTATCGACCAGATTGGGAATGGTCGCCGGCAAAATGGCATACGGGTTACCGCATGCCGTCAGGGCTGCCACTACCGCAGTAATTCCGACTACTAGGCGCATAGATCCGAAGGTTAAAGACGCGGCAAACAGGGGTCAACCCACAGTCGTTCCTTGACTTCGCTCCCAAGGCAGGAGTAGTCTCCGCCCGTCCTCACCTGGCTGCCATGACATTTCGTGATTCCATCGGCCAGTGGCCGTCTTATATCGATGTCCGCGGCGCTGCCGTCATCAGCGAAGACGGCCTGCTGATTCATGACCTTTTTCCTCACGACACCGACGGCGAAGCGGTTGCGGCCCTTGCGCTTGCCCTGCTCTCTCAAGCCGAGCAGCTGGGCCGCGCTGCGGGGGGAGACGATATCGGCGCCGTGGTGCTCGAACTCGACGCCGGCCCGGTCGTGGTGGCCCGGCTCGATCGGCAGCACTCGCTCGTGGTACTGGCCGAGCCGGAGCGGGACATTGGGGCATTGCTCTACGACGTGCGCCAGCATCGGGCCCGACTGAGCGAGGTGGTCTGACCGTGCGGTGGGCGGTCATTCTCGCGGGGGGCTCCGGCAGCCGGTTCTGGCCGCTCTCGACGCCGGCCCGTCCCAAGCAGTTGCTGCCGCTGGTCGATGCGCAATCGACAGCGGAGGCCAGCCTGGCCCGGCTCGACGGACTGGTTCCTCCGGAGCGGATTCTGCTCGTCACCGGTGCGCACCTGGCAGCTCCCCTGCAGGCGGCGCTCGGCCTGCCGGCCGACAACGTGCTGGTCGAGCCTCGGGCGAAGTCGACGGCACCAGCCCTGATCTGGGCGACACACGAAGTGGCCCGTCGCGACCCCGACGCCACCATCCTCTCGACGCATGCCGATTGGTACGTACCCGACGCCGCCCCTTTTCGCGAAGCGGCCGAGGCGGCCTTCGGTCTGGCCGAACGGGAGCGGGTTCTGGTTACCGTCGGCGTCACCCCCACCCGACCGGAAACGGGATACGGATATATCATTCCCGGCGCGCCCATTGCCGGCGGCGGCAACCGAGTCTCGGCCTTCACCGAGAAGCCGTCGGCGCCGCGTGCCGCCGAGTTGATCGGACAGGGCGCGCTCTGGAACTCGGGATTGTTTGCCTGGCGGAGTTCGGTGCTCCGTCATGAAATCGATCTAGTGGCGCCCGAACTGGCTCCCGGGTTCGAGACGCTCGATCGCGGCGATGTGGCCGGCTTCTTCGACGCCGTTCCGTCGGTCGCCATCGACACGGCCGTGTTGGAACGAAGTGGCGCCGTGGCCACGATCGAAGGCCGTTTCTCCTGGGATGACATCGGTACCTGGGAAGCCTTGAGCCGGGTCCGTCCGCACGATTCCCAGGATAACGTCCTGGTCGGTGATGTCACCGCAGTCGACGCAGCTCGCGTGATTGCCTGGAGTGAGCGGACTCCGATCGTCGTGAGCGGTGTCAGTGACCTGGTTATCGTCGAAGCCAATGGCCGGATCCTGATCCTCGGGCGTGATCGGGCCGGCGACCTCAAGACCGTGCTCGACCGCCTCGAGCCCCGCATTCGAGATCTTTGACCATGCGCAGGCTATTCGTCGTTGATCCGCCCCATCCCAATGACCGCTGGTCTCCCTTCCTCGGCGTCCGGCCGATCGGCGAACTGCGCGCCGGCGTCTGGCGAATCTGGGAACGATGGCAGCGCGCGCTGGCTGCGGATCAGGTCTGGTCGGTCGCTCCCACCTGCACGGCCTTTGCCGACGCCGATACCCTGCCCCTGGCCGACCCCGCGACCATCGCCGGACCGGCCATCGTGGTCCGGTCGGACTTCATTCCCCTCGGTGATACGCTCGACTTGAGCGAGGAACCGCAGACCATCGCGATCGACGGCCTCACCGTGGGCTGGATCCTGGATCCGGGCGAACGCTGGTCGACCAATGCGCGCCCCGGCCGCCGGCTCGAAGTCCCCGGGCTCCGCCTGGCAGGCACCCCCGATCTGCTTGGTGCGCTTGACCAGCTGCTCGAGAGCGATTGCCGCCGGCTCAGCGAGGCGCCGCACGATGGCGTTCCCGCCGGCGCCATCGTGCTCGGCGATGCCAGCCTGGTCGTGGTTCGGAACGCCACCGTCGAGCCCCAGGTGATCTTCGACGTGCGCAAAGGTCCGATCGTGCTGGAGCCCGGCGTCGTGGTCCGCGCTGGCACTCGTCTCGAAGGCCCGCTCTATGTCGCGGAGCAGTCCTGGTTGCTGGGCGGCGTCATCCGTCATTCCGTAATCGGTCCCCATTGCCGAGTCCACGGCGAAATGGCGCACACCATTGTGCAGGGCTACGCCAACAAAGGCCACGACGGCTTCGTGGGTCACAGCGTCATCGGCCACTGGGTCAATCTCGGGGCCGGCACCATCACGTCGAATCTCAAGAACACCTACGGTCCAATCCGGCTCGACCTGCCCGGCGGGCGCTACGATACCGGACGCACCAACCTGGGCAGCCTGATCGGCGATCACGCCAAGACCGCCATCGGGAGCCTGCTGTCGACCGGCACTGTGATCGGGGCTGCGGCCAACGTGGTGGCCAACCCGGTGCCCCGGTATGTCCGGCCATTTACCTGGGCGGCCGCGGGACGGCTCACCATCGACGGTTTCCTCACTATGGCCAACCGGATCATGCCGCGCCGCGGCGTCGAGGTCACGCCCACGATCGAAGCCTCGTTGCGCGAGTTGCATACCCGGTTCGGGGAATGATCGCACTCTCGGCGCTGGGCTCCGGATCCGGCGGCAACGCCTTCGTCCTGGACGGTCCCGAAGGCGCCCTGCTGCTCGATGCCGGGTTTACCGGGAAAGAACTGGAGCGGCGCGCCGGCTTAGTAGGCATCGACCTGGCACGGATCCAGGGCGTGGTCCTGACCCACGAGCACGGAGACCACGCCGCCGGAGCGGTCCGCATTGCCAAGCGCCTCGGGGTTCCCCTGGTTGCTACGGAAGGAACCCTTCGGGCGCTCTCCCCGCCCGATGCCGTCGACCGCGTCGTGCTGCGCGGCAGTTCCATTGCGGAGCTCGGTCCCTTTTCGATCGAGAGCTGTCGCATCATTCACGACGCGGCCGAGCCGACCGCGCTGGCCGTCGAGTATGACGAGGTCAGAATCGGCGTTGCCTACGATTTCGGCCGGGCCACGCTCGGGCTTCGCCATCTCTTACGGGGGTGTGACGCGCTCGTGGTCGAATCGAACTATGATGAGATCATGCTCCGAACCAGCGACTACCCGGTCTCGGTGCAGCATCGGATTGCCGGATCCGGCGGGCACCTGTCGAACCGCGCTGCCGCCGAATTACTGGCCGACCTCTGTCACGATGGATTGGGTCTGGTGGTCCTGGCTCACCTGAGCCGGCAGTGCAACGCCCCGGAAGTGGCGCATTCGACGGTGGCTGGCTATCTGGGGGTCCGCGGCTTCACGGGCCGGATCACGGTAGCCACGCAGAGCACGCCGGTCGGCCCGCTGCCGATCGTGGCGAGCCGAGCCCGGCACCGGCTCGCGACCCAATGTGAACTCGAGTTTTCGTAAGCCGACCCTGACCCGGAGTCCCCCCAATGAGTATCTCAGCAGCAGTCCTCCCCGAATTTGATCACGAAATGTCGGTCACCCGGACGGCGCTGTCTCGAGTCCCAGGCGAGCGCGCCGACTGGCGGCCTCATCCGAAATCGTATTCGCTGGGTGATCTGGCCGTGCACATCGCCAATATTCCGACCTGGATCGGAGCGACGCTGACCGGAACGGAGCTCGACCTGAATCCGCCGGGTGGACCGGCCTGGGTCTCACCGACCTTTGAGTCGACGACGGCGTTACTCTCGACGTTCGATGCCAACATTGCGGCGGGACGTACTGCCATTTCCGGTGCGGCTGACGACGCCTTCGGGGTGCCCTGGTCACTCAAGTTCGGTGGCGCCGTCATCTTCACGATGCCGCGGGTGGTCGTGCTGCGATCGTTCGTGTTGAACCACCTGATCCATCACCGGGGCCAGCTGACGGTGTACCTCCGCCTGCTGGACGTTCCGGTGCCGCAGATCTACGGACCGACTGCGGACGAGCCCTGAACCACGGACCCGGGCGACGAAGCGGCTCCGTCGTCCGGGTCGGTTTCACACGCCGAGCACTGACAGCGAGCGGCCGCGCGAACCAGAGTGCGGTTGCGGAGGTGCGCGGCAATCAGCGCCGCCCCTCCCACCGTCCCCGCAACCATTTCCCATTCGCTGCTGCCGGCGAGTCCGTGTCCCAGCGCCATCACCAGGACGCCTGCGACTCCGAGCACCAGGGCCTCGAGGCGGCCATGGCGCGTAAAGCCCGCTCCAAGCGCCGCGACCGCAATCGACGCAGCAACCCCGACGAAAACCCAACCCAGCGTCGGGTCCGCCAGCCACGCCACGCCGGTTGCGGGCAGCAGGAGCAGCAAGAGGGGTGGCGCCACACAGTGAATCACGCACGCTACGGACACCCCGACGCCAGCCAAGTCCCACTGGCCCACGGTGCGGAGCAGATTCGACGAAGAAGGAACATGACCTGACATAAGTGATAACAATTTATCACTAGCGATGGCGGTCGCGCTACCCCTCCGCCACGGCCCTCATCTGAGGGAGTGGGCGTTAGCTGGAGACATCCGGATCGGGAGGAACGGGCGTATTGGCCGGTCTGGGCGTCGGCGGGCCAACCCGTCTGAGGGTGATCGGCTCCGGAAGATCACCGCCAGAGAGCGTGAGGCGCTGACCACGGACTCGGACGGAATAGATCTCCCACTCGCCGCCGAGCGCGATCATGATCTGGTCGGCGCGAAGACGCCAACGAACTGTCTCTTTTCCCCATGAAGCGCTCGAATCAGGTCTGATGATAACTGTTTTCGGCCCTTCTGCCTTGACGTTACCCTTCTCGAGCTCCCACGTTCCTGAAAGCGCGGGCCCCGACGCCTGACCCTGGGTTTGTGCCTGCAAGGTCGGCGCAGCCGCTGCAAGCAGTACTCCGGTGACGACCGTGAGCCATCGATTCATGTTCGCACTCCTGGGTAACGCGTTCGAACTCTCGGACCGGAAAATAGCAGAGCTCCGCCCACAAGACATCCGGCCATCGATAAACGAAGGGGCCGACGCATGTCGGCCCCTTCTCACCTGCCGGACCATCCGGGCACTTTGGTCCGGGACGTTGCCGCCCGGACCGCCGCACCAAGTGGCTTAGTACATCCCGCCCATGCCGCCTGCGCCGGGCCCGGCCGGAGCAGCCGGCTTGTCTTCCTTCTTCTCGACCACGACGCACTCGGTGGTGAGGAGCAGGCCCGAGATCGACGCGGCGTTCTGGAGCGCCGTCCGGGTGACCTTGGTCGGGTCGATGACGCCGGCCTTGACCAGGTCCTCGTACTCGTCCGTGGCCGCGTTGTAGCCGACGTTGCCCTTCAACTCCTTCACCTTGGCGAGCACGATGGCGCCTTCGACGCCGGCGTTCTGCGCGATGGTGCGGAGCGGCTCCTCGAGCGCCCGACGGACGATGTCGATACCGATCTTCTCGTCTTCGGTGCCACGGAGCTTGGCCAGCGACTCCTGGCTGCGCAGCAGCGCGACGCCGCCGCCCGGGACGATGCCTTCCTCGACCGCGGCACGGGTGGCGTGGAGCGCGTCCTCGACCCGAGCCTTCTTCTCCTTCATTTCGGTCTCGGTCGCGGCGCCGACATGGATGACGGCGACACCGCCGGAGAGCTTGGCCAACCGCTCCTGCAGCTTCTCACGGTCATAGTCGCTGGTCGACTTGTCGATAGCGACCCGGATCTCGGCGATCCGGCCCTTGATGTCGTCGGCCTTGCCCTTGCCGTCGACGACGGTGGTGTTGTCCTTGTCGATCACGATCCGCTTGGCCTGGCCCAGATCGGCCAGCACCGTGTTCTCGAGCTTGAAGCCGAGTTCTTCGGAGACGACCTTGCCGCCGGTGAGCTTGGCGATGTCGACCAGCATCTCTTTGCGGCGATCGCCGAAGCCCGGGGCCTTGACGGCCGCGACTTTGAGCGTGCCACGGAGCTTGTTGACCACCAGCGTAGCGAGCGCCTCACCTTCGACGTCCTCGGCGAGGATGAGCAACGGCTTGCCGGTCTGGGCCACCTTCTCGAGGACCGGGAGCAGGTCCTTCATGGCCGAGATCTTCTTGTCGTAGATCAGGACGTAGGGCGTGTCGAGCACGGCCTCCATCTTTTCCGGATCCGTGATGAAGTAGGGCGAGAGGTAGCCGCGGTCGAACTGCATACCATCGACCGTCTCCAGCGTGGTCTCGAGGCCGCGAGCCTCTTCGACCGTGATGACGCCGTCTTTGCCGACCTTTTCCATCGCGTCGGCAATCAGGTCACCGATTTCCCGGTCGTTGTTGGCCGAGATGGTGCCAACCTGAGCAATTTCCTTCTTGCCACCGGTGGTGGTGCTCAACTTCTTGAGTTCCTCGACGATGACGCCGACGGCCTTGTCGATGCCACGCTTGAGTTCCATCGGGTTGGCGCCCGCGGTCACGTTCTTGAGCCCTTCGCGATAAATCGCCTGGGCCAGGACGGTCGCGGTGGTGGTGCCGTCGCCGGCGAGGTCGGAGGTCTTGGTCGCGACTTCCTTGACCAGCTGCGCACCGATGTTCTCGATCGGGTCGGACAGCTCGATTTCCTTGGCCACGGTCACGCCGTCTTTGGTGACGGTCGGTGAACCGAACTTCTTGTCGATCACGACATTGCGGCCCTTGGGGCCGAGCGTGACCTTGACCGCATCGGCCAGTGCATCGACACCCCGCTTGAGCTTGGCGCGTGCATCCGTACTGAACAGCAAATCTTTGGCAGCCATATGTTCTCCTGATGATCCTTCGATTAGCCGAGCTTGGCGAGAATGTCTGAGGCCTTGATGATGACGACCTCTTGTCCATCGAGCGTGATATTGGTGCCGCTGTACTTGCCGTAGAGCACCTTGTCGCCGACCTTGACCTCGACCGGAACCCGCTCGCCCTTCTCGAACCGCCCAGGCCCGACCGCCACGACCTCACCCTGGGTCGGCTTTTCTTTGGCGGTGTCCGGGATGTACAACCCACCCCGCATGGTTTCGCCTTCCTCATCCGGGCTCACGACCACTCGATCCTCGAGCGGCGTGATCTTGAGCTTGCTCTTCGACGCCATCAGTTCCCCCAACTCTCTGTTAACTGTTACCGTAAGTGAAACTTTACCAAGCATTTAGCACTCAAACGGCGAGAGTGCTAATGAAGCTATGAAGATAAGCCTGGCCACCGGCTGGTCAAGCCGAGACAGGCGTTTGGCACTCAAGCAACCAGAGTGCCAGTCAAATCGGTCGAAATGGCAGGAGAACGGACTGGTCGCGGAGATTCGCTCGCCAATTCCACTTCCGCCCACCTGTCGAATGGGCAGCCCTCACCAGTCGAAGCGGACCTCTATGCCGAGATACTCGGCGGACTGACCGTAGAACTGGCGTTGCGGGGTCACACCGTGGAGTGCTACCAGCGAAAATCCCAGACGACGTCCTTCGCGGTCCAACTCGAGCCCGGCCCGACCGGTGGTGGTGACCCGCCAGTCGACGAAGGCCTGACTTTCCCACAAGACGGCCAGAACCGGCCGAACCCGGGCTCCCCCAACGGCGCCGAGATCGCCGCGATAATCGATGGCCGCTCCGGCGCCCCCTCGAGGCAGGTTGGGCCGGCTGGCAAGGATCTGTGACCCGGTCAGATGGACCGCAAAGGGGCCCAACTCGCGCCGGATCCAGAGGGCGACAAATTCACGAGTCCAATCGAGGCGGCGGACCGGAAACCGCTCGGCGTACTCGTCGCCCAGGTGGCTGCTTTCATGGAGCAGCTCGGCGGTTATCCGCCACGGCCCCCGGTGCCAAATCCCGTGAAGTCCACCAGCCCAGTCGTGACTGATCAGCGCCGATCGCGGGTCTTCGAGGCTGAACCGGGCACTGACCTGCGCCGCCACCCCAAACGTCAGCGGTCGTGGTCCGGCTCCGATCGCCAGGATCGGGAAGGAGTTGCCGAGGGTGACTTCGACCTCCTGCTCCTGCCCGAACTGAGATTCGGTCACACTGCTCCGGACAAGACGCCCCGCCAGGCTGAGCGGTCTCGCCGCAGCAAGCGGATACTCGAAGCGGTCCACCGACGGCAGCCAGCGCACCTGCGCCTCCCCGGCCCCGACCACACCGACGAGGGCCAGCAGCGTCAGCAGCCCGATTCGGGCAAGATCCGGGGCCCGGTTGTACCGCAATGGCCGGTCTGATAATTTGCGGCGTCGGAGATGGTACCAGCGTTCCATGAGGAGATCGGGTGGCTCTATGTGGTTTTCGGTAGTTGCGCTCAGCACAGCATTGCTCGCGGTCGACGACCCGCGGGCCACGGTCCAGGTCGATTCGTCACGCCGCGAGGTGATCGTTACCGCAGGACCGTTCGACGTCTCGGCCATGCCGCCGGGCATGACGCACGACGAAATGGAGATGATGGAGGATCATAACACCCCTCTGCTCCGGTTCGAGTGGCCGGTTGCCGGTTGGGTTCGCGGTTTCGATGTCGAAGTCCTCGACGCCGAAGGCAAATTGCTCGATCGTCGGATCATTCACCATTTGATCGGCGTCAATTTCGATCGGCGCCAGCTGTTGTATCCCGCAGTCGAACGGCTCTTCGGCATCGGCCGCGAAACGGGCAGCATGATGGCGCCACGTTCCATCGGCGTTCCGATGACACCTGGAACCAAGCTGGGCATGTACATGGCCTGGCAGAACGAGACGGGGCGCGATCTTTCGGGGATCCAGATCCGGGTCAAGTTGGCCTACAGCCCGACCAACCTGAATCCGCGGCCAATCGATGCCCTGCCGCTGTACATGGACGTCAATTTGACGGTCGGTGGCTCCAACACGTACGACGTGCCGGCCGGCCAGAGCGAGAAGGCCTACGAGTTTACCATGCCGGTCGATGGGCGTCTGCTCGGCTACAGCGGCCACATGCACGACTACGGCGTTGCGGTGCGGCTCGAAGATGTCGCCACCGGTCGCGTCATTGCCAAGACTGATGCCAAGCTCACTAAGGACGGCACCATCACGGGCATGTCCAGAAGTCTGCCCGGTGTACGGGGAGATGGGATTCGCCTGCGCGCCGGCCGCACCTACCGGGTGGTTGGCGTGTACAACAATCCGACCGGCGCGCCGATTGCCAATCACGGTATGGCCCACATCAGCGGCGTCTTCGCGCCGGATGACTTCAGCAAGTGGCCGGCGCTGGACCTGACCGACCCCTTGACGCAGGAAGACATCGCGTCGTTGAACGAAATGGGACAGAACCATCACAAGCACCATCAGGCGGACAACGCGCCGGCAGCTCCGCACCGGCACTAGCCGCCCTGCCCCAAACGCTCGATCGGCTCGGGAACTATGCGGTTCCCGAGCCGATCTGTTTCTACCGTATACTGATGTCGCTCCCCTAGCTGTCGCAACGCTGGCGGTTGCGGTCGACGTCAGTAGAGACGGCGCGAATCATTCCAGCGGGCAAACCACCAGCGTCCGGCAGGGTCATCGGCAGCCAGCCGGCTGATCTGCGTTCCGCCGGTTGCGCTGTGAATGAACCGCCCGTCTCCGACATACAGACCGACATGGGTAACCGGTCCGCCAGGTTCGCGGCCGAAAACCAGAATGTCTCCCGGCGCCAGGTCCGCTATAGCGGTGCCCACCGAGCGTCCGGCAGCGGCCTGCTCGACGCTTCGGCGCGGCAACGCCATTCCCGCCTCCCCATAGGCATACTGAATCAGTCCGGAGCAATCGAATCCGTTGGTATCGGACCCGCCCCAGCGGTAGGGGGTGCCACGGACCGCGAGCGCCGTCTCGACCGCGTTGGCTCCAACACGGGCGGGACCGGCTACCGTGGCCAATGACGGCGGCGTCCAGGGCGCCTCGGGCTGGCGCCGGGCCGGTGTGACGGAGGGGGCCGCCGGCGTCGCTGAGCCCGTCCGAACCGGGCGACCATCCGCAGCTGGCCGCCGCCCGAGCGCAGATCCGACTCGAACTCCCAGAGAAACGCCCGCCACCCGTCCACGCGTAAACTCCTGATACCGCGCCTCGACCCCGACGCCGATCGGCCCAAGGTGGACCAATTCGTATCCGGCCCCGGCGGACCAGCCGACCCACCCTGCCAGCCCCAGGCGGCGCCGCAGATCGAACGGACCGGCACTCACGCTTCCGACCAGATAGGGCTGGGCCGAGGAGCTGAGCGGCACGATGAGGTCGGCACCGACCCCCGCCAGCATCGGCCCGACGCCCCGCGGCCCTTGCGTTGCCACCGTCGCGAACGGTCTGAGCTCTGCCGGCCCCGCCCGATGGGCCGAGATGGAGAGCCGGTACTCGTTGACGCGCGGAGTTCCGAAGCCATGGGCGACAACCGCACTGATCGACTGAGCAGCCGCCCGGCCGCCGATCAGCATGAGTACCAGACCAAAACCCAACCCCCGCACCTAGCGATCCTCCAGTTTATAGGGCCTGCCGGTGGCGAGTTCGACCCGGTAGACCGCCATAACCCGGCAGTGCCGACTCAGTTCGGCGCGGAGATGGTCGCGGTCGAGGACGACAGGAGGATTGACGACGAAGAGGAGCGGGATTTTCACAGACGAGGTATCGGTCCGGATCTCGACACTTCGTTCGATACACTCCGCTCCGGCGCTGTCCTTGGCAGGGCGGCCTTCGGCGAGCCACACGGTCTGGCCCGATGGCAGGGTCAGGACGAGCGAATCGGCCAGTCCGGTCGCGCGCGACACGTCAGTGGTGTCGACCCCGGGTTGGTCCTCGACCGACCGGGCGCAGCCCGATGCGGTTGCCACCGAGCCGGCCACTATCCAGACCAGGATCGCCTTCATCGCGGTGGCTCCTCGTCTTCGAGTGCAACCAGCGGCGTCGCATCCGGTGCCACCTGGAGCGTGTCCTGCAAGCGGGGGGACTTACGCAGCAGGCGCAACCAGAGCACCAGCGCCAATGCCGCGGTCGCCCCGCCGGCCAGCATCGTTGCAATCAGATGATTTCGGGCGGACAGCGAAGGGCCGATCCACGCCACGGCTCCTGCCCCCAAAAACGAAGCTGCCCACGCCACCACCGGCGTGAGCAGCCATCCGAACAATCGGGCCAGAAACCGGACGAAGGTCATTTCACCCGCGTCGAGTCCCCAGAACGGTAATCGCAACCAGCACGGCCAGCGCCGGCAGCACCGCAACGCCGAAGCTGCCGAGACCGTACGAAGCGCCGGGGAAGCCGACCAGAACCGCGATCACCATGATGACGGCGGCAAGTACCAGCGTCCCGCCAATCAGCCCGACGGGATTCGCCGCGCCATTCTTCGCTGCCTGATTCGCCAATACCCAGGCGCCGAGCCACGGCAGGTAGGTGCCCACCATCCACCAGACCGGGTGGTACCACCAGTTGCTTCCGCCACCGATCTCGAGCCACCGGTTGGTATAGAAGCCGAACGGCTGGAACACAGCCACGTCCACGACCAGGAAGATCACCGTTGCCCAGAGACCGATTCCGGCGGCACCCGAGATGCCTTCGATGGTCCGTGCCTTAGTCCACAGACCGGGCAGCGTAATCGTGATGGCAATGCCGAGCACGAGGATCGCACCAAGCACGACGAGTTCAACGATCCCGACGAGCCGAGGCTGCAGGATCGCAAACACGCCGATCAGGACCGACTGAATGACACCGAGTTGGGTACCGGACCGTAGCACGTGCCGAAGCTCGGTATGGTCGGTATCGCGGGTTGCCTGAACGGCAGAAGTCATCGGGGCTCCAACGGATCGGAATTGAGGGAACGCCATATAATCTAACGGCTTCCGCCGTCTCGGGCCAAGGCCGCAAGGGTCACCGAGCCGAGCACGGAGGTCTGCGTTCCCGGCGCCTGCTCCACGATCAATCGGGCATCGGGAGTGATCCCGACGGCACGCCCCGCGACTGGTGCGATCAGCTCTCGCCCTTTGAGCCAATCCCGACTGGCAAACTCGGCCAATTCGGCATCCGTCAGTGGCCCGGCGCCTCGACCGGCATCCACGACCGCCTGGACGACCGGATCGATCAGGTCATCGACCTGCACATCGCTGTTCAGATCCGCGAGCGCGACGGCCGCGGCCGCCAGTTCGGCGGGCACCGGATTGGTCACATTGATCCCGATGCCGACCGCAATCCACCCCGGAGCATCGCCCAGCCATCGGCCTTCGCACAGGATCCCGCCCAGCTTGCGATCATCGGCCACCAGGTCGTTGGGCCATTTGATCCCGAGCGGAAACGCCGGGGCGGCCACCCGCTCCAGAGTATGCGCGACTTCGAGCCCAACCCGGAGGCTCAGCCCCTCAACCGCACCGGCCGCCGTCGGTCGAAGAATCACGGTGAGCCAGAGACCGCCGCGGGCCGAACTCCAGGCGCGTCCCCGGGTTCCGCGACCGGCCTCTTGCACAGCGGCGACGATCGCGGTGCCGGCCTCCGCCCCGTCCGCAGCAAGCGAATGCGCCAGATCCTGGGTCGATTCGAGCACTTCGAACCGGTGTATCGCTGCCATCCGATTACCGCCCCAGCACGCCGAACCAGATCAGACAGAAGATGCCGAGCGCTGCGCAGTACGGCGCAAAGGAATGGAACCGGCTGCTCTTGAGTAGAGCAACCAGGAACCGAATTGCCACCACGCCGGCAACCAGCGCGCTCAAGAAGGCGAGTACGATGCCCGGTGAAAACGGGTCGAACCCGGGCGGAATCTCACGCGCCTGCAGGATCCCGCTGCCCGCAATCACCACAATCGACATGAGAAACGAGAACTCGGCCGCCACGGCCGGTTTGACACCGCTCCACAGGGCAACGGCAATGGTGGTGCCCGACCGGGAAATACCGGGAATGATCGCGATCGCCTGCCCCACTCCGATCATAAATGCGCGCAACGGCGTGATCGGCGCCGACTCGACCGGCGCTCGCTGCAAGGCGTACTTAGTGCTCCAGAGCAGCACCGCCGTAATCAGAAAATTCCAGCCGAGCATGACCGGAGAGTGGAAGCTCTGCTCGAAGAAGTCCTTGAACACCACGCCGACGACTCCCGCCGGAACCGACGCCAGCAGGATCAGCCCTGCGAACCGAAGCGAGTCGGCGTCGCGAGACAGCATGCCCCGAAGCAACGCGGCGATCCGGGCTCGATACGCAATGAACACCGACAACAGCGTGGCAACGTGAACCACCACCTCAAAGAACAGGCCCTGCGGCTTGAAGCCGACCATCCGCTCCGCAAGAACCAGGTGACCGGAACTCGAAATCGGCAGGAACTCCGTGAAGCCCTGGACCAGGCCCAGAATCAGCCCCTGCCACCACGACAGCGTCATGACAATGCCTCGGCGTAAAGTGCTTCGTACTGCGGAACGACGACGTCGGCGGAGAACAGTCCGGCCCGCGCCAGGGCTGCCGCGCGCATGGCCTGGAACGCTACGGGGTTGCGCAGCAGCTCGATGGCCCGGCGCGCCATCGCTTCGACCGATCCGGGGGGCTCGAGAATACCGGACACACCATCTTCGACCACCTCGGGAATCCCGCCGGTGCGCGACCCCACCACCGGCACCCCCGAGGCCAGCGCTTCGAGCGCAGCGAGCCCGAAGGATTCGGTCTGCGACGGCAGGAGAAACAGATCGCTGACACCGAGCAGGCGGCTCACATCACCGAGCCGGCCGAGAAACTGGACGTCCTCATCGACCTTGGCCTCGACCGCCTCTCGCTCCGCATCGGTACGGTCCGGTCCGTCGCCGATCATCACCAGCGTCGCCGGCATGGCGCGGCGGATCCGGGCAAAGACGCGAACCACATCGCGGACCCGTTTCACTTCACGGAAGTTCGACACGTGCACGATGACGCGGTGTCCCGGCGGAGCGAGCCCTTGCCGGCAGGCGTCGGGCGTCGGCGCGTACTCCGCCAGGTCGACGAAGTTGGGAATGACCCTGATGTCACAGCCGGTGCAGCCGAAGGTGCGGACGGTTTCTTCTTTGAGGAACTGTGACACCGCGGTCACCCGGTCCGAACGTTCGATCGAAAACCTGGTGATGGCGTAGAAGCTGCTTTCCTGCCCTACCAGCGTAATGTCCGTTCCGTGGAGCGTGGTGATGACGGGCAGTTTGCGCCGGCCGACCAGCATCTCCCGCGCCAGGAATGCCGCGGTGGCGTGGGGAATGGCGTAGTGAACATGCAGGACGTCGAGTTCCTCACGCAGCGCCACTTCATGCTGCTTGCTGGCCAGGGCGAGCGAGTAGGGATAGTACTCAAAAAGCGGATACTGCTCCGTGGTATCGACTTCGTGAAAGTAGACGCCCTGGGTGTACTCCCGCAGACGGAACGGCATGGCATAGGTGATGAAATGCACCTCATGACCGCGGCGCGCCAGCGCCAGTCCCAGTTCGGTCGCGAGCGCACCGGAGCCGCCGTAGGTCGGATAGCAAGTGATGCCGATCTTCACGCCGTAGCGCTCCTTTCATTGACACTGGCCCATGCTGCGGCAATCTCGCGCGCGAGTTCGTCGGGCGGGCGCGTTGCATCGAGAGCGAGAACCGGGCCAGTGAGCTGGTGACGAAACCAGGTTTCCTGGCGCTTGGCGTACTGCCGAGTGCCCGTGGCAATCGCCTCGACGACGGTTTCGCGCGGCCGCATGCCGACCAGGTACTCGACGGCCTCGCGGATGCCCACCCCGTCGAGCCCCGGCGACCCCGGCAGCGCACCGTCGGCCATGGCCGCCGCGGCCTCCTCGATCACGCCCCGGCGCACCATTTCTTCCGCCCGCACCAGAATCCGGCGATGCAGCACCGGGCGCGGCACCGTCAGAACCACGTACCACGGATCGACGGTCCCGGAGGTCCGCGCCGCTTCCTGCCAGTAGCTGAGCGGATACCCCGACAGCAACGCCACTTCGACGGCACGCATGGCCCGCTGCCGGCCGCCGCCTCTGAAGCGCGGATCGAGCCGTGATGCCCAGCGAACCAGGGTGGTCGATCCGAAGCCGTTCACGAATCCTTCGAGCACCTGTCGGCGCTCGGGATCGAGGGGCGGCTCGCGGAAGAGCCCGTCGACCAGCGTGCGGATATAAAAGCCGGTTCCACCGACGATGACCGGGAGGCGTCCACGGGCCCGGATATCCTCGATCCAGCGCTCCGCATCGCGTGCAAACCGGCCGGCGCTGTACCGTTCGCCCGGGTCGATGACGTCGATCCCGTGATGGCGGACCCGCTTCTGCTCGCGCCTGGTTGCCTTGGCGGTCCCGATGTCGAGCCGGCGATAGACCTGGCGGGAGTCGGCCGAGACGATTTCCATGTCCCAATGCTCGGCCAGGGCAAGGGCAACGGCGGTCTTTCCGACGGCCGTGGGGCCGACGATGATAGGAACCCTATCGCCGGCCAAACCGTCGCTCCAGCTCGTCGACCGGCACCGTCACGATGGTCGACCGACCATGCACGTCGTGCGGAGGCAGCGCCGTCTCGAACAGGCGAAGCAGCAAGGTGCGCATCTCCGGCTCCGAGAGCGGCATGCCGGCCTTGACCGCCGCGCGGCAGGCGTAGGTCGCCGCGAATCGCTCCAGCCGGTTGGCCCAGCCCCCGAAGCGTCCGCGCGCCAGGTCCGCAACCAGCTCCCGGAAGCACGCCGTGGCATCGAAGCGCGGATGCGGAGTCGGAACGGCGTGTAGTACCACGCTCCGGCCGCCGAACGGCGCCACCTCGAACCCGACTCGGCTCAGCTCGTCGCCGAAGCGTTCGACAGCCTCGAGTTCGTCGTCGTTGAGTTCGACGGTAATCGGCAGCAGCAGCCGTTGACTGGCGATCACGCCGGACTGGATGTCGCCCATCACCTGCTCGTAGAGCACCCGCTCATGCGCCGAGTGCTGATCGACGAACACGGCGCCCTCGGCGGTTTCGAAGACGATGTACGTATTGCGCAGCTGGAGGATCGGCGAGGTGATCGCCCGGGTCGGTTCCGGAGCCAACGGCGGGCCCGGATCCGAGGGGTCACCGAACTGGAGCTGGACTCCCTCCGACAGCGCCTCCGACGCTACCTCCGCCTGATCCGCAACCGGCGCCGCCCGCCAGCCGGCCGCCGCACGGTCGGCAATCGATGCGATGCTGGCGGAGGCCTCGAGCGCACCCAGGCCGAGCTTGACGGCTTCCTCGACCGCCCGTTCGACGGCAAAGCGTTCCCGAAAGCGGACTTCGAGTTTGGCCGGATGGACGTTCACGTCGACGTCGCCCGCGGCCACCGTGAGGCGCAGCAGCATCGAGGGACGATCGCCCGGGGCAATCGCGGATCGGTAGCCGTTCTCCGCTGCCCGGACCAGAAACGGATCCCGGAAGGGACGCTCGTTCACAAAGAGCTGGACCCGTCGTCCGGTCGGGCGCGCTTCAGAGGGACGTTGGATCAATCCTTCCACCAGCACCGACCCGACCGCATGCCGCACCGGTACCATGGTTGCAACGACATCGCGGCCCCAAACTGCGCCCAGACGGTTCGGGAGATCCTGGTCGGCCGGAACCTCGAGCCGGCGTGTCCCGTCGGCTATCAGCTCGAAGCCCACGTCGGGATGGGCCAGCGCGAGTACGCCCACCGCATCCCAGACGGTGCGCAGCTCGCTCGATACCGAGCGAAGGAACTTGCGTCTGGCCGGCGTATTGAAGAACAGGCTGCGCACCGTGACCGTGGTGCCTCGCTGGCGGGCAATCGACTGGACCCGATCGATCCGGCTTCCGGTCAGGCTGACCTCGGTCCCTTCTCCGGTGCCATCGGAGGTCGCCAGCGTGAGCCGGGAAACGGAGGCGATTGCCGGCAACGCTTCGCCGCGGAAGCCGAAGGTCCGCACGCCGACCAGATCGGCCGCTGCCACGATCTTGCTGGTCGCATGGCGGTCGAGGGCCAGCACGGCATCGTCCCGCCCCATCCCGCCTCCATCATCACTCACGACGATGGACTGTTTGCCACCCTCGGCAACCTCGATGCGAACGTGCCGAGCGCCGGCATCGATGGCGTTCTCGATCAGTTCCTTGGCGACGGAGGCAGGCCGATCGACGACCTCACCGGCCGCGATCTGATTGGCGACTGCATCGGGGAGGATGGCGATCCGGCGGCCGGGCATTGCGACAGACACGCTTCAATCTACACGGTCGACTTGGGCGAGGGAGATGGCCGGCACCCAACCGCGATTACCGAACCGGTCTCGGACCCGAACCCAATCGGCGCGGCGTTCTTCGACCGTTACACGCGTGAGGCCCGGGAGCCGGCCCTCATCCGGCGCCAAGCCGTGGGGCGACCGCTTGAGTGCTATGGCCGCAGTCGCAAACGCCTGAGCGGGCGGCAATCGGGGCCAGGTGAGCGCCGCGATCGACAGCGTCACGGCAATGGCTGCCACAGTCCACCGAATCCTGGGACGGTGACGGAGCCGCGCGAAGACGACGACCGCAACCACCCAGACCACCGCCGAGATCAACCCCCACTCGAAACGCGAGAGGCCGCGTGGAGGGCGAACCTGATGGAGCGGCTCATACTGCCGTTCGAGCGTATTCCAGAGCACCCTCGCTTCCGACTGGCGTGGCGCCAGGGCCAGAGCCCGGGTCAGCCGGGCGGCCGCGATGGCATCCTCGCCGCTCAGGTAGCGAGCCGCCGCCGCATTGTACCAGAGTTGCCACTCACCGCTCCGATTGACGGCAGCGCGTTCGAACCCGGCCGCAGCGGCGTGATAGGTACCGTCCCGATACAGCGCCGCGGGGTCGCCCTGCGCAGCTGCAGTCGTCGAGAGCAGTGCAAGCATCACCACCAGCCCGGCTCGGCGCCGCACCACTCCGGGCGCGGCCTCGACCACGCTCCGTGCCTGCGCGCTCAGCGCATCGGTGGCTCCGCCGGCCCCCGGAGTGAACCTGAGCCGATCGAGTTCGAGCTTGAGCTGCGCGGCGCGCGCGGCGGCGTCCCGGGAGAGTCCGGCCCGGCGCAGCCCCCCCTCCAGCCGCTCGACCTGGCCCCGATCGGCCTCCGGCACCAGCCGGACCACCAACTGCTCGAGCGCCAGAACCCCGTCGATGTCGGGTCGTGGCATCGTTACCTGAAGCCGGCGGCGGCGGCGCGCCTCCAGAGCAAGAGCAAGCAGGACCGGCAGCAGCAGCACCGCTAACCACCCTGCCCTGCCGGGCTCGAGCAACGCCAACTCGGACGGCCGGGATCGCGCCGGCGCAATCGGAGGCGCCACCCGTCCGGCGGTTCTGCTCTTGCCGGGCAGAACCGGCACCACCATCCCGGGAGCCGTCGCGGCGCGGAACCCCACGGCGGGGTCGAAGTGGTCATAGCGAAGTTCCGGAAGTGCAACGCTTCCTGCGCTGTCGGCGACGACCAGAAAATGAAACGTCTTGGTGCCGCCAAGCAGCCCTGCGGCAATCCGTTCCGCATCGGCCGTCCGATCGAGGTATGCGCGGGTACCGACCGGCCAGCTCACCTCGGGTGGCGCCCAGAAGGCCAGGTTCCCCGTTCCCGACAGGATCACCTCGACCGGCAGCGGCTCTCCGGCATGCGCCGGCAGCGTCTGAATCCGATAGCCGATCCGCAGTCCGCCCGCTGACGGGCCGCGAAACCCCGGGGGTGTTGCATCGGCGGGCAGCGGCAGGACGTCGACCGGTACCGGGGAGCTGGTCGCCTCGGCGGGGCGCTCGGCAGACACGGCGCGGCGCGGCGGCACGGTGTACTCCAGCCGAGCCGGCGGGACCGTGATCCGACCGGCAGTCAGCGGAAAGGTGACCTGATGGCTCACGAACAAGTCGTAGGTATCATTGCCCACTGCGCGCGTCGCCACGATCCCGGGGACCGCCGGCTGCGGAACCGACCATACCCCAGGCAACACTGGAGGCTTGAGCGTCGGCGAGCGGCGCAATCGAGCCCGAAGATTTCGAGAAAACCAGGCGGCGGTGAGGACGTCGAGCTGGCCACCCTGATAGATCCGCGCATCGGACACCAGCGTCACCACGGTTGCCGCTTCACCAGGCACCGGCTCGGGTACGCGCCGAATTAGATCCATCAACCGCGGGTTCCTCGCCGGATCGGTCGCCGAGGTTCCGACCACCGTCACTCGAACATCCGGCGCAACGTGGGACTCGCTCCCGATCGATACGACGAGTGGCGACAACGACCAGGTGCCGACCTGTGCAGCGCGCAGCGTCAACTCGAGCTGATAGCTGCGGGCCCCGGGCATTCCGACCACGACATCATCGAGGCGCTCGAACCGTCCGACAACGTCGAACCCCGCAATCGGGGGTAACTGAACCTGGAAGGCACCGGATAAAGTCGAAACCGCGCGAATGGTAAAGACGACTTCCTCGCCTACCGCGACACGGCCTCGATCGGTCTCGGCGGTGATGGTGACGCTGGCCGTCTGCCAGAGCAACAACAGCAGGGCGACCATGCTACCAGTCCTTGTCCGCTGCGCTACGCGCGACCCGCCGGCGCCGCAGTTGTTCCGATCGGACCGACTGCTCCGCACGCTCGACCGATCGCAGGATCTGCTCCGCTTCCGACG
>CAZUES010000043.1:0-27077 GCA_964619465.1 uncultured Gemmatimonas sp.
AGCGGCCGTTTTCATCGGTCTTGCCCGTGAACGTCAGCCCGCCGTTCTCGGTCCCCTCGTCGTTGAAGAAAATGATCCCGGGCCGAGTGCCGCCCGGATAGCCGAATGGCTTGCCTTTGAAGATCGGCCCGATCGACCGCGGCCGGTTGGCAATGACCATTCGATAGCTGCCGTCCGGCTCCACCACGTTGATCCGCTCGACGTCGATTTCCGTGAAACGGACCTTGTCGGGCTGACTCTGGAAGGCGCTCAGGCTGAACCAGGTGAGCAGCAGGGTGGCCATCAGGCCGTAAATGCGCAGGATGCGGAGCTCGCGGCGCTCGGAGTTGGACATCGGTCGGTTCCCTGGTGAGGGTGGCACGGTTATCGGGTATTGGGAGTATTGGCCTCGACCGCTGCAGCGAATCGCCGCACCAGCTCGGCCCACGGATACGGATGCCAGCTGTGGCCTTTCATCGGCCGTCCGTAGATGAACTCGGCGCCGCTGGCCGGTTCGGCTCGTTTGAGGAAGTCCTCGAACCGATACATCGCGACGTTGAGATAGAAATCGTCCATGTCGGGCAGGAAGAAGCGCAGCTTGCCTTGAAGCTTGGGGCCTAACGTTGCCCAGTTGCGCTCGGCATAGTCGCGCAGGTCGTAGCCGTTTTCCTTCCAGTAGGCCGCGACCGACTTGTCGATCACCCCGGTGAGCGGATCCCAGAGGGGCTTGGGATAGCCGGCCTTGTCGGTGGGGCCGTAGACCGCTTCCCAGGCGTGGAACTGAAAGCCGGAACGCCCTTTCGAGCCGAGCACGGCCTCGAACCGGCTCATCTGGCGGACGGTCCAGACGGGTTGGCCCTCGACCGTCCGACGCATCGGTCGCTCCGCAGTGACGAACTGCCCGGCGGGAATCGAGAAGGCGTTCTCGTCCTGATAGATGTCGACCAGCTGGTGCCGACTGAAATCGATCGGATCGGGCTGGAAGATCCAGGCCCCGCCGAAGTAGTCGGGATAGCGGAGCTGCAGCGCGAGGCTCTGCCAGCCACTGGTCGACGCCCCTTCCAGGTGTCGGGCATGCGGTGCCGCGATGATTCGAAAGCGTCGCTCCAGTTCCGGGATGATCTCCTCGACTACCGCATCGCCGTAGGGGCCGTTGTTGGCCGAGTTGACCGAATACGAATCGGGGAAGTAAGGCGTCTGTTGTTCGAGTGAAATAGCGATCACCCGAGGGAAGTCCGGGGCGATCCACGATTTGTAGAAGTCGAAACCGGTTTCGACGCCGGTGACCGGGTTGATCTCTCCGATACCGCGGCCGACCGAATCGGTCCGGAACTGGAACGGAACGTTGTGGCCGAGCGTGTAGATCGCGGGGTAGCGCCGGCTGGGCTCGTCCTGGTATCCCCTGGGCAGCAAAACAGTGGCGTGAATATGGATCGGACGACCCCAGAACGCCGAGAGTTTCTTGCTTTGGATGGTAACGCGTTTGACCCAGTCCGTGTCGGCCGGCCTGGGCGTTTCGGGGAGGGTCCGTGTCAAGCCGAGGCGAACCGGGTCGCTGCCGCCGATGCGGACCTGCTGGACTTCGCTCACCAGAGTGCCTGGCGCGTTGTTGAACGTCGCAATCCGGCCGTCGTTCATCGGCAGCCAGAGGGTTCGACCGTCTGCGCGGCGAACCTCGGAATAAACCCGGACCATGGCCTGAACCCAGTACTCGCCGGGTGGCAAGGCTGCCAGGTCGGTCGGGTAGCCGATGGCCCGGTCGTCCACGGTGATCGGTCGGTCCGGCGCCACGGCCTCGAGGTCGACGCCGAAAATCGCCGGGCCCGAAGGCGAAATCAGCAGGCGAGGTTCGGCCGGGTTGGTTTTCGACACGATCACGATCAGTCGGCCGGTCAGCGGGCCGGCATGTGCCGTCGAAGCGACGGTTACTTCGAAACGAGGTCCGGACTGTCCGGCGACACCCGCCGGGGTCAGGAACAGGGCAGCCGCGACGAGATGTCGGAGTGAAGCGCGCAACGGTTCCGCCTTCGTCTAAGATGGATCCTTCATGATGGTGCCGTGCTTTATGCCGACTCCCAGACTTGTTCGGCCTGCCAGAGGTGACGGTGCTGGTGCCGCGGCAGAATGCTGAAACACGAAAACAGGTTGTAGGTCCGCCCTGGCGCAAAGGGCGACGCGACGTAGATCTCGCTGATCGGCTTGCCATCGACCGATCTGAGCATCTCGATTTGCGTGGCTTGCAGGCGATCGAACTCCTGGATCAGCGCCGCCGGCGGCAGGTCCGCCGCGGGCACGAAAGCCGCGGGCGTTGCGATGGCAAAGCGGACCGGAGGGCCCATGGTTCGCCAGAGTATCCAGCCGAATACATCGCGTCGGTATCGGACCGCCGCCGCGCTCGACCTGGCCTGAGCCTGTTGGATCGCGGCGTCCAGCAGCGGCAGATACGCTTCACTGGTCAGGTTGAGGTGCGCTACGCACTCCGCGACGGACCATCGGTCCGGCGCACGACGCTCGGGCCATCGTTCATGAGGCACTCGCTCCGAGAGGCGATGCAGTCGCGTTTGTGCCGACGCGAATTCGTCCTGGATGGCCTGGAGCTTGGGATGCATGGCAATGGCGGGCCAGGGGCCCAGCGGAGGTTATGGCGTTGCCTCGCGACTCAATAGCATCAGCAGATTGTCCGGCGTCTCGAGCCAATGGTCGGGCTTGGTGCGGATCAGGTCGTCCTGGCGGAACGGCCCCCAGAGCGCCGCCGCCGTGCGCATCCCCGCTGCTCGACCGCTTTCCATGTCATGGACGCTGTCGCCGACATAGATGGCACTGCGCGGGTCGGCTTCGAGCTGGTCCAGCGCCTTGAGCAACGGCTCCGGATGCGGCTTCGGATTGACCACGTCGTCCGCACCGACCAGAACGTCCATCGCCCCATCCAGACCGAGCAGCCGAAGGCCCCGTTCGGCGCCGACCCGCTGCTTGCTGGTAACCAGGCCGGTCTGGAGTCCCTGGTTGCGGATGGTCCGCACCATCTCGACGGCGCCGGGGTAGCCACGGCAGCGGCTGTCATGGTTGGAGATGTTGTACTCGCGATAGGTCTCGATAAGCCCCTCGAACAAGACCGGGTCATGGGCCCAGTCGCGAAATTGGACCCGGAGCGGGGTGCCGATGCCGGCGAGCCATTCCGCGTCGCTACGGGCAGGAATCCCGTGGCTGGCCAGGCTGTGATGGTAACTGTCGATGATCAGCTGAATCGAATCGAGCAGGGTGCCGTCGAGGTCGAACAATACGGTCGTAATTCGAGTGGTCATGCGCGGAAGGTAGCGAGGTCGTCGGACGGGCTGTAGGCCGGCTGTTTCAAGGCCTGGCCGCGAGAGTCAGCGCCGGGCGGGAACCGCCAGCACCAGGAGTTCCGCGCTGAGCGTTTCGCGGTCTTGCTCCGCGCTGCCGAGCCGAGCCGCCAGGTCGAACGCGGCCAGATCCGCGGCAATGATTCGGTCGACCAGCATTGCTTCCGCCGCGGTATGCCCCCGTCGGAGAAAGCGCATTACGGATTCGGCCCGGGCCAGTCCCTCGAGGTCTCGGCTCCGTCGAAAATGGCCGGTTCTGGTGCGAAGGTATTCGAGCGCCCCGGCCGCAACGTGAAAGGCGCCGAGCCGAGCGGTGCCGATCCGGTCGATGGCGCGCCGCACCGGGTCGTCGAGCGATGCGATGAGATCCAGCAACTTTGCGGGAGACAGGTCGCCCTCTTCGCCGAATCGGAGGGGCGGCGGCGGTCGCTCAGGGATCTCGCGCCAACAACTGTCCGCGCTCCGGGCCAGGATAAGCAGGCCGGTTGCTCCGGAGCCGCTGTTCCGAAGGCGGAATACGGCTGTAGTCTCCCCTTCTGGGACTATGCACCACCCTGTCCGGCGTCGGCCGTCGCCCAATGCTGGTGCTGTGGGGATCCGTGAGATCACCCGCTTTCGCCGGAGCACCTCCTCCATCCCGATCCGCGCCTCGATCGGGGCGGGGAGCTCGAATCGGACCACCTCGACATCGGGGTGAGCTGATCCCGGTCGAAGGGCCCGTCCGTCGCGCTGCTCCAGTCGGATCGGGGTCCATGGGAGGTCATAATGGACCACCCGCGCGGCACTCCGCAGATTGAGCCCCTCGGCGGCAACGTCCGTCGCGAGCAGCACGGTCGTGGCGGGCAGATCTCGATTTGTACGAGCCGCCGGGTCGAACGACTGGAGCACCAGGGATCTCGGCATGCGTCGCTGCTGGTACCCCGCTTCACTGCCGGTCAGCCACGCCACCCCTGGCCCGCCGAGGCGTTGCCGCAGGTGATGAACCGTCTCGGTAAAGGTGGAGAAAATCAGGGTGGGGCGGCCGTCCGCCAGTATCGTCGCCAGACGGGTCGCCTTGGGGTCACCGTGCCGAATCCAGTCGCGCGTGTGGGTTGCGAGCTGGTGCACCAGGGTCAGATCGCCAACTGCGAGGTCAGTCGGCGCCTCGGGACGCTCGAGCAGATCCCACATGACCAACTGTTCGACATCACCGGCTACGATCGATCGGATGTTCGATCGGTTGATCGGGTGGCCCGCCCGCCGTGCGTCGGCGGCATGGCCCAGCAGGCGCCGGTAGCGGTCGAGCGAGGCCAGCAGGGCCGCCGGGCTCGAGGCCAGCGCTCGCAGCAGGCTGTTGCGAATCAGCGCAGCAATCGGACGGCTGCGTGCCAGTCTGAGCCGATCGACTCGAGCGACGGCTCGGCTGAACCATCGGTCGTCTTCGTGCCAGCGGCGGATCACGACGTTGCGGCGAGAGGGTTGTTCCGCAGGTCTCTTGCTACGTACGATCAGGACAGCGATTGCATTCTCCTGATCGTTCTCGATGGCCAGGCGGATCGAGGCAACGCCATACAGCGCCAGCGCATCGTCCCGCACTGCGAGGGATAGCTGCGCTGCGAGATCCCGCCGTCGGTTGACGACGGGTGTTGCCGTGAGAAGGACAACCGGGCGCTCGAGCAGTTGCGGCGCCAGCTCGCGGTAGCGACGCGTGCCAGGGTTGCGGAAGCGGTGCGATTCGTCGATCAGGGTCGGGCCCCGTCCAAGCACGCGACCGCCGCGGCTGAGCAGCTCGTGACTGGTCGGCTGACAGGCCACGCCGACTTCGAGGGCGGTACGCTGCCATTGTGGGACCAGGATCCCGGGCACTACGACATCGACCGGCGGCGATGGATCGAGCGCTCGGCATACCGCCAGGCCGACATAGGTCTTCCCGGAGCCGACGGGGGTCGCAATCATCACGCCCCCGAAGGCTCGGGCAATGCCGAGTGCAGCCCGAAAGGTGCCGATCTGGTCGGGGCGGAGCCAGTCGGGTGGCTGGTCGTCCGCCGGTGGTGGCCCGCTTGCTCCGCCGACTGCCGCAGCGGCGCAGCTCGGCGTGAGTCGGTCAAACTTGCCTGGTACGGAGAAGCCGAGCCGGTCGATGCCGGCAGGAGCACCGGGGGCGATGATCACCCGGTCGCGGCGCCCAGCAGTGTGAGGACGCGCTCGGCCAGGGCGCGTTCGTCGACCTTTCCCTGATGCCCCGCGCGGCCGATTCGAATCAGGGTTGCATCGCTCAAGGCCTGGGCGGGCAGGGGCAGGGCTCCCACCAGTGCCGCGTTGAATCGGTAGTACCCCGACGCTGCGACGGTCGCCTGCTGGCGCGCCAGGCGGCGGATCGGTTCGCTGTTGAGCCACGCTGTGAGTGCGAGTGCCGACTCCGCGCTTGGTGCCGCGAGCCAGTAACAGGTATTGAGTGGAACGGTCCGCCGCTCCGACGGCGCGACCAGCGCGGTGGCCGACAACTGCCGGGCCAGATCGGGCCAGACTACTCGGAACAGCGGGCCCACGGCATCCGTCCTGAATACGGTCCAGAGCGGGCCGCGTCGATAGTCGGCGCGGGCCGCGAGGATGCGCGCATGCCGAGCAATCCAGGCGCTGGTCTTGGTCGGCAGACGGTCGAGTGGACGGCCGCTTCGGTCATAGGCCAGCAGGAGTTGGACTTTGGGGGTGGTACGGAACGGTCGCACGTCGCGGCCGCGTAGCGCGGGGCGGAGCAGGTCGGCCTCGCAGCCCCCTTCCGGGTCGAGAAAGACGGCGTCCGCTCCCGTTTTGATACCTAACGAGATCCGGAACTGTTGGTCGATGCGGAGGCAGTCGGCGGCGTGGCATGCGAGTGCCGCTCCGTCGCCGGATCGTATCACGCTCCACGAGGTTCCTGACAGCGCGTCCTGCGGAACGAGCCGTCCTCGGGTGTCGAAGGTCGTTGCCGTCAGATGCCCGGCCGGCGGTTCGCGGCGCCCCACTACCAGAGCGAGCGGATAGACCAAGGCGTCGAACCCGGCCGCGGCATCCGGCAGGTCCGCAGCCAGGTGCACGGTATGGCGCTCGGCCAATCGTTGGCGCGCCAGCACGCCGTACTGGGCGGTTAGCAGCTTGGCCGGCAGCAGGAGGCCGACGACACCCGACGTCTGAACCAGCTCCAGGCTGCGCTGCAGAAAGGCCACCGACAGGTCCGCCACCGGCGCGAAGCCGCGCCGCGACGATGGGCGCGCCCGGAACCAATCGTATCGCCGTTTGAGCCCCTCGCGTTCCTGAGGTGACAGATTTTCGGCGCGAACCCAGGGCGGGTTGCCGACGATCAGGTCGAAGCCGCCCCGGTCCATCAGGTCGGCAAACTGCGAACCGAAGTGGAACCAGGGGAGGATTCCGCTGGTAACCAGCCGTCGCCGTGCCGTCCGGAGGCGCGATCGCTCGGTGCGGAGGCGGCGCAGCTCGGTTCGTCCCGCATGCGGCAGGGGCAGGGTGTCGCCGAAGAGCGAGCGCCCGGTGCCGCTCGCCACCAGGTCGCGAATCCGTCCTTCGAGGCTGACGATCGCCGCGTCCAGGGCCCGCTGCATCGCCTCGTGTTCTGCCCGCCGGAGTGACCGAATGGCGGCCCGCTTGGCCTCACCGGTGGCCGTGAGAACCCGATTGCGCAGCTCACGGAGCCGGTCGGCCGCCTCGCCGCGAAGCGCGACGGGAAGGTCGTGTCGTTCGAGGACGCTGTCGCCCTGGCGGATCAGAGCGTCGAGGTTGGGCAGCGGAGGGATTTCTTCAGGCACGCCATCCGGGTCTGATCGGATGACTTCGAGCCACAGGCGCAGTTCGGCCAGATGCACCGCGTTCGGGTTGATGTCGACACCGAAGAGGTTGCTGGCGATTACGCTGCGGGTTGCGGCTCCGGGATCCTCTCCCCCACGGATGCGGGTGGCGACAAAGAGGCGAAGCGCGCCGAGCAGAAAAGCGCCGCTCCCTACGGCGGGGTCGAGCACGGTGACCTGTCGGATGGCGTCGAGTGCGCGCGGAGTGGTTTCCGCCAGTTCGGCGCGAGCCTGGTCGATCGGACAGTCGAGTCTGCCGGCCAGCCACGCTTCGAGTGAGGCGCGGACCAGTTGATCGACCAGGGCGCTCGGTGTGTAGAATGCCCCGGTGCCGCGGCGGACGTCGGGGTCCATCACCCCTTCGAAGACCCGGCCGAGCATGTCGGGTCCGATGGCGGCCCTCGGCCCGGTCTCGGAGCCGATGGTGAAGTGGTAGCGCTCGAACAGCTGCTCGAAGGCGTCGATCCAGAACCGGTCGGAAAGTTCCGCGCGCCACCGCTGCTCCAGAGGATGCGGTTCAAAGAGGCCGCCGTTGAGGAACGGGATGCGGCCGAACTTCCGTGCCGTTGCCGAACGTCGGTCGATCGGCCGGTTGAGCGTGCCGAAGAACAGCGGGCGCAGCAAGCGCCGAGCCACGCCACCGCCGCTCTGAAGCACGCGATCGAGTTCCTCGGCCAGAAACCGGGGCCGGCCGTCGAGCCAGCCGCGCTCCTGGACGAAGTAGAGGAACAGCACACGCGTCAGGTCGAGCAGAGCGAGCGCATGTCGATCGCGCCCGGGAATCCGGCCCGGCAGCTCGGCCGCCGCTGCCGTGAGCGTGGTGCGGAACTGGCGGAAGAAGCGCTGATCGAGCGTCCTCCCTGCCAGCGCATCGGCCCAGGCCAGGCATCGGGCCAGCGCCAGGCCGTCGTGATGGCTGGAACCGCGTTCGAGAATCCGGACGTCGATCGGCCTGAGCCGCGTCGTCGTCATAGTCGCCACCGGTGCATCCGCCACGCTTGCCGCGAATGCCAGGCGCCGTCGCAACGGGTCGAATCCGGCAATCAGCGCCAGCAGCCCGCGCTGCGAGGTGCTCCTGGCCAGGCGTTGCACCGTTGCTTCCGGCTGGCTCGACTGCGCCGCCATGAACTGCAGGCCACCCTGGCGGCCCACCAGCGCAAGCCTGGGCACGGCCGTGTCGTCGATTCCGAAACTGTCCGGGCTGATTTCGTGCCAGGTCGGATCGAATCGTAATTCCAGTGCCAGACTGGGCAGATCCTGCAGTCGGGCGATCGATTCCAGCGTGTCGATGAGCGTCACATAGTCCTGGTGCGAAGCAGACGCTTCACACTAGGACCATGGAACCGGGTTGAATAACCGAAGAATTGCGATGCGGTGCGTTTCTATGCCTCGACGCGGGCGAAGGGCTTGACGATCTCCTCGAGTTCGCGACGGAGGGCGCTCAGGCTGCCCAGGCGGTCGGCGTCGGGAACCGAATCGGAGCCGTCACTATCGGGCCCGGGGAGCAAGGTGGCCACCATGGCGTCGGTATAACCCACCACCGCAATCGCAACGCCTTTGTCGACCAGCCGGTTGAGCCGCAGCAGCAGAGCCATTCCCTGCCGCGGCCGGAGTGCCGCAATGGCAGGGGCCAGGTAACGGATTAGTAATTCACGGAGATACTGCATTTCCTCGACGACCTCGCCGGCCGCGAGGCCACGCGCGGCTGCATGGCGGCCGTACCGCTCGGCCACCCGGGCCCAGAGCGGCCGTATTTCACGGCGGAGCGGGCCGACCATGGCGCCGAACACGTCGAGGATCAGGGCAAATTCCACTTCGACGGCTTCGGCTGAAGTGGCCGATGTCCGCGTGGCACGATCACCGAGCCAGGCGATCCAGCGGGAAACCATTGCGTCGCGCTGCTCGATGATAGCTCGGCTCGCGGCGACCAGGGTAGGATGGGATGCGCGCAGTGGGCGAGTCTCCCGTTTGAAGCGTGAGGCCGAACCGACCGCGACCTGCGGCGGCGTTCAGCGTGCTGACGATCACTGGCGATGCACTACCACTACGGTCACATTATGGCGATGGCGACTCCGATCCTTACCAAAAGCGTGATTCCCGGCGCACTGGGCGACCTGCTCATCGATGTCCGTTCCACCGAACGAACTGCGCCAAGCCCTGCTGTAATTATCGTCCATGGGTTCAAAGGCTTCAAGGACTGGGGCTCATTCCCGTTCTTTGCCGAACGATTGGCCCGAGCCGGCTTCTCGGCGGTGTCCGTCAATCTGAGCGGCTCGGGGTACGATGACAACGGCGACTTTGCCTGGCCGGACCGTTTCGGTCACAATTCGTTCTCCGCCGAACAATACGACATCGATCGGGTTCTGGCAGCGCTCGACGGCGGGGAGCTGTCGGTGGCGCCCCCGTCCCACGTTGCGCTGCTGGGCCACTCCCGCGGTGGCGGTGCGGCAATCCTCGCCGCCGCCCGGCTGGAGCGCATTGCCGCGCTGGTGACCTGGGCCGCGATTGCCACCGTTAGGCGGTGGTCGCCGGCCGAGCTGGCCAAATGGCGCGAACGAGGCCAGGTCGACGTTCTGAATACGCGCACCGGTGTAACCTCAGCGATCTACCTGGAAGCACTGGACGATATCGAGGCCAACGGCGCGGGCTCGCTCGATATCGAAGCGGCCGCCGCGCGTATAGCTGTGCCCTGGCTGCTGGTCCACGGTGACGCCGATACTTCGGTGCCGGTCGAGGAGGCGGAGCTGCTGGCCCAGGCGGCCGGCAACCGGTCGACGCTCGAGCGGTACACGGTTCCCGGGGCCAATCATACTTTCGGCGCCGTTCATCCTTACCAGGGTGCGCCGGCAGTGCTCGAGCAGGTCTTCGATCGCACGGTCTACTTTCTCTCCCGGGTGTTCTGACCCTCAGGTACTCGGCGATGAGTCGGATCGAACGGTTGGCGCGAGCGCTCGAAGCGCGACCTCCCGCAATCGCGGACCCGACGGGGCGCGCCCGGGCGGCCGTGGCCATCGTGCTGGCGCCGGATCCGGATGCCGTCCTGCTGATTCGGCGTGCCGATCGCGCCGGCGATCGCTGGTCGGGGCAGATGGCCTTTCCCGGCGGTCGGTGGGCACCGGAAGATCCGGACCTGCTCACAACGGCCATGCGAGAGACGAGCGAAGAAGTCGGTCTCGACCTGAGCCAGGCCCGCGTTCTCGGTCAATTCGACGACTCGGCGCCGCGCTCTCCATCCCTGCCGCCCGTCGTGGTCACGCCTTACCTGTTCGCGGTCGACCGCCCGGAATCGCTCCATCCCAACGTCGAAGTGGCCGCAGCTGGTTGGGTGGCGCTCGATGACCTGCTCCGAACGGAGAACTACCGGCCGTTCGAATACCGGGCCGAGGGCACCAGGTACCTCTTTCCCGGATACCATCTCGAACTCGGCGTCGTCTGGGGTATGACCGAACGGATTCTCACGCCGATCCTGTCGATTCTCCGCTGATCCTATCTCCGTAAGTATCTGCTATATAAGTATTTAATGTTGTGCAGGCCCCGGCGTGATCCGCGGTTTTGCTTATCAGAAGGATCGGTTGCGTCTGGTCAAATCCTCCGTTGAGGATTGACAAATCAGAAATTTAGTTTATCCTAAATTTGATTGCTGGGATTTCCTCCACTTTGTGAGCAGTGCAATGGTTTCGCCTCTCGAGGCGCTTGCGTGGTTCGTCGTGCTTCTGGTCGTCGTAGCTGCCATCGTATGGCCGCGGCGGGGCGTCGTGGCGTGGTGGGTTCGCCTCCGCCGAACTACGGAACGGGTTCGCATCGAGGATGCGCTCAAACATCTCGTCAATTGCGAACTGAGCGAACGGCCCGCCTCGGTGGCCAGCCTTGCCGGCATGCTGGAGATCTCGCCCGCCAAAGCCCACGCGCTGATTGCGCGCCTGGCGTCCCTCGACCTGACCCGCTCGGAACCGAACGGCATCGCCCTGACGGAGAGCGGCCGCGCCTACGCTCTGCGGATTCTGCGCACTCATCGATTGCTCGAACGGTACTACGCCGACCGGACCGGTGCGTCTCCCGCCGAGTGGCATGATCTCGCCGAAACCGCCGAGCACGTCCTGTCTGAGGACGACGTCGAGGTGCTGGCCGCTCGAATGGGCGACCCCGTCTACGACCCCCATGGCGATCCGATTCCAACCGCGTCGGGCACGCTCCCGCCTAACGAGAGCGTCACGCTCATGTCCCTGAAGGCCGGCGAAACCGGAACCGTGGTCCACGTCGAAGACGAACCCGCCTCGGTCTATCGGGAACTCCACTCCCTGGGCATCGATGTCGCCATTCCGATCACGCTGGTGCGGAGCGAGCCGAATCGAATCGAGATTCTGGTCGCCGGCGAACCCCGTCAGATCGATCCGCTGATGGCCTCGGCCGTTTCGGTAGTCCCCCGCGCGGCTGATGATGCGCAGGCGAGCTTCGAGCGCCTCGACTCCCTCGATCCTGGTGAGGCCGCCGAAGTGGTTCAGATCGCGGCCGCGGTGCAGGGCCCTCAGCGCAGGCGACTCCTCGACCTGGGCTTGCTGCCGGGAACGACCGTGATGGCGGAACTGCGGAGTGCTTCGGGCGACCCGACGGCATATCGGATCCGTGGTGCGCTGATTGCGCTCCGGCGCGCACAGGCGCGTGCGGTCTTCATTCGCCGCGCTCCGGAGCCCGCGTGATGAGTTCGCTTACTGCGCTCAAGAAGCGGCTCTCTCCCTCGCTCCGCCGCGGGGAACTGGTGCAGCTGAGCGGCATCTCCGGCAAATGGGACTACCTGGTAGCACTGGCCGGCAATCCGAATACCGGAAAGAGTACGGTCTTCAACGCGGTCACCGGCTTGCGGCAGCACACCGGGAACTGGCCGGGCAAAACCGTGACGCGTGCCGAGGGGACGTTCGATAACCACGGCAAGCGGGTTCGGATCATCGATCTGCCAGGAACGTATTCGCTCCAGGCCGGCAGCAGCGACGAAGAGGTGGCGCGTGACTTTCTGCTCTTCGGGCGTCCCGATGTCACCATCGTTGTCCTCGACGCGACTCGGCTCGAGCGGAATCTGAATCTGGCGTTGCAGGTGCTCGAGATTACTGACCGGGTCGTGATCTGCCTCAATCTGATGGACGAGGCCCGACGACACGGTATTGCCGTCGACCCGGTCAAGCTCGAGGCCGAGCTGGGTGTTCCGGTCGTGCCGACCTCCGCCCGTCGGGGTGAGGGGATCAAAGAGTTGCTCGAGGCCGTCCATCAGGTTGCCTCGGGCGCGCGCCGCACCACGCCGTTCCGGATTCAGCAGCATCCGCCCCTGGTCGAGTCCGCCATTGGGGCGCTGGTGCCGCTCATCTCGGCGGCCTTTCCCTCGCTGCCGAACGCTCGGTGGGTAGCGCTCCGGCTGCTGAACGCGGACCAGCGGGTGCTCGAGGCGGTCCGTTCCGGGCAGATCGGTGCACTCGCCAGCGGGGAGTGGCGGGCGACTTCGGAGGTTCCGGATGCTGTTCCTGACGAGCTGTCTCGTGCGCAGCAGGAGCTGCTCGATGCGGTTGCCACGGAACGCTGGCGGCTGAGTCCCGACTTCCACGACGCCGTTACGGCCAGCGTCTATGATGCGGCCGAGTCGATTGCATCGCGCGCGGTGCTGACCGGGGGCAAGAAGGCCAAGTTCAACGTCGATCGCAGCCTCGATTACCTGCTGACCAGCCGCTGGTTCGGCTTCCCGATGATGCTGGCGATTCTGATGCTGGTCTTCTGGCTGACTATCAGCGGAGCCAACGCCCCCTCGCGGGCGCTGGCAACACTGCTGATAGACGGCGGGCACCCCTGGCTCAAGGGCCTGATGGAGCAGATCGCCGCTCCCTGGTGGCTCACGGGCTTCCTGATCGATGGCGTCTATTTGGCTACGGCCTGGGTAATCAGCGTGATGCTCCCGCCGATGGCTATCTTCTTCCCGCTGTTTACGCTGCTCGAAGATTTCGGCTATCTCCCGCGGGTGGCCTTCAATCTCGATCGCTACTTTCACCGGGCCGGGGCGCATGGTAAGCAGGCGCTGACCATGTGCATGGGCTTTGGCTGCAATGCCGCCGGCGTGGTCGCGACCCGGATCATCGACAGCCCCCGCGAGCGCCTGGTCGCCATCCTGACCAACAACTTCTCGCTCTGCAACGGGCGCTGGCCCACCCAGATTCTGATTGCGTCGATCTTCCTCGGCACGCTCGCCCCTGCTCACCTTGCGGGCCTGGTGTCGGCGACGGCCGTGGTGGGTATCGCTCTGCTCGGTATCCTCTTCATGTTCCTGTCCTCGTGGCTGCTTACCCGTACCGTGCTCAAGGGTGAGGCGACCACCTTCAGTCTCGAGCTGCCCCCCTACCGTCCGCCGCGCCTGCTGCAGACGCTGTACACCTCGCTGATCGACCGCACCCTGATCGTGCTGTGGCGTGCCATCGTCTTCTCGGCTCCGGCTGGGGCAGTCATCTGGCTGATTTCGAATCTGCAGGTCGGGGGAGAGAGCATCGCCTTCCACATGGTGACCGGACTCGATCCGTTCGGGCTCCTGATCGGTCTGAACGGCGTGATCCTGCTGGCGTATATCGTGGCTGTTCCTGCCAACGAGATCGTGATCCCGAGCATCCTGATGCTCACCGTGCTGGCCGGAAAAATGGTCGGCGTAGGCGCCGGCGATGGCGTCATGTTCGAGTTGGACAATCCCGCCGAGGTCGGCGATCTGCTGCGGGCAGCGGGGTGGACCACGCTGACCGGTCTCAACCTGATGCTGTTCTCGCTGCTCCATAACCCGTGCTCGACCACGATCTACACGATCTACAAGGAAACGCGCAGCTGGCAATGGACCACGCTTGCCGCCCTGCTGCCGCTGGCACTTGGCTTTGTCGTCTGCTTCCTGGTTGCTCAAGTCTGGCGACTGGTGAGCTGAGGAGGGATCCCTATGACTGCCGCCGATGCGCGCGAGCCTCTGACCCGGTCGATCGAAGACTATCTCAAGGCCATCTACAGTCTGTCGTCGGCCGATGCCGCCGTCGGCACCACCGATCTGGCGTCGTATCTCAATCTGACGCCCGCGTCGGTCAGCGGCATGGTCAAGCGGCTTTCCGGGCAGGGACTGGTCGAGCACCTGCCGTATCGCGGCGCCCGGCTGACCGACGAGGGGCGCCTGCTGGCGCTGCGCATGCTGCGCCGGCACCGCCTCATCGAAGCTTATCTCGTAGCATTTCTCGGCTATACCTGGGATACCGTACACGAGGAGGCGGAGCGGCTCGAACACGCCGTGAGCGACGAACTGGTCGAGCGGATGGCGCATGCGCTCGGTAACCCGCGGGTCGATCCGCATGGCGATCCCATTCCGGACGCCGACGGTAACATCGCGGATTTCATCCATGTGCCGCTGGTCGATCTCGAGCCGGGCGAAACGGCCACCATCGCGCGGGTCGACAGCCGCGACGAAGGCCGGCTTCGCTTCCTGGCGGTGGAAGGCCTGGTCCCTGGTACGGAGCTGACGGTCGTCGATCGCTATCCCTACGGCGGTCCGGTGGCCGTCCGGATCGGGGCCGAGGAGCGGATGGTCGGTCGGGAACTGGCAGGAGTGATTCTCTGTACCCGGGATGTCGAAGGCGAAGACCGTGCCGGATAGACGATCGTTCATCGCCGCGGTGATGGCGCTCGCGATTGGTCCGGCTGGACTCGTCGCGCAGGATGAGGAAGAGTCGCCTGCTTCGATTGGCGCGGAGGGTTACGGCTGGCAGCTCGCCGATCCGGCCGGAGCAGTCGTGGCCCTGGAAGCATGGCGCGGTCGAGTCGTGGTTCTCAATCTCTGGGCAACCTGGTGCCGGCCGTGTATCACCGAGCTGCCCTCCCTGATGGCGCTGCGGGATTCGCTCGAAGGGACCGATGTCGTGTTCGCAGCGGTGTCGGCCGAGTCGCCGGAGACGGTACGACGGTTCGTGCGCGCCAGGCGGATCGACCTGCCGGTCTATCTGGAGCGGAGTCCGATGCCGGAGTCGCTTGGGGTGCTTGCCTTGCCGACCACGCTGGTGATCGATCGGGAGGGGCGGATCGTGCTCCACCGGCGTGGGGCGGCGGAATGGAACCGGTCGTCGGTCGTGCAATTTGTTCGTGCGGTAGCCGGGCGAAGGACGTGAGGAGGAAGCGGTGAAGGGCGTCTGGTGGAGTGCGGTGCTGTTTGTCGTGACAGTCGTGGCGCGGGGTGAAGCACAGTCGGCCGTGGCGGGCGTGGTACGGTTCGGCGGCCTTCCTTTGGAGGGCGCAGCGGTTTCAGTCGGCGCTGTTCGAGTCGTTACCGGCGCTACCGGACAGTTCCGGTTGACGGGGCTCGCCGAAGGCCCGGCGACGTTGCGGGTTGCGGCCCTCGGCTACAAATCGGTCGTCAGCTCCATCACGGTCGGTCCTGGCCTGGAACCGATCGTCGTCGAACTCGAAGAGAGTACGCGGGAACTCGATCCTTTAGTAGTCACCGGCACCCTTCGGGAAACCCGCCTTTCGGAATCTCCCGTCAAAGTCGAGGTCGTGTCGGCCCGGTTTCTCGAGCGGAACCTGACCAACAACCTGATGGAGTCGCTGCAGACCCTGACCGGTATCTCCCAACAGGTCGACTGCGGCGTCTGCTATACCAACAGTATTCGCATCAACGGGATGGAAGGGCCTTACACGGCCGTGCTGATCGACGGCGCGCCGATCATGAGTTCGCTGGCGACGGTGTACGGTCTCAACGGGATTCATCCCGCGCTGGTCGAGCAGATCGAGATCATTCGGGGGCCCGCATCGACGCTGTACGGCAGCGAGGCCATGGGCGGTGTGATCAATGTGATCACCAAGGACCCTCGCTTCGCACCCCGTTCGAGTTTGACTCTGACGGCCAGCACCGATCGGGAACTCAGCACCGATTTTGCCGTGTCGTCGAACCTGGGGCAGGCGCGCACGCTGCTGAGCGGCAGTGTTGCATACAACCGGTATCGCTTCGATCGGAACGCGGACGGCTTCACCGACATCCCGGTGATGAGTCGGATCGCGCTCTTCAACAAGTGGTCTTTTGGTCCGGCCAGCTACCGTAAGGCCGACCTGGCCGCCAAACTGTACTACGAGGACCGATTCGGCGGCCAGCTCGGCTGGACCGGCGGCGATCGCGGCAGCGATGTCGTCTATGGAGAACAGGTCGATACCAAGCGGTTCGAACTGATCGGTGCGCTGCACCCTGCCGTCCTGGGCAAAGGGATGCGCTTCGACTGGTCGGCAAGCTGGCATGATCAGGACAGCTACTACGGCGCAACCCCGTATCGTGCCACGCAACTGACCGGCTTCGGTCAGCTGCAGCTCGTCCGACCGGTCGGGCAGGCAGCCAGCCTGGTGGCCGGCGCGGGGCTCCGCTATCTCCGCTATGACGATCAGACGCCGGCAACGCTCGAAGCCGACGTCAGGGTGGTGCCGGGGGTCTTCGCGCAGTTGGAACGTCGCTTCGGCGCCGCGACGCTGCTGGGGGGCCTCCGCGCAGATCGCCACGATGCGCATGGTCTGATTCTGTCGCCCCGGGCCAGTGCCAAGCTCGACCTGGGGCCGGCGTCGGCGCTGCGCCTCAACCTGGCCACCGGTTTTCGAGTCGTGAATCTGTTTACCGAGGATCACGCGGCCCTGACCGGTGCCCGTACGGTCGTCATTGCCGAGCAACTCGACCCGGAACGGAGCATCACGGGCACTCTCAGTGCCACCCATACGGCGGCGCTCGGCGACCAGGCGCTCACCGTCGATTTCGATCTCTTCTATACCAGGTTCAGCAACAGGATTCTGCCCGACTACCAGACCGATCCCAATCTGATCCTCTATCGTAACCTGCGCGGCCATGCCGTCACGCGTGGCGTGTCCGCGGCCGTCACGTTCGCCCCCGACGAGGCGTTCCCGCTTTCGTTCAAACTGGGCGGCACCATGATGGATGCATTCGAAGAGAACGATCGGGTCAGGAACGATCTCCTCTTCGCTCCCTCGTTCAAGGGCGAGGCAACCGTCTCGGGCGAGTTCGAATCTGCCAGGCTGACGGTGGACTGGACCGCGCGCCTGGTAGGCCCGATGGCGCTGCCGTCGTTTCCCGATCGCGCGGGCCGGTCACCCTGGTATTCCGAACACAACGTCCAGTTGACCCGGGCGGTGGGTCTCAACTCGTTTCTTCTGGTCGGCGTTCGGAATCTCTTCGGCTATCGGCAGCCCAGCCCGCTGATCCGGCCGGACGAGCCCTTCGGGCCGGATTTCGATACCAGCTACGTCTATGGACCGATTCAAGGCCGACGAGCCTGGTTCGCCGTCCAATGGAACGTTCCTCGTTAGAGTCTGAAGAACCCTCCTGAAAATCTGAAGGAATCTTCATGCCCGATCACCGGACTCTTTAGTCATCCGGAGCGATCGTACCCGCGTGAAGCCGTCCCGATATCGATCGAGCGGTGTGGGATGAGGCTTCCGCTCTCAACGAGGACTTCATGCTTCCGAGTGACATCTCGAACACGACGACCGATCGGCGGACTTTTCTGCAGCGGGGTGCTGTTGCAGCGCTCGGGGTACCGGCGCTCGGAACTGTGTTGGCGGCCTGCAGCGACGACGTCGCACCGGTTCCACAGCAAGCCTCGGCGACCAGTCATACTACCACGCACCAAGCGGCACCGGCCACGCTGACGGCTCGTGAGCGTGCCGAAAAAATGGATGCCGATCACGAGGCTGGCGTCAAGGCATTTCCCGCCAAGACCGAAGGCAAAGGGAATCAGGTCATGGCGCCACGAATGGACCGGGGCGTGAAGGTATTCGAGCTCGAGTGCCGTGAAATCGACTGGGAGGTCGAACCTGGTCGTCGACTCAAAGCTTGGGCGTACAACGGTCAGGTTCCCGGCCCGCAGATTCGGGTTCGCGAGGGCGAGCGCGTCCGCGTCGTGGTCAAGAACAACCTGCCGGAATCGACCGCCGTGCATTTTCACGGGCTCGAGATCCCTAATGATCAGGACGGTGTGCCGTTCATTACGCAGCCTCCCATCAAGCCGGGTGAGACGTATACCTACGAGTTCATCGTGCCGAACTCGGGGTCGCACATGTACCACTCGCACCACAATGCGGCCAAACAGGTCTCGATGGGGTTGCTCGGCGCCTTCATCGTGGAGCCGAAGGACCTGTCACGCGAGCCGAAAGTCGATGTCGACTATGTCATGATCCTCAACGACAGCGTTCACGGCTATACCATCAACGGCAAGGGCTTTCCTGCCACCGAGCCGATCGTGGTGAACCGGGGGCAAACCGTTCGGATCCGATACATGAACGAAGGCCTGATGATCCATCCGATGCACCTGCATGGGATGCACATGACCGTCATCGCCAAGGACGGCTGGGACCAACCGGCGCCGTGGAAGTGTGACACCCTCAACGTCGCGCCTGGAGAGCGGTGGGACGTCCTGGTTCACGCCAACAATCCCGGTACCTGGGCATTCCACTGCCACGTGTTGAGCCATGCCGAATCGGCCCACGGGATGTTCGGAATGGTGACGGCGTTGATCGTGAAGTGATGCTCGAAGGGGGCACCCCTCAGGATTGGGAGGGACGGGGTGCCCAGTCGGCGACGCGCGCCATCACGATCAGCCGTTCGGTCGGCGTCATGGTGAGCCAGCGGCGGACTTCATCGAGCGATCGGCCGCAGCCGTCGCAGTGGTTGTCGTGGCCCAGGACGCAGATCTGACGACAGGGGGAGGGGATCGGCCCGCTCATTCCGGCATGGCCGTGGTCTGGAAATCCGCGTAGACGAATCCCTCCCGCTCGACGATCTCCCCGGGCACCAGGGGGACGGGGCTCGCAAACATCGGCCCGTCCGACACGACGGTGTGAAACTCCCCGTTCTCTCCGCACGGATCGACCTCGTGAGGCAGTGCGTCGAGGAAGGCGCGGTCGATGGCCCACCCGGCAAATCGGGTCGGAACCTTGCCGGGGTCGAGCGACGCCACGTGTGCCACGACGCCCGCCCGGATCATGTTCCGCATCAGCAGATCGGTCCGCATCCCCCAGAGCGGAAAGAGGGGCTCCAGTCCGTACGGTGCCACCAGGCGCTCACGGTAAGCGCGTACATCGGCCAGGAAGAGATCGCCGAATGCAATCGCTGAGATCTCTTCGCGCTGTTTGAGACGGGCCAGTGCGGCACCCATCGCAAACTCGTAGAGCTCGTTGGAGCAGGGCCAGGGGAGTTCGACTTCGAGGAGGGGCAGGTCGACTCGGGCGGCCTGCTGCCGTAACACGCTGCGGCGCACTCCATGGATGGCCACCCGGTCGAAATCCCGGGTGACCGTGGTGATCAGCATTGAAACGTCGTGGCCCTGCTGCCGTAACAGATGCAGGGCCCACGCCGCGTCTTTGCCGCTACTCCAGGACAACGCAATGCTCATCGGCTCCGATCGAGGGAGATGCCGATAGTGGCCCGCCTCCCCAACGTCGGGAAACCAAAGGCTTCCTCGTACCGCTTGTCAAATAGATTCTCGATCCGGCCTCGTATCGCGATCCCGGACGTGGCACGCCACTCCGCGTAGATCCGGCCGTTCAAGTAGTTCCCAGGATCGACCCGGACCGACGGAAACGTGTTGAAGTCGGTATCCTCCCGATCCAGCGCGCCGGCTGCGCCGGCACCCACCGTCAGCGCACCAGGCGACCAGGCCAGGTCGAACCCGATGGCATGCTTGGGCCGCCGGATCAGGCGCCGCTCGGCCTCGGGTACGCCATCCGAGAGATTTTCGGCGGTGAGCATGGTGTAGCTGGCCCGGAAGTCCACCTGCCCGATCGTGGCGCGGCCGCCGAACTCGAGCCCGGAGGTTTCCGCTTCGTTGAGATTGACCATCCGGCCGACCCAGTCGGGCGGCCCGCCCGCTTCGTACGCCAGCAGGTCGGTCAGGTCGTTCTTGAAGTAGGTCAGGCTCAGCATCGCGCGCCCGGCCGCCAGGAAATGATCGACCCCGACATCGAAGCCCTTCGACTTTTCCGGCAGAATGTCCGGATTGGCACGATAGAACGCACCGCCGAACCGCGCCACTAATTGTGGAGGCAGAAATCCGGTCCCGTAGGTTGCCCGCAGCTTGGTCTGCGCCGCAGGGAGAAAGAGCCCCACCGCGACTCGTCCGGTGGTCTTGGCGCCGAACGTGGTGTAGTCGTCGTGACGAACCCCGCCTGACAGCGTCAGGTTGTTGGTCGGCGTCACCAGCACTTCGGCATAGCCGGCCTTCTGCTCCTCATCGAGCCGGCTGCCGTTGTCCGCGACGTCGGTCCACTCGGCCACCGCGCCCGCGATCAACGCGAGTTCGCGCGCTACGGCAAATCGGTGCTGCCAGTCTGCCGTCCATCGGTCGACCTTGAGGGTCGAGACCGACTCAGGGCCGTCGTTGAACTGGCTTCGGCTGCGAATGAAGTAGCCCTGTCCGCCCAGGGTGAATCGAGTCGACCAGACCGACCCGGGGCGTCCGTCGACGAAAATGGTCCCGAGCGTATGGTCGAAGTCCGAATAGCCGACCGGCGTGGTGTTGGTGGTCCGGAGATCGCCCGGGCTGATGTACGACTGCTGCAAGCCGCGCAGCGATCCGCCCACCGTCAGCGACGGCGACGCATAGTACTCGACCCGAACGTGCTCGGTGCGCTGATCGTACTGGTTGAAGGCCCGCTGGTTATCGGTCTCGGTCGCGGTGATCGACCCGGTAATGCCCAGCTTGTCGGTGCGCACCGCGCCGTAAGCCCGGCCGCGGAAGGTGTTGAATGCGCCGGCTTCGGCTTCGAGGCCCAGCCGGCTCGATTGCGTCGGAACCCGCCCGGCCACGGCAATGACGCCGCCGATGGCGCCGCCGCCGAACGAGGTGCTCTGTGGCCCCCGGGCTACTTCGAGTCGATCGCCGAGCGAGAACTCGAAGCCCCCCAGAAACGAGGACGGGTCGGCATTGGCATCGTTGACCCGGATGCCGTCGATCAGCAGCAGGGTCTGGTTGGAGTTGACGCCGCGCATGAACGACGCCGTCGTTCCGCCCAGTCCGCCGGTACCGACCAGGCCGGAGGCCGAGATCAGCCGCAGCGCGTCGGAAAGGCGGCGAACCTGACGGCGCTCGAGTTCGTCGCCGTCGATGACATCAGCAGCCGACGCCCTGACTCGGGCCGAGGTGGCCTCGCGGCTTACTTGGACGACGATTTCATCGAGACGAACGGAGTCGCGCGCCTGCTGCGCAGCGAGAGCGGGCGCCATCAATGCCAGCATGGCGGTGGTACCAAAGAGCCTCGACATGAGGAACATCCCTGCACGGAAAGTTCCACACGACAAGCGCCGCCGGAGGCCGGCGGATCTGGCAGGGCAGGTGAGGCTACGGCTGGCGAAACCCCGGCACGCCCCGCTCCCTCCCCCGAGGGAATCGTGCGGGCGAGACGAGGGCCGGTCTCCTGACTCGAGGATCCGATGCGAGCCTTCCCACGGACTCCAGCGTCCGCAGTGGCATAGTTCGCATCGAAAAAAACTCCTCTTACAGTGGCGGGGCCGCGCCGGCTTTTCACCGGACTTCCGGATGGCCCTGTCTCCATGTGTTCGGCTGCCGGCCGAAGCCGGCAGCCAACCCCAACGCTAAGGGGTCGTTTCGGTCCGGGCAAGCGCGATCCGCTCGATCCACCGCGCGAGGTGGACCGACGGCGCGAGGGCTGCCGGATGATACGAAATGGGCAGGTTGGCCAGATCCTTCGGGATCGTGACGGTATTGATCGCGCTCCGCGAGATGAGGAGCGGGAGCACCGTGACGGAGTCTCGCGCCCGGGCGGCAAAGTCGAGAATGGTCTGCCGAGTCTTCTCGACCGCGGCGGCGCGCATCGGAGGCGGAGCGTCGTCCCGGATCAGGTCGATGGCAAACGGCACGCCGGCCGCGCTCGCAACCGGTCCCACCGCCCGGCTCAGATTGGCGACCCAGATTGCCGCCTCCTCGTCGCTGGTCGGGCCGTGCGCCACGAAGACCAGGGGCCGGGTCTTGTCCGCGCTGGGCAACTCGGCCCAGATCGATTGGATGGCGAGGCCCAACTCCGGTGCGTCGTCGAGCGCGGGAGTAACGGTCATGGGGACCGAGGGGGCGCCGTGGTGGCTCCCGTGGTCGGCATGCCCGCCGTGGCCGCCCGGCCCACCCTGTGCGTGCGCAGCGAGCGCCTTCGGCAGCTCGGCAATCTCACCGGCGTAAAAGCGGACCTGCTCGAAATGCGCACCGGCAGAGGAAACCATCAGGGGGACGACCACGATCCGCTTGGCGCCGGCCTGGGTGAGCGCCGTGACACCCGCCCCCCAGCCCGACGTTCCAGCCTCCGGCCCCATCAGGAAGGCCGTGGCGACCGGTCCCGACCAGCGGACCTGCTCGACCACTTTTCGGACGCCGTCGTTCCACGGCTGGTTCGCCCCGTGGGCAACGACGAGCAGGCCGGTCTGTGCGGTAAGCCCGCCTGCAACGGAACAGACGAGGGAGGTCAGAAGCAGAGTGGAGCGGAACATGGGGATAGCCAAGGTTGACGGAGTCGAATTAGGTGAGAATGAGATTCATTTCAAAACATCTTCTCCGACAATGTACATCCCGTATTTCTACTGGTCAACAACGCGGCCGGAGCGGCAAGGAAGCCCGTTAGCTTCCAAAGGATGCTTCCGCTCGTCCTGGTACTGCTCACTACTGACACACTGCCGCCCCTGCCAGGCGTGGCCATCGAACGGCGCCTCGCTGCGCATTTTGCCGTTGCCGTGGGCGACACCATCACCCTTACTCCGGAACCGGGCGGCGCAGTTCGGCGCTTCCGGGTCGAGGCGGTCTACCAGCCGCGTCCCGACCCCGCCACCGCCCTGCGCGGCGAATACCATGTCCGTTTCCATCTTCCCGACCTGGCGGAGCTGCTCGGCCATCCCGACCGGATCGATCGCATGGGGGTTGCCGCGGTCGCCGGCGTCTCGGCCGATAGCGTAGCTGCCCGTCTCAATCAGCGCGCCTTTGGGTACCACGCCTTTGCTTCGGAGGCGATTGCCGCCGAGTCGTCCCGCACTTTCGCGGTGGTGAGCCGCTTCCATCGGGCCATCGGGGTCATTGCCATCGTCGCCAGCGCAGTCTTCCTGCTGTGCATCATGCTGCTCAAGGTCGAGGAACGCCGGCTGGATGCGGCCGTGATGCGGCTGATCGGAATCAGTCGCGCCACCGTCGTCCGTGCCTTCGTGCTCGAGGCAACCCTGATTGCCGCCGTCGGCTCGGCGCTCGGTGTCGGACTGGCGGCGCTGGCGGGCGTGCTGACCAACTGGGGTTACCAGCGCCGCTTCGACACCACCCTCGTCTTCTCCTATCTGACCCCCGACATCATCGGGCTTGGCGTCGGTCTTTCCCTGTTGCTCGGTGTCGGCGCCGGCCTGCTCGCGGCGCGCCGTCTGGTCACGGCCACGCCGCTTGCGCTGTGGCGGCGGGCCGCATGACAGGCGCGCTGGTGTTCCGCAACCTGGCCCGACATCCGATTCGGACCGGTCTTGCCGTGCTCGGCATTGCCATCGCCTCGGCGCTGCTGCTCGACATGGTGATGCTGGCCGGCGGGATGGAACGCTCGTTCAGTCGCATGCTGCTGAGCCGAGGCTATCAGATCCGGCTGTCACCGCAAGGTACGCTGCCATTCGATTCCGAGGCGGTCATTCCGGGTGCCACCCTTCTGGTGGCGAGTCTGCGCAGCGATCCCGACATCGAATCGGTCGGTCCGGTGGTTGCCGCCGCCGTGCATGTCCGGGCTGCAGCGTCGACCCTGACGGTCGTCGCCTACGGCATCGATCCGGCGGGACAGGGCCTCTATGAACTCGAGCGTGGCGCCGATCTGGTCCCTGGTGATACCACGGGGCTCCTGGTCAGCGAACCTGCCGCGATTGCTGCCGGCTGGGCCATCGGCGACACGGTGACGGTACTCGGCCGCCTGGATCCCCAGTCGGCTGAGCCGGGTGCGCAACGCCAGTTCACGATCCGCGGCGTGGCCCGCTTCCTCTATGATGCCCGCGACCAGCGCTCCGTAGCGGCGGCGTTCGGCGTGGTTCAGCAGCTGGGCCCGCTTGCCGCGCGTGACCCGGCGTCGATGGTGATGGTCAAAGTGCGTGACGACGCGCTGATCGAAGCTGTTGCCGCCCGGATTGCCGCGTCCCATCCGACCGTCGAGGTCAACAGTATTGCCATGCTGGTGGCCCAGTTCCGCGGACGGCTGGCCTACTTCCAGCAGCTTTCGCTGATCCTTGCCACCATCAGCCTGGTGGTCGCGGTGCTGCTGGTCGGAACGATTCTGTCCATCACAGTGGGCGAGCGATTGGGCGAGTTTGCCGTGCTGCGTGGCATCGGTGTCCGCCGTGGCCGAATCGTCCGCATGGTGGTGCTGGAAGGCGCCGTACTTACCGCGCTCGGCGTAGTCTTCGGCCTGGCGTTAGGCCTCGTGACGGCGCGCTATCTCGACGACATTCTGACTTCGTTTCCCGGCCTCCCTGCGGCCATCTCCTTTTTCGTGGCCGATCGGGCCAGTCTGATCCGCGCCGGCGCCACCGTGCTCGCGGCGGGAACCCTTGCCGCCGCTTATCCGGCCTGGCTCGCGGCTCAGGCTCCCATTGCGCTCACCCTCCGCGCGGAGGCCGAATGACCGGGTCGCCTGTCGTCGTCGGTCGTGGTTTGACACGAACGTTTCTGGTCAACCGGCAGCCGGTTGCTGCGCTTCGGGGTGTCTCGATCCGGATCGACCAGGGCGAGTACGTCGCCTTCACGGGACCGTCCGGAAGCGGCAAGTCGACGCTGCTCCAACTGCTGGGCGGGCTCGACACGCCGACCTCCGGCGAACTCGAACTCCTGGGCCAGCCGCTGGGTGGGATGTCCGATGCCGCCCTGACCGGGCTTCGCCTGCGGCAAATCGGCTTCGTCTTTCAGCGCTTCCACCTGCTTCCGGTGCTGACGGCACAGGAGAACATCGAACTCCCGATGGCCGAAACGGGTCTTGGCCGCAACGAGCGCGCCAAGCGAGCGCGTGATCTGCTCGACTATGTGGGACTGGCAGCGCGGGCCGGCCATCGCGCCACGCAGCTTTCGGGTGGTGAGATGCAGCGGGTTGCCGTGGCGCGGGCTCTGGCAAACGACCCGGTGCTCATCCTCGCCGACGAACCGACCGGTGAACTCGATATCGAAACCGGCAACCAGGTGCTCGACCTGTTCGATCGGCTCCATGCCGATGGACGAACCCTGGTGGTCGTGACTCACGACGAGCGTCTCTCGGGCCGGGCTCGACGTCGGGTTCGTCTCCTCGATGGACGGGTCATTGCCGATGAGCCGGTCGAGCAGAGCTGACCTCCGCACCGTACTGGTGCTCGCCTTCCGCCACCTCGTCGTCAAGCGAGGGCGGGCGACGCTGCTGTTGTTCGGATACGCGGTCGGCGCGGCGGTCATGATGGTGCTGCTGTCGGTCGGCGAAGCGATGCTGATCCAGTCCCGCGATGTCCGCCTGGTCGGGGGCGGTGAAGTGACCTTGCTTCCCGAGGGGATCGATCTCGAAGGGCTTCGAACCGGCTCGATGGGCGGCATGTTCTTCGGGATCGACCGAGCCCGGTTTCTCGACCGGCAGTTGGCGGGTGGGCCGCGCCTCGATGATGTGGTCGCGGTTACGTCGCCACTGATCGAGCAGAAGCTCGTCTACCTGATCCGCAACGGCGAACTGCATCCCGTGCGCGCCGGCGGCGAAATCCCGAGTGCGGCAGCCGCCGTCGGGTCGGGCCTGGATCTGCTGGACGGTAGCTGGGAAGACTCGGACGCGGATCTGCGCTTCAAACGGCCCACGCCGGCTCAGTTGCTCGACGAGATCGATCGCTTCCACACACCCATGGAGGATTCGACCTGGGCTGAATGGCACTATTTCAACGTGGCGCCGAGTCCCGATGAGTGGTGGTATATCACCTTTCTGATCGGCGGGCCGCTGCATCAGGGTGGCGGTGGGGGGCAATTGCTGATCACCCGTCATCGCGAGAGCCATCCTCCGGCGCGATTCGAAGCGTTCGTTGCGCAGGATCAGATCCGGTACGACACCACTCGCGCCGATCTGGCCATCGGGCCGCACACCGTCACACAGCGGAACGGGCGCTACCGGATCCAGGGAGCGGCTGGCGGGGCGCGCTTCGATCTGGAAATCGTGCCCGAACGGCATGCATACTTCCCGCCGCTGGAGCTGCGCGGCGACCGCTTCCGATCGGGATATACAGTTCCGGTGCTTCGCGGCCTGGCTTCCGGCACCATCTGCGAGCGCGGCGCTTGCCGCACCGTCGAGCGCGCAGCGGCATACCACGATCACAACTGGGGCGTCTGGCGCGAAACCACCTGGAACTGGGGCCAGGCGCGCGGCCAGGATCTGACCTTCGTCTATGGCGGTGTGCTGACCGACGATTCGCTTGCTGCGCCGTCTGCGGCCCCGTATTTTCTGGCCGTCGTCGATTCGCTCGGCGTCCGCCAGGTGCTGCGATTCGCCGCGATCGAATATTACGGGGCACAGTCCGTTGCCGGAGCGCCCGGGAGCAGGGCGCCGAAACGATTCACTTTCCGAGCCGCCCGCCTCGACGACACGGTCGATGTTGCTGTCAGAGTCCGCCACGCGCAGGCGACTCCAGCGGCTCAAACCGGCGGACGCATCTTCCTCCAAATGCGCGGCGAGTTCTCGCTGCGCGGCAGCTTACTCGGTCGGCCGGTGGCGGATTCGGGGCTCGGATTCTTCGAGACTTTCGTCACGCCGGACCGCTAGCGATTCCTACGCAGGATAGGCAGGGCTCTGCTTGATGCGCTCGATCTGGCGGATATGGCGGTCGCTGTGCAGTGCCAGGAAGTAAGCCCAGTCGAGGCCGTGGATCGGTCCGAAGCGCGGGTGCGGC
>CAZUES010000043.1:27177-32285 GCA_964619465.1 uncultured Gemmatimonas sp.
TGCCAGGAAGTAAGCCCAGTCGAGGCCGTGGATCGGTCCGAAGCGCGGGTGCGGCGCCACGTACCTGGTCAGGTCGAGCGGCGTGCTTTCGATGAAGTCGATCGTGGCCGTGCGATGCTCTTCGAATACCGCCATCATCTCCTCCGCCGACGACCAGCGCCCCTTGGGCAAGACCCGTTCGGGGGCCTGAAAAGCCGCCCCCTCGACGCCGAGCCGAGCCTCGATTCGGGCCGCGCCGCCTTCCGCCTGTGCCAGCAGGTCGGCGTCCGCTTCCGATTCGGTCAGCTTGGTGCGGATCAGCTTGCCTGAGCCCAGTTCGACGATGGTGACATGCTCCACCGTTTCAGCGATCGACCACTGATCGGGTCCGGGTTTCGCGAAGAACTGCTTTGGGCCGATGCCGCGGAATGCATCGGGAAATGCGGCGCCGGAGCGCCGGAGGAGATCGACGAGTGCGGCCTTGTCGGGCATTGAGGGCTCGATGATCAGGCGCCAGAAGGCGCGACACGGGGTAAAGACGCTACTTTTCCGGGATGACTTCGCCATCTCAAGGTACTACGGATACCCGCCAATTGGGCCGCCAGCTGGTCGACACCTTCATCAAGGGCTGGTCCAAGGCTGATGTGAATCTGATCATGTCGGTCTACGCCGATACCGCCGTCTTTGTGGAAACGCCGTTCTCCGAGCCGCTGACCACCCCCGAACAGATCCGCCGCTACTGGGCGGATGTGCCCTATAATCAGTCTGAGATTTCGGCCTCCTCCGGGGAGGTGTACGTTGCGGGGCCCTGGTTCTCGACCGAGTTCAAGGTGGTCTTCCGCCGCCGCCGAACCGGCGAATGGATCGAGGCCCGGGGCGCCATTTTCTGCGAAACGGCAGGAGAGAAGATCTCCGAGATGCGGATGTACTGGCAACGCAATTCCTGACCCGGGAGTGTCCCCCGATTGTGTCGCCTGATCGGAGCAGGTGTCACCTCCCGAGGACATTGTGCCGATTCCGCGTCTATTTCTAAGTAGTTGCTATTAAATGGTTTATGTGGGTGGTGCGAGTGGCACGAAACTGGTAGATCAGGAGAGTGTCTCCGGGAGGGTCCCATGATCTCATTGACGTTGTTCGCGCTTGTTTTTGCCCCGATCGACAATTCTCGGGTTGAACTCGTCCAGGTTGAACGACCTGCCGAGACCGCGCAAAGTGACGGTCCCATCCGTCTCTGGCTCGATAACAGTCGCCAGTATCGGGAGGGAGATCGGGCTCGAGTGCAGGTCGAGACCCGGGATGACGGATACCTGATCGTTTTCAACTACGATACCGAAGGCCGACTTCGGGTTCTGTTCCCGATCGATCCGGCCGATGACAACTTCGTTCGGGGTGGCCGGCGATACGAGATCAGCGGTCGTGGCGACCGGGCCTCCTTCCTGGTGGGTCGCGACGGTTCCGGCCTCGTCTACGCCGCTGTTTCCACCGATCCCTATCGCTTCGACGGTTTGGATCTGGCCGGCAACTGGGACTATGGCCGGGTCAGCATTTCTGATCGGTCGAGTGATCCGGAAGCCGATGTGACCGGCCTGCTCGAATCGATGGCCAGCAATCGCGGCTTCGACTATGACGCCGTCGAGTACCAGGTCTACGGTGTCACAGGCCGCTATATCGTGGCCAATATGTGGGACCCGTATTGGAACGACCACTATTGCCATCCGTTCTATCGCCCGAGTCTGTTCGGATGCCGTCCCTACGGCGGGTGGTATGTCGGCGTCGGATACTCGCCGTATAGCTACGGCTACTACGGTTCCCGATACGGCTACGGTTACGGCTACTATCCGTGGTACTACGGCGGCGGCTCGGTGCGGAGGAACTATCCGGTAGTTGCTGGGCGGCCGCGGAGCTACACCATCGTGCGGCGGGGCAACGAACCTTCGTCTCGCGTCGGCGGCCGGCCGGGATCTGCGGTTACCGGTCCGCGCCCGACGCCCTCACGCCCGCGGTCGGTCTCGCGTCCTCGCCCCGAGACGCGCCCCTCGAGCGGTCGGCCGGCGGCGAGCCCGTCGACCGGTGAACGTCCGCGGCAGCCCGACGCTGCCCGTCCCCGGGGCCGTCGCTCGCCGACCTCCGAAGTAAGGCCCACGGTCGAGCGGGAGCGGGCGGGCGGCCGGCCGGCGGTCCAGGTATCCGATCGCGGCGGCCAGGTCAGCAGCGGCGCCCGGCCGCCGGTCGGATCGGAAAGCCGGGCCCGGCGGGCGCCGCCCCGCGAGGATAACGCTCGCGTCCAGCGGTCGGAGCCCCGGGCCGAGGCCCCCCGCAATGCCGAACGGGTAGCTGAACGGCCTCGCGCCCAAGAGCGCCCGAGACCTGCGGCCCAGCCCGCGCCGCGCACTGAAGCTCCGCGCACTGCAGCTCCGCGCACCGAGGCCCCGCGCCGGCAAGAGGCGCCCCGGGCCCAACCGGCACCTCGGCCGAGTCCGCCGCCAAGCGCGGCACCGGCCCGAAGCGGCGGAAACGACCGTGGATCGGCCCCCTCGTCTCCTCGGCGCCCGCGCGGCTGAGTAGCCGGAGATCCAGGTTCATCTGACGAAACCGCCGGAGGCATCGATGCCTCCGGCGGTTTCGTCGTTGCACCCTGGGTCAGTTCGATTGTCGTGCGGCGTACTCGAGAGCCCACTCCAGAACCTCGCGGCTCCGCAGGCCGAGACGAATCGCTTGCTCCGTAGCTTCGTCCTGGGAGAGGCCATGGTCGAGCATCAGGTACGCCACCATCGGCCCACCGACGCGATTGGCACTGGCGCAGTGGAGCACAACGTTCCGGTCCGCATTTTCCCGGAGCACGCCGAGAATCCGATCCATCGTCGAGTCCGTCATGGTGGCGGGGGTTACCGGGATGTTGAGATAGGTCATACCCAGCCCCGCCACCAGCCGGGACTCGTCGAACGGCCGGGGCTCGGAGGGGTCGCGAATGTCGAGGACCACCACTTCTCCCGCGGAACCGAGCGCTTCGAAGTGGGCCGCGCTCGGTTGACCGGCCGTCGTCAGGTTGGGGAGTGCCTGCGCGGCGTTCGGGACGCCGGCCAATGCTTCAATCGGAGTAGGCATCCCCGAAAGGTACTTCGATCCCCGATCCCAGCTACCTTATAGCATGCTTCGGCTTGCCATCGCTCAGTTTCGCCCACGCAAAGCTGCCTATCGCGCCAATCTCGAGCATGCCGGTCGGCTCTTTCGAGATCTGGCCCGGAACCCCGAACCGGTCGATCTCCTCGTTCTGCCCGAAACGGCGCTGACGGGATATTTCGTCGAAGGGGGCGTCCGTGAACTCGCGGTATCCGCCGACCAGCTCTATGCCGACTTGACGGAATGTCATGCCGCGAGCGGCGCTCCTCCGCTCGATGTCGTCGTCGGTTTCTACGAAATCTGGAATACCCGGCTGTACAACTCCGCCCTTGCCGCGCGGCTGGGTGGAAACGACGCCGGTATCCGCCATGTCCACCGCAAGATCTTTCTGCCGACCTACGGCGTATTCGACGAAGAGCGCTTCGTCGAACCGGGACGTTCGGTCCAGGCGTTCGATACCGCCTGGGGGCGCGCCGCCGTCGTGGTGTGCGAGGATGCCTGGCACTCGCTCGTGCCGACTCTGGCTGCGCTCGATGGGGCCCAGCTCATCATCGTGCTCTCGGCCAGCCCCGCCCGCGGCGTGCAGCCCGCAGAAAACGGCGATGGCCGCCCGGCCAGTACGGTCCGATGGGAGCGGGTTGCCCAGGCCATTGCTGCGGAGCATGGATTGTTCGTGGTCGTTGCCCACCTGGTGGGTTTCGAGGGTGGCAAAGCGTTTCCGGGCGGGTCGCTCGTGGTCGATCCGCGCGGCACGGTCGTGGCGCGCGCCCCGATCTTCGAGGACGACCTCACCCTGGTAACGGTGGACTTGGACGAAGTGCCGCGCGTCCGCGCCGAGGAACCGATGCTCTCGGACCTGGAAACGCACCTGCCGCATCTACTCGATGCGTTAACGGCGCGGCGGCAGGCGGCCAGCGCCGGTGACGCCGGCTCCGGCGCCCGGGCGCCGGCCGCAGTTGTCGCGCGGTCCGGCGTGGTCCCGCCGCCAGCCGGGCAGGCGCCGCTCGAAATCGACCCCGTGCTGACCGAGCGTTGGCTGGTCGAGTTCCTCAAGGACGAGGTGACCCGGCGCCGCGGGTTTGAACGAGTGGTGCTCGGACTCTCCGGTGGCGTCGACAGCGCGGTCGTGGCGTACCTGGCGGCGCGTGCCTTCGGACCTGCCAACGTGACGGCGGTGCGGATGCCGTATCGGACATCGAGCCAGGCCAGTTTGATCGATGCGCAGCTGGTTATCGATGCCCTGGGCCTGACGTCGCGAACCGTGGACATCAGCCAGGCCGTGGATGGTCTGGTCGGTGAGCTCGATCCGGCTACACCCGGGCGCCTCGGTAATGTCATGGCGCGGATGCGGATGATCACGCTGTTCGATCTGGCCGCGTCGTTGGGCGGGATACCGCTCGGAACCGGCAATAAGACCGAGCGCCTCTTCGGCTACTTCACCTGGCACGCCGACGACTCGCCTCCGGTCAACCCGATCGGTGACCTCTTCAAAACCCAGGTCTGGGCCTTGGCGCGGCACCTCGGCGTGCCGCTCGAAATCGTCGACAAACCGCCGACCGCGGATCTGGTTGCCGGACAGACCGACGAAGGTGATTTCGGAATCAGTTACGCCAAGGCCGATCTGATCCTGCACTGGACTCTGTCGGGGTACCCGCCGGAGGCCATCGAGTCCCTCGGCTTTTCGGCTGCGGAGATTGCACTGGTCCGCCACCGGCTGGACTCGACCCATTGGAAGCGCAAGTTGCCCACCGTCGCGATGCTGAGCCCGACGGCCATCGGAGAGTTTTATCTCCGCCCGGTCGATTACTGAGCCGACCGGCGCTGCCCGTCCTGCCTTATCTTGAGCCTATGACACTCGATTCCCGTCCGATGTCGTTCTCCCGCGGCGAAATCACCACCTTCGTGATGCCGCACATGCAGAACGTGCTCGGTGATCTCTTCGGTGGCGACCTGATGGCCCTGGTCGATCAGGCCGCCGCGGTCGCCGCGATGCGCCATGCCGGCGGTCC
>CAZUES010000044.1:0-31381 GCA_964619465.1 uncultured Gemmatimonas sp.
CAGGACATCAGCTTTCAGATCGAGGTGCCTCGGAGCGTCGCGCGACCTCAGGCCGGGGTTGGATATGTGGCCAATTCGGTTTCATCCCGGGTCGCCCATCGAGATGATATTGCCGTCGTACAGGTGACCACTCGCCCCGGGCGGCCGTTCTATGTCTGTGGACTGGATCGCGAGGTTCCGATCCGGATTACCGATTCACTTCCCGGGCTGCCGCGCCGGGTCCGCGATGTTGCCGGAGGTCGCGGCCGAGTCCATGTGATGGTGCTTGGATCCGATCTGAAAACCGCTCTCCCGTGAGGGGTATCATGCGTACTCGATGGTGGCTTGCACTGGTTGCCGGAATCGTTGGCGGAATGCCGATGGGGTCTGCCGCGCAGACGGTTTCGGTTCGCGTCGTGCGAGCCGATGCCGACGCACCGCTGCCAGGTGCGCTGGTCACGCTGCGCACGGTCGACGGCGCGCTGGTCTTCCGGGTGCTGGCCGACGAGCGCGGCAGGGCGTCCCTGCAGGCCCCGTCGGCGGGCCGCTTCGTGGTGCGGGCCGATGCCATCGGCTACCGCGGCGAAACGTCGGTGCCGCTGCTGCTCGATGCCGGGCAGAGCCGCGACGTCGCTTTCCGGCTGGAGGCGGCTCCGTTCGAGATCCGGGAACTCGTGGTTGCGGCCAATCGCACGGCCGTCTGCGATCTGGAATCGGCCGGGGCGGGGATCACGGCCCGGCTCTGGGACGAGGCCCGGAAGGCGCTGCACGGCGCGGCGATTACCCGGATCGATGCGCCGTTGCTGCTCGACGTGCAAACCTATGAACGCCGGCTGTCGCTGCACGGCCGGATCGAGCGGGAAAGCCGGGATGCGCGGCTGACTCGAAACCAGCGGCCCTTTGCGGCGGCCAACCCGGCGGACCTGCATCAGAACGGCTGGGTCCAACAGCAAGGTGCGCATGCATGGTACTTCGGACCGGATGCGGAGCTGCTGTTGTCGGACGAGTTCCTCGAAGATCACTGCTTCCGGGCCGTCGCGCCCGACAGCGCGGGGCAGGTCGGGCTGGCGTTTTCACCGCATCGGCGCCGCTCGTTGCCCGACATCCAGGGCGTACTGCGCCTCGACAGCACCACCCTCGAGCTCAAGTCCATCGACTTCGGTTACGCCAATGTCGAGTTGCCCAGCGAAGCGCTCCTGCCAGGCAAGGTTGGCGGACGAATCGAGTTCACTCGGCTGCCCAGTGGTGCCTGGTATGTGAGTCACTGGAATATTCGAACCCCGTTTCTGACTCGGCAGATGCAGCACCGCGGGCTTGTCCATCGGGTGGTTGCGTATCAGGACGTTGGAGGCGAAGCCCGTTCGGTCCGTTCGGAGGCTGATCGGGCGGAAACGGCCGTGGCGGGCGTGGTTTTCGACTCGCTGACCAATCAACCGCTCTCCGGGGTCATTGTGACCATGGGAGGGACGATGGTCGACACTACCGATGCCGAGGGGCGTTATCGTCTGGTGACCACGGGGCAGGGAAACTATCGGCTGACCTTTTCGCACCCGCGCTTCGCGGCTATCGGGCAGGCCGGGATCGAGGACTCGGTCCAACTGGTGCGCGGCCGTGCCGAGGCGCGGGACGCCGCGCTGCCCTCGGCTGCAACGATTCAGGCCAGACTCTGCCCCGGCGACGTGGGCCGTTCCGGACTCGGTATCCTGAGTGCCGCGCTGCTGGATCAGGAATCCGGAGCCCCGGTGACCCATGCCGTCGTCGCGCTAAGAACCGACGGCGTCATTTCCTTTCGCCGGGCACAGAGTTACAACGCGGGGCGTGTCGTTTCGCGGATCTCGGTGCGGGATGGCACCACACTGCGCGAGATTACCATGGGAGACGAGCACGCCTTCTACCTCTGCGGTATCGGGCGGTCGCAATCGATTCGGATTACGGTGACGGCTCCCGGCCACGAGGTGTACCAGTCGGAACTCGAAGGCCCTCGCCCCCTGGTCGAGGCCATGGTCATCCGCCTGGAGTAGCGGGTTGGCCCTCCATTCGGGACGGGGCTAGATTGAGACTATGCGGATTACGACGTGGACCGAATACAGCCTGATCATCTCGATCCATCTGGCCAAGCGAGGTGGCCGGGGCAGTACGCCGGTGGCGGCCCGTGAACTGGCGGAAATGGAACGATTGCCGGCCGATTACGTCGAGCAGATCCTGCTTCGGCTCCGGCGAGCCGGGATCGTCGAGAGTGTTCGGGGCGCCCGCGGCGGATACTTCCTGGCCCGCGAGGCTCAGACCATTACGGTGCGCGATGTGATGGCGGCTTCCGAGCACCAGACCTTCGAAATGAACTGCGAGACCCACCCGGTCGACCCGGAACGGTGTTCGCCGACCAGCGGGTGTTCGATCAGGCCGATCTGGCAGGCGCTTCAGGTCCGGATCGATGACTTCCTGGGTAGTGTCACCCTGGCCGACCTCCTTCGCGAAGACCCGGCTCCGGAATTTGTCTCCCTCACGTCGAGTGCCGGAACCTCGTAACGCCCCGACCCCGTGGTATCGGGTTCGTCCATGTCGAATCCTGCAGCAGAACTGATCCGTTACGCCCGGCACCTGACCTTGCCGGGCGTTGGTGTTGCCGGTCAGGAGAAACTCCGGACGGCGCGGGTACTCATCGTCGGGGCAGGCGGCCTGGGCTCGCCGGCGGCGCTGTACCTGGCGGCCGCGGGTGTCGGGACGTTGGGGCTGGTGGACTCCGATCGGGTCGACCTCACCAACCTGCAGCGTCAGATCCTCCACGGTACCGGCGGAATCGGCCGTTCCAAGCTCGAGTCGGCTGCGGATCGCCTCACCGACCTCAATCCCTCGACCCGGCTCGAACTGCACCCGGTGCGGCTCTCGTCGACCAACGCCACCGGGATCATCGCCGGCTACGACATCGTGCTCGACGGGAGTGACAACTTCCCGACCCGCTATCTGGTCAACGATGCCTGTATCCTGGCCGGCAAGCCGTTCGTCTACGGGAGCATTCTCCGCTTCGACGGGCAGGTCTCCGTCTTCGGCAGCGCCGGCGGCCCCTGCTACCGATGCCTCTTTGCCGAGCCGCCTCCGGCCCAGCTGGTGCCGAATTGCGCCGAGGCAGGGGTCTTGGGCGTGCTCCCGGGGGTGGTAGGGACGCTGCAGGCGACCGAGGTTCTCAAGCTGATTCTCGGGATCGGGGAGCCGCTGGTCGGGCGTCTCCTGCTCTACGATGGTCTCGGGGCGCGGACCCGCGAAGTGGCGGTGCGGCGGGACCGGTCATGCGCGGTGTGCGGCGATCAACCCACTGTGACGGAGCTGATCGACTACGAGGCCTTCTGCGGAGTGGCCGACCGTCAGGCCGGTCGCGCTGAATTGCCCGCCAGCGAGTTGGCGGCGTGGATCGAATCCGGCGTCCCGCTCGAGCTGATCGACGTTCGGGAGCCGTGGGAAACAGAGATCGGTACGATCCCGGGATCCCGGTTGATCCCGCTGGCCGGGCTGGCGGAGCGTCTCCCGGATCTCGATCCGCGCCGGCTCTATGTGACGGTATGCCACCGTGGCCAGCGTTCACTGGCGGCGCAGGCGCTGCTCGAAGGTGCGGGATTCGAGGCCAGAAGTCTCGAGGGCGGTGTCGACGCCTGGTCCATCGAGATCGATCCAGCCCTGCCTCGCTATTGACCCCCCCAAGCTCGTGGCCGATCCTCGGTCGCGATCCGGACCTGATCGCCGCAGATCCACAGTAGCCGCTGCTGCAAATTCCCGACACTGTCGAGCCTTGCCCTCGGATCATCCCTGCACTGCCGATTCAAGTTTTTGACACCCGGGTGTCGACATTCTGGACACCCGGGAGTGACCTCGTTCGGTCGAGCCCGGTTCGCTCCCGGGGGCGGGCAGATCAGCGTGCCGTTCTTTGCACTTATCCCGGCAGTTTGGCTGGGCGAAGCCCGGTCGACCTGGCACCGCCTTTGCCTTTCGAAGGGGCAACGCGACCCCTGCGTCCGATCACAATGATCGGGTCGAACCAGACGCAGTCGTGGCGAGCAACGACCAGGCTCGCGGTACCGTCGCAAGTCGATAACCTATAATCCGAGGCGTACCCCGATGTTTGTTTCTCTTCGCTCTCTTCGCTCGACCTTGCTCGCCTTGGCTACGGCGGCGTCGGTCGGTTGTTCCAACGACATGTTCGCGCCGGAACCGGTTGTCGAGTCCACCCCGAATCAGCTGCTCGGCCTTGGCAAGGTCCTGAACGGTCTCGGCAACACACTCGGCAACACCGTCAACAACACGCTCAATACCGTCAACAACCTGCTCAACGGCCTGGTCGCCTGCACGCCGCTGCAGAGCACGTCGACGACCAAGACGATTGGTCCGCAGGGTGGCACCATCTCCGTCGGCCAGTACACGCTGACGATTCCGGCCGGCGCGCTGTCGCAGGCCAAGACGATTACGATGCAGCAGGTTGCCGACACGGTCAACTCGGTGCGGTTTACGCCGCACGGGCTCCAGTTCGCGCAGTCGGCCACGCTGACGATGGGCTATTCGAACTGCCTCCTCGCGGTTCAGAACTCGAAGCCGGTCCGTGTCCTGTACGTCAATGAGGCGCTGCAGCAGCTCGAAGCGCCGACCTCGGTCGACAATCAGGCGGCCAACAAGGTCTCGGCCGAGATCGACCACTTCTCGCGGTACGCCATCGCCTGGTAAACGGCGATCAGCCGAATGTCACCCTTCAAATCAGACGAATCGGAGCGGCTTCCTGCCGCTCCGGCGGCGCGAGCGAGGTGGTGTTTCGATCGCGCAGCCGAGGACGAACGCGGTGGCAGGACAACGGAGGCGGAGCGCGGCTACCTGACGGCCGCCGAGTGGGCTCGATCGGCGGCGGTGGCGGAACTGGAGGCGGAAGCACTGAGCCGCTTCGCCGTCATCAAGCATCATCAGGGGCAGCCCGAAGTGGCCAGGCAGGCCGGGCTGCAGAGCCTGGCGGCGGCGCGATCGGCGCCGGACCGCGCCACCGAAGCGCAGACGCTCAATGTCCTCGCGGGCTTGAGTCTCGACCGGGGCGACCTGGACGACGCGCGCAAACTGTTCGATGAGGCGCTGACGCTCGCTGCGCATCGGGAGGACCTGCGCGCCAAGATCGAGCAGAACCTCGGCATCGTCGCCAACGTCCAGGGCGATTGGGGCCTGGCCGAGTCGCACTATCGGCGCGCGCTCGAGATCTATCGCCGGCTGGGTGATTGGCGGGGCGAGGCGATGACCTGCCACAACCTGGGCATGATGAGCGCGGATCACCGCGAGTATGCCAGAGCGGAACAGTACTTCTCGGAGGCAATGGCCCTGGCGCGCTTGCTGCACGACAGCCGTCTGGAGGGGCTCTGCCTGCTCAACCGCGGTGAGATCCTGGTCGCACGCCAGGCCTATACGCATGCGGAGCACGACGTCGAAGCCGCCCGGGCCATCTTCGTCGGGTTGGGTTCGGTGGTCGAAGAGGCCGACTGTCGTCGGGTGCTCGGGGCGATCTACGCTCATACCGGCAATCCGGAGCGGGCCCTCGTCCATCTTACCGCTGCGATCAATCTCGCGATCGATGCGGAGATCCCGCTCACCGAGGCGGAGGCCTGGCGTGAACTCGGCTATTTCCGCGCGGGACAGGGCCGAGTCGACGAGGCCTATCAGGCCCTGGAGGAGGCGGTGGCCCTGTTCGACCGACTTGGCGCTCGTCACGAAGTTGCCGAAGTAAGCCGCCGGTTGTCCGAACTCGCGTAACCGGTATGCGATAAATGGCGGGGTCTGGCCCCGCCATTGCTGTACACCGGCGCGCCATGTCTTGTTCCGCGCCAACTCCCGCTCCTCTTCATCCTCCTCGATCGGCCGGGCAACTGCTCGGTGATGCGATCGAGCGTGAACGCGCCGGCGATATTGCCGGATCGATCGCGTTCTATCGGCACGCCATCGAAATGGCCGAGCCGTCCGGCGACGCGGCGTCCCACGCCATTGCGTTGCGGCGTCTGGCGGTGCTGGCCCACTTTGCCAACCAGCCCGAGGAAGCCCAAAGCCTGGCGCGCACCAGCCACGCGGTGGCGGACCGGGCCAACGATCCGGTGCGCGCGGCCGAGGCGCTCAACGTGCTGGCCGGCTTTGCGCTCGAGCGGGGTGACCTCGAGATTGCCGAGGGGCTCTATGGCGAGGCCGCCCTGCTCGGCGCAGAGGATCGTCTCCTGGCTGGTCGGGTGGCCCAAAACCGCGGCATCATTGCCAACGTCAAAGGCGACTGGGTCGCCGCCACCGACCACTATCGCCGCTCGCTCGACGAGTTCATCGCGGCCGGCGACGATCCGAGCTGCGCCATTGCCTACCACAACCTGGGAATCGTCACCGCCGATCACGGCGACCTGGATCGGGCGGACGACTACTACCGACAGGCGCGCAGCATCGCCGAGCGGATCGGCGACGTGCGGCTCGGGGCATCGGTCCAACTCAATGCGGCCGAGGTCCAGATCGCTCGAGGGGAGGGCGAACGCGCGCTGGGAGAGGCCAACGCAGCGCTTCAGATCTTCACAGGCCTCGGCTCGGAACTCGACAAGGCCGATGCGTACCGGGTGGTCGGGACGGCCTATCGTCTGATGGGCCAGCGTCAGCTTGCCGAAGCACGGCTGCTCGACGCGGTCAGTCTGAGCGAACGGACCGGATCCTCGTTGGCCGAAGCCGCGGCCGTCCGGGAACTCTCGCTGCTTTACCACGACCTCGGCCGCAACCAGGAGGCGTTGCGCGGACTGACCCGCGCCCATCGGCTCTTCACCCGGCTCGATGCGCGACGCGAACTGGTCGACATCGCTCAGAAGGTGCGGACGCTCGAAGGCACCTACCTGGACGTGGTACGGGACTGGGGACGCTCGATCGAATCGGCCGACAGCTACACCTTCGGCCATTGCGAGCGTGTGGCCCGGTTCGGGACGCTGGTGGCGGAAGCGCTAGGTGTGGATGAGATGGCTGCGCGAACCGTCCAGCTTGGAGCCTATTTGCACGACCTGGGCAAGGTCAGAGTGCCCCATGAAATTTTGAGTAAGCCCGGGCGCCTCACCGACGACGAATTTGCCGTGATCAAGCGCCATCCCGAGTGGGGCGAAGAACTCCTGGTAGAAGTCGAGTTCCCCTGGGATCTCAAACCGGTGATCCGCTCGCATCATGAGAAACTCGACGGCACCGGCTATCCCGATCGGCTGGCCGGCGATCGGATCCCGCTCAGTGCGCAGATCATCTGCGTCGTGGACGTCTGGGATGCGCTGACCACCACGCGCAGCTACCGCGCCGCCATGGAACTCGATCGCGCACTCGGGATCATGGAGGAGAGCCGGCACTGGTGGCGGCCGGAGGTCTACGCCGCCTTCCAGGCGGCGGTGCCGGCTGCCACCCCGGTCGATCCGGCGGAGCGTCAGGGCGCGGTCCCGGCCTCGGCCGAGTAGGGAAGGGAATCTCAAGCAGATGCGCCAGGGAACTCGAGGTTCCCTGGCGCATCGGTCGAACGAATTGGGCATGGCCCACTCTGATTTTGACTGCCATGCCGAAGGGGGGACTCGAACCCCCACGGGTTTGCACCCACTGCGCCCTGAACGCAGCGCGTCTACCAATTCCACCACTTCGGCGCGGAACGCAAACCTAGAGGAGCCAAGCAGTTAAGGCAAGTCGTGCGTTGCACCTGCCTGACACCCTTCCTATCTTCCGACAGGAGCGTGGTTTATGGCCAAGGGTGCCACAGCGGCGAAGCAGGCAGACGAGCGGATTTCGGTGGCACGGAATCCGCGGGCCACCTATGACTACCACATCCTGGAAACGCATGAGGCAGGCATCGTATTGTCCGGGACCGAGGTGAAAAGCCTCAGGCAGGGAAAGGCTTCGATCAAGGAGGCCTTCGGGGTCGTCCGGAACGGCGAGGTGTGGCTGGAAGGGATGCACATCACTCCGTACGAGCAGGGCAACCGGTACAACCATGTCCCGGTGCGCACCCGGAAGCTGCTGATGCATCGCAGTGAGATCGAGCGGTTGATCGGTGCCACCGAACAGAAAGGCTGCACTCTGGTTCCGCTCGAGCTGTACTTCAAGGGAGGCCGTGCCAAGGTGGCGCTGGCGTTGGGGAAGGGGAAGAAGGTGCACGACCGTCGCGAAGACCTGAAGCGCCGCATCGCCGATCGGGAAATGGCGCGCGGCTTCAAGGGGCGGGAATGACTCTCGGGGCGCTGATCTGGTTGGCGGCCTCCGGGTTTGCCGCAGTGCCTGCGGCGCCCATGGCATTGACCGTGGCCACGGCGCGGGGCGAGGTCAAGCTCGCGGTGCGGTCCGATCCTGCGGCAGGGCCGGTCGTTGCCGCGACGGGATTGATTGCCTGGCTCGACGGCCAGGTGCGCGTTTCCGGAGCGTGGGCCGAAGTCGAGGTGGCCCGCCAGACGTTCCGTCTGCTGATCGGCGCACCGTACTACACGGTCGGTCCCGCCGTCAAACCGCTGGTCGGAACCGCGACAGTGCGGCGCGATACTCTGTTCCTGCCGATTCACTTCGTGACGCATGTCCTGCCAGCCGAACTCAAGACACGTTACCGCTACTCGGCCGGAGCGGCCCGCCTCGAAGACTTGGCGGCGGCGCCGGTGGTGGCGCAGCGTAGCGCCCCTGCGCGCCCGACGGCGACTCCGGCAGCCAATCCGTCGACTGCGGCGAACCGGGACGCTCGCTACTTGCCGAACGGCTTGCTGCGCGGCCAGGTGGTGGCCATCGATCCGGGCCACGGTGGTGTGGACCCGGGTAATCCCGGCATCTTCTTTCCGTCCGGACTCAAGGAAAAAGACGTCGTGCTCCAGATCGGCTTGCTGCTGCGGGATGAGCTGAAGAAACGGGGCGTCGGCGTCGTGATGACTCGAACCAAGGACACGCTGATCGATCTGCGGCATCGGGGTTCCTATTGTTCCGATCAATGCAGCCTGTTCGTCAGCCTGCACGTCAATTCGCTGCCGCGCCGTCCCGGATACCAGAACGCCCGCGGCTTCGAAACCTTCTTCCTGGCCGACGCCAAAACGGAAGACGCTGCACGGGTGGCGCGGATGGAAAACGAGGCTGTCCGGTTCGAGTCCAGCGACCGTGCGTCGGCCGGCGGCCTCGACTTCATTCTGAAAGACCTGCAGCTCAACGAACATCTGCGAGAGTCGGGACGGCTGGCCGAACTGATGCAGTCGCATCTGGCCGAGGTGCACAGCGGTCCGAATCGCGGCGTCAAGCAGGCGGGGCTGGCGGTGCTCACGACGGCCCGTCGCCCGGCGGTGCTGGTCGAACTCGGGTTCAGCACCAATCGCGAGGATGCGCGACTGATGACGCAGCGGACCGGGCAGCGCAATCTGGCGCAGTCGGTGGCCGATGCGGTGGTGGCGTATCTCCTCGAGTATCAGCGGCGGGTCGGGTCGGCTGCCGTCGGCTCCTCGGGTGCGCGGGAGTGATGACCTCTCAGGCGGCCGAGCCGATCACGCTTCTCGGAACCACCTTTCAGAACCCGATCATTCTAGCGGCCGGCACGGCAGGGTTCGGGCGAGAACTGGCTCGGACCATCGACCTGGAGACGCTGGGCGGGATCGTCTCCAAGGCGGTGTCTCTCGCGGCTCGCCCCGGCAATCGATCGCCTCGGGTCGGGGAGTTTCCCGGCGGGATGATCAATTCGATCGGGCTGGCCAATCCCGGCCTGGCGCAGGTGGCCGATGCGGAGCTGCCGTGGCTGGTCGGGAACCTCCGGCGAGCCCGATTTTTCGTCAATGTCGTCGGGTTCGTCGAGGAGGAGTACGCCCAGGTCGTCGCCGGGTTGGATCCGATCGGCGGCATGGCGGGTTACGAACTCAATCTGTCCTGTCCCAACACCTCGGCCGGCGGAATCGAGTTCGGCGCCGACCCCGAGTCGGTCGGGCGGATCGTGGCGAGGTGTCGGGCCGTTACCCGCCGCCCGTTGCTTGCGAAGCTGTCGCCCGCGCTTCCGGATATCCCCGGGATGGCGGCGGCGGCGGTCGCGGCCGGGGCGGACGGGATCACCGTGGTCAACACCATGCCGGGCCTGGTCTATGAGGACGGTCATCCGCGCCTCGGTAACGGCAACGGCGGGGTCAGCGGCCCGGCGCTCTTGCCGGTGGGCCTGCTCGCAGTGAGCCGAGTCCGCCGACGCTTGCCCGACACGCCGATCATCGGTCTGGGCGGGGTGCGGACCATCGAGCACGTCCAGCAGTATCTTGCCTCGGGGGCAAATCTGGTTGGTGTGGGCACGGCAGCCTTGGCCGATCCGCGCCTGCCCGAACGCCTCGCTCACGCCTGGAGTCGGCACCGTCGTGCCGCGTAACCTGCTACACTGTGCCGCATGGCTGAACTGATTCTGGCGCTCGACCTGGACGATGGTGCGGCGGCGCTCGCATTGCTCGAACGTTTGCCCCAGTCCGCCTGGGTCAAGATCGGGTCGGTCCTCTTTACCGGCGAGGGGCCGGCGCTGGTCCGCGCGGTCAAACAGCGCGGCCATCGCGTCTTTCTCGATCTCAAGTGGCACGACATCCCGAACACGGTTCGTGGGGCCGTGCGGCAGGCCCGGGGGCTTGGGGTGGACATGGTGACGGTACACACCCTGGGCGGCGAGGCCATGATGGCGGCCGCCAAGGACGAGGCCGGTGAGGGTTTGGCGGTGGTTGGCGTCACGGTGCTGACCTCACACGACCAGGCCTCGTTCGGGGCCGTGGTCGGGCGGCCGGTGGCAGTCGAGAACGAGGTGGGCCGACTCGTCGCAGCTGCCAAAGGGGCCGGGATCGATGGGGTGGTCTCGTCGCCGGCGGAGGTGTCGCACGCCGCTCGGGTTTTCGGCTCGGGTGCCATTCTGGTCACGCCCGGTATCCGGAGTGCCACGGATCCGCGGGACGATCAGGCGCGTGTGGCAACGGTCGGCGAGGCGGCCCAGGCTGGCAGCACACATTTGGTGGTCGGGAGGCCGGTGCTTCGGGCGGCCGATCCGGCCCAGGCCTGGGCAAAGCTGGCAGGGGAGCTGAAATGACCATGCTGGTCGCCCTGTGGCTCGGTCTGTTCGGTGTTGGTGCCGGTCAGCCCTTGGATCTGGGCCATCAGCCCTCAGATCTGGGCTTCCTGATGGAGGCGGCCAGAACGGCCTTCGAACGCCGGGATTTCGATCAGCTGATCGACGATCGGCGCGCCGTCCGGCTCAAGCTCCCCGATCGGTCGGCCGGGGGCCTGGTGCGTGGCGCGGTGGCCTCGGCGGCGTTGCAGGGGTTGGGTCGCCGGACCGAGGATGTGGAAATCGTCGGGGTGGGGGCGGCCGTGGTGGAGCAGGGACATGGCTATCTCGAACTCCGGCGCCGTTTCCGGGTCCACGGCACCGCGGAAATCCAGATCCATCGGATCCTGATCAGCGCCCGGCTGGAGGAAAATACCTGGCGAGTCACCGAGGTCTGGATCGCCCCACTGGCCCCGGTTCTGTAACGTTTCCCTGAACCTTGCGATAACTTATGCCCTGGGATAGCTTTACAAGCTACCCAGAAACCGGCGTTTTGAGGGGGACGATGAAGGTACGTTCGAGTGTCAAGCCGATCTGCGAACACTGCAAGGTGGTTCGCCGCCGGGGCGTGATCCGGATCATCTGCAAGCGGAACCCCAAGCACAAGCAGCGGCAGGGATAATCATGGCACGTATTGCTGGCGTTGACCTGCCGCGAGACAAGCGGGTGGAAACGGCGCTGACCTACATTTTTGGAATCGGGCTTCCGACCAGTCAGCGACTGATCGGTGAAACGGGAGTCAATCCGGACACGCGTGTCCGTGATCTCTCGGACGCCGAGGTGGCCCGGCTTCGTCAAATGATCGAGCGTTCGGTGCGGGTGGAAGGTTCGCTTCGGACCGAGATCGCCATGAACATCAAGCGTCTGATGGACGTAGGCAGCTACCGGGGTACTCGCCATCGGCGAGGCCTGCCGTTACGCGGCCAGCGGACGCATACCAATGCGCGGACCAAAAAGGGACCGCGTCGGGCCATTGCAGGTAAGAAGAAGGCGACGAAGAAGTAAGCCATGACAGCTCCCGAGACTCCGACGCCGGCGGCCGAGGCCGAGGCGCCCGCTGCCGAAAAGGTAGCCGAGAAGCAGGTCGCGCCTGCCGCCAAGGGCGGCAAGCGTGGCAAGAAGGTGGTCGAGGCCGAGGGTGTTGCCCACGTCTCCGCCACCTTCAACAACACCATCATTACGATCACCGATTCGCGCGGTAACACCGTGGCGTGGGGAACGGCTGGTAAGGCCGGCTTCAAGGGCTCGAAGAAGTCCACCCCGTTTGCCGCAACCGTTGCCGCCGAGGCGGTGGGCCGCGATGCTATGAACCTGGGTGTGCGGCGGGTCCATGTGCTGGTGCAGGGGCCCGGGAGCGGGCGGGAGTCTGCGGTCCAGGCGTTGGCGTCGGCGGGCCTTCGGGTCGTGTCGATCAAGGACGTGACGCCGATTCCGCACAACGGCTGCCGTCCGCCGAAGAAGCGCCGGGTCTAAGCACACGCTGTCCGGTTGCGTCGCTCCTCGAAGGTAAGGGGTTAGGTATATGTCGATTGATTTGATCGGTTTGGTTCCGCCCAACGTGGTCGAAATGACCCGCCGGGAGGACAACCCGAATGTTGCCGAGTTCCGACTCCAACCGTTGGAGCGGGGTTTCGGTCATACGCTGGGCAACGCCTTGCGGCGTATGCTGCTCTCGTCGCTGCGCGGATCGGCCGTCTGGGCCTTCCGCCTCGAGGGCGTGGTGCATGAGCACCAGACGATTCAAGGGGTTCTGGAAGATGTGCATCAGATCGTGCAGCGTCTCAAGGCGCTCACGCTGGTGCTCGACGAGGACACCGACGAGGCGATCCTCAGGATCCGTCGCGAAGGCAAGGGACCGGTGTACGCTCGGGATATCCAGCCGAACGCCAACACTCGGATCCTCAATCCCGATCACCTGCTCTTTACCATCCAGGACGACCGGGAAATCAGCTGCGACCTCTATGTGAACAAGGGGCGTGGTTACGTCGAGTCCGAGTTGCATCCGTCCGATCGGTCATTGCCGGTCGACTTGGTGCGGATCGACGCGATCTACAATCCGGTTCGCCGGGCCAACTTTACAGTCAGCGAAACCCGGGTCGGTCAGCGGACCGACTACGATCGCCTGGCCGTGATGGTTGAAACCGACGGCACCATCTCGCCCGAAGACGCCATTGCCTACGCTGCGGCGCTGGCGCAGGAGCACTTCCGGCATTTCGTCGAGTTCGGCAAGGTGCCGTCGGCTCGGGCGTATGCTGCGGAGACAGCTTCGGTGGTGGGCGGGCTGGCGGCTCAGCTCGGCCGACTGATCGATGATTTCGGCCTGACGGTGCGCACCCTCAATTCGCTCAAGAACTCGAACATCCGGACCCTCAAGGATCTGGTCGAGTACTCCGAGAAGGAATTGCTCGACGTCAAGAACGTCGGGGAGAAGGCCGTAGCGGAAATCGGCGATCTGCTGCTCCGTGAAGGTCTCAAGTTCGGAATGAGCTTCGAAGAAGTCGACGGCGATCTTCGGGTCGTCAAGAGTGGGGTGGCCCCGACGATGGGCGCCGCCAACGGGAGTAGTTGATCGATGAGACATCGTTCTAAGGGGAGACAGCTCTCCCGCACGTCGGAGCACCGCAAGGCCTTGCTCCGTAATATGGCAATCAGTCTGTTCCGGCATGACGCCATCGATACCACGGTGGCCAAGGCCAAGGAACTGCGGCCCTACGCCGAGCGGCTCATCACGCTGGCGCGGCGGGGCGACCTGCATGCCTTGCGGCTTGCCGAGCGGAAGATTCAGGACCGCGAAGTTCTCAAGCGTCTCTTCTCCGAAATCGGTCCGCGCTTCGCAGCTCGGCCCGGCGGTTACACCCGGATCCTCAAGCTCGGTCATCGGGTCGGCGATGGTGCTGACACGGCTCGGATCGAGTTGGTCGCGGAGTGACGGCGTTGATGCCCGTCGTAGACGTGAAGAAGGGGACCTTCGGGTCCCCTTTTTTTCGGTCGGTTGGTATCGAGGAGGCCGGTACAAACGGGCAGAGCGCCCTGGTACCGGCCGATATTGCGTCAGGCGACGGCTGCGGCGGCTCGCTTGACGGGAGCCCGCTTCACCTTGTTGCTGCGGATGCAGCTGGTGCAGACTCTGACGCGCTTCGGCTCACCATCCACCAGCACGCGGACGGTCTGAAGGTTTGGCATCCAGCGCCGCTTCCGCCGATTGTTGGCGTGGCTGACATGATTGCCGGTAGCTGGTCCCTTACCGCAGACAGTGCAAATCCGTGCCATGACTCTCGTTCTCCACTAGTTGACCAAGCCCTCAAATCTATGAGGCAGACTATTTCAGGGCAAGCCCGCTCGACCGGGACTTGTTGGAGATCGCCATGCCCAAGGCATTGATTACCGGGGTTACCGGCCAGGACGGCTCCTATCTGGCCGAGCTCCTGCTCGAGAAGGGGTACGACGTAACCGGCGTGGTACGGCGGACCAGCCATCACAGTTACGAGCGGATCGATCACCTGCTCGATTCGATCCAGGTGGTGACGGCCGATCTGCTCGACCAGCATTCGCTGACCGAGGTAATGCGGGAGGTCAAGCCGGACGAGGTCTACAACCTCGCGGCGCAATCCTATGTCCCGACCTCGTTTTCGCAGCCGGTCCTGACCGGGGAATTCACCGCGCTCGGTGTAACCCGGATTCTCGAGGCCGTTCGCCTGGGTTGGCCCGAGGCGCGGTTCTATCAGGCCAGTTCGTCCGAGATGTTCGGCAAGGTGCTGGAAACGCCGCAGCGTGAGACGACGCCGTTTTATCCCCGGTCGCCCTATGGCGTAGCCAAGGTGTATGGGCACTGGATCACGGTGAATTATCGGGAGTCGTACAATCTCTACGCAGTGAGCGGCATTCTCTTCAATCACGAGTCGCCGCGTCGTGGCATCGAGTTCGTGACCCGCAAGGTCACGGACGGGGTGGCCCGCATCAAGCTCGGCCTTGCGAAGCAACTCAAACTTGGTAATCTCGACGCCAAGCGCGACTGGGGGTTTGCGGGCGACTACGTGGAAGCCATGTGGCGGATGCTCCAGCAGCCCGAACCGCATGACTACGTCATCGGAACCGGGGTGACCCATAGCGTGCGCGATCTGGTTGAACTGGCGTTCGGCCACGTCGGTCTCGACTGGCGCCAGCATGTGGTGACCGATCCGGCGCATCTGCGTCCTGCGGAGGTCGACATGCTGATTGCGGATCCGGCCAAGGCCACCGCGGAACTGGGGTGGACGCCGACCGTGAGTTTTGCGGAGCTGGTGCGCATGATGGTCGATGCGGACCTCGAGCGTCTGGCGGCCCGTCGGTGAAGGTGCTGGTAACGGGGGCCGACGGCTTTGTCGGCGGGTGGGTCATCCGCGAATTGCTGGCGGCGGGGCATCACGTGGTCGGCGCGGTGCGGGTCGGCGGCGGGCCCTCCCGCGAACTGGACGAGTCGGAGCGCCTTCGGGTGCAGTGGGTCGACTTCGATCTGGTGTCGTCGGAGTCGGTGGCTGCGCTGGCCCGTCTGCCGGTGGATGCGGTCCTCCATCTTGCCGCATTGGCGTCGGGCGCCGATGCACGGCAGGATCCGGGCTATGCCTGGACCATCAATGCCGCGGGAACGGCGCGGCTGGCCGAAGCGTTCGGTCGTCCGCGTGAGGATGGCCGACCGCTGGCGCGAGTGGTGGTCGTCTCGACCGGGGAGGTATACGGTCAGTGCGACACCCCTCGGCCGTGGGTCGAGTCAGAGGTCCCTGCGCCCACTTCTCCCTATGCGGCGAGCAAGCTGGGCGGGGAGATTGCCGCCTGGGAGGTGGCCCGGCGGACCGGCTTGCCGGTCATAGTAGCGCGACCGTTTCCGCATACCGGGCCGGGGCAGAGTGACAAGTACGTGGTGCCCGCCCTGGCCCTCCGGATCCGCACGGCGCGGCGGATCGGCGCCCCGGCGATCAACACCGGAAACCTGGACCCGGTACGCGACATGCTTGACGTCCGGGACGTGGCCCGGGCCTATCGTCTCCTGGTCGAAGGCGGACGGACCGGCGAGACCTATAACGTGGCGAGCGGCCAGGGCATATTGCTCGCGGATATCGTGGCTCGGTTGATGGCGGCGGTCGGTTACCGCGTCCTGACCGAGGCCGATCCGCGCCTGACGCGGGCCAATGACATTCGTTTCCTGATCGGCGATGCCGGCAAGCTGTCCCGGGACACCGGGTGGACGCCGACGATCCCTTTCGAACAGACTTTGAAGGACTTGGTAGATGCCCAAGCGGACTGACATCTCTTCGGTGCTCCTGATCGGTTCCGGCCCCATCGTGATCGGGCAGGGAGCCGAGTTCGACTACTCCGGAACGCAGGCGGCGCGCGCGCTCAAGGAGGAGGGGTACCGGGTCATCCTGGTCAACTCGAATCCGGCCACCATCATGACGGATCCGGAGGTGGCCGACCGGACCTACATCGAACCGGTGACGCCCGAATGGGTCGAAAAGATCATCGCGCGTGAGCGTCCTGATGCGCTCTTGCCCACCATGGGCGGGCAGACCGGCCTCAACGTGGCGATGGAACTCTATCGCTCCGGCGTGCTCACCAAGTACGGTGTCGAACTGATCGGCGCCAACGAGCGCGCCATCCGCGTGGCCGAAGACCGCGACGAGTTTGCCCGAGCGATGCGCCGGATCGGCCTGGCGACCCCGGAAGGCAGCACGGTCCAGTCCGTCGAAGAGGGGCTTGCCTCGGTCGAGCGGACCGGCTTTCCGGCCATCCTGCGGCCGTCGTTCACGCTGGGCGGCACCGGCGGCGGCATCGCCTACAACCGCGAAGAGTTCGAGGTGATGCTCAAGCGGGGGCTCGAGGCGTCGCCGGTCGGGTCGGTGCTGGTCGAGCGCAGCATCATCGGCTGGAAGGAATACGAGCTCGAGGTGATGCGCGACGGAGCGGACAACGTGGTGATCATCTGCTCGATCGAGAATATCGATCCGATGGGTGTGCACACCGGCGATTCGGTCACCGTGGCGCCGGCGATGACGCTCTCGGATCGCGAGTACCAGGTCATGCGCGATGCGGCCTGCGCCATCATTCGGGAAATCGGGGTGGAGGCCGGCGGCTGCAACGTTCAGTTCGCCGTCGATCCGGAAACCGGCGAGCAGCTGGTGATCGAGATGAACCCGCGGGTCTCCCGCAGCTCGGCGCTGGCTTCGAAGGCCACCGGCTTTCCAATTGCGCGGATCGGTGCCAAGGTCGCCGTCGGATATACGCTGGACGAGTTGCCGAACGACATCACCAAAACGACGCCGGCCAGCTTCGAGCCGGTGCTCGACTACGTGGTCGTCAAGATTCCGCGCTTTGCCTTCGAGAAGTTCCCCGCAGCGGATCCCGGGCTCACCACCCAGATGAAGTCGGTCGGCGAGGTGATGGCCATCGGGCGGACCTTCAAGGAGGCATTCCAGAAGGGGTTCCGCGGGCTCGAGATCGGCCGATCGGGCTGGGTCGTCGGTGAAACGCTGGCCGACGATCGACTGGACGACCTGAGCCGTGAGTCGATTCTGGCCGGGCTGCGCAAGCCGACCCCGGAGCGCTTCTTCCAGATCAAACATGCTCTGCTGGCGGGCGAGTCGATCGAGACGATTGCCGAGTGTTCCCGGATGGATCCCTGGTTCCTCAGCCAGTTCCGTGAGCTGGTCGAGGCGGAAAAGAGCTTCGAGGCCGAGTGGCCCAAGGTGAGCGGATCCGATCCGGCCGCGCATGCGCTGGTGCGGCGGATGAAGCGGATGGGCTTTTCCGATCGTCAGCTGGGCGACCTGGCCGGCCTGTCCGAGACCGAGATGCGGCATCGGCGCTGGGCGCTCGGAATCAGGCCGGTCTACAAGATGGTCGATACCTGCGCAGGAGAGTTCCCCTCGACCACGCCGTACCTCTACTCGTGCTACGACGAGGAAACCGAAGCGGGGGCGGTCGGCGACAAGACCATCATCATCCTGGGCAGCGGTCCGAATCGGATCGGGCAGGGGGTCGAGTTCGACTACTGCTGCGTCCGCGCTGTCATGGCCCTGCGCCAGCTGGGCTATCGGACCGTAATGGTCAACTCGAATCCGGAAACGGTCTCCACCGACTTCGATATGTCGGATGCGCTGTACTTCGAGCCGCTCACGCTGGAAGATGTGTTGGAGATCGTCCATCTCGAGCAGCCGCTCGGCGTGGTGGTACAGTTTGGCGGGCAGACGCCGCTTCGGCTGGCGCGCGGGTTGGAAGCGGAGAACGTTCCCATTCTTGGCACCTCGCCGGAAGCGATCGATGCGGCGGAGGATCGCGGCCGATTCGAGGCCCTGGCGCGGGAACTGGGCGTCGAGCAGCCGCCCAACGGAACCGCTCTGTCGCTGGATCAGGCGTTGATCGAAGCGGAGCGGGTCGGCTACCCGGTGCTGCTGCGGCCGTCCTACGTTCTGGGCGGGCGGGCGATGCAGGTTGTCTACGACCCGCAGTCGCTGGAAGAGTTTTTCGGAGCGGCGATTCGGGTGGCGCCCGGGCATCCGGTGCTGATCGACAAGTTTCTGGAGGACGCCTTCGAAGCGGACGTCGACGCCCTGTCCGACGGCAAGCACTGTATCATCGGCGGCGTGATGCAACACATCGAGGACGCCGGGGTGCATTCGGGCGACTCCGCCTGCGTGATGCCGCCGTACCTGATTACGGAAGCCCAGGTCGAAGAGATGCGCGAGTACTCCCGGCAGTTCGCGCTCAAGCTCGGCGTGGTCGGGTTGATGAACGTCCAGTACGCCATCAAGGATGGCCGGGTCTACGTCCTCGAGGTCAATCCGCGTGCTTCGCGGACCATCCCCTTCGTCTCCAAGACCACGGGTGTGCAGCTGGCGAGTCTCGCTGCGCAAGTCATGACCGGGCTGACCCTCGAGGATCTGGGTGTGACGGACGATGTCCTGCACCCGTATGTCTCCGTCAAGGAGGCGGTCTTCCCGTTCAGCAAGTTTGCCGGCGTCGATCTGGTCCTCGGACCCGAGATGCGCTCGACGGGCGAGGTGATGGGGATCGCGGACTCCTTCGGCATGGCGTTCGCGAAGGCGCAGGTCAGCGCGGACGGCGGTCTGCCATTGGGCGGGGCCATCTTCATCACGGTCAACGATCCCGACAAGGCGGCGGTGGTGCCGATTGCCCGCCGCTTCCACGAGATGGGATTCCGGATCCTGGCGACGGAAGGCACCTCGCGCTACCTGCGCTCCCGCGGTATCTCGGCCGAACGGACGCTCAAGGTCCACGAAGGCCGGCCCAATGCGGTCGACCTGATCGTGTCGGGACAGGTACAGCTGCTGATCAACACCCCGCTTGGTAAGCTGACCCATCGGGACGACCTGGTGCTCCGCCGGACCGCGTTGCAGCACAAGGTACCCTATACCACGACCATGACGGCTGCCGCGGCGGCATCGGATGCCATCATTGCCTTGCGAAGCCGGACCGGCGAGGTGCGGGCGCTGCAGGAGTGGCACGAACTGGCCAAGAACTTCACGGCGGAGCTCAAGGCGTGATCGCTGCGCGCGACGCCGGCTTCACCGAGGCGCTTCGCCGGTCGGTGCGGGGCGAAGTGCGTACCGATGAACCGTTGGCCCGCTACTCGACCTATCGGATCGGCGGGCCGGCAACGGTGGTGTTGCCGACCGATCCCGAGGACGTCGTAGCGGCACTTGGCGTGGCGCATCGGCTTGGCGTGCCGTGGTTCGTGGTGGGGCTCGGCTCCAACCTGCTCTTTCCCGACGAGGGCCTGGATGCGCTGGTCATTCGGCTCGGCAAAGGGATCGATCGTGCCGACGGCGAGGGGGAGCGCTGGCGTTTCGGCGCCGGGCTGCCGGCTCCGCTGGCAGCACGGAAGACCGCGCAGGCCGGCTTCGGGGGCCTGCACGTCATGGTCGGCGTTCCGGGGACCGTCGGTGGCGGGGTCTACATGAACGCCGGGTGTCATGGCGGGCAGTGGTCCGATGTGATCGAAACGGTCGTGGCCGTTGATGGCACGGGCTCGGCGCGTGTCTTTGCCGCCGGGGAAGTTCCCTTTGCGTACCGGCGCAGTGGACTCGAAGGATGGGTGGTGCTCGAGACGACGGTGCGCCTCGTCCCGACCGACCCTGCGGTCCTCTCAGACGAGGTGGCGGAGCTCTTTGCCTGGCGTCAAAAGGGCACGCCGTTCAACCAGCCCTGCTGCGGCAGCGTGTTCAAGAACCCCGATGGGGTTTCGGTAACCGGGCAGAGTGGTGCCACGCTGCGGACGGCGGGGCAGCTGATCGAAGCGGCCGGGCTCAAGGGAGCGCGTGAAGGTGCGGTGGAAATATCGCCGATGCACGCCAACTATTTCGTCAACACCGGCGGAGCCACGGCGCGCCAGGTCCGGACGCTGATTCTGCGGGCGCGCGATACGGTGGCCGAGCGCTTCGGTGTCCGGCTCGAACCGGAAGTCAAACTGATCGGAGCGGCCGGCAACTATCTCCCGCTCGATACGGCAGGTACGCATGGCTGATTTCTTCGTACACGAATCAAGTTATGTCGACGACGGGGCCGTGATCGGCGCCGGGACCAAGATCTGGCACTTCAGCCATGTCATGCCCGGGGCGGTCATCGGCGAGCGCTGTAACTTGGGGCAGAACGTGGTGGTGATGCCGGGCACCCGCCTGGGCAACAACGTCAAAGTGCAGAACAACGTCTCGATCTATGAAGGGGTCGAGCTGGAAGACGATGTGTTCTGCGGGCCGAGCTGCGTCTTCACCAATGTGCTCAACCCGCGCAGTCACGTGTCCCGGAAGAACGAGTATCGGCGGACCGTGGTCCGGCGCGGGGCCACCATCGGTGCCAACGCCACGGTGGTGTGCGGCAATACCATCGGGGAGTACGCCTTCATCGGGGCCGGTGCCGTGGTCCGGGGCGATGTACCGGCTTATGCCCTGATGGTCGGGGTGCCAGCCCGTCGGGTCGGTTGGATGTGCCAGTGCGGGATCCGGCTTCGTCTGATTGACAGCCGGGCCAGCTGTGCGGAGTGTGGCAGGGCCTATCAGGAACGGGACGGCAGCCTGACCCCGGTTGACGCGCCTGCCTAGCCCTGCCTACGCTACTGTCCGGATGCCTGACCCTGTTGCGAGCGGACGCTTCGCTCGAGTTGCCAAATTCACGACCGCGGGCTGCCTTCCGGGTGGTGCCGGTCGTTTCGTTTTCGTGAGGATGTCGTCGTGACCGTTCCAATGCTGGATCTGAAGGCGCAATACCACTCGATCAAAGCGGAGGTCGACCGCGCGGTCGCCTCGGTGATCGAGCGGCAGGAGTTCATCATGGGGCGCGAAGTCGGCGAACTCGAGCGGGCGGTTGCCGCGCTCTCGGCGGCCAGGCACGGGATCGGGTGCGCCAGCGGGACTGATGCGATTCTCTTGCCGCTCAAGAGTCTCGGCCTCGAGCCCGGGGACGAGGTCATCGCCCCGAGCTTCACGTTCTTTGCCACCGCCGGGGCGATTCACAACGCCGGTGGAAAGCCGGTTTTCGTCGATATCGACCCGGTCACCTACTGTGTCGATCCGGACGCCATCGAGGCGGCCGTCACGCCGCGGACTCGGGCCATCGTGGTGGTCCATCTGTTCGGCCAGATGGCCGCAATGGAGCGGATTCTGGCGGTTGCTGCGCGGCATGGGCTGCCGGTGCTCGAAGACGGTGCGCAGGCCATCGGGGCCCGACGCCAGGTGGACGGCTCCTGGCGGCTGGCCGGCGAACTGGGCTGGTGCGGAACCTTGTCCTTCTTCCCGAGCAAGAACCTGGGCGGGTACGGCGACGGCGGGATGATGGTGACCCAGGACGATGCTTTGGCCGATCGCCTCCGGAAGCTCCGGCTGCATGGCGGGGCCAAGCAGTACCATCATGAAGAAGTCGGTACCAACAGCCGCCTCGATACCCTCCAGGCCGCCGTCCTTCTGGCCAAACTCCCCCATCTGGCCGGCTGGAGTGAGGCGCGTCGGGGGCGGGCGGCCCGCTACTCGGCGGCATTTGCGGGGCATCCGGCCATTGCGACACCCGTCATCGACCCCGCCAATGAGCACATCTTCCATCAGTACACCCTCCGGGTTTCGCGGAGGGACGAGTTGCTGGCGCACCTCAAGGGGCGCGGCATTGGATGTGCGGTGTACTACCCGGTGGGCCTGCATCAGCAACCCTGCTTTGCCCACCTGGGGTACCAGGCGGGTAGCTTGCCGCATACCGAGGCGGCCATGCGCGAGGTCATCTCGCTCCCGGTGTACCCGGAGCTCGACGATGCCGCGCTCGACCGGGTCGTGACGGCGGTGCGGGAGTTCTTCGGATGAGCCGGCTCAAAGTCGGGGTCATCGGGGCGGGAACCTGGGGTCGGAACCATGTCCGGGCACTGGCCACCATGGCCGGGGTGGAGTTGGCGGCGGTCTGTGACACGTCCGAAACGGTTCGGGCCCGGACCGCCAAGACCTATCCCGACACCCTGGTGACGGCGTCGGTTCCGGAGCTGCTCGACCGGGTCGACGCGGTCGTCGTTGCATCGACGGCGCGGACCCATGCCGAGCTGGGGCTGGCGGCCATTCGCGCCGGGAAACCGGTGCTGATCGAAAAGCCGTTTGCGCTGTCCGGAGCGGATGCGGTGGCCATCGTGGCGGAGAGTGAACGGTTGGGGGTGCCGGCGCTGGCCGGGCACCTGCTCGAGTTCCATCCTGTCATCGACCGCCTCAAGGCGATGCTGCACGAGGGAGCGCTTGGCGAGGTGTACTACCTCTACTCCCAGCGGGTCAACCTGGGGCAGGTACGGCCGGACGAGAATGCTTTGTGGAGCTTCGGCCCGCATGACATCTCGGTGGCGCTCTATCTGATGGGCGAGGCGCCGGTTTCGGTGTCGGCGCAGGGGCATTCGTACCTGCAGCGGGGCATCGAGGACGTCGTCTTTATGGTGATGCAGTTCCGGTCCGGTGTGGTGGCGCATGCGCATCTGTCGTGGCTCGATCCGCACAAAGAGCGCAAGCTGACCGTCGTCGGGTCGAAGCAGATGGCCGTATTCGACGATATGGCGCCGCGAGAAAAGCTTCGGCTCTACGACAAAGGGATCGATCGGCCGCCGGAGTACGGATCGTATGGGGAAAGTCTGGCGGTGCGGGAGGGGGACATCTGGATCCCCAAGATCCCGACGGCCGAACCCCTGGCGTTGGAACTCGCGCATTTCGTGAAGGTCGCCCAGGGACAGTCCGCGACTCGCGCCGATGCGCGGGATGGTCTCAGGGTCGTGCAGGTGTTGGAAGCGGCCACTCGCTCGCTTGGGAGCGGGGGCGCACCGGTTTCCGTGGAGGAATGAACTGATGTCGTTGGCGGATTCGCTGGTCGAAAAAGCTCGCAGCCGAGAGGCGCTGTTTGGCATCGTCGGATTGGGGTATGTCGGGCTCCCGCTGGCCGTTGAGCTGGCCAAAGTGGGTTATCACGTCGTGGGCTTCGACGTCAGCCAACGCGTCGTCGACGGCCTCAATGCCGGCACGTCGCACGTCAAGGACATCAGCGATGCGGACCTGGCGGCCATCAAGGGTCGCTTCACCGCGACCACGGACGGCAGCGCGCTGGGCAAGTGCGACGCGATTTCGATCTGCGTGCCGACGCCGCTGTCCAAATTCAAAGACCCCGACGTCAGCTACATCGTCGCGGCCACCGAGACGGTCAAAGCCGTGCTCAGGCCCGGCCAGGCGATCATTCTCGAGAGCACCACCTATCCCGGCACCACCCGCGAGATCATGCTGCCGGCGCTCGAGGCTACCGGTCTCAAGGCGGGACAGGACTTTTTCCTGGCGTTCAGCCCCGAACGGGTCGACCCGGGCAATCCGGTCTATCAGACCCGCAACACGCCCAAGGTCGTCGGCGGTATTACCGACGACTGCCGCCGGGTGGTGGAGGAACTCTACCAGCCGGCCATCGACACCCTGGTGCCGGTGTCGACCACCGAGGCGGCGGAACTGGTCAAGCTGCTCGAGAATACCTTCCGGAGCGTCAACATCGGCCTGGCCAACGAAATGGCCATCGTCTGCGACATGCTCGGTGTCGACGTCTGGGAGGTCATCGACGCGGCGGCGACCAAGCCCTTCGGGTTCATGAAATTCGTTCCCGGCCCCGGGCTTGGTGGGCACTGCATTCCGATCGATCCCCACTATCTCGCGTGGAAGATGCGTGGTCTCAACTACAAAACACGCTTCATCGATCTGGCCGGTGAACTCAACACCGAGATGCCGCTCTTCTGGGTTCGCAAAGTCAACGAAGCCCTCAACGACGCCGGAAAGGCATTCAAGGGCTCCTCGATCCTGATCGTCGGCGTGGCCTACAAGCGGGACATCGAGGATATCCGGGAAAGCCCGGCCCTCGATATCATCCGCCTGCTCGAAGGGAGCGGGGCCAAGGTCAGCTATCACGATCCCTACGTGCCCTCGTTCAGTGAAGACGGGCATCAGGCGGTGTCGGTGCCGCTCACCAAGGAGGTGCTGGGCGCGGCCGATTGCGTGGTGATCGTGACCGATCACGCCAAGATCGACTACGACCTGATTCGTCGCGAAGCGCACCGCGTCGTCGATACCCGAAACGCTCTGCGCAAAGGCAAGACGGCGTAACCGATGCGGGTGACGGTGATCGGGACCGGATACGTCGGGCTGGTTGCCGGTGCGTGCCTGGCGGAGACGGGTAACGACGTCATCTGCGCGGACGTCGACGACGCGAAGATTGCCCGCCTCAAGGAGAACTGGATTCCGATCTACGAGCCGGGCCTCAAGCCCCTCGTGATCCGGAACCAGAGTGAAGGACGCCTCGCCTTCACCACCGATCTGAGCCAGGCGGTCCGTCATGGAGAAGTCATCTTCATCGCGGTCGGGACGCCGCCAGGTGAGGATGGCTCCGCCGATCTGCGCCATGTGCTCGATGTGGCGCGGGTCATCGGCCGCAATCTCAATGAACCCAAAGTCGTCGTCACCAAGTCGACCGTCCCGGTCGGCACCGCGGAGCATGTACGACAGGCCATCAGGGCCGAGTCCGATCTGCCGTTTTTCATGGCGTCGAATCCGGAGTTCCTCAAAGAGGGCGCGGCGATCGACGATTTCATGAAGCCCGATCGAGTCGTCATCGGAGTGGATTCCGATCAGGCACGGGAACGCCTGAGCGAGCTGTACGCGCCCTTCGTACGCACCGGGAATCCCATCCTGTTCATGGACATTCCGTCGGCCGAAGTGACCAAATACGCCGCCAACGCCATGCTCGCGACACGGATCTCGTTCATGAATCAGATCGCGCTGTTTTGCGAACGGGTCGGGGCCGATGTCGGCATGGTCCGCAAGGGGATCGGAACGGACCGCCGAATCGGTCCTGCCTTTCTCTTCCCGGGACCGGGGTACGGCGGCTCGTGTTTTCCGAAAGACGTCAAAGCCCTGATCCGCTCCGCCGATGAGATCGGAATGGACGCCGATCTGTGGCGAGCCGTCGAGTCGGTCAATCAGCGCCAGAAGCAGGTGCTGCTGGCCAAGCTCGAAGGCGCCCTCGGTGGCAGCCTCTCCGGTCGCCAGGTGGCGATCTGGGGGCTTTCGTTCAAGCCCGAGACAGACGACATGCGAGAGAGTCCTTCGATTCCGCTGATCGAAGGTATTCTCACAGCCGGGGGGTCGGTCACTGCGCACGATCCGAAGGCGGTCGATTCGGCCCGCGAGGTGTTCGCCGACCGGATTCGGTATGCGCGCGACCCCTATGACGCGCTGACCGGAGCCGATGCCCTGGTCATCGTCACCGAGTGGCTGGTCTACCGGAACCCCGATCTCGATCGGGTCAAATCGTTGCTTGCTGCGCCGCTCGTGATCGATGGCCGCAACCTGTTCGATCCGGCCCGGATGCGCCGAGCCGGGTTCCGCTACGCCAGCGTCGGTCGGGCTGCGGTATGAGAGTGGTCATTACCGGGGCCGCCGGGTTCCTCGGCTCTCACCTGGCCGACCGGTTTCTGGCGGAGGGGCACCGTGTCGTCGGGGTCGACAACTTCCTGACCGGGTCGCCGGTCAACCTGGGTCAGCTGCTCGAGCATCCCGGATTCGAGTTTCTCGAACAGGATGTTTCGGTCGGGCTTCCGATTACCGGGGCGCTCGATGGCGTGCTCCACTTTGCCTCGCCGGCGAGTCCGATCGACTACCTCGAGCACCCGATTCCGACGCTCGAGGTCGGCTCGCTCGGCACGCGGCACGCGCTCCGTCTGGCGCATGCGACCGGTGCTCGCTTCCTGCTTGCCTCTACCTCAGAGGTCTATGGGGATCCGCTGGTTCATCCGCAGCCGGAGAGCTATTGGGGCAACGTCAATCCGGTCGGGCCGCGCTCGGTCTACGATGAAGCAAAACGCTTCAGTGAAGCCCTCACCATGGCCTACCATCGGCAGCATGGGGTCGAAACCCGGATCGTGCGGATCTTCAACACCTACGGTCCGCGGATGCGGGCGCGGGACGGCCGAGTGGTCTCGAACTTCATCGTCCAGGCGCTGAAGGGCGAGCCGCTCACGGTCTACGGTGACGGACAGCAGACCCGGTCGTTCTGCTATGTCTCGGACTTGGTCGACGGGATCTACCGGCTCTTCCAGAGCGATCGGATCGAGCCGACCAACATCGGCAATCCTAACGAGTTCACCATGCTGGAACTGGCCCGGCTGGTCCAGGAACTGGTCGGCTCGTCGGTACCGCTGCGCCATGATCCGCTCCCGGTCGACGACCCCAGGCAGCGCCGCCCTGACATTGCCCTGGCAACTGCCCATCTCGGCTGGGCGCCCCGGATCGAACTCCGGGAGGGGCTCGAGCGCACGATCCCCCATTTCCGGGCCGCTCTGACCGGCTAGTCCACCGGTTCCAGTGGGGCTGCCCCCGGCCTCGGGCGGGGCCCTCCGCGAGCCGCGCAAATCCGTCGACCACGCTATCTTACAGGCTTGTGTCGGATTCACGCCGGGCCTCAATTTGGAGGTCCGGCGCGACTGCCGGACGGTCTCGTTCATCGTCTCCGTCATCGGGGCGGGATCGGCCGAATCGAACCCACGGAACGGGATGCCAATGCAAGTCAGCACCGAGCATCTGCTGCAGCAGGCCAACGAGCGGTTTGCGGTGCAGGACTACTACGGCGCCGTCCACCTGCTCGATGAGATCCTGGAGTCGGGGCGTCGCTTTGCTGATGTGTATCATCTGCGGGGCTTGAGCCTTTCGCTGCTTGGCCAACCGGAAAAAGCGCTGGAGGATTTCGACCGCGCGCTGAGCGTCAATCCTCGCTACATCGATGCCTTGGTGCATCGTGGCGTGGTGCTGGTGGAGCTGGGACGCTCCGGTGAGGCGGATGCTTCGTTTCAGCGGGCGGCGGCCTTGGGTCAGCCGGGACCGAGCGGCTTTTCCAACCCGGTGGCGTCGCGGCTGGCCAACCTCCATGCCGCCGTGGGGGATGCCTACGCCGAAGCCGGGGCCCTGGTCGACGCGATTCGGGAGTACCAGCGCGCGGTCGGGCTTGGTCCGCATTTCCATGATCTGCGGTATCGGCTGGCGCGGCTCCTGCTCGAGGCGGCACGTCCGCTCGAAGCCCGCGAAGAACTGGAGCGGATCGTGGCGGTCCAGCCCAAGTTCGTCGATGCGCAGGCAGCGCTCGGCCTGGCACATTACCTGTCCGGCGATGCGACCGGTGCGCAGGAGATCTGGGCCCGATGTCTGATGCAGCGGCCCGAGAACGCCCGTATCGGTGCCTACCTTGCGATGGCACGGCGGCTGGTATCGTGAGAGGCGGATGGCTGTTGTTCGTGGCGGCGGCGTGCGGTTGCTCGGCGGCCGCGGCCGACCATGAGCGGCTGGGCGATCAGGCGTACCGTGAGGGGCAGTTTGCCCGCGCGTTGAGCGAGTATCAGGCGGCTCAGCGCAGCGGGGTGCGCAGCCGGGTCTGGGCCAAGGCGGGGTCGGCAGCGCTCAACGCCGGTGATTTTGCGGCCGCAACCGATGCCTACGCGGCGCTGGTTCGTGACGATCCGACCCGGACCATCGAGGCCGCGATCGGGCTCGAGCGGGCGGCGGCCGGCGCGGAGCGGCAGGGGGGCGGCGCGGTCATGGGGCAGGCCTTGCTGGCGCTTCGGCAGGTGGCGCCGGGCCGGCCCCTCGGACGGCTGGCGCTTGGTCCGGTCGAATCCAGCGGCGACCCGGCCGCGGAACTGCACCTGCTGCCGTCGGTCATGGCCATGGCATCGGGGCCTCGCGTGATCGACGCGCTGCTGCTGCGCTATGCTGATGCGCAGCGATCGACCGTCGCGTGCGAGGCGGCGGCGCGGAGCTACCAGACGCTGCTGCGCCGGACCGGTGATGCCCGGTTGCGGACGGCGGGGCAGGACGGATTGGGTGAGTGCGCGCTGCTGCTCGGACAGGACGCCTTGATCGCGGGCGACGGCTTCGGCGCGGAGCGGTGGTTCGATCTGGTGGTGCGGCTCACCTCGGTGGATTCCCGCGGGCTCGCGGCGCAGATCGGTCTCGGCGATGCCCGGGTGCTACAGGGGGATGCGCTTGGTGCGGCGGTTGCCTATCAGGCCGTCCTGGCGGCCCCGGCCGGATCGGACAGTCTCCGACAGGTCGCGACGAGTAAGCTGAATAGTCTCGGGGCCGGTTCGCCGCCCCCTACGGATGGTGACGTATGAATCTGGTCCGACTCGGTCTGGCGGCGGCGGTGATCGTGACTGCCGGTTGCTGGCCGTTCAAGGGAAAAGGCAACGACGCGCCGGTGCCGGTGCTGACCAACTCACCGCAGGCGGTGGATTCGCTCTGGCGGGAAGGCGAACAGGCCTTCAACGAGGGGCGTTGGGGACGGGCGTCGCAGTTGTTTGCGCAGCTCAACGGCATCATGCCGGTTACCGATCAGCGGATCAACCGGATGGCGTTCTTCCGGGGGGAGATCGAGCTGGCGCGCGGCAACGAACTCGACGCGGTGCGACAGTTCCGCCGGCTGGCGGACGAGCATCCGGACGACTCGCTTGCCGCGGATGCGCTGCTCCGCGCCGGTGATGCGTATTCGCAGCTCTGGAAGCGGCCGGAACTCGATCCGACCTACGGCCAGACGGCGCTTGCCGTGTACCTCGAGGTCCAGAGCCGCTATCCGAATTCGCTGGCTTCGCAGCGGGCGGAAATCAGAGTTCGCGCGCTGCAGGATCTCTTTGCGCAGAAAGACTATTTGAGCGCCGTCTTTTACCTCAAGTACAAAGCCTATGATTCGGCGGTGCTGATGCTGCGCGATCTGATTGCGCGGTATCCGCGATCGTCGGTCGTTCCGGACGCGCTCGAGCGGCTTCTGGCGGCGTATCGGGCGCTCAAGTACGAAGAGGATGTCCAGGAAACCTGCCAGTACATCGTGCAGTTTCACCCGGACCCGGAGGGGCCTCGGAAGCTCTGTCCCGCGACGGTGGCAGCCGACTCGACCGGGCAGATCTAGTGCGCATTGCAGTACTGGGCGGTTCGTTCGATCCCATCCATACCGGCCACCTGGTCATTGCGCAGGTGGCGATGGAAGTGCTGGGTGCGGATGAGATCCGCTGGATTCCGGTCGGCGAGCAGCCGCTCAAGATCGGACAGCACCGGGCGTCGGGAATCCATCGGGCCCGGATGGTAGAGTTGGCGACCGCCGGTCAGGCCGGTTTCGCGGTCGATCCGGTCGAGATCGAGCGGCCCGGGCCCTCCTTTACGGTCGACACGCTGGAAGACCTCCGTCGTCGTTTTCCGGGTGCGGCCATTAGCTTGCTACTCGGGGGAGATGCGGCGGCGTCGTTTACCGCCTGGAAGTCACCCCGGGAGATTCGGACCATGGCAGAGATCGTGGTCTTTGCGCGGGCGGGGGAGTTGCCGCCTGCGGGCATTGCGGACCGGATCATTCCGGTACCGCGGATCGACATTTCATCGACGGCCGTGCGCGAGCGGGTTCGACACGGCCGATCGATTCGGTACTGGGTCCCCGATGGGGTGGCCGAGTACATCACGCAGCACGGTTTGTATCGAGACTGACGATGTTGAAAACGGTATTTGCCAAAGTATTCGGAACTCGCAACCAGCGGGACGCCAAGAAGCTGGTGCCGCTGGTGGCTCAAGTTCATGCGCACGAAGCGCGTCTCGCCGCCCTTTCCGACGAGGAGATCCGGGGCCAGACGGCCCGGTTCCGTGAGATCCTCGCCGACAGGACGGGGGACCAGAGACAGCAGGTGGAATCGGTCCGGGCGGCGAAGCATGCCTGCGCCGATCCGGTCGAGCGGGAGCGCCTCGAAGGCGAATTTTACCAGCGGGAAGCGGACTACAAAAAGGCCGTCGCGGGGGTGCTGGACGAGATCCTCCCCGAAGCTTTCGCGACGGTGCGAGAGGCCGCGCGCCGATTGGTCGGCACCAAAGTCATGGTGACCGGACACGAGCTGGTCTGGGACATGGTCCCCTACGACGTCCAGCTCATGGGCGGTGTGGCGCTCCATCGCGGAACCATCGCGGAAATGGCCACCGGTGAGGGCAAGACGCTGGTCGCGACGCTGCCGCTCTACCTCAATGCGCTGGCGGGCCGCGGGGCGCATCTCGTCACCGTCAACAACTACCTGGCGCGGCGCGACTCCCAGTGGATGGGGCATCTGTTCACCTTCCTGGGGCTCACGGTCGGGTGCCTCGATGACACCGAGCCGCAGTCGCCGGGGCGCCGTGCTGCGTACCTGTCGGATATCACCTACGGCACCAACAACGAGTTCGGCTTCGACTACCTGCGCGACAACATGGTGTTTTCGCTGGAGCATCGGGTCCAGCGCGATTACGCCTACGCGATCGTCGACGAAGTCGACTCGATCCTGATCGACGAAGCGCGTACGCCGCTGATCATCTCGGGTCCGGTCGGCAACGACGGCGACGACAAGTACGGCCTGTTCAACGACCGGGTGGCCGAGCTGGTCCGGCGTCAGACGGCGGTGGTCAATCAGCTGGTGGCCGAGAGCGAAGCACTGCTGGCCGACGAGAAGACCCGGCAGGATGCGTCGGTCAAGCTCTTTCAGGCCCAGCTGGGCATGCCCAAGAACAAGCGGCTGCTCAAGCTCTACAACGAGCCGGGCGTCAAGCAGATGGTGCAACAGGCCGAGCTGCGCCACCTGGCCGACCGGAAGCTGCCGACCAAGCAGCAGTCGATGCGCGGGATCGACGAAGTGCTCTACTATGTGCTCGATGAAAAAGGGCATTCGGTCCATCTGACGGACAAGGGCACGGCGACGCTCTCGCCGGACGACCCGATGCTGTTCGTGGTGCCCGACATTTCGGAAGA